>NZ_CP137850.1:0-600000 GCF_033546915.1 Mycoplasmopsis verecunda
TTTATTCACACATATATAAATTTATTTAATTATCTTGTGGATAACTATCTTTTTTATCTTATTTTTAGTTATAAAAGTTGTTGATAAAAATGTTTGTAAAAAGTGGATTTATATTAAAAAAATATATTTATTAACATAGTGTTAGAAAACTTATAAAATTACTTTATATGAATGCATTAATTAAAAACGAAGAGATAGATAAAGATGATGTTAAACTTAATGTTTTAAATGATGTTTTTATTGAATATATGAAGAATGAAATTCAAGATAATATGTTATTTAAAGCTTTCTTCAAAAATTTAAGGATAATGTCGTTTGAAAATAATGAAGTTATTATATTTTTTCCAAAAGTATATCCAGATTTATATAATTTTAAAAAATATTATAACGATACATTCACAAAAGCTGTTAATGAAGTTTTTGGTGAGGGTGTTTCATTTAAAGTTATTGATAAAGATTATTTAGAAGCAAGTAAAACTGCTGAAAAAGCAATCAAAAAAGCTGATACTTTTGTTAAGAAAACAAATTCATCTTCTATTAACTCACAATATACATTTGATAATTATGTTGAAAGTAAATTTAATAAAGAAGCTTTAAATATTTGTAAAGCAATTGCTGATGGGGATTATACATTTAATGTTTTATTTATCTCAGGTAATTCAGGGTTAGGAAAAACGCATTTATTAAAAGCTTTGGAAAATGATTTTATTGAAAAAGGTAAAAAAGTTTATTTAGTTAATCCTAATACTTTTACTCATTCTTTAACTAGTTTATTAAAAGAAAACGATCAAAAGAAATTACTAAATATTCATAAAAGTTTAGTAGAAAACTATGATTTGGTACTTTTTGATGATTTTCAACTTTTTGGAGAAGGTAATAAAAAATCAACAAAAGATTTTATTTTCCAAATTTTAGATGGAAGAATGGAAAGAAATAAAATAACTGTTTTTTGTTCTGATAGAGATATTAATCAAATTGCTTCTATGTTTGATAATAGGTTAATCACAAGATTTCAATCAGGTTTTATAACAAAAATAAAACAACCTGATACAGATGATTTATCTAAAATACTTGACTTTTTCTTGGATGATATTGATTTAAATAGTGACCTTATTTCTGAAGAAGCAAAAGATTTTATTATTCGAAATCACACTGGTTCAGTTAGAACACTTTTAGGTGCTGTAAAACGTATTTCTCATTACAAACAAGATATATTAAACACTCCTCAAGAATACATTTATAAAACTATTACAAGTATTTTTGAAGATGTTATTCAACAACAAGAAAATATAACTCCAGATGTAATTATAAAAGCGGTATCAAAATATTACAAAATACCAACCAAAGATATCTTATCCAACTCAAGAAAAGCTGAAATAGTTGTAGCAAGACATATAGCTATGTATATGATATCTATTCAACTTGATTACTCTTCTACCGAATTAGGAAAAGTGTTTAAAAAAGATCATTCAACAGTTTTAAATGCTTTAAGAAAATTTAAAGAGTCTGATGATGAGTCATTAAAACGAACTATTCAAGAACTTAAAAATCAAATATATAAAATTAATTAACAAGTTATCCACATTTAACTAATTTAAATAAATTGATTAAAAAGTTAATTATTTTATTAAAAATATAGTGAAATATAACTTTTTATAGTTATCCACTAATCCACAAAACTTATTACTTATATAAAGGAGATTTTATGAAATTCACAATTTCTAAATCTAAGATTGATCAAACAATTGAATTCTTATCTAACTATATTGATAGTAATGATACATTTATACCTTTTAGATGTGTTTACTTTAATATCGATTCAGAAAAATTAACTTTAGTTGGTGCTGCTTCGACTTTAGCTGCTAGAAAAATAATTCCTATAGATGAAAAAGAACTTAAGTTAGAAAAAACTGGTAACTTTTATTTATCTGTTACTTTATTAAAAAATATTATTAAAAAATTTGATAAAGAAATTACTTTTGAAGCTAAAGAAAATTTAATTGATATTTATGAAGGTTCTACATTTTTCACATTAACTAAAATTAATGCGGGGGTATTTCCTAACATTCAATTTGATGATATTGAAAATAATGTTGAAATTGATTCATATAAATTTGAAAAAGTTATTTATGATGTTTCTACTTCAACAAGTGCTTCAAACGATAGATTAAACTCATTGATTTATAAATGTATTAATATATCTGCTAAAGATTCAAATCAATTAAGATTTCTTTCTACTGACTCATATAGATTATCAAGTGAAATAATACAAGTTAATCAACCTGTTACTTTAGATTTAACTATTGATGCAAAAAACCTTAAAAAACTTATTACCAAAGATGCGCCTGAAAAAGTTACATTATTCTTTAATAACAACAAATTAGGTGTATCTTATGAAAATACTGTAGTGTGAACTTCAGTTAATAAAACACAATTCGTAGACGTTTCTTCATTATTCCAAGTTAAATATACTAGAAACTTTAAAATCGAACGTGAAGAGTTTTTAAGAACAATTAACAAAGCTTTATTCTATCAAACAGAAAAAGATAAGAAAATGGAATTTTACTTTAATAATCATGATCTAAAACTTATATATGAAGTTCCTGAAGTCGGTATAGCTAATGCTGAATCTAAAGCTTTAGAGATAATCGAAGGTGAAGGATTAGATTTACATTTAAATTACATTTATGTTAAAGAAGCTGTCTCTGCTCTTGATCCTGGAATGTTAAATATTTTTGTTTCACAAAACCAAGATAAAATTCTATTTATTTCAGAAAATGACCAAAACCACATTCAATTAATCACTCCGTTAAGAAAGTATAAATAATGACAATTAAAATTAAAGGTGGTTCAATCAAACTATCTCAATTTCTTAAAAAAATAGACGAAATCGATACCGGTGGTCAAGCAAAAGAATTTATTAAAGTAAATAAAATAACAATTAATGGTCAAGAACCTAAAGGAAGAACTTCGAAAATTAAAGTAGGAGATATAGTTTGAATTAACAATTCTATTTATACAATATCGATCCTAGAAGATGATGAATAATTAAATTTCATGTGTATACTCACATGATTTTTTTATATAAAAAACACAGAACTAAATGTTCTGTGAATATTTAAATATTTATTTAGAATCAGGTGTGTACATGAAATCTTTTTTCAATAATTCTTCAACCTTTTGAAGATCGAAATAATCGTTTAAAGCTTGATTAATTCAACTTCCGTGTGATGAGTTACCTGGAATTAAAACATAACTTGCTGCAAAATCTTCTTTTTCTCATTTATTTGTTTTTGGATTGTAGTAAATAGATTTATTATCTAACGAATCATTTCCAAATAATACACCATAACCAACTGAAGAATCTTTCATAGTATCTACTAATTCTTTAGAAGAAATTTGTTTAGGTTGTTTTGTATAGTTATCATTGAAGTCAGAAATATCATCCCCAACTCTCATAACAACTTTAAATTGAGCTTGTTTACCATCAATTGTTAATTTGTGAGTATTGATTCAATGCATTCTTTCTTCTTTAGAGATTCTAGGTGACTTATTTGTTTGAGAATATTGTTCAATACCTTGTTTTCTATCATCTCCACGCATTCATCAAATTCATTCAGGCATTAATTTAGGTTCTAAACCTAATTTAACAATATTTTCTTTAGATTTTTCAACATGTGAATTACTTCCAGTTTGAGTTCTGTTTGAGTTAAACATAACAACTCCACCTTTAGATCATACATGTTTGATAAAATCAATAGCACCATTTACTTCTGTTGAAATTGCTTTATTAATGTATTCTGTAAATAATTTAGAACTATGATTAAGTCTATTTACCATTAAGTAGTTTTGATATTTAAAGTTATTTAAAACTGTTTCATCAATATCCATAAAAACAACCGGGATAAATTTACCTTCAGAAGTTGCTTCAACAGTAACTTTTTCTCCATCTTTTTTAACTTTATCTAACTCAACATTTTCTTGGGTAACCATTTTATCAAATAATCTTTTTGCACTAGCGTAAACTTGTTGCCCCATGATGTGTTTTTCACCCGAAACACTGTTTCATAAATTAGAAGAAGCTAAAGCAATGTTGTTTCTTTCTTTTTCTAGTGCTTTAATTTTTTTGTCTAATTCAGTTTTTTCAGCTTTTAATGAATTAATTGCCTCTACATCTTGACTTCTACCTTGTTCTTGTAATGCTTTTAGTTGTTCTCCAATAGTTTTCTTAATTTGTTCTAACTCAGCAACTTTTTGGTTTAACTGATTTAAAGAAGTTGTTTGTTGATCTTTAGAATTTTGTAATTGTGATAATTGTTCTTTTAATTCTTTGATTTCATTATCTTTCTTTTCTAATTCTGATCCATCACAAGAAGCTGCTACCGTAGGAACAACCAATGTAGCTAAACCTCCTGTTGCTAATAAATATTTTGAAATTTTATTCATATATCTCCTTATTTTAGTAAAAATATTTACATAATAATTTTATTAAATTCTGCTTGTGATATAGGGAAATAATAAAATGTGGAAATATTTCTTTCCACATTTAAAAAACAAGTCTTATATTATTCACAATAATTTTATAAAACCAATTTTTATCACTATGGTAAAGTAATATTAGTTATCTAAACTGAATAGTTAAATTATTAAAAAATGTGGAACAAACCACATTATTTTATAACTTCCATACCCATATACGGTACTAAAACCTTGGGAACAGATACTGTACCATCAGCATTTTGATAAATTTCTAAAATAGCAGCTATAACTCTATCAACAGCTAAACCAGATCCGTTCATAGTGTGTGCATATGTTGTTTTACCGTCTTGATCTCTATATCTAATCATAGCTCTACGAGCTTGAAAATCACCCATATAACTTACAGAAGAAGTTTCTCTATATCTTTGTTCTGATGGTAATCATAATTCTAAATCAATAGTTTTACGAGATGAGAATCCTAAATCACCTGTACATAAAAGTAATTCGCGATAAGGAATTTCTAATTTTTCTAAAACATCTTTCGCATCTTGTAACATTGCTTCAAATTCTTTAATAGCATCTACTTCAGTAGTAACTTTAACTAATTCAATTTTTTTAAATTCGTGCTGTCTTAAAATTCCACGAGTATCTTTACCAGACGAACCAGCTTCAGATCTAAAACATTCTGTATATGCTGTAGCTCTAAATGGTGTAGATAAATCAACTATTTCACCATTGTAAATATTTGTTAAAGTAACTTCAGCAGTAGGAATTAAGAATTCATCTAAACCTTCTAATTTATATAAATCTTCTTTAAATTTAGGTAATTGTCCTGTTCCATATAACATTTTTTCTTTAACAATAACAGGGGTATTAAATTCATTATAACCTTTAGAAGTATGTAAATCAAGCATGAAATTAATTAAAGCTCTCACTAATCTTGAGCCAGCATTTTTATAAACAACAGAACGAGAACCGGCTAATTTAACACCACATTCAAAATCAATAATATCTAATTGTTTAGCAATTTCATAATGTGGTAAAACATCTTTAACTAAACCACGTCCAAGATTTGGGTGTTGAGCTAAAATAACATTATCGTTTTCATCTAATCCTACAGGAACTTCAGGTAAAGTTTCGTTAGGTATTTGAAGAATTAGATGTTGAATTTTTTCATTTAATTCTTCAGATTGCGTAGTTAATTGAGTTTCTTC
This sequence comes from Mycoplasmopsis verecunda, assembly GCF_033546915.1. Taxonomy (NCBI): domain Bacteria; kingdom Bacillati; phylum Mycoplasmatota; order Mycoplasmoidales; family Metamycoplasmataceae; genus Mycoplasmopsis; species Mycoplasmopsis verecunda. The sequence continues at coordinate 5,694 of NZ_CP137850.1, forward strand.
TTGTTTAATTAAATTAATTTGTTCTTTTAAAGTAGCTAAAGCTTCAGGATTATTTTTTAATTTACCAAATTCTTTAGATAATTTTGTTAATTCAGCTTTTTTACTTTGAGCTTGATTCATTAATTGTCCACGTTGTTTTGCTAAAGTAACAAATTCATCATAAATAGCTATATCAAAACCTCTATTAATAAGGTTTTTTCTAACATTTTCTTCATTATTTAAAACATATTTTAAATCTAACATTAAAACCTCTATTCTAATGTGGTAATTATACAACAATAAATGCGGTTATATTATTAGAGAAATAAGCATAAAAACTAGTATTTTATTATGTAAATAAGAGTATAAATTTTTTACTAATATTTCAATTAAACAAAAGAAAAATTTTAATGAAGTTAATTACACTAAAAACATTTTTACAACTATTTTTAAGTATAAAAAATAAATTTTATTGATTTAAATTATCAACTTGTATATAGCATAATAAAAAATGGCTTTTTGTGTATAATATAAACACGCTTATATAATTATTGAAAAATCATTCACAAGGAGGAAGAAAAATGAGCAAAAGAACTTACCAACCTAACAAACGTAAACATGTTAAAGTACATGGTTTTAGAGCTAGAATGGCAACAGCTAACGGAAGAAAAGTATTAGCTAGAAGAAGAGCTAAAGGTAGAAAAAGATTAACAGTTTCTGATAAATAATTTTCACAATGAAAAAACAATATCGACTTAGAAAAAACTGAGAATTTAATAATGTATTAAATTCTGGCAAAAAGAATTGTATTGCAAATAAATATCTGATTGTTTATTATGTTAAGAGCAATTCATTTAGAGCGGGTATTACGGTTCCGAAAAAATTTGCTAATGCAGTAGGTCGTAATTTATACAAAAGACAATTAAGAGCAATTGTGCATGAGTTAAATTTATATGATTTAAATTATGATTTTGTTCTAATTGTGCGCAAAGATTTTATAGAAACAAAATATGCTGTAAAAAAAGCAGCTATCTGTAAGATTTTTGAGAAATTTAGGAAAAATGAAAAAATCTAAAAATAATAATTTTCAATATTTTACCAATAGTGTTGATCCAAAAGAAAAGAGAAAACAGACTTTTAAAACATTTTTAAAATGATTCAAAATAGTTTTCTATGTTTTTGTTTTTGGATTAACAATTACAGGGTGTGTTCAAGCCTTTGCGTTAAGAAATTCATACAACGTAGGGAATGGTATAGAATTCTATACCAATGAAAATGATATAGCCCCTAGAGTTAATACTTTAAAAAATAAAAACGACAAAATTGAATATGTAACATCAGAAAATAGTGAAAACCAAGCTAAATCAACTTATCAATTAAATACACTTACAGTAGATCAAGATGGAAACTTCTATCTTCGTAATCAAGAAGTATTAAGTCAATTAAGAAAACAAACTAAAGAAAATGATGGTAATTACGGAGTTTCAAACAACTATATGGTCGCTTTCCAATTACCACAATCATCTTCTTTATCTCAAGCAGGATTAGTTACTGATAAAGATAGTATTTTAGGAACTGAAAGTAATGATATTAAAAATATCAGATACTTATTTAGATCAGGAAATGCTACTCAATATCAATACGTAACAGATGCTAAAAATAATCCTATTTATGTGTTTGCTTTCGATTATGAATTTAATAAAGAAAAAAACAACGATGGAAGCTATGTTAAACTTGGTTCTGTATTAACAAATGGACCAAGTAGACCATTTTTACAAAAAGCAACTCAACAAGTTACAATTAAAGATGAAAATGGTAAAGAAATTACCAAAACAATTCCTATCAAAGATGTAAATGGTAATATTCCAATTGTTGATATTACAGGTGTTCAAATGATTAATACTCCAGATAATATGGAAGTAACAATCACTAACCCTGAAACTAAAACAACAAATAGAGATTTAGTAGTATACAATGCAAATAGAATGTTTGCTAGAGATGTGTTGCAAGTATTTTACGAATATTCATTCGGAAAAGATTCTGCTTTTGCGAAAGAACTTGGTGCAACGCCTTCAGAATTTATCAAGAATTTAATTGATAATATGTCTACAACTAATAAAGAAAACCAAGTATCAGATGGTCAAAGTCCTATTTTTACACTAACACCAAAGCAATATGCAATGTTAGAACAATATCAAACTACAATGTCTAACTACATGAATGAATTAGCTTACTTTAATAGAGATAACAAAGATAATAATTTAGACAGATGATTAAAAGAAGCATCTAAATCTAAAGCAGCTAATAAATATAACTACAATGAAAACATTTTATATTCACAAAATGCTGAAACTGTAGTATTTAGTGGTGATTACAAACTTGAACCAATTACAAATTGGGGATATGCATGACAATATGGACCATTTTATGGATTATTAGTTTACCCACTTTCTGTGTTAATTCAATCATTACGTCAAGCAATGCCTAGCTGAGATGGTTGAGCTTCAATTATTGCTATTTTAATAGCTATTATCCTAACTCGTTTAATTGGATTAGCAATTACATTTAAATCAACCGTTATGCAACAAGTAATGGAAGAGTTAAAACATAAAAAAGCAGCTATTGAAGCTAAATATAAAGGGTTAGAAACAAATAAAGCAATGAAGATGCGTAAGCAGCAAGAACTTCAAGCTTTATATGCTAAATACAATATTAACCCAGCCGATCAATTCGGAACCTTAATACTTTCGATGCCGCTGTTCTTCGCTATGTGAAGGGTTATTCAAAGTATTCCAGAAATTAAAGAAACCACTTGATTAGGAGTTAACTTCGCTTCAATCTCATATAAGAGACTATTTGATGGACAATGAGTTTACTTATGAGTACTAGCAGCTGTTATTATTTTCCAAATTCTTTCAATGATGTTACCTAGATTATTGAATAAAAAGAAATTCAAGAGAAGAACTACAATAGCTGAAGCCGAAGCATTGAAGAAATCAGAGAGAACTCAAAAGATTATGATGATAGTATTTACTGTTATTACAGTTATGTTCTCAGCTGGTGTGCAAGTGTACTGAATCTTTGGTTCTATATGAACAATTCTACAAACACTTGTAATTCATTACTTAACTCAATCACAATGATTTAAACAAAAATACCTTAATAAAAAATTAATGCGTAATTAAAATTTATTAAGAATAAATAATAATTGAATACAACTTGCTTTAAGTTGTATTTTTTTACGACATTTTGCATTTAACATAGTATTGATTACACCAATATGATAAAATTAAATAAATTAAATCATTTATGATTTAAATATTATTCCAAGGGGTTAAAATGCATAAAAAAGATGAGCAAAAAACTGAATTATATAAGACATTATGAAATATAGCTGATTCATTAAGAGGGTCAGTTGATGGATGAGATTTCAAACAATATGTTTTGGGATTTTTATTCTACCGTTATATATCTGAATACTTAAATAATCAAATTAATAAATATCAAGCTAGTGCTGGACTAGTGGATTTTGATTATTCACAATTTGATGATGAAAGTGCACAAAAAGTTAAGGTTAATATTGTAAATGATTATGGGTTCTTTATGAAACCATCACAATTGTTTCAAAATGTTGTGAAAAGAGCCAATAGAGATAAAAGCTCAGAAATATCTTTAAACGAAGAAATTAAACAAATTTTTAATGATATTGAAGAATCATCTAAATTAGGTAATTCATATAAAGATTTTGAAGGATTATTTGATGATATTGATTTAAATTCAAATAAATTAGCTAGCACTGTAGTAGAAAGAAATAAATTAATTACCGATATTTTAAATGCTATAGCGGATATGAAACTAGGTGGATATCATGATAATGATATTGATGTTTTTGGTGATGCATATGAATATCTAATGGGAATGTACGCACAAAATGCAGGTAAATCTGGTGGAGAATACTTTACACCACAAGAAGTATCTGAATTATTAGCTAGATTAACTACTATTGGTAAAAAAGAAGTTAAATCAGTATATGACCCAGCTTGTGGATCAGGTTCTTTATTACTTAAATTTGCAAAAATTCTAGGTAAGGATAATGTTTCTAACTTCTATGGTCAAGAAATAAATCCAACCACATACAATCTATGTCGTATAAATATGTTTCTACACGGAATTTCATACGAAAAATTTAGTATTGCTAAAGCTAATACTTTAACCAATCCTCAACATCGTGATAAAGAACCATTTGAAGCTATTGTATCTAATCCACCTTATTCAACAAAATGAGAAGGAGAATCTAATCCTTTATTAATTCAAGATGATCGTTTTGCTCCAGCTGGAGTTCTCGCTCCTGTATCAAAAGCTGATTTAGCTTTCACTATGCATATATTATCTTCTCTAGCTCCTAATGGAACAGCCGCTATTGTAGAATTCCCAGGTGTACTATATCGTGGAGGAAATGAAGCTAAAATTAGACAATATTTAGTACAAAATAATTTTATTGATGCAGTTATCCAATTACCGGCTAATATGTTTTATGGACCTACAATAGCAACTTGCATTATTGTTTTAAAGAAAAATAAAACAACTCATGATATAGCTTTTATTGATGCTAGTGAGCAATTTGTTAAAGGTGATAAGAAGAAGAAATTATCTGAAGAAAATATTAATTATATTTTAGATTTATATAAAAATAGACAAAATGTTGATAATTTAGTTGCTGTTATTCCTAATGAAAAAGTATTACAAAATGATGCTAATTTAAGTATTAATAAATATGTAACAAGTAATGTAGTTGAAGAAGAAATTGATATTAAAGAATTAAATGAACAAATAGCTAAATGTGTAGCTAAACAAAATGAATTAAGAAAACAAATAGATCAAATTATTAGTGAAATTGAAGGAACTAAATAGTTATGTCTAAGTTAGAACGATTAATAAAAAAAATATGTCCTGATGGGGTGGAATATGTAAAATTAGATAATCTCTTAGATTATGAACAACCTACAAAATATATTATTCATAATCTTAAAAAAAATCTATTATCTAAAGGCAAAACACCAGTAATCATAGCAGGTAAAACATTTATTGTTGGATATACTAATGAGACTAATGATATATATAGAGCTTCATTAAGTCCAATAATATTATTTGAAGATTTTATGTGCAATTTTCAATGAGTTGATTTTGATTTTAAATTAAAAAGTTCAACACAAAAAATGTTAACAGTAAAAAATGAAAATAAATGTAATTTAAAATATGTTTATTATTATATGAATATAATGAATTATCAACCTAAATCTCATCAAAGACATTGAATTTCAAAATATAGTCAATTAAAAATCCCTCTTCCGCCACTTGAAATACAAAATGAAATAGTTAGAATACTAGATACATTTACAGAGCTAGAAAAAGAGCTAGAAAAAGAGCTAGAAAAAGAGCTAGAATTATCTAATAATTTTATTCAATCAATCTTAAAAAATATATCACAAATGAATAGTAAAAATGAGTTTCCTTTCATTAAAAAATATATACAAAGTTTAGATAATAAATTACCACTAATTGAATTAAGTAAATTCATATCAATAAAAAATGGAAAATCTAATAGAGATGATTCAATTGAAAATGGTACATATCCATTATATGTAAGATCGAAAGATATATTAAGAACAAATAAATGAGAGATGGATAATGAAGCGGTATTAATCCCTGGTGAGGGTGGTATAGGAACTATTTTCCATTATGTTAATGGAAAATATGCATTACACCAAAGAGTATTTAGTGTTTCGTCTAATGATACAAATGTTTTAAGGAACAAATACATTTACTATAACCTTAAAGCTTTCTTTACTGATTATTTAAAAAGCACAATTTTCAACGGAACTGTTTCATCATTAAGAAAACCTATGATTAGTGAATATCCTATAAAAGTTCCTAGTATTGAAATTCAGGATTATATAATAAACATATTAGATAAACTCTATGAATTATATGAGAACAATTCAGGTTCATTATCCCAAGAACTTCAACTTCGTAAAAAACAAACCAAGTACTACATGAATAAATTACTAACATTCAAAAAATTAGAAAAATAGTTTCCAAGAATCATAGGTTAAAATACCTTTAACCCTTAAATATAGATATTTGTTAAAATAATTACACAGAAAATTACATACATAAGGATGTAAATATGAAAAAAGTAGACAACATTTCTACTATACTATCACAAAGTGATGAATCAATAGTGAGAGCTGATTTTAAATCTGTAGCACAGACTACTGGTGAATTTCAATCTGAAGCTAAAATGGAAGAAAAATTAATTAAAGATTTAGTTGCTCAAGGTTATATTTATTTACAATTAGGAAAAACACAAGAAGAACAACAAGATAAAATCTGAGACATCATTAGACAAAATATAAATCGATTAAATTTTAAAGATGGTTACACATTATCTAATAATGAATGAAATAGATTAAAATATCAATTAAATCTTGATTCTCAAATATCAGCAACAGAATTAGTTCAAGATAACAACAAAAAAGTATTTGAGTTAAAAATGGATGATGATAATATCAAAAATATAATTATTTTTGATAAAGAAAACCTTATTAACAACAATGTATATGTTGTTAATCAATTAGTAAATGATAATAATAGATATGATGTTAATATTTTAGTTAATGGTTTTCCACTTGTTCATATTGAATTAAAAAGAAGATTTAGTACAACGAACGAAGATTCATTAAAACAAGCTTTTTCTCAAGTAAATAGATATCATAATGAATCCTTTGCCTCTCATAAAAGAAATAATTTATTTAATTACACTCAAATGTTTGTTATTTCAAATGGTGTATATACGAAATATTTCTCTAACACTACATATAAAAGTGCTATAGATGGTAAAAATAGAGCACATTATAGAGAAACTTCATTTTGAACAGATATTGAAAACCGTAGAATATTAGAAATTGAAGATTTTACAAAATATTTCTTAGATAGAAGAGTAGTACTTAATATTATTTTTAAATATTCTGTATTAAAACAACCAGATGAACATGGAGACAGAAAACTATTAATCTTAAGACCGTATCAAATAGCCGCTGTAGAAGCAATTATTAAAAGAGTTAAATTAGCTCATATAAATAAACAAGCTGGAAGTGATGAAGCTAAAGGATATATATGACATACAACAGGATCAGGAAAAACATTAACGAGTTTTAAAACTTGTCAATTACTTGCTGATTTAAAATTTGATGATGATCTGAAAAATAACCAAATTTATAAAGTTGTTTTTGTCGTTGATCGTAGAGATTTAAATCGTCAAACAACCGATGAATATGATAAATGTTCAGGTGTTGATTTAGGTATAAGTAATGCCATAAATTCGGACCATTTAGCTAAAATACTAACAAATGAATATTCGTCAAAGAATAATAGAATAGTTATAACAACCATTAATAAACTTAATGATGTTATTAAGAATTATATAAAGAGTAATAGTAGTCAAAACAACAAATTAAAAGATGTAGCTAAAAATAAAGAGATAGTATTTATCTTTGATGAATGTCAAAGATCTACTTTTGGTTCAATGTTAGCAAACATTAGACAATATTTTAAAAAACATTATTTAATTGGTTTTACAGGAACACCAATATTTGATAATATTGAAAATCCAAAAACTAAATTAGAAGTAATTAAACAAATTACTAAAGTTTTCCCTGGAGAAAAAATTTCAGAGAAAGATGTCGAAAGTGATATTTTAAATATCATGTATAAAAATGAAAATAAAGACTTTTCATTTGTAAAATATTTTGAAGATGTTGCTTTATCAGATTCAATCAATAAAAACGATTTATCTACAACTATTAATATTTTTAAGAAAAGACTTCATACTTACACCATAATTGATGCTGTAAAAGATAATAATGTAGTACCTTATAAAATTAGTTATCACACAACATTCCATAAGAAAGATAATATTGTTGATAAAGAAGTAACAGGTATTGATACTAAATCAGTTTATTATGATTCACATCGTATTTCAAATATAGTAGATCAAATACTAGAGAAATTACCTATTTTATGCCATAGAACTCAAACTAATAAAGCTATTAAAGAAGCTAATCTATCTGAACAACAAAACGAAATATTAAAACCATTTAATGCAATATTTGCAACTGAAAGTATTGAGCAAGCTATTTTATATTACAGAGAGTTTAAAAGAAGAAATCATGAATATAAAATAGGAATGATATTTTCTGCAGGAAATCCTAATGATCCTAATCAATATATGGAAGAAGAATTCAATACCAAGGATTTAAGACCAAATCAAAAAGAAGCTTTAATTGAAGCTATAAATGATTACAACAATTTAGGCTTATCAAAAGATGGAACTAAGACAAGTTATTCTATCGAGGAGAAAGATAAATATTATAGTGATATTCAAAATAAAGTTGCTGATTCAAAACTTGATTTAATCATAGTTGTAAATATGTTACTAACTGGATTTGATTCTCCAAGTACAAATACATTATTTGTTGATAAACCGCTTAAATCTCATAATTTAATACAAGCATTTTCAAGAGTTAATAGAACTTATCCTAATAAAATGTATGGAAACATAGTGTCATTTAGAAATATCCAAGATGAAGTAAATTACGCAATCGCTTTATATGGAAAAGCAAAAGCAAAAGAAATAGCTTGTTTAAGAAGTTATAATGATTATATGAATGGATTTACTGATTCAGATGGTAAATATCAAGCTGGTTTCATTCAAACCGCAAAGGATGTATTAAATTGTGGTTTACATTTACCTAATACCGATATAAATGATATAAGTCAGGATGAAAAAGTAAGTTTCGTTAAATTATTCAACAGATTATTAAAATTAAGAGATATATTAGTTTCGTTTGATAATTTCTTAAATGAAGAAAAGAAATATATTTCAGGTAGAGAATTAGGAAACTGTCGTGTTATTTATAATGATATTTATCAACAATGAAAAAACAAAAACAAAATCACAAATAATGAAAAAGAACAAATTAATGATGATTTAGTATTCGAAATACAATTATTAAAAACAGATGATATAACTGTTGAAAAAATATCTCAAATTATTAATGATAAACTTAGTGAATACATGCAACAAATTAAAGATCCTAATTTAGCATCATTTAAAGAAAATACCAATTTTGAAGAATATAAAAGTGAAGTTCTTAGAGCAGCTAGTTCATCTACTTTACTTTGAAGCAAAGTTGATCTTATAAATCGTTTTCTTGATAAAAAACACAATGAAATAGATTATAATGAAAAAATAAATGAGTTTGAGAATAATTCTAATGTGTCCGATATATTAACAGAATTTGTTCAATCAAATAATAATGAAAGAATTGAAGAATTTTATCAAATGGTTAAAAAATATCAATTTAATTTAAAAGCCGCATATAAGTTTTTAAAAGAAGCATTTGAGAATGATGAAATCAAGTGATATGGAGAAAAATTTAAAAATATTTATAAACCAACAAATATGTTTGATACTGAAGCAAATAACCAAGTAAGAGAAGAAGCTCGTGATGCATTAGAACAATTCTTTAATTCATATAATGGTGTAACTAATAGAATTTTTACAATAAGTGAATTAGATGATAAAAATTAATTATTTTGGATAAAAAAAGTGACTTTAGTTATATACTTATTACACAAATTTTCTGAGTAAAAACCATGAATAAAATTTTTATCAAAAAATTAAAAATTTACTTCTGTTTTAGAATTTTTACTCTATAATATATATAAGTGATTATAGCAAAGGGGACCACCTGATACCATTCCGAACTCAGTAGTTAAGCCCTTTAGTGCCGACGATAGCAGAGATGTGAAAATAGGGAGTCGCTTTTTTTATTCTTTTTGTTTATGTATAAATTAAAACCGGAGACAATAATACTCCGGATTTTTTTATTGCTTATTTTTAAAATATTCTAAATAAGGAACTGATACATCATCAAGTTTTAAAACATTGTAATAATTAGGATTCATTCTAGTGATTTTATCTAGTTTAATTTCATCATTTGTATCTTTATATAAATAAGATCAAATTGAAGGTTCTTCACTAAATATCTGGTCTAGTACAAGAAATATATCGATGTCTTTACTTAATTTTAATTTATCAAAAATCTTACTAATTGATTTAGAAGATAATATTTCGGGTGTTGATTCAGTAAGAATAAATAATCGATAAGAAACAGTACCTATTTGTAAAATAGGAAAAAAATTCTCAAGTGAGTTTTCACTAGGTAAAGTTAGTTTTTCAGGATGAAAAAACTTTAGTTTCAATAAGGATGAAAAAGTGATTGCTATATCAATTGGTAAATTAAGTTTTTCTCCTTTTAAAGCTTGCTGTAAGCTATTAGAAGTTAATGAATAAACAAACTGTTCTTCTTTAGCTAATGCGTTTAATTGAGCAAAGCTATCTAGTATTTCTCTATATTCCATATTAAAATTATAAATAAATAAATTTGCTATAATTTAAAATATATTTTAAATTAGAAAAAAGAGGTATTCATGGCCAAAAGACAAAAATCATTCTTCGAACGTTTGACTGAATTAAATGATAGACATGACGAAAAACATGAGAAGAATACCACAAATAAATCAAAAAGAAATAGAGCAACGATTGCAGTTGGTGCAACTATTGCTGTAGGTATTGTAGCTGCTATTGCTATTCCGCTTACAGTTAATGTAACAAAAGTTAATTACAAAGAAGCAAAACCACAAGACAGTGAGGTTGCTATCTTTTATGGTCCAAATGATCAAAAACTTAGTGCAATTAATGCTGGTCAATTACAACAAGCAGTAAATTCAAAGAATATAGAAGTAGAAAAGAAAATTGATGCATTTTATAGACAAGCAATTGAATATCTTTATCAACAAGAATATGAAGCTTCACAAGAGTTTCAAAGAATTTGAAATGCATCCTTACAAAATGGTGAATCAGTTAATAATTCAATAGCCTTAAGATCATTAGAAGATATTAGAAAAGATGAAACAAATAAACTTGAAGATTTAAAAGAAAATCTTAAGAAAAACTATGGATACGAAAACTGAGAAAAACAATTCAACGAAATTATTAGTAAAGATGAATACGGTAACAGTTTAAATGAAGAACAAGCAATTAATTTCTTAGTATTTAAACAAATAGAATCTGAAGCAAAAAGAAGATACCAATTAGAATACAAAAAACAAACAATGGATTACATTAATCGTACAGCTAATACAACTATTTATAAATTAGATGAAAATGGTAATCAAGTTAAAGATTCTACTGGACAACCAATTGTGTTATTTAAAAAAGGGCAACATGTATTCCCTTACTTCGTACAAGGAGAAAACTACTTTGTTGATCCTAATAATGCGAACAATGTTACGACATTGTTAACTAAATCATTTGTTACAGCGTTAAAAAGCCCAACGCCTTTTATTCAAAATTACTTTAATAAAAATAAAGTTATTTTACCAACAGTTTATAAAATGCCTGGACAAATTGATAAAAACAATATATATCACCCATTATCATCAAATAGTGATAAAGATAAAGAAGCGCTTGCTGATTTATTAAAATATAGTTTAAGAAAGAAAGCAGATGGTTCTGGTTATGAAGCTGTTTCAAACTTAGATATTCTAGCTGGATTTAAAACCGCTGATTACTATGCTTTACAAACACAAGGACAAAGTGGACAACAATATGAATCTACTAAAGAATACTACCAAACATATTTAGGTGCTTTAACACAAAGTGATCCAACAACCTTAGGGACAACCGGTTTAACGACAGCAGAAGAAATCTTTACTAATTCAATTGATGAAGGATTGGCATTATTTGCAAAAGATTTACTTGGTAATGGAAATGCAAGCAATATTCCGGGATTTAATATAACAAATCCAGATTCAGCTAATGGTGAAAGTATATTTACTACATGAAATAATACATATCGATTTTTATTAGCATCACTTCAATCTGCAAATACAGAAGCTGATTTAATTAATAGAATTAATGAATTAAATAAAGCCGTCGATAATCAATTTGACAACACAGATAAAGATCTATATGGAAGATTATTCGTATCAACTTCAAATTGAAGCTTTAATGTTGCGACAGGGCCACAAGGACAAGCAGATAATAAAATACCTGTATTATTTAGTGCACAAGGTATGCCGAATGCTTACTTTGTTATCAAAGATAAAGACTTATTGTTAGCTAGATATCAAGAAATTCCTTCATTAGATGAATTTAAGGCATTTATTACTAAAGATGCTCAAAACTATGCAGCTGGAAATAAAACATACTTTAATGTAACAAATAAATTATCAGGTACAACTGATAAAGAAGCAATTATTTCATCATTATTAAGTGATACAGATTTTGTTAACAAAATGTTACAAACTCCTAATGTAAATAATGATAATACCAACTACACACAAGAACAAATAAATGAAATTACTAACAATGTACAAAGTATTATTGCTGGAAAACAATCTGATAAATTATTAAGCATCTTAAAATCAGTTGATAAATGAATTAAAGACCAATTTAACACAGGTACTAGTTACAACTTTACAGTTGAAAATGGTGTACCAAAAATTGTTTACTCATATAATCCGCTTGTTACAAGTCAATCAAGTGCTTTAGACACCATTTATTCATATTTAATTAATAACTTATGAAAAACACAACCAGCTAAAAATATAACACCATTAACAAATGAAACAGAAGGGAGCAAATAATGAAATTTAAATTCTGAAATAAAGCATTATTAATAGCTCCTGCTAGTTTATTACCATTAGCTATGACATCTTGTGGTGTTGATCGCGATACAGAAGCTAAAAAAGTTCAAGATAAAGATTTTAAAAGCGATAATATAGCTACAATTATTGAAAATGATTGATTAAATAGTACTTTAAAAGCTTTATATGGTGTAGAACAAAGTGCTGAATTAACAACTAATGAAACATATAAAACTGATGCTTTAAATGCTTATCAATCATTTATTGCATATCAAAATCTAAAAAATAATCCTTTTTATAAATTAGAACAATTAAAGAAATGAGCTTCAGAAGGTATTTTATCTAAAAGTGAACAAGAAATATTTGGTGACTTTTTAAGCCCACAGACTGTACAAAATGACCAACATTCAAATTATTATAAAGCCGAAATTAATCAAAATGAATTTAATGTTTTATATGCAAATAAAGAAACAGGTGTTGCATATACAGTTAATAAAATCCTTTTAGTTAATAAATATTTCCAAGTAAGTAATTTAGCTAATTTAGAAAAAATGGATCCATCAGCTACCTCGCTATATAAAACACAATTCCAATTAGATCAATTTAACTTAATTAATTATGTAATTACTAATAAAACTGTGCAATTATGAAGATATCAAACTTCAAATAAAAACTATATCTTCTCAATGGCTAATATAACAGTTGATAAAGTACAAGATTACAATGATTTAATTCTAAATTCAAGTATTGCTTCAGATAATCCATCGCCTCAATTATTAATTAATCAAAATGCACCTTATGAAGTAACTATGGGTGGATATCAAGGTATTACATCTAATCCATTCCCTATGTCATATACAGTAGATGATTTATTAAATAAAACTGCTAGTGATATTGCTGTAGGATTTTACGACTCAGTAAATGGCAAATTAGTCAAAGTAAATGAAAACCAAGAATTAGCATCACCAATATTAGTATCTAAAGGCGGGAAAGATATTGATGTAGCTTATATGGGACAAATTATACCAGTAGGCAAAACAATTACTAAAAAAGTAACTAAAGACGGAAAAGAAGTCGAAGAACAAAGTAAGATTCTTTCATTTGATGAAACACCTTTCGCTTCAAACTTAAGTAAATTAGGTATTTTATTAGCTATTAATGATGAAAACTTATACAAAACTGCTCAAAAAGCATTTGCTGCTTTAGGATATAAAGTTCAAGTTGATGATGCAATTAAATCACAAGTTGAAGGAATGGTTATAATTAAATAATGGATTCAATATTTACAAAAATTATTAAAAGAGAAATACCAAGTAAAATATTATATGAAGATGATAAGGTAATAGCTATTTATGATGCTTTTCCTAAGAATGAAGGACATTTCTTAGTTATTCCAAAAGTACAAAAAGACAATATACTTCAAAACACAGAAGAAGAATTTCTTTATGCTATGAAAATATCAAGAGAATTAGCTCAAAAAGAAATAATTGATAAAAATAGAGCTGGATTTAAAATTGTTATCAACACAGGAAAAGCAGCTGGCCAAGAAGTTTTTCACACACATATCCATGTAATACCTTATGATAATTAATAACTAAGTTTCCAAGTTAATAATAATCAAATAACATATATACCTATATTTAAGGTGTATATGTTTTTTTTATAGCAAACATTACTTATATAAAATGTATGCACTAACAGCCCTATGAGTATCAATATATGATACTATTTCCATAGTATAGATATAATTAAAATATAGAGATGTAAAGGAGAAAAATGAAATTAGGTAGTATTATTTCAATTCCAATAACAAATATTGCTGCAGCTGTGGCACTTGAGTTTCCAAGTTAAATAACTATTTATAACTTATATTTCTTATTTTAAGGGATATAAGTTTTTTAATACAAAAAATTACTTGTATAAAATCATTGTAATCTAAATATATAAAATGAATTTTTTATAAGGTTAAAATAATAAATAAAGTAAAATTTCATAGGAAAAGTGAGGTATTATGAAATTAGCATTCGCTTACGATTTAGATGGAACATTATTAAGAAAAGATAATACTATTCATCCATCTACAATGGAAGCATTAGAAAATGTTCAAAAAGAAGGACATGTAAATATCATAGCTACTGGAAGAGGGTTGCAAAAAGTTTTACCTTTATTAGATAAAGGAATAATAAAATATATTGATTACTTAGTGTGTTCTAATGGAGCACTAATATATGATGTAAATAATAAAAAAACAACTGTATTAAATACAGTGCCTAATGAAGTGTTTTATGTATTAAAAGATAAAGCATTAGAAAATGATTTAATTTTAACAGTTGATACAATTGATTATAATGGGTCTTATTTACCAAATGATAAATTCCCGGCTTGAATGTCAAATGAGCAAATAATGGATATGAATATATTAAATGTTGCAACATTAGATTACCTTGAAGGCGTTGTTTTATCAAAAGATAGTGTTATAACTCAAATTGCTTTAAGAAATCCACTAGAAAAAGCAAAGCAAATAACTCATGATATAAAAGAAGCAACTAAGAATTTACCTTGTGTAGTATATTTAACAAATTCAGTATATACTGATGTTAATCCACAAAATATTTCTAAATTTGTAGGTGTTGAAAAAGTGCTAGAAATGATAGGATTAAGTGATAAAAATCTTGTTGCTTTTGGTGATAGCGGTAATGATGTTAATATGATTCAAGGTGCTAAATTTGGTATTGCTTTAGGTAATGCTACTAAAGAAGCCAAAGAAGTTGCTAACCTTGTAATAGATGATCATCAAACAGGAACAATTGGTCAAACCTTAATGCAAATAATTGAAGGTGCTTTAATCTAGGCATCTTTATTTTATAATTAGCTTAAAAACTAAAAGCACTTATTTATAGTGCTAAAAATAAATATTGTAATGATTAAAATAAGTTAAAATATAACCGTATGCAAAATTTAATTAAATTATTTAATAAGGCACCAGAGAATGAAGTTGTTACAGGAGGTATGTTACCTACGCCTGTTGATACAGCTTTTACTGTGTTTTTATGACTATCAGTAGTATTTATTATCTCTCTTAGTCTTCCTCAATTATTCAAATTAATCAAAGATAGAAAAACTGGAGATGTAAGTTTTACATCATTCTGAATATTCCACATTGGTATTTTATTATGAGTTATTTGGGGAGCTACTAATAAATTAAATCATGGTATGCTAAATGTTATGGTAGCGGACGGAATTGCACTATATGTAAATGGTGTAATGACTGGATTGCTTTACCTACACAAAAAAGAGTTTTCTAAACAAAAGAAACTATATGGTTATTTAGGAGTTCTTGCTACATGAATTATTGGTACTTTATTTATTGTGTTCTACGGAGTAGATTACAATAGTGGTCCAGAAGCTGTGCTATTTAAAGTTCCAGATACTTTATCAACAATTATGGGATTCTTATTCCCTGCAGCTACTACATTAGCATTTACACCTCAATTAATTCGTTCATTCAAAACAAAACAATGACAAGGTGTTACATATTGAATGTATGTTCTATATGTAATAAACAACATTGTATGAATTATTTGATGAATTTTAGGATTAGTACAACAATCATATCAACCAGAACCAAATTACGGTTCAATCATTGCTGGATTAATCTGACAAATTATTTCATTAGCATTATTTAGCATTCAATTAGGATTTACTTTACATGATAAATACTTATTATCAAAAGGAATAGATCGTAGTGTTCAAACCGGAAAATAGTTTGAATTAAATATCACCCGCTTGGGTGATTTTCTTATACCTTTGAAATAGAAAAGAGCCACAATTAATGTGACTCTAAACCGTTAATTTTATTATATAACTCAACCATTTTATCTTGACCATAAAGCTCTTTAATAATTCTAAAACCTAAATCAGTTGCTGCTAAAGCATTTTTACCTGTAATATATTTTCTGTTAACACTAGTTAATTCTTTTGAACGATTTAATCCTCTAGTAGGAATTGATCATTGTGATGGATATGAAGAATAAACAACAGCATTAGGAACTACTTTAGCTTCCATTAATGTATTTGGAGCATCACAAATAGCGAAAACATATTTATCAGCATCATAAAACGATTTAATTAAATTTAATGTTTCTGTATCTTGTCTCAATTCTTGTGCTCCACGGCCGCCAGGAATAAAGATTGCATTGTAATCATTAAGATTAATATCTTTTTTATGACTAATTATATTAACCACTCCAAATTGCCCTGTAGCAACATTATTTTTAGGAATAAAGTAATCATATCTTTCGACTTGACCACTAGCAAGTAAAACTGATAAAGTTGAGTTTAATTCAATATCATTAAAATTATTTTCTAGTACAACAAGTAATTTTAACTTTTCCATTATTTCTTACCTCTTTTAATAATTCCTCTTCATACTAAGTAGCATAATAATGCTATAGGTAATAGAACAACAATTATGAAAATGATTATATAAGCTTTAATTCAAGCTTTATTTTCAGATTTGATTTCAGCGTTAACAGCATTTTTAATTGTAGCTGCATCAGCTCCTAGTAAAGTAGCAACTTCAGTGTATCTTTTTCTATCATACATTAATGCTAATACATATATGGCAGTAAATCCTAGTGCAACTCCAAAATCAACTCATAGAAGAACATAAACATTACCAAATGCATTATCAAGAACTTCTTTTCAATGAATATTAATATTAAATTTTAAATTAGGATTATTAACTTCAATATTTCATACACCATCTCATACATTTAATAAGAATAAAAGCACTCCATTAAATAAAGCGAAATAAGTAATAAAGAAAGCGAATAATCAAGTGTAACGAAGAATTTTTAATCTAATTGCACGATAAGTATCTGGAATAACAGTAACTGCTGCTATATTACCATGAGAATAATTTTCGCGACACATTGAAATAGCATGTCTTCATGATTTCTGTTTTGTTAAAGCTTTAGCAAATAAACTTAGTGATAAAAGAAATACAAATGATAGTAATACATACCACCCAATACCTTTATTTTTGTCAACCGCAGTATTTAGAAAATAGTTAGTTAATATACCAGCAATTGAAGCTAAAAAGATAATAAATCAAAATAAGAATTGGATTAAATTTAACGTCTTTTCTCTTTGTAATGTTGTATTAATAGCATCAGGAATAATTTTTAAAGGATCTTTTTTAACCTTGGTTTCAGTTGTGACTTCTAAAGTATTAGGAACTGGAGTAGTAACTTGTTGCAAATCACCATTATTTGGTACATTAAACATATTACCTCCTATTCAATTACTTCTTTTTGATATTTAAATTCAGCTAATTTATTAAAGATAGCTTTGGTTACTTGTTCAGTATTGATTTTACTTTCGATATTAGGATCCATATTTAATATAGAAGCAGAAATTGTTGCTAATGAATTTCTAGTATCTTTATTTAATGAAGAGATAACGTATCTTGCAACATTTAAGTATTCCTTAGCAGAAGCGCTTTCTGCTTGGCCCATAAATTCATCACCTTTTTTATTAATTTGTTCTATAGCATAAGAAGTTAGAATGTCTTTTTTCTGTGCATCATCTGCAAGTTTATAACTTGAGTTTGTTTCTTCAACATGTTGAACCAATTTATCTAAGTACTCGTCTGTGTTTAAAGTTTTATTAATAACTTGTACCTCTTTTTTAACATAACTTGTAGCTACTTCTTTTATAACATTTTGCACATCTTCATTATTTAAAATGTTTGTAGTAGCACCAAGAGCTTGTGTTAGTTCATCAAGATCTTTTTTAGATAAATTAGAAGGATCTTTTTGCATTAATTCAAATAAAGTATTACCTTTTTTAAATAAATCAATTCCGGCAATTACTCCAGCACCTAGACCTGAAAGTGAAGCACCTTTTCCACCAGTCATCATTTTAACACCTAAACTAGTAGATTTAGTTGTTGAGTTAGTTGTTGGAATTCCAGTAGTTATAACATTAGCGATAAGTAAAGTACCGGGTATAGTTAAAATAGCATTAGTACCACCAAATAGAACACGAGTTCAAATTCTATTCCCTCTGTGTCCTGATTCTTTTCTTAATGCAGCTTTTTCTTTACGTTTCTTTTTTGTAGCTAATTGAATTATTAATGTAATAAAGAAGAAAAATACTCTAATAGACAAGTAAATAATAATAGCAACTAAAGTTGATATGAACGGCAATCCCGATTGAACCGTGGTATTAGTTGTATCATCATCTTTTAGACGATTAGCAATTTGTTCAGATACTAGATTATAAAATAAAATTGTTGCCACAATAGTAATAACAATTGCTACAACCTTAAAAATTGTTCATTTGTAATTAAATCAAAAACCTAAAAGAAATGCTATAGCAATTAATGCAGTGATTACAATAGGCAATCAAACAGTTGCTCCATTTAATTTATCAGAGAGATTTTTTAAGAAGTTAATTATGGTATCTAAACCATTATTAGAATTAGAACTTTGTTGTTCAGTAGCTTCAAAAAAGTAAGATATATTATTCATTATAAGTATTTAGCCTTTGCTAATTTTTTTCATGGATCTTTTTTAGCTATACGGTCAATAAATAAGTGACCATTTAAGTGATCTAATTCATGTTGGAATACAATTGCTAAATAACCAGTAAGTTCATAACGTAGTCATTTACGTTCGTTATAACTATAAGCATCTACAACAATTCTATCGGATCTATGAACAAATCCTTCTTGATTTGGTCAAGATTCATCAACCGATAAACATCCCTCACCTTCTTCAAGAGCAATTTTACGATCGCTTTTAGCGACAATGCGAGGATTAAACATAACATCCTTAAACATTACATTTCCATTTGCGTCTTGGACATAAACATAAAAGACATTTTTAAGTATTCCATATTGTACTGCTGCAACACCAACTCCGGGACGGAATTGTGTTCCTTCAGTTTGTGAGTCATCGATGTGATATATCATTCTTTCTGCTAGATCAATATCTTCATCTGTTAGAGGAATTGGTACATCATGTGATTTTTTTCTAAGTACAGTATCAGGTAGTTGTACTATTTTGATATTATATTTTTTATTCATAACTAAATTATAATATAACTAAAATTAAAATATAATTAATATATTAATTATAAGGAGTAACTAAATGCAAGGAAATTTATCAATTCTGATATTTAGTAGTGTGCTAATTAATATCGCATTTATAGTGATGGGATATTTAATTGGTTCGCTAAATACATCAATAATTTTAGGCAAGATAATTAAGAAAGATCCTAGAGAAGAACATTCCCAAAATGCAGGTGCAACCAATTCTTCTAGGGTATTTGGAAGAAAAATAGGAATAATTATTCTATTAGTTGATATAGCAAAAACAATAGTAGCTGTAGCAATAGCCACAGGATTTGCATATTTAGCAAATATAACTCCACAATTACGAATGCCTGCTGAAATTGCGAAGACTCCAGTGGTTTATCAAGCTCAACCAATTGTTGCTGTGCCAATGTTAGCAGGATTCGGAGTTGTGCTTGGTCATTGTTTTCCAGTATTTTATGGATTTAAAGGTGGAAAAGGAGTTGCTTGTTCAATTGGATTAATAATTAGTTACAATATTGTTTTATTACCGATTGCTGCTGTATTTTTCTTTGCTGTTGCATTTTGAAAAAAATATGTATCTCTTGCAAGTATGGTAGCAGCTATCTTATTAATTCCTTTTGTATTTGTACCTTGAATGTCAAATAGTGTAATAGCTTGAGGCACAAATTTCAATTGATTAAATAATATAGTAAATGATGCTTTTGTATCCAATCCTGTGCATGGGCAAGTATTACCCGAATTAAAGCCTTGAGTTCCAGTAGATCAAAAACATTTATTTATATATATTTTTAATTACACATTAACAATAGGATCAATATTTAATGGATTTATTTACTTAGGAGCTGTAGGATTAATCTTATTAACTCACAGAACTAATATAAAAAGATTAATAAGTGGTACAGAGAGAAAAATCAATTTAAAAAAAAGCTAATTAATATACTCATCTATTCAATTACCGAATAGATGTTTTTTATTAAATAAAAATATGGAACACCATTAAGGCAATTCCATATATTATTCTCGTATTATTTAACAATGTTGTAGAAAGCTTTGATACCTTTGAATTCAGAAACTGTTCCTAATTCTTCTTCAATAGCTAATAAACGATTGTATTTTGCGATTCTATCTGTACGTGATAATGAACCTGTTTTAATTTGTCCTGTGTTCATAGCAACAGCGATATCAGCGATTGAAGTATCTTCTGTTTCTCCTGAACGGTGTGAAACAACTGCTGTCATGTTTGCTTTTTGAGCCATTTGAATAGCATCAAATGTTTCAGTAATTGAACCAATTTGGTTAATTTTAATAAGAATTGAGTTCATTGATTTTTCTTCAATAGCACGTTTTAAAATAGCTGTATTTGTAACTGTTAAGTCATCACCAACGATTTGTAATTTATCACCCATTTCAGCTGTGAATTTTTTAAATCCAGCTCAATCACTTTCGGCAAAACCATCTTCAATTGAAATGATTGGGTATTTAGCAACAAGTGATTTTAAGTATTCTGCCATTTCGTCTGAAGTATATGTTAATTTAACACCTTCTAAATGTTCAAATCCAGCTTTTCCTTCTTCGATAGCTGCTTTTAATTTCTTGAATGTGTAAACACCATCTGCATATAATTCTGATGAAGCACAGTCCATAGCGATAGCTACAGCTTTTTCACCTTCTTTAGCAGGTGTATAACCAGCTGCTTTAATAGCTTCAACTAAGAAATCTAATGCTTCTTCGTGTGATTTGAAGTTTGGAGCAAAACCACCTTCATCACCAACTTGAACACCGTGTCCGTGTTTTTTAAGTAATTTAGCTAAGTTGTGGAATACAAAGTTAGCCATTTGTAATGCTTCTCTAAATGATTTAGCACCAACAGGCATAATCATAAATTCTTGGAAGTCAATTGTATTTGAAGCGTGTTCTCCACCGTTGATAACATTTAACATAGGAACTGGTAATTCGTGTGCATTAAACCCACCTAAGTATTTGTAAAGTGGAATTTGTAACTCATTAGCAGCGGCTCTAGCAACAGCTAAAGAAACTCCTAAAATAGCATTAGCACCAAATTTTGATTTGTTTTCTGTACCATCAAGTTCAACCATTTTCATATCGATTTCACGTTGTTGAGTAACTTCCATTCCTAAGATGTGTGGGACTATATCGTTGTTAACATGGTTAACTGCTAACATAACACCTTTTCCACCAAATCAGTTACCTTCATATTCTGAACCTTTATCTCTTAATTCTAAAGCTTCACGTGAACCTGTTGAAGCACCTGATGGAACTTTAGCGATACCATATCCGCCAAATTCTGTAAATACTTCAACCTCAACAGTTGGGTTACCACGTGAGTCTAATATTTCACGTGCATGAATTTTTGTAATTGCTGACATTTTTTGTCTCCTTTATTTATTTAAGATTTTGTGTTATTTGCAAATAATTAATCTTTTAAAGATTAGTATTATTATAGCATTATTATAAAAGTGATTATGATGCTATTTTATAGAAAAAGATAGATGTATAATTAAACTATACCTATTCGATTATATCTATTATAGATAGTATAAAATGTTTGTAAATCGGATAATAAAAACTGTCTAGTTTGACAGTTAATATCATTTGTAAAACAATCACACATCAAAAACATCGCAATTATACCCAAATTTTTCATCTCAGTGGAAGGCATTTCTACATAATATAAAATGTTTATATGGTCATCCACCAAAAACTTTAATAACTCATCTAATTAGCCGTTCATCCTTAAACATTTCTGTTGTTAAGTTGTTATTTCTACAATAATGGAATGTTCTTCCTTTTCAGAAAAACACATAGGCAATTACAGAAATTAATTCCATTATTCAAAATCATCATTTGTAATAATCAGTCCCTTGGTAATAAATAATATATCATGAGGTATATCTTATATTAGTTATTAGCGTTGTTATTCAAATAAGTAGTGTAAGATAAAAGAAAAAATAAATTTGTATTTTTATTTTAGTCATATTATGTTTTTTATCTCTATGTTGAATTTCATTATGCTTTATATTTAAAGGTTTAAGATAAATATGGCGATAAATTAAATAAATTATTGTATTTTTATCCTTGTTTTTAAATCTAATGTCTTGATATCTAAATTTTTTGGATAATCTTACTGTGACATTAAAATCATTAATAATGCGATGTATGATAAACAAAATTATTGGTGGAGCATAAGCTATATAATTAATTAAAAAAACAATATCTCGTATTTTTTCATTAGGTTCTGTAAAAAGCTTATATCCTCACAAGAAAGGGATAAGAATCAATAATACAGCAAAAACAATATAGAAAATACTAACTACCAAAAAACAAAAAATTATTCAAGCATTTTCATGTTTCATTATAATATCCTAACTTCTAAATTCTTATTTGCTAAATTTTATAATTTATAACTTTTATCTTTTAATTTATCTATATATTATTCAAGAATCAGTAATACGACCTTTATACTCAAATTCTTCATTTCAATGAAAAGCATTTTTGCATAAAATAAATTGTTTATATGGATATGATGGGATTGACGAAATAATCCATGTAATAAGTCTATTGCTTTCAAATGATTTCTTTGTTAAATTGTGATTTTTGCAATAATGGTAAGTTCTACATCTTCAAAAAACTACATAGCCATAAAAAGAAACAAATTCAAAGAATCAAAATATTCATCCATATGATACATTCCTGTGTTCAGTGGTAAAGTATCAAATTGTATATCATACATTTATTATAAGGTTTGATGCAAGAATAATTAACGATAGATAAAAGAAAATATAAATTTGAATCTTTATTTTAGTTTTATTATCAATTGTTTGATGATTCATTTCATTATTCTTTACATTTAATGGCTTAAGATAAATATGTTTATAAATTCAATAAATTATTATATTTTTATTTTTGCTTTTGAACCTAACGTCTTGATTCCTAAATTTTTTTGATAATCTTACTGTAACATTAAAATCATTAATAATACGATATATAGTAATTAAAAATACAGGGGGCATAATAATTCCATAATTAACAAAAAAGACAATGCTATTAATTTTATGACCGAATGTAAATTTAAATATAAAAGGAAAACCTACTGCTAATGATAAGAAAATTATGTAAAAAAAGCTTACAAATAAAAAACAGAAAATTATTCAAGCACTTTCGTGTTTCATTTTAATATCCAGGTCCAAAATCATCATCAAACACAGTATTATTTTTTTCTTTATTCATTTCTGAAATAATATTATTTTTTTCATCAGAAAAAATATTTTTTAGTGTATTAATACCAAATAAAATATCTGAATTTTTATTATATGAGATATTTTCTTTATCCAGAAAAAGAGACATATGCTTTATATTAGTTAATATTTTATCCAATCTTTCAATTTTCTCTAAATAAGTATTTATTGTATTATCCGGATTATCTTTGATATAAGAAAAAAATCTAGCGACTGACATTGATAAATTAAAATTTAAATCATAGAATTTATTTGATTTTTTAATCAATTTATCAAATTCAGAATATTTCTTTTCAAAATCATAAACATCTTTTAATGTTAATATGAGTGAAACTCAACTTAATCAACTACCGGCCATTCTAATTGCTGTTGTTTTTGCCATATATTGCATATATGAGAATAGCGCACTTAAAAAAATAGAGGTTACCTTTTTATATTTATATTTATTGCTATCATCGTTATAAGAGTGTAGTTCAAGGTTGTTCTTTCTATTGATTTTCTCCAATTCATCAGCTAAAAAAATTAAGAATTTGTTGAATTCAATAATCGCTAATTTATCACTTTTACTAATATCTTTATTTTTGAATTTTATTCAGTTAGGTAGTGTATTATTTAATTCATCAACTGTGAGATTTATTTTTGTTAAAAAATCATTTAAATACTCTTCGGGTAAAGAATAAAATAAATTTACAACATATGAATAAATTAAATAGTTATCTTGATCAGTACTTTTTTTGTAATTTGTATCATTTGTATAAACTATCATAAACCCTCACTTTATTAATATCCGGCATAGTTATCTATAAATTAAAAAGCTGTCAATCCACCTAATCGTGAGCTAACAGCTTTTTTTGTATCCTTGTATAATAAAATTGCAAATCTAAAGGAAGGAACTAACTTAATTATAATGTTAATAGATTTGAAGTATAACAAAAAAGAGTATTTTGCATAAAAATTGAGGAAAAAGTATATCAAACGGTTATATCAAAAACTCAAAGAGAAGCATATTATCATTTTGCAATAATGGATTCACTAAATGATAACGAAATAAACAAAATCCATAAGGACATAAACAAACTCAGAGAGCAAAATATAACTCATTTCAACATCGAAAAGCTAGCTATTATGTTTAAAAATTTCGCAACACATGAAACACTGAATGATATTTCAAAAACAATGAACGTATCAGCTAAAGTTCTCAAGCAAAATTTAAAACTAGCTATGTGAATTACACAGCAGAAGACTCATACAAATTTTGCAGTAATTGTAAAAAATAGACTAACAACAATTTTTAAAGTTTCACATCGTGAATGAGTTCAGCTCAAAATGCAAAATGTTCAAAATCCAGTTCAACAAATTCATGAAAACACAATTTCAAAATGAGATGATATTGTTCGCTTCTGAAGGTTTTGAAGTAAACAACACAGAATCGTTAAGAGAAAATTATCTAAAGGTATTTTACTTTCAGATAATGAAAAGAAATTTGAACCACTAATATCAGTAACGACATTCTTGGATTACTATAAAGAACAATTGAAGGATAAAAATGCTTTTATACCTACGCCACAAGCTTTTTATTACTTTTATGGATTAAGAATATTTAAAGATGTTGATTTCTCTATTTTTATTTTGAAATCAAAAGAGGTATTTCAAAATCTAATTGAGATAAACTACGTGGCAAGAAGAAAAAAGCCTAAAGGAGTGCAATCTAAGAAAATTAACTTTGGTATTTCTATTCATCTCGCACCATTAACAATTAGAAACAGAGAAGAATTTGGACATTATGAAATGGACACAGTAATTCTTAATTTAAGAGCTAAATATTGCATTCTTACCTTGCTAGAAAGAAAGACAAGAATGTTATTTGGGATATTAACTCGGCGAGATGCAGATTCAATAAAAGAATCACTTCTTAAATTGATTAATCATCACAATTTAACCATTTTATCTCTAACCATAGACAATGGTTCGGAAAATGTGAAGTTAAATGAAATAAGAGAAATTCCTGTTATTTACAAGTGCGATACATATTCATCATTACAAAAGGAAGCATAGAAAATGCTCATAAAAAAATCAGAAACTTTCTACCAAAAGGCAAGTTTCCGAGATATGTTAATTTTGAATATATTTCACAAATGTTCAACGCAATAAATGATCAATATCGTGATTTTATTGATGATAAAACAGGCAGAATAATCAGGTTAAAAACTTCTAAATATTTCAACAGTTTCGTCTAAATAACAAAGAATTTTAAGCTTAGGCTTTATTTTTCTTCACGCTTTTGGAACATTTTTGTAAAATTTATACAGCAATATTGAGGAACTACTCAATTTACCACTTAGGTGGACTTTCAACTTTTTAATTAATACCGGCATAGTTATCAAATTCATCTTTATTAGTTGTATTATCTTTGTTATTATTTAGTATTGATAACTCAATAATAATAGAATTTCTTAAACGATTTATAACATTTTTGACATTATTAATTTGGTTAATAAGATACTTGTCGTCAATATTATTCGAAATAGTTAATATTTTTTGAAGAATTGAGTCACAATTATCAATGATTTTATGTAGCACATTCTTAAAATCATTTTTTTCTTTTTGTGATAAATCTAATATTGTTGAATAAGTAAAAGCATTTGAAAAATTATTGGCTAACTTAGAAAAATCGTTTTTCATTGATGAAACTTGAATTTCCAAATCAGCAGCTTTTGTTTTCAGTTCTTTTCCTTCTGAAATTAATAGTCCGCCAGCTGTATTAGCGGCAATAGCGGCTGCAGCAGCAATATAAGGAGCAAAAAATAAGAACGCACCTAATAATCCAGCACCAGCATTACCTGCGGCCAGTGTTATTTTTTCATCTTTTATTTTTTTATTTCCTATATTATTGTATTCAATAGCTTTATTTATAAGTATATTATTTAATTTCTCAGATAAATGTTTCAACATTTCTACATCATCTAAATCGCTATCTTGTAGTGTTTTAGAAATAAAATGATATCTCTCGGATGATAAAGTAGATTCGATTAATTTGTATAATCATGAATTTTTCAAGAAGTTATTACTTGTAACTTTGTCTATAGTATCGTAATATGTTAATATAATATTTTTATCATATTCACTAAATGTATCAATTAATGGTTTGATTCATTTTAATAATTCTTCATTATTTTGAATATTACCGTTATTTAACGGGTTAATAGCATTAGCTGTGTTACTTATTGCAACAACTGCATTTAATAAATCATTTTTCATATATAAATTCCTCTTTTATTTTATTTTTCACTACTTAAAATTATATTAAAAGCTATATAAGTGTGATTGAAAAATAACTGTTCCACATATATTTCCATAAATTAATTTAATTAATAAATATATAGTAGTTAAATAATAAAAAGCTTTATTATTAGGCATATATAATAATATATAGAATATGTTCTATTAAAAGAGTGGCGGTTATAAAAAATGAATAGTAAAATAGTTAATTTGTTAAGTACCATAAAACATTGAGATAATAGTTATATATTACAAGGCAGTTATTCACTATATGTAAGAGATATTATAAAAAGACTGCCTAATGACATAGATATTTTATTATCCACTAAAGGTAATTTGTTTCAACGAAATGAACACTGAGAAAAGTGTAAAAGCAATTATGAGATAATTAACGAATTTACTAATCATGAATTTTATAATTCTGTTGATATAAAAGTAGACAATAACAATATTAACTTAGAATGTATGAAATTTAAAACAGTACCATCAAAATATATCGAAGAAATTGATGGAATAAAGATAGTTAAAGTAAATTTGATGATAGGATTTAAAATTTGTCAGCTTCTAACAAGCTATGTTATAAACAAAACTAATCCTAGAATGCAAAAAATAATTAATTGTTTATTAGATTTAAAATTAATTTTAGATTGATATGGAGATATAAATATCAATGATTTAGTAGAAGTAGTTAAAATATCAATCTTTTTAAATGTATCGTATGAAATGTATATATACAATGATAATCCATATAATAGTTTACTTGAAAGTGCATTTATTGATTATTTAGAAAAGACTATTGATGATAACAAATTAGCCAATGATTTAGACATTGTATTGAAAACCATAAGAAAACTAATTAATAACAATTTTGTAAAAGATACAATTAAAACTATAGATACAATGTTTCAATTAAAAAAAGAATTCATAGTTTATTTAACAATTTATAAGAGTAAATTTAACTCTTCTAACATACATAGATATGCTTACTATTATTGATACAACAATACAAACCAAACATTTCGTGCATTATCATTTATTATTTCACGAATGACAATACTAAAAGAAAACAAAAGAAATGAAGCAACAAAAATTTTAGAATATATTGATGGTAAGTATTGCATCAACTTATATAAGCTGCTAACAATTTTAGCTGATGTAAATGATGAATAATCATAATAGAAAGTAGTTTACATGTGATAAAGATAGTTAAACATTAATTATTATAGACACAACACTATATTAAATTAATACCGAAAGTAAAGTATAATTAATATACTATTGTATATCAATATATTTAAGGAGAAAAATGAACAAACCAAGATTACAAGATGACTTTTATGAATACGTGAATTTCGAATGATTAAAAGATACCGAAATTCCTGCTGATCGTCCCTCAATTTCATGCTTTGGTGAGCTTGATATTAAATTAGAAAAATTACTTAAAGGACTTACAGCAGATTGAGCAAGTGGGAAAAAGCCATTACCTACTGATAAAATGATTCATGAATATGTCAAACTTTATCAAATGTTAATAAATGCTGATAAAAGAGCAGAATTAGGTTGAGAACCAGCTAGAAAACATCTTGATAAAATATTTGAAATTACAAGTTTTAATGAATTGGCTGAAAATTATGCTCAATTAGATACTTCTTATTCATCATTACCTTTACCATTTAGCATTGGTGAGGATTTCATAGATAACAAAAAATATATTTTATGATTAGAAGATCCAAGATTAATCTTAGGTTCCAAAGAAACTTATGGTAATCCTATTCAAAAAGAAAAATTAATTACCGCATGAAAAGAAATGACTTTTGATTTATTAATTTCATATGGTAAGACTACAGAACAAGCTAATAGACTTGTGCAACAAGCATTAGAATTTGATAATTTCTTAGTAGAATTTGTACTTTCAAATGAAGAAAAAGCTGACTATACATCTTTATATAACTTAAAAGATGTTGAATGATATAAAGAAAAAGTAAAAGGTTTTGATATTAAGAAAATTGCTGAATCATTAGTTAATAAAGAAGTTAAAGAAATTTCGTGTTCAAATCCAAGATTTGTTGAAAATATTGACAGAATTTATAATGAAGATAATTTTGAAGCTTATAGAGCTTTATTATTCATTAAAAACTTATTACATGCAGCAAACTTCATGAGCGAAACAATTAGATTAAAAGCTTCACATTTTAGAAATGTATTATATTCTATTGCTAAACCACGTGAATTAGAATTATATGCATATGATACAGCTACAAAATACTTCTCTATGCCTTTAGGAATGTATTATGCTAAAGAATATTTCGGAGAAAAAGCTAAAAAAGATGTAGAGCACATGGTAGCAAGCATGATAGATGTCTATAAACAACGTTTAGAAGAAAATACCTGGTTAACACAACAAACTAAAGATAAAGCAATCTTAAAACTTTCTAAATTAGGTGTTATGGTTGGATATCCTGAAGAAATTAAGCCATATTATGCACAATTTATTACTAAGACATATGAAGAAGGATCAAATGTTTATGAAAATATATTAAATTTTGATTCAATTATTTATAAATATGAAATGTCACAATATTTACAAAATGTAAATCCAAAATATTGATCAATGTCACCTGCAACTATTAATGCTTATTTCAACCCATTTGCTAACCACATAGTGTTCCCTGCTGCAATCTTACAAGCTCCATACTATGATATTCATCAATCTTCATCAGCTAACTACGGTGGAATTGGTGCAGTAATTGCTCATGAAATTTCACATGCATTTGATAATAATGGTTCACAATTTGATGAAAACGGTTCAATGGTAAATTGATGAACAGATCACGATAGAGAAAAATTTGCAGAAAAAACTCAAGCTGTTATTGAGTTATACAGTACTCGAGAAACACCATTTGGAAAAGTTAATGGTAAATTGACTGTATCTGAAAATATAGCAGATATTGGTGGAGTTGCATGTGCATTAGAAGCTGCTCAAAAAGAAAAAGATTTTGATGCTGAAAAATTCTTTGAAAACTGAGTAAGAGTTTGAAGAATGAAAGCTGGAGAAGGATATATTAGAAGATTATTAGAAACAGATGTGCATTCACCTGCGAAAGAACGTGGAAATGTTCTAATGATGAATCTAGATTTATTTGCCGATACATATGAATTAAAAGAAACTGATAAAATGTATTTAGCACCAGACAAAAGAATAAAAATTTGATAATGAGAAAATGGTTATATAGCCAGTTTTTTGTTCAAAATTTTGATATAAAATAGCAATAAAATTTAATAATATTTAAATATAGAAATAAAAACTAAATATTTAAGGAGATATAAATGAGAAAAAGTGTCAAAAAATGAATTAAATATTCATCAACAAGTTTATTAGGAACCCCTATTATTGCAATAGCATGTAATAATGATACAAAAAGCACCCCACAAGATCCTGTTAGTCAACCAACACCCGTGCCAACACCGCCTATTACACAACCACAGCGACCTAAAGAACCGCAACCAATTGTAGACGAAGAAAAAGGTGGAGAATTAAATGGATTAAAAATAAATAAGTATAAGGGAATAATTCAATTGCTTAATTTAAATAGTAATATGCCTGCTTCATTCAATTATTATGCTATTGACCGAAAATCATTTAAAAATGCTAATTATAATATAAGCCAAGTAATAGTAACTGATTTTGATGATGCTAAATCAGAAATGACATTCCAAGTAATTGGGAATTATAAAGATAAAACATTATGAGAAGATGTATTTAAAGTTACAGGGTTTGCTAAGACAATACCACATAGTAGTACATTAGCTAAATTAGAGTTTAATACTAATAAAATGATGGAAGAACAAATTACGGCAAGTAATCTTGTGGACAAACCTTTTGATGTAGTGAAAAAATATATCAATAATTTTGAAATATCAATTGATAATATGACTATATCTATATTAAATAATCCTGCATTTGAAATTACTAATTTCTCTATAAGTGATAATTCAACAAAATATAATAAAAAATATAACTTAAATATCTTGGTGCAAGCAAAAGAATTATCGATGAAAAATGGTGTATTACAACAACCAACTTCTACATATACAGTTTTTAATAGAGTTATGGAAAACCCAACAAATCTTGTTTATAGTGACCGAGATTATTTAAATTATGTATTAAATAATCAAGTAGAAGTTGTAATGAATAACCAAGCTGCTTCAAATTATTATGCATCGTACTTTACAGGAAGAAAACAAGCAAAAATAGATATGTGAAATCTAATTTTCAAAATTAATGATAAATATGAGAATTACAATAAGATTCCACTAAGTATGAATGTTGAATATTATTCAAATGATTTAACTGGTACTTTATATTTATCGGCTCAAATTTCATATGATAATGAAACTTATTCAGATGTTCCAATAACATCAGATTATATAAATAAAGAAATAACAGGATTTAAAACTTTAAATGAAGATACATTAAAGCAACAATTTACCTTTGTACCATATCCAGCAGCATTTAATGTTAAAAAATATTATCAAAAGTTAGTTACTAAATATAATTCACTAGATAAAGAACAACAAAAGACTTTATCATACACACCAGATGAAGCAAAAATGATTTTAGGTGCCAAATATGCTCCTTCATTAAGAATTGCGTATACTGATGAAAAAAATGAACTAATAATTGATCCAGTAATCATTCCATCAGATAATGCTGAAAAAGATTTTGCTCAAGATGTAGATTTATTATTTAATGGAACCCCTTTTGCTCAAGAAGTTGACGCAAATCAAAGAACTGTAGGGGATAATGGTTTTCAAGTTGACAGAATAATGTTAAATACTACAAGTTTAAACAATTTCACTTCAATTTCGGATGATAAAACAAGAGTTGATTTTAATTGAAATTATGATTTAGAAATAGAAATAAATAATGCAACTTCCTGATCACAATCTACTCAAACTATTTCTGTACCAGGAACAGCACATATGTATTCTATTTTAAGAAGTAAATAAGAAAAGAGAGACATTACTGTCTCTCAATTTTTATATCAAATTTATACCACTTTAATTTTTACTTCTTTAGAAGCTTCTTTACCTCTTAAGTGGTCTCTTTCAACAGAGATTATTTCTATTTTTTCATTGCTTTTTGTGTGAACACCGTATTTTTGTCCACGACGGTATCCCTTAATTAGTCCTTCAAGTTCTTCGATTGTGTTTGCTTGAGCAACTACTTCGCCATTTGCGACTAATTTTGCTTTGTATTTATACATAAATGACCTCCATTTATTACATTAATATTATAATCTAATTACATGTCAAAAACCAAAAAATAAAAATATTTTCATATTTTTCCACATTTAAAAAAATAGATTAAAATCACTATTTTTAAGGCTCAAAATTATAATTTACCACCTTTATTAAAAAAGTATTAAAATTAATATTAATATGAAAAAGAGTACAAGAAATTGATTATATGCTTTAATCGGAACAGTAACAGTTTTAGCCAGTGCATCAGTAGTAGCTGGTACATATTTTGCTATTAATTCTTTGTTTAATAAAGATAATAATAGTACTGATAATGGAACGATAAAAATTAATCCCGATTTCACTCCACCTAAATGACAAACTAGCATAAACAAAAATCATTGGATTAATTTATCTGAAAGAGAAATGTTATTATCTCCTGATTTAAATGAAGATAATAAGACAAAAGCATTACAAGCTATTAATCAAGTGGGGGAATTAGATAATACTCAATATCAAAATTCACAAGGCACATATGTAAAATATGTTGATCCTTATACTAAGGTAGAATATAAAGATTATGCATATTATATTGATAATGAAAATCCTGAAAATAATAGATATTTATTAGGAACCGTTGGATTAGCATATTTAGCTCAAGAATTTAAAAGAAAAGTACCTTTTGGACCTGAAATTTTTGACTTAGAAGGAATAAATGTTAATGATTTTAAAATTATTCCGCAAACAGCTAATGGGCTATATATACCATCAGTAAAAAATATTTATATTAATGCAGCTTTCTTGTGCGAGACGGATGCAAGTATTTATGATATTATTGCAACAATAATGCAAACTCTATTTCATGAATACATGCATCATTGAGCAAATAATTATGCAGAAATTGCTTCTAAATCAGATAATATAATTAATCCTAAAGAAAATTGGAAACAAAGTGATATTAATGCTAAACAGGTTGCTTATATTAGATATTATCAACCTTCTTCTACAGATGAATATGGGGATAACTATCATAATCATGGAGCTCAACAATATTGAAACGGTTACTTTGCTTCCAAATTTAGAACATTGTTAAATTATGATGTACAAGCAAAATCTTATATAAAACCTGAAATCTTGCAATTACTGAGAGCAAGATATTACCCTGTTTATTCTGATGAATACTTAGATGTTTCTGATGCCTTATATTATAATTATTCGCCTGCTGACTTGTGAAATGTATCAAACAATACTAGATTATCTCCTAGCCTTAATAGATTATGAAATAATGCACCAGATAGCGTATGATTTTCACCTAGTGAAAAATTTAGTTTGAATAAAGGTGATTTAAGATACTATTATTCATTAACTGAATTAGTACCTAGAGAATATTTAAAATATGGATTTGAATCATATTACAATATAAACGAACCAAATCCAGCTAGAATAGCAATTAATAATAAAAAAGATTTTTCATCTGGATTTTTTGGTGATATGAAATTTAGATATAAAAATGCCGTATTACTAACTACAGAAATTAGACCTAGTTCTATTGCCGATGATTACGGTAAAGTATTTATGAACAACTTTGATTCTCTTGATAGAAGTGGATGATATATTACAGAAAATAACGGACCTGAAATATCGTCGCCAGATTTTCCGTTCGGTAAACCAACAATGATTACAGGAAATTCTATAATGATTCCTGCAACTCCATTTGCATTACCTTCATATCAAACACAATCGAATAATTTAACTAAATCTCAATATCAAAATATTATTACTAATAAATCAAATGATTTTTATAACTTATTTTTAGATACTATGGGGTATGGAAAAACAATTTCTCAAATTTATTATGATAATGAAGGTTGACAATGAAAAAATACAAAGTTTGATTCTGTTTCAAAAGATGATGAGAATGCTATGAAAATATCTCTAAGTGGGTATTTAGATAATAAAGATTATACTGGATTTGTGTTTCTTAATGATAATGGTAATGTGATAGCTAAAACAAATATTCAATATCTAGATGTCTTTAATTTCTTTGGGCATAAGGATTTTGATAAAGGAGCTAGATTATATAGTCTAGATAATCAAGTTAATACTGAAAGACAAGCTCAATTAGATAATCGTATTTATCCTAATGATTTCAATGTGGCTTATAAAACAGATTACGTTAATGTGCAAGGAGCTTCATTAATTTATTTATGAAGTGATTTGAATAACGACGGATTAGTGCAAGAAAATGAAATTAACAAGGAAAAAGAAATTACTTTACCAACTCAAAGATGAGTAACAACATATAGAGCAGAAAATCCAATTAATTGATACAAAGTATATAAAGATGGTGATAAAACTAGAATTCAATGAAATGATAAAAAGCTAAATGGTATAATTTAAAATAAAGGAGGATAACAATGGAATGAGATTTTACTAAACTAAAAGTTGGTTCAATGATAAATGTCCAAGGATATAAACACAATGGTTATTTATATCGTCAATGAAATTCAGCAAAAGTTGTTTTTCATAATAAAAGACATATTGTGTTATTTCTAAAAAACACAAAAGTTGCCGAATACGAAAAAGATGTAAATGGTTGAAGATATAATGAAAATGCCATTTGATTTATACCTAAAGATGCAATGTATAATGCTATTGTGTTATTAAAGGAATCTGGACCTTATTACTATATAAATATGTCATCAAGACCAATTTTTGAAGATAATACAATCAAATTTATTGATTATGATTTAGATGTTAAATGTTATCCTGATAAAGAATTACAAGTTGTTGATAGAGATGAATTTAACTTGCATGCTAAAGAAATGCAATATCCAAATGAACTAAAATCAATGATTTATGAAGAGCTAAAAAATATTATGCAACTTTATAGTGAATATAAATATTTCTTTAATTCAGAAATTATTAATTACTATTTAGAAGTTTTAAGAGCCGATAAATTAATAACAGATAAAGCTGCAGAAAAATACACTAGAATAAGTCAAAAGAAACATTTTTCTGAAGAAGGTGATATGTTTAGACAAATTGCTAGAAAAGGTAATTATCACTACAAACATCGTCCATAAAAAGGACGATTTTTGTATAAAAATCCCGCAATTAGCGAGATGTTTTATAGTAATCAGGATTTTCACGACGACTATCATTATAAACATAAAATTTTGTTTTATAATCTGGATCAACTATTTTGAATGAGATTAATTCATTTGTTCAAGGAACTTGAAGAAAATGTTGAGTTTTGATTTGAATTTTTGAATGTTTTTCTTTGAATCCGTTAATATTATTGCTATTGAGGGTTATTCATTTATAATTGTCTTTTTTCAATAGCTCTTTGTATTGTTTCTTGATATTATTTTCCAATTCTGAAAAATCATTAACATAATAAATGAATTCCTTAATTTTATTAGTTTTCATATCATCATTTATATTTCATTCAGTATATCTTTTTTTCTGATTTTCTTCTATTGTCTTTGTATTTACATAATATGGCCGCATAATGCTTTCAGCATACTTAGAAAAAGCATTAATTAATGGAGTATATTCAATTTTAAATTCACTATAAGATAGAAGTTTTTCTATATCTTCAACTACAAAAGAATTGTTTCAATCACCTTGATTGATATATTTCTCTCATTCTTTTTCTTGCTCATTGTTAAGAAATAAATCAAACTCCGAATGAGATTTTTCAATTAATTCTCTTTTAATTAATTGCTTATCATTTTTTGCTATGTTTCCATCAAAATTTATTCAAAATATATGATCAAATGTATCATAATGTTTAGATCATACTTCGGGATCTGCTCCGATTGAGTCATAATAATGGGACTCTGACACACGATCATAATAAATTTTTTTAATAAACTTATTTTCATTGGTAGAAAGATTGCTATAAAAATTTAATCCATTAATACTATCAAGATTTGTAACATTATTATATGAATTATCAAATTCTGATCCCATCACAAACATTTTATATTCATCTTTACTAAACGGAAGCATTTGTTTATCGTTAGTTGATTCAAAACTATAAATTAAGGGATTAACAATTTCGATAAAAGATAATTTGTTAGCTAAATTCGAACTCATGAAATAGTTTTGACTCATTAATTCATTAGAATGATAACCATCATAATAATTTTCAATCATTGATTGCTCTTTTACTATTGAAGGTGAATATCCATAATATTTAAATATTTCTTTGTAATAGACTTTATTTAGCGGAAGTGAATTTCTAGAAATTAACTCATTTCTTTGTTTATTTACTATTTCTCCATAATAATATTCTTTATATTTTGCAAATAAATATGAAACATAACTATTAAATAAACTGATTTCGTGATATATATCTGTCTTATTATTAGATTTTTTATATTCATCACTTGTGATGAAATGATATTTTTTCAATGTATCAAGAAATAACTTTGTAAAAATTCAAGTAATGTCATTTTCTTTTACACTTGGCTCAAAATATTCTTCTGTCAGAGTAGGTTTAATAAAACGATTATTTATATCGTGTTTTTTATTAAATACATCAAATCTTGTAAGATAACCGTTCCATATTTTTTGCAATTCAGCGATAAACAAATTAATTAGATTAAAATCGTACAAATATAAAGCATCTTGATTCAATAGATTTTCAATATCTAAATTTAGAAGTTTTTTATATTTTTCTTTAACAAATGCTGAATTATTAATTTCGTTTATCAAAACATTATTTTTGTCTTTCTTTATGTCTGAAAGTACATTAATTTTGTGTTTAAATTTAGCATATACATTTTCTATATTATATTTATTATCATCTTGAGTTGTTTTATTATTGCAAGATATTGTTAATGATAAAGGTGTCATTACAACACAACCAAACATAAATTTTCATTCATTAAATTTCATTATATTACCTCATTGTAGTAAAGAAGATTTAAATGTCTATCGATAAAATTATGATAAACTCTGCTTATTGCTTCTTGTATATGTTCTATAGTTAGCCAATTAGGTAATATATTTCAATCGTTTATTTTATCTTTAAAGCGATTGAAAAAGTCCTTTATATCAACTAATTGTTTTAAGTCTACATATACATTATGTTCAAGATATTTTCGCTTATGACTACCAAAATAAGTTCTTTCTACAGAAGCGTCAGGTGATTGGCTTTGTCTTAATCTAGATCAATTATCATCATAAATATAACTAAAAGTATCAATTATATTTGTTGTAAATTCATCTTTAATATTAGGAATAAGTCTCTCAGCTTTATCTAGCATTTTAGATAAAACTTCCATTTTGACATAATCATTCATATTATTGGCACTTTGCTTTAAATAATCTTTTATAACAGAATATGTGTCAATGTATTTAAATGAAACAGTTGTAGTTATATGTTGAATTATATTTTTTTGTGAATAAATGTTTTGACCCATTGATAATAATATATCGCTTTCATGATATTTCTCTGCAGGTTCTCTATGCTTTTTAAATTGCTTTAATTTATTATCTTTAACTAGTTGGACCATTTTAAAATATTTTGGAATTCCGAAACCAGTTTTTGATTTAGATCTATTTTTTCTTCAAACATCTTGATAATCATATGGATAGTGATGTCAAGAATATTTAATAGTATCAGTATTCGCATATGTACTAGAACTAACTAATAAATTTTTTATTTCGCTAACAGAGAAATTTCTTTGAAATTGAGTATGTAATAAAGATATTAAACCAGTAATCATCGGAGCAGCCATACTGGTGCCGTCAAAATCATTAATAAATTCTAAATATTCATAGAATTTAGTGTTAGATTTATAATGACTTAATTGATTCAATTTATAAGTTCTGGTCAACTTATCATTATTAGTCATTCTTTTAATAATTAAATCATCTTCATTACGATGATTTCCATATGCACTTATAAGCGGACTTATTGTATTAGGATAAAAATTATAACTTGAAAAAGCAGTAGGTTGATTATTGTAGTCGGCAGCTCCTACATAAATTGCATTCTTAGAAGCTCTTTTATTGAAAAATTGTTCTATGAATTTATCTGCATTTGCATAATGATTGCCATTTGTTTGGTGTCATTCATTAAACATCTTGCTCAATAACACATTATTTCTATGAATAAATTCTAATTGCTTTCGAACAGAAGATTGAAATCTTTTATTATATAAGTGTATAAAGTAGGACATAAAATCTTCAAAATTATAAAGAATTGATGATCCATATCTTTCAAAATAATTTAAATATCTGCGACCGTTACCAGCAGACATAACAAAAATTAAATCATTTTTAATTGAGTATTCATCAATAACTCTAGTTAACAAGTCATCAAAGTATGAATTTATTATCAAGTCTTCATAATTCGATTCATTACCTTTAATAAAATAATAAGTAAGTAATCATGAAGTTAAACCTTTGATAAACCAATCATCATTCAGATTTAATTTATAATAATAATTATTTTCATCATATGGTTTAATATTAACTCAATCTAAAATTTTGTATGAGTAATCAATACTATAAGTTTTAGTTTCCTGATTATATTGACGACGAGCCAAATGAACTTTTTCTTGGAATAAAGGAACACCAAATTTACTTTCAAATTTCTCTACATAATTCCCGCCAAAACGTTTCAAATTAAAAATATCTGCTCCACCTAAACTAAAGTTTATGATTCTTACATTATTTTTAATCATATATTCGATAGAACGTCTTATTTGCGATTCGGAAGAAATGCTGTCATTACCTAAAACAGAATAAAACATATTAGCTTTTTTATTAATTCCTGTGTCACCACCAATAATAGATGAAACTGCTTCTCCATGTGAATCTTCTTCACTATCTACATTGTGTATATTAAGACTAAAATTTTTTAATTGTGAAGGTATAAAATCTAAATACTTATTTTTATTAATTTCAACAATTCCGACTCTATTATATGGGGAATTTTGATCTAATATTCCATTGCTTGTATCATTCAAATGATATTTTAAACCTAACTTATCATAGTAATGGCTATAAAAACTTTTTAAAATATCATATTCATACTTAGATAAGTAAATATCTTGTTTTGGATTTAATTTAATTTTTGTTTCATTATTATTAATATTTGCAGAAATAAAAACTGCACCAAAAAATGGTACAGTTACCGAAGCAAATAATAATGAGAGTCATTTCACTATTTTTTTCATAATATCTCCATATATCTCTATACTTTAATTTTATTAAATTAAAAGTTGGTTTCAATTAGATTTTTATAAGTTGAAATAGCGAATGAATTTCATTATAAACTAATCAATTACATTGATTTTTTAAATTTTCATAGTCAAGTATCAACCATAATAACTACTTCGTCAATTAATGGTTGCACTCTGAAAGAAATATCTTTCATATTACCGATAAAATCTAATATTTTTTCTAAATCATAAACAACAGCTTCGAAAACTTGAGCAGCAGAATAATATTGTGTTTCAGCTTCTTGTATTAATGATAAATCTAATGAATCTTTATAGCTTCCTAATGCATTGTGATCAAGCATTAGTAATTTTTCTGCTAAAGCATCTAGCTGTTCAGATACATCATCATAGAATTTGTCTAATTGTTCGTGAATTTCAAAAAAGTTTTTATCTTTTAGATTTCAGTGAAAATTTTTAACCTTAGTTTGTAATATTAAGAAACTTGCTTGTAATTTTAATAAATCTTGTTTGTTATTCATAACACCTTCTTTCATAATAATTTTATCATTTTACAAAAACCATATCAAAGTTATTAATATATGCAAAAATCATATAAAAATAATTTTTTTGTATTTTGTCTTATTTATTATCTTGAGATTTTTCGGGTAAAAATTGTTCTAAGTATTTAGCGAGTCCGCTTTCGCTGCAATTGAATTCAGTTACATCATCAGCCATTGCTTTTAATTCATCAACTGAGTTTTTCATTGCTACTAAAGTTCCGATTTTTCCTTTAGTTGAAGCATCATTTA
Source organism: Mycoplasmopsis verecunda (assembly GCF_033546915.1). Lineage (NCBI taxonomy): Bacteria > Bacillati > Mycoplasmatota > Mycoplasmoidales > Metamycoplasmataceae > Mycoplasmopsis > Mycoplasmopsis verecunda. The sequence goes on from NZ_CP137850.1 coordinate 46,321, forward strand.
AAGAGTCTCCAATATGCATTGCATTTTTAGGGTCAATTCCTTTTGATAAACAGTAACGAACTTCTTCTGTGCCTTTAGAAACATTTGCTTTTGTAATTTCAAGAATATTATTTTTTGAGCCAGTTAAAGCAATTTCTAATTTACCAGCAAATTCTTTTTCTCATTTTTTAGCTAATCTTCTGATTTTGTGTCCAGTTAATGTTCATACTAATACTTTGTATACAGGAAAATCATTTTTGTATTCTTTATATGATTTAGCAGAATACTTTCCATTTCCATTCATAAATCATCTAAATAATCTGTTTTTAACAAATGCTTGTTCTTTTACATTTGAGTTATAAATCATAAAACAGAAATGTTTGGCTAAGGTGCTGAATAATTCTTGAGCAACTTCTTTATCCATAATTTCTTCATTAACAATTACACCATTTTCTACAGTTTTAGTTCCGTTTCAAGCAATATATGTATCAGTTCCCGTTAAATCTTTAACTAAAGCTGAAGTTTTTTCTGAAACACCACGACCAGTAGCTATAACTACTGGAACACTTTTATTTAATTCAGTTAAAACTTGTTTAGTATATGCAGTAGCTGAACGTTCATAGAATTTTTTTTCAGGTGTATCTAAAGTTGTACCATCAAGGTCAATAAAAATAATTTCAGGTTTTTTCATATAAACTCCTTTATTTATGTGTAAATTATACTAATGAAAAGTAATAATTTAACTATATTTATTAATAAATATATTCATTTTTTCTAGCTAAAATGCTTATTTTAGCAATATAAAAAGCACTATTTTTTAAGTGTATAAAATATTAAAAAAATGTAAAATATAGCTACATATTGAGTTGGAATTTTTGTACATTAAACTTAATGTGTTAAATTACGAAATTTTAAAAGGAAAATTATGAAAAAGACTTTATTTGATGAAAAACAATATTTAGATAAAGTACATGCTTGATGGCGTGCAGCAAACTATCTTTCAGTAGCACAAATCTACTTAAGAAATAACCCTCTTATGAAAGATGGTTTAAAAGCTGAAGACGTTAAAATGTACCCAATCGGTCACTGAGGAACAATCCCAGGACAAAACTTAATTTATGCTCACTTAAACCGGGTAATTAACAAATACGGTGTAAACATGTTTTACATTGAAGGACCAGGACACGGTGGACAAGTTATGATTTCAAACTCATATCTAGACGGAAGTTACACAGAATTATTCCCAGAAATCACACAAGATGAAGATGGAATTAGAAAAATGTGTAAAAGATTCTCATTCCCTGGTGGAACAGCCTCTCACGCTGCTCCTGAAACACCTGGTTCAATTCACGAAGGTGGTGAATTAGGTTACTCACTTTCACATGCAACAGGTGCTATTTTAGATAACCCTAACATAATTGCTGCTGCAGTTATCGGTGATGGTGAAGCTGAAACAGGTCCTCTTGCAGCAGGATGATTCTCAACATCATTTATTAACCCTGTAAACGATGGTGCTGTTTTACCAATTATTCACATTAATGGTGGAAAAATTTCAAACCCAACAATTATGTCTCGTAAAACAGATGAAGAAATTTCTGCAATGTTAAAAGGATACGGATGAGAAGCTATCTTTGTTGAAGCTAATGTATTTGACCAAGAAGGTATTCATACAATCATGGCTGAAGCATTTGACAAAGCTGTTGAAAAGATTTTAGAAATCCAAGCAGAAGCTAGAAAAAAACCAGCTGAAGTTGCAACAAGACCTATTTGACCAGCACTTGTAGTTCGTACACCTAAAGGATGAACATGTCCACACCAAATTAACGGTGAAACATTTGAAGGAAGCTTTAGATCACACCAAGTTCCACTTCCTGTTACATCAGAAAATCCAAAATTATTAGGTGAATTACAACAATGATTAGAATCATATCGTCCACATGAATTATTTGATGCAAATGGTAAATTCAAAGCTGAATATGCTGAAATTGCACCAAAAGGTGATATGAGAATGGCAATGCAACCAATTACAAATGGTGGTGTAAACCCTAGAGCTCTTAACTTACCAAACTGAAGAGAATTTGGATTAGAAATTAACAAACCAGGTGAAGTAAAAGACCAAGATATGGTTAACGCTGGTAAATGATTTGCTGATGTTATTAAGAGAAACCCAGATAACTTCAGAGTATTTGGACCAGATGAAACAAAATCAAATAGATTATATGCAGTACTTAAATTAACAAACAGACAATGACTTGAAAGAGTTGATGCTGAATTAGATGAAGCTGTTGGACCCGTTGGAAGAGTTATTGACTCACAACTTTCAGAACACCAAGCAGAAGGATTCTTAGAAGGATATGTTCTTACAGGACGTCACGGATTCTTTGCATCATATGAATCATTCTTAAGAGTTGTTGACTCAATGTTAACACAACACATGAAATGAGTTGCTAAAGCACGTAAAATTTCATGAAGAAAAGATTACCCATCTCTTAATGTTATTGCTACATCTACAGCATTCCAACAAGACCACAACGGTTATACACACCAAGACCCAGGTATTTTAGGACACTTAGCTGACAAGAAACCTGAATTAATTCGTGAATACTTACCAGCTGATTCAAACTCATTACTTGCAGTTTTAGATAAAGCATTCGCTGAAAGAGATGTTATTAACTTAATCGTTGCTTCAAAACAACCAAGAGATCAATTCTACAACATGGATGAAGCTCAAGAATTAGTTGATAAAGGACTTAAAGTTATTGATTGAGCATCAACAGTTAAAGAAGGTCAAGAACCAGATCTTGTTGTAGTTGCTTCAGGTACAGAACCAAACTTAGAAGCACTTGCTACAATTTCAATACTTAATAAATACTACCCAGATCTAAAAATTAGATTTGTTAATGTAGTTGACTTATTAAGACTACGTCACCCAAGTATTGATCCACGTGGATTAAGTGATGAAGAATTCAATACAATCTTCACTGAAAACAAACCAGTTCTATTTGCTTTCCACGGATTTGAAGGATTAATTCGTGATATCTTCTTCTCACGTAAAAACCACAACTTATTTGTTCACGGTTACAGAGAAAACGGAGATATTACAACATCATTCGATATTCGTTTAATGTCTGAAATGGATAGATTCCACATGTCAATTACAGCAGCTAATGCAGTATATGGACAAGATAAAGCACACGACTTTGTAGCTTTAATGGAAGAAAAAATTGCATACCACAACAGATACATTAAAGAAGTTGGAATTGATATTGACGAAGTTAGATTCTGAAAATGAGAAGGACTTAATAAATAATTAATTTCTATTATTACCTAACCTACGGGTTAGGTTTTTTATAAAAATTATTCAAATGTAAAGCTATACACAGACCTGAGTTTCCAAGTTGGAAGCTCTTTTTATTTAATTTTCGACGCCTTTTATACATAGTATAAAACAACAAAAAAATTTTTACTTTTTATATATTCATTACATTCATAAAGTGGTATAATAATTATATGGAAAGCAAAGCTAAGTTACATATAATGAAAAGTAAAAACAAAGACAAAATATATTTATCAGTTTGTAAAACTTTAGGTTTTGGAAAAGGATATAAAAGAATTGTTGGTTTAGGATATTTGGAAGAACTTGAGAAATTAAATCCTAATGCATTGGATATATTAAAGCAAAATGCAAAGGTGATTCCGATTGACTCTGAAAAAGAATATGTAAAAGAACAATTAATTAATTCTTTAAATAATGGATATTTTGAAAATAGATTAGTTAACTATGGCATTCAAAACTTATATTCAATTATAAAAGAATTAGAAATATTTAATTCACTACCTAAAACCAAGCATAAACAGCTAGAACAATTATTGGAATATTTTATTTCCTCAAGAATCATACAAGCTGACAGCATTATTCAGACATTCAATAAAAAGATGATTTCATCAGTGAAATCAAGCTTAAAAAAAGTAGTTTTTTATAATGTTTTAGATTTACTCGATGATTATAAAGTCGACATTTTAAAAAGAGTTAACAAAGTTATTTCTGAAAAGACAAAAAGAGAAATTGAATTAGTATTTTATGATTCATCAACTGTATATTTTGAAACTTTCAAAAGAGATGGTTTAAGATTTCCGGGTTATTCTAAAGATGGAAAAAATCAAAGAGGATTAAGTTGTATTAGGCATGGCAACAATTCAAATGGTATTCCTATACATTTTGAGCTTTTCAAAGGTAATACAATGGATGCTTCAACTATGATTCCATTTATCATTAAAATGACTCAAACTTATGATGTTAAAAATATCACCATCATAGCTGATAGAGGTATGTCTTCAAACAGAAACATCAGATTTTTAGAGCAATTAGGAATTGATTTTATAATTTCATATTGTGCAAAAGCTGGCTCAAATCAATTTAAAGAATATATTTTTAATGAAAGTGATTGAATTGAAAATGGTGAATTTAAATATAAAGAACAAGAATATGCGTCAATGTGAAATAAAAAGAGATTAAATGGACATAAAAGAAGAAGAATTGTAACTTTCAGTGAAAAAAGAGCTAAAAAAGATAAAGCTGACAGAGATGTTTTAATTAATAACTTCATTAAAAAACAAAACAAAAATGGTGTTGTTAAAGGTGAAGATTTAATAGGAATTAAAAAATATAAGTTCTTTAAAACAAATGACTCTATAAATTTTGTTCTTAATTATGAAAAGATTGAACAAGATAAGAAATTTGATGGTATTTATGTATATGAAACTTCAAGAATGGACTTATCACCTGAGGAAATAAAAAATATTTATCATAAACAATGACAAATAGAAGAAAACTTCAGAACATTAAAAAGCTCACTTGATGTTAGACCAATTTATGTGTGAAACGATAAACATATTCGAGGACACTTTGTATTATGTTTTTTAGCTCTAGTAGTTTTAAAATACTCTTTATATAAAGTTAATGAATATTTACATAAATATGGAGTAATTGATAAATTTACAAATAATAGATTAATTGAATCAATAAAATCAGCTGTTATGGTTGAAGAATTGGTAAATAATCAAATTGTTAGAAAAACATTTATAAATAAAAGCTCTGATAATAAATCAGATTATGAAATTGTAAACAAAGCATTAAATAATATTTTATGTATGTAATTTTTATGATTAAAAAATCATACAGCTCTATTTTGTAGGATTGTATGATTTTTAATATTATTTAACTTGGAAACTCAGGAAAATTATTCAAATGTAAAGCTATACACAGATAAATAAATTAAATAAAATATACTCACTCTAATAATGTTAGAGTGAGTGTTTATATTAGTTTTAATGATTAAAAGATTTTTTTAATTTATTTATAAGCTTAATAATTCAGTGTGGTTCTTTACTAATCAGAATATCTGTCATTTTTTCAGAAGATATAAATTGAATTTTAGAACCTTTATAAACTATTTGTTCATACGAAAATGTTTCAAATCCCGTTTTACCATGATATCTTCCAATACCACTTTGTTTAATCCCACCAAAAGGCAACTTACTATTGTAAATAAATTTAGAATTTGAATTAATTATTAAACTTCCTGTATCAAGAGTATTTTGAATTAATTCAAAATCCTTTTTATTGTTACTATATAAATAAATAGCTAGTGGTTTTTCTTTATCCATTAATTTTTGTTCAACTAATTTATCAAGATCATCAAATATCATATAAGGTAATATTGGACCAAATATCTCTTCGCTCATTAATTTATCATTTTCATTTATTTCAATAATAGATAATTTTTGAAGTACTTCTGGGCTGAATAAATTAGAATTAAAATTAATAAGTCTTTGTTCCATTGAACCATCTACAACTCTTGCTAGTTGTTTTTCATCTAGATTTTTTGATAATAGTAAATTTAAAGATTCATTTATTTCCTTGATAAATTGTTCTTTAATAGATGAGTGAATATATAAATGATCAGGTGCTAAGCAAGTTTGGCCAGCATTCATAATTTTAGAAAATAGAATATTTCATGCAGCAGATTTAATATTAGCTGTACTGGTAATAATGGTTGGATTTTTTCCTCCTAATTCAAGAATGCAAGGTATCATTTTTTTAGAAGCTCTTTGATATACTAAATTTCCTACACGTTGAGAACCTGTGAAAAAAACAAAATCAGCTTTATTATCTATCGCTTGATTAATTTCTTCTACACCACCATTTATAATATCTACTTCATTATTTTGGAATACTGATTTAATAATATTAGATATTACTTGAGATGTATTAGGAACTCTTTCAGGCAATTTAATTAATACATTATTACCAGCACCATAAGCATTAATAATCGGAATAAAAGAAAGATTAAATGGATAATTTCAAGGTGTTAGTATTACAACTGTTCCGTAAGGTTTATGATAAATATATGATTTACCAAATGCTAAAGATAAAGGTGTTGAGACTTTTTTAGGTTTAGCTCATTTATTTAGATTTCGAAGATAGTAATTAATTTCATTTATAATAGGTAAAATTTCTGTTAGTTCAACTTCATTAATTGACTTATTTAAGTCTTGAGCTAAAGCTTTATAAATCTCTTCTTTTTTTGCAAAAATTTCATTTTTTAGTTTTTTTAGTGTGTTTTTTATTACTTTTGTTTTCATAATAAAAATTATATATTATCAATTAATAAAAGATATATTTTTATTTTTCATTATAAAGGGACAAAATTAATAAAAAAAGTCTATTAGTAGACTTAATTATTATTTTGAATGATTATCATCATTTTGCGATGTAATAAGATTAAATCATTTATCTAGTGTTTTCAATGAATCTTTATAAATTAAGTAATTAGGACAATATTTAGCAACTGTATTTCAAAATACTTTATTATGTTTTTGTCCTATAGTAATTGAGTGTGATATCTCGTGTGCAACAACATAAGAGACAACATGAATTGGAAAAACGGATAAATCAAAATTATAATTAATATCACATTCGCCAGAATCTGTACGATATTTACAAATTCCTAAATAGCTAGAAATATTTAATTTTATTGATGGAACTATATATTCAGTATTATAAAATTGAGAAATTTCTTTTGATATTTCTTTAATTAATTCTAAAAATTTTTTGCTCAGAAAAGATCTAACTTGTTTACAAATATATTGATTATCATCTTGTTTATTTGGTAAGCAATTGAAAATATCAAATATCTTATCATTGTCTGAAAGTCTAATTATTACAGTACCAGAGCTTTTATATGTAAAATATAATTTTTGACCTAAATAATAAAACCAGTTTTTTCAATCTTCCAAAGTATAAAAGTGTGGATAGTTCTTTAAAATATATTCTTTTAAGCATTGTTCTACTTCTTCTAATGAATTAAATTTAGAAGGTCTAATGTAAACAGGTATATTTTCAAAGTTATTTGTTGTTAAGAGATAAAAAGATTTATTAGGATTTTTGAAATGAATTGTATCTGCATCCTTTAATCTATAAAAGAAATCTTTATCATTAACTGTAATTTTATATATCTTATTATTATCTATTTGAATAGGCATATAGATATTTTAACGAAATCGGAATAAAAAAGTAGCTTTTTAAACTACTTATTTTCTTCTTTATTTAAATCGTCTTGAACAGTTTTGTAAGCTTTTTCTGCTTGCTTTGTGTAATTATATATTAATGAAACTAATTCTTGTTTAGACATATCTTCATATCCAGAAATGTTTAAGATTTGAGCCATTTGGAATAATTGAGAATTTGGCATTTGCATTAATTGATCAATGTATTTTTGTTTTTCTAAATCAGCATTTGAAACTTGTTCTTTTAATGTCTCATTTTTATTTTTTGATTCTTGATGAGATTCATATAAAGGTTGTTGATCGCTTTGATTCATACCGAATCCATCAGCCATTGAACCAGCACCTGCAGCTGCACTTAAAGCTTCAAAAGGATTAATTCCACTTTTAAGCATTTGTGAGTATCTTTCTTGAAATTCCATCATAAATTTATGATTAGCATATCTAGCTGAAATGGTAATTAATGCTTTAACTTGTCTAGCAGGAATGATTCAAATAACAATGTTTAAAGTAGCAAAAATAATATTGATAATAAAGATTGCTAAGTAAGATTTTACATAATCTTGCACCGCACTATTGTTTTCTGTAGCATATTGGAATAATGAGAAAATACTGAATAAGCCTAAAAAGAATGTTCAAGTATTCAAAGCAAGCGGGAATGTTGTGAAGTCTTTTTTCTTAGAAATATTAATAAATGCTTTAACAAGCATAACTAACATATATACGAATATAACAATAAATATTGCATTATAAAGCATATTTCATATTAGCATACCTTGTCTATAACCATCAATTGCAGAAGCAGAAGCTCCAGCCCCGTGTAATTGGGAATGAATAGCTGTATAAGTAGGAGAACCTTTTACATATATTCCTTCTGTTACATATGGTTTAGAAAATACACCATAAAGAATAAATACACTTAATTGTAATAGTAATACTAATAAAAGTGAAGCAAATCATACTCAAACTCAAAATGTAAATTGTTTTTTATATTTATCAAATATTGATTCTTGAGATGAGAAATTATTTAAATTTATATTTTTCTTATCAACAAACATATTACCTCCTAATTTTGACTTTCTGATTTAATGAATGCATCAAAATCGAAATCTGCAACATTAAATTCTTTTGGCGGTTTTGAAAAGAATAACATTTCTTTTCCTGTAACTGGGTGTTTAAAAGTTAATTTGTAAGCATGCAATCTTTGACCCTTATCATCAATTGCTTTATTATAAACAGGATCACCGTAAACAGGATTTTTAATATGTGCCATATGAACTCTGATTTGGTGTGTTCTTCCAGTTTCTAATTCACATTTAACAAGTGATTTTGGTAATCCATCAATATAAAACCCTTTTAGTAATGTGACATAAGTAACTGCTGGTTTGGAATTATGATTTGTAACTTCCATTTTTAATCTATCTTTAGCTGAACGTCCGATTGGAAGAATTAATTTTAATTTTGAATTTTCAATTATTCCATCACATATTGCTAAATAAGATCTTTTAATACTATGAGTTGCAAACATATCAGCAAGTAAATTATGTGCTTCATTAGTTTTTGCAATAACTAATAATCCACTAGTATCCTTATCAATTCTATGCACAATTCCAGGTCTTAATAATCCATTTTCATTTGATAAATTATTTTTAAAATGGTAAAGAAGACCATTAACCAATGTATCATCATAATGACCGGGCGCAGGGTGAACAGTTAATCCACTAGGTTTATTAATTACACATAAATATTCATCATCATAAAGAATTTCAAGCTCCATTTCCTTTGGTTCAATCTTGATTTCTTTATCAAGAATTTTGGTAATTTTAATTATTTGTCCTTCACGAACTGTGAATTTTGGTTTATTAACCAAGATATCATCAACATAAACACAATGTTGTTCGACAAGCGTCTTGATATCATTACGAGATATATCGGAATTATTAGATACATATTTATCTAATCTTTCGCTATATTTTACTTCTATTTCTTTCATAAAATGAATTATATAGTTTTTTGTTATTTTATAAAGATTGATATTTATCTATAAAAAAGAAAGATAAAGAATAAATTTTACGCAAAATCAAAAATTTTGTCTATTTTAGAAATTTTATTTTCAAGACAAAAAAATATTTATAATAACATCATCGAATAAAAAGGAGAACGAATATGAAATTGAAAAAATCTATGTTTCTTTTAACAACAGGAACAATATTATTAACTACTGCTCCACTTGTGGCTGCACAATGTGGGCATGAAGATGGAACAAAAACATTAACTAAACAATATGAGCAAATGGTTAAATTAGCAACTGAAAATGATGTAAAAGATGCTACAGAATACAAAGCTAATTTAGATAAATATATTGCTACATCAAAAGCATTATTAGAGAGTAAAGATGTTCCAGAAGATGCAATTAATTCACAAAATAAGGCGAATAAGGAATTTCTTGAACATATTAAGGAATTAATTTCAAGCAGAAAAGCAATTAATGCTTTAACTTTAGAATCATTTAAAACAACTTATTTAAAAAACCACAATCCGATGATTAAAAATCAACAAAAAGGAAAATTAATACCTGAAACATTAATGCCTGAAGATTTTGATCATATTAAAGTAGATGATGTTACAGAAATTATTGTTAAACCACAAGGGTTTAGAGTCGAAAAACCTTATGCAAAATATGCAAAATCCTATGGTTCATCAAAGAATGAAAAGGCTTATGTAGAAGAAGGGAAAACTAAAGTTCATGCAACTTTAAGAATTCAACAAAGTTTATATCCAACAATTGGTAAAGATTTTGAAGTAGACTTTGAAGTATCTGAATTAATGAAGCTTGAAGATATTAAAAAGACATTTGCTGAGGAACTTAAAACATTTAAGGTAGATACAACAAAACCTTATGAAAATGGTGTTCTATATCTTGAACAAAAGACAAATGCTACTTTTGATTCATTATTAAGATGAGATTATGATTACAACAAATTAGCTGATGATGGTTATATTAACATTAACATACATAATCAAAACTTAGATTGAGCAATGTCTGTTAAACAAGTTGATAGAAATAATAACTCAGTAAGAGTAAATTTTGGTGTTTCATTTAAATTCCCACAAAGTAATGTACCATATTTAATGTATAAAGGGAAAAATGAATTGGAACTTAGTCCTAATCCTGTACAAGATCCAAAAGGTGCTGAAGAATTTACAATCTCTAATTTACCTAAAGTACTAATATCGCCTTTAGCATTCCCTACATTTTTAAATATGCAACATGCTTTAGATCTTAATGAAGAAAAAGTACTAAAAGCAACCGGTAAAAGTTCTATGGGTGATCTCGAAGGGAAAGACTTAACACCTGCAATTGTTCAACAAACAATGGAATTATCTAATAGTGCTTCTATTAAGAAAGGTTCATTATTTTATAACTTTAAAGAAAATAAATTCAGTGATTTATACAATTTAAAAGTTACTTCTGTTGACTTAGTAGCAGCTGAAGAAAATGATAAAGAAAAAGCTATTGTAAATGTTGAAATTTCATTAAAACAAAATGCTAATGATAAAAATGTTTACAATTATATTTTAGCCAATGGACAATATGGTTCAATATTAGATGATACTAATAAAGTTGGAAGATTTTCATTTGAAGTAAATAATCTTAAAAAGTCAGTTTATGTAAATGAAATGGATAAATTCATGGAAGACAAAGCTGACAAACTTAATGTTGAAGTTAAATTAAGTGCTGATGAATTAAAAAATGCTGAAGAAACTTTATTAAAAGAAGGTAAAGCATATGGTAAATACGGTGCTCAAATTGAAATATCAAAAAACCAAGCAACCACAAGCATTCCTAAAAATAATGATGTTGAAAAAGTTTCGCTATATAATTTTGCAACATTATTAGGAGAAACCGATTATACACTTGTCCCAGTTAAGAGAACAATATATCAATGAAAGGGTAGAACACTTTTATCTAAATATTTCAGTGTTAAATATAATAAAGAAACAAAAACAATTTCATATGAAGCAAAACTAGCACAAAATGTTGGTACTAGAAGAGAACCTGAATACAAATTATCAGATAAATCATACAAAGGAACTATTAAATTAGTTTTACAAGAAAATTAGAAATGTGCGGATTTATTCCGCATTTTTTAATTATTTTAGGAAAGTGATTTCCACAATGAATTAGTAAAAATCAATATTGAAATAATTAAATATTAAAAATTATTATATTTTGCTAATTTGTGGAACAGCATGATATCCAGCCGAGAAAAAAATATAATTAAAGTGAAATATCAAGGAGAAATATGAAGTTAAAAAGTAAATTAATTTTTGGATTAAGTAGTGTTATTGTAGCAATTGTACCTACAATAGCTGCATCATGTGATAATTCAGCCAAGCAATTAGCGGAAGCTAAAAAACAACTAGAGAATAAAAATACTGAATTAACACAATTATTACAAAGTGCTAATGATGTAGAAGCATATAAAGCTGTAATTAATAGCAAAATTACTGCTAATAATGAATTAATCAACAAGCAAGATATTATAAAAGAAAAAGTTGATAAAAGTATTGAAGATACAAGTGCTTTTATTACTAATATGACAAATTTAATTCAAGCTAGAAGTACATTGCTTGCATTAACACCTGAAAGATTTAAAGATACATATTTAAAAGAATTACAAGTTGTATTACAAACTCAATATAAGGATAGAATTTATCCACAATTATTAACAAAAGAAATGGTACAACCAGCTACTTTTGAAACGAGCGATCAATACAACAAGGTTACATTGAAATCAATTACTGTAGCAAATCTAAAAGATGTTATTAATTCTAACACAGCTAGTGAACAAGATAAAAATGCTGCTAATGATTTAATTAAAGAAGGAAAAGGCAAAGTAACTGTAACATTTGTTGCAAGTCAAATACAATACCCTGAAGTTAACAAAGAATTTAGTGAAGAATATATTGTTGATGGAATGCTAACAGAAGCAAAAATTAAAGAAATCTTTACTAATGTATTAAAAGATATACAAGTTTCAAATACTTTAGCACAAGCTGATAAAAACACTGTATTTATTGAAAAAGAAACAGATAGTGATTATACATCTAATGCTGCTAAATATTTGAATGGTGAATACAAAGCTGATGTATTAGAAAAATATTTAAGCTTAAAAACTAATAACGACTTAGTTAAAGCAACATATGTTATTTGAGATTGAGATGTTTTAAAAGGAACAGCATCAATTTTACCTTACGTATATCCTGCTGGATTAAGTGATAGTGATTATGTGATGTATAAGGGAATAAATGAATTAAATATTAATTTAAATGATGAAACTCAAGCAGCAAAAGTAAAAGAAGAAGATTTAATTAAATTAAGTAATTTACCTAAAATAAAAATAGCACCAGCAGCATATAGAACATTATTTGCAACAGATCATGTATTAGGATTTGATACAGAGAAAATTCTACAAGCAACTAAAAAAACTGCTTTAAACGAAGTAACTGGAAAAGAATTAACTAAAGAAATAATGCAAGAAGCTCTTAAAGTTACTGCAGAAAAATTACCTACAAAAAGTGGTGATTATGAATTAGCAATAAATGATGAATGATTCAAAGAAATAAATCCAACAGTACAAAGTGTAACTATTAAAAGAAATCCTGTTATGCCTGAAAATAGTAATGTTTTAGAAGTAAAAGTTCAATTAAGTATGCCAACATTAAAAGAAGGAGAAATTGTAAACTGATTACTTCTAAAAAGTGCTATTGGAGCAACTGTACCACAAGAACAGCAAACCGGAATTATTACTTTAATGTTTTCTGGCTTTAAATTTGATGCAAGCGAAAGTACACCAATAGAAAAACCAAAACCAACAGCTGAATCAGGTGCATTAGATGAATTTATGAAAACAATTGCTCCAAAATTAAATGTTGAGGTTGAATTATCAGCAGAAGATATTCAAAATATAGAAGAAACATTACTTCCAGGAGGGAAAGCATATGGTAAATATTCACCACAAGTTGAAATTAAAAGTAATGTAGTTGAATCAAATATACCTAAAAATAGTGCTGTAGAAAGTGTTAGAATTGCAAGTTTTGCTGATTTATTCAAAGACCACAAGAAATATAGACTAGTTCCTGCAAACAATCCTATTTTTAAAAATTCATTTAGCAAATTTGTTAAAGTTCAATATGATAAAGAAAACAAAATTATTACTGGAAGTTTTTATCTAGGAGAAAATCAAGGAACAAGTAAAAAACCAAAAAATGTTTTATCAGCTAATACATATAAATTTAGTATTAAATTAATAGAAGAACAACTTGAACCACATGTTACAACTAATATGGAACCAGAACCTGTATCAAGTACTGAAAATTAAGATAGAAAATATGGACACAAAATCCATATTTTTCTTACCTTATTGTATAATAGTTTTATGTTAGATTTTTTAGAAAAAAGAATGCAAAAAAGCTTAGCTAAAATGGCTAAGAAAACTACCTTAAATGAAGAAGATATTCAAGAAGTAACTCGTGAAGTTAAAATGGCTTTATTAGAAGCTGATGTTAACTTAAGAGTCGTTAAGGAATTTGTTAATAATGTAAAAGCAAAAGCTTTAGAAGAAGGAAGAATTATTGGGAGATTAAATCCTTCACAATCAATGATTAAAATTTTCAGAGATGAATTAATCAATGTACTTGGAAAAGAAACAAAAGAAGTCAAGATTGAAAAGAAACCATATATTGTCATGATGTGTGGATTACAAGGTTCAGGTAAAACTACAGCTACAGCTAAATTAGCTTACTACTTAAGAAAGAAAAAACATATTTCTAATCCTTTAGTAGTGGCTGCTGATATTTATCGTCCAGCTGCCGTTGACCAATTAGTTACTTTAGCTAAAGGTATTCAAGTTGATTATTTTGAACAAGGTGTTAATGTTCCTGCTGAGGAAATTGTTCAAAATGCTTTAAAACAAGCTCAAGAAAATAAAAATGATTTAATCATAATTGATACTGCTGGTAGATTAGCAATTGATGAAAAATTAATGGATGAATTAGCTAATATCAAAAAAATAGCACATCCAGATGAAATTTTCTTTGTAGCAGATGCACTTAGCGGACAAGACATTATCAATGTAGCTTCTACATTCCACGAAAAATTAAAGCTTACAGGTGTTATTATTACTAAATTAGATTCAGATGCTCGTGGTGGAGCTGCTTTAAGCTTAAGACAAGTACTTAATATTCCGATTAGATTTATTGGTACTGGAGAAAAAACTTCTAATCTAGAACTTTTCCACCCACAAAGAATGGCAGAAAGAATTCTTGGAATGGGTGATGTTATGACGCTAATTGAGCATGCATCTGAAAACATTGATGAAGATAAAGCTAAAAATATGGTAGAAAGAATTTTTTCTGGAAACTTTACTTTAGATGACTTAATGGAACAAATTAAACAAATGAAACAATTAGGTAAGTTTTCTAAAATTCTTAAAATGTTACCGGGAAACATTGCTGGAAAAATAGATGAAGCTGAAATTGAAAAAGCTGAAGAAAAAATGCAACTATATCAAATCTTGATGTCATCAATGACTAAAAAAGAAAGAAAAAATCCTAAATTATTAAAACAAGCTTCAAGAAAAGAAAGAATCTTAAAAGGTAGTGGAAGAAGTGCCCAAGAATATAATAAATTATTAAATGAATTTGAAATGATGAGCAAAAAAATGACAGAAATGGCAAATAACTTCAAGAAAACTGGAGGATTTGGCGGTTTCGGTGGAATGGGCGGATTATTCTAATTGAATAAAGAAAATAAATTTATTGTTTTAGATATTGAAACAACAGGATTAAATCCAAAAGAAAATGAAATAACAGAAATATCAGCTATTAAAGTAATAGACGGAAAAATAGTTGATCAATTTTCTACTTTAGTATCTATTAAAGGTGAATTACCTGAATTTATAAGTAGAAAAACACATATTACTTCAGATATGTTGCTTAATCAACCTAATATTGAACAAGTAATGAATGAATTTAACAATTTCATTCAAGACTTCACATTAATCGGACATAATATCAAAAGTTTTGATTTACCATTTTTAAATTATCATTCTATTATTTCAATTGGTAAAGAAATAACAAATGAAGCTATTGATACTTTAGCTCTAGCTAGAGAGAAATTGTCTCTAAGTAGAAATAAATTAGGCAATGTTTGTTCTTATTTTGGAATAGAATATTCTGAAGAGCAAAATCACAGAGCGATGCAAGATGTTTTATGTACTTGAATGGTTTACCAAGAATTAGGTAATATAAAATCAACAAAGTCTAAGGAACAATATTCTTACCATTTTGATAAGCCTTATACATTTGAAAATAAACCAAAACTTATTTCATTAAATGAAAAATCAGATAAATTAGCACAATTCAATATTGTGCTTACTGGTGATATGCCTTATTCAAGGGAAAGTATTATTCAAGTAATAAAACAAAATGGTGGAATTGTGCAAAATAATGTTATTTTATCTACTTCTTATTTAGTAGTTGGTCAGATGAATAATGCTCCAACTACTAAATACAAAAAAGCTAAATCTTTAAATAAAATCATTATTTCATTTGATACATTTTTAACATTTTTGAAAGAACAAAAAATATTAAAATAAATACCTAAATATAAGCTAGTTTGATAAAATATTAATGCAGCTTATATATGCCGTCATAGCTCAGCAGGTAGAGCACTTCCATGGTAAGGAAGGGGTCGCTGGTTCGAGTCCAGTTGTCGGCACCATATAATAAAAATGATATTTGATAAAAATTTTTATTGCCTTTAATTTTTAGAGATTTTATAAGAAAAGTAACTTGTGATAAAGTTGCTTTTTTCTTTATCACTTTGTTAATGATTAAAGATGATTTAGAATTATGAATAATCTTATTATTGTAATAGTCTTGAAATATGGGTGCTGTTTATTTTTATTTAAATAAAAATAAATAAAGTAAAATTTAATTAATATTAGTGAGGCTATATGAAACCAGAATATTTATCATTATCAGAAGAAGACACAAAAAGAAAATTTATTAATCCTATTTTAGAGTCTCCAACTCGTGGATGAAAAGAATATATACAAATGGAATATCCTATATCATTAGGAAGAATTCAAACCACAGATAATGAACCTATAAGAGTTAATTCTAAAAAAGCAGACTATGTTTTAAAATCTAAACAAGGACAAATAATTGCTGTTATAGAAGCAAAAGCATATAAATTCCATGTAGGAGAAGGCATAGCACAAGCAAAAGAGTATGCTAAAAAACTTGATGTTCCAATTTGCTATTCGACTAATGGTCGAACATTTTATGAAATAATTTTTGATGGAACAAAATATAGTGAAAGAGAATTCGAATTAAAAGATTTTCCATCTCAAGACGAATTAACTGAAATGTTTCTTAAATATAGAAAAGATATAAAAGCTGAAAACCTTGAATTTATAAATTACAAGGGAAGAATTGAAAATAATGGTAAAAAACCTAGATATTATCAAAAAATAGCAATTAATAAAGTGCTAAACGCTATTGCCAATAAACAAAAACGTATTTTACTTGTTATGGCAACAGGTACTGGAAAAACTTTTGTAGCTAAAAAAATAATAGAAGCATTAAATAAAAATAAACCAAATTCAAAAATATTATTTTTATGCGATAGAGAGGCATTAGCTTCACAAACTTGTAATGAATTTTCATCTTTTAATAATAAAATAATCAGAATTGGTGCTGACAAAAATAATAAATATGATAAAGCGGCTGAAATATATGTTTCACTTTATCATCAATTAGCTCCTACTTCAGAAAAGAACCCTTTATTAAATTACAAACCAGATTTCTTTGATTACATAATCATTGATGAATGTCATAGAGGATCTTCAAACGAAAATTCAGAGTGAAGAAAAATATTAGATTATTTTAACACTGCCACTCACATAGGATTAACAGCAACACCTAAAGAAAGTGATGATGTTTCTAATGCTATGTATTTCGGTGAACCAGTTTATGTATATTCATTAAAAGAAGGAATTGATGATGGTTATTTAGCTACATATACCATATTTCAAATTGATATGGATGATGTAGAAAATGCGGCACAAACAGTAGGTATGAAAGATGATAATGGTATTTTAATCTTAAAAGCTCCAACTGAATCAGAAATTAATCGTTCATATAAATATAAAGAAAGAAACAAAACAGTAGCAAGAGAAATAACAAAATATTTACAATCTACAGATCCGTATGCAAAAACAATAGTATTTTGCAAAAATGATGAACATGCTCTTGATATAAAAAATGAATTAATTAAATTAAATCAAGAAGAAATGTCAAAAGCTACATCATTGGGTAAAAGTTATATAGTAAGAATTACTGCTAATGATGATGAAGGCAAAGCTCAACTTGAAAACTTTTGTAGTCCTTATTCTAAATATCCTGTAATCGCAACAACGGCTGAGCTTTTAACAACTGGTGTGGATACACAAACAGTTAAATTTATTGTTTTAGATACGCAAATTAAATCTGATATTAAATTAAAACAAATTATTGGTAGAGGAACCAGAGTTCGTATTTATAAAGAAGAGGATAGACAACAATTTAAAGATAAAACACATTTTGTCATTATGGATTTTGGTAAATCAACTGATATGCTTAAAAATGATGATTTCTTTGCTTTACCAAATGTAATTTATAAGGGAAAACCTGAGCAAATAAGTGAAATGTTAAAAACTGCTTCTGCATTTAGAAATATTCCAAGAATCAAAAATGTAGTTACTGGGGAAAAAGTTTCAGTAATAAATAAAAACATTTTAAAATTAGGTGAAGATTTTAACTTAACTAGTGATAAATTTGTAGAAATAGCTCAAGAAAAAATATTAAAGCAGTTTCCAACTATAAATGATTTTAATGAAGCTTTTTTATCATTAGATATAATCGAAAAATCAAATTTTGTACCTCAAATTTTGAAAGATAATGAGATTAAAATTGATGTATTAAGAGATTATAAAAATATTAAGGACAATATTGAAGACTTTGATGTGTTAAGAATAATAGCATACAATAAAATACCAACTACATTAAGTAGTAATGTAAGAATTATTAAATCATCTTCTGTATATAATGATTTAAATGATATTCAAAAAGAAATTGTTTCATTGTTATTAGATAAGTATCAAGCTAATGGAATAAATGACTTAATTTCGTTACAAACACTTGAATTAGAGCCATTATCTAATTATGGTGGTATGAAAAAAATAATAAATATTATTGGTGGTAGAGATAAATATAATGAATTAATTAATAATATGTTGAAATTAATTCTTTAAAAGGTGGTGATAATATGAGTAGCAACTCGAATTTTGTAAAAA
Organism: Mycoplasmopsis verecunda; assembly: GCF_033546915.1. Lineage (NCBI taxonomy): Bacteria > Bacillati > Mycoplasmatota > Mycoplasmoidales > Metamycoplasmataceae > Mycoplasmopsis > Mycoplasmopsis verecunda. Next base: position 65,271 of record NZ_CP137850.1, read on the forward strand.
AAATGCAAAACACTATGCGAACTGATGCTGGTATCAGTGGTGATGCACAAAGAATTGAGCAAATAGTTTGAATGTTATTTCTTAAAGTTTATGATGCGAAAGAAGAAAATACTTGAGAGATTTTAGAAAGCGATTATAAGTCAATAATTCCAGAACAATATAGATGAAGAAATTGAGCTAAAAGTGATATGACAGGAGATAATTTAATAGATTTTGTTAACAATAAATTATTTCCTACATTAAAAAATTTAGAAATCAAAGAAGAAGATGCGATTAAGAAAAGAATTGTAGTGGATGTTTTTGCTGATGCAAATAACTATATGAAAGATGGAGTTGCACTAAGAAGAGCAATTGACATTATTGATGAATTAGAATTAGATACAAAAAATGATCGTCATACATTTGGTGATATTTATGAATCAATTCTTAAAGATATACAAGGAGCAGGTAATGCTGGTGAATTTTATACACCAAGAGCATTAACTGATTTTATTGTAGAAGTCATTGATCCGAAATTAAATGAAAAAATAGCTGATTTTGCTTGTGGTACTGGTGGATTTTTAACTTCAAGTATAAAATACTTAGATAAGAAAGTTTCTAAAGCATCAGATAGAGAATATCTAAAGAATTTTTATGGTGTTGAGAAAAAACCTTTTCCACATTTATTAGCTATAACTAATTTATTATTGCATGATGTTGATACTCCAAATATAATCCATGGGAATTCATTAGAAAGAAATGTAAGAGAATATACATCTGATGAAAAATTTGATGTAATTTTAATGAATCCACCTTATGGAGGAAGTGAAAGAAAAGAAATTCAAATTAATTTTCCTAGCGAAATAAGAGGAAGTGAAACAGCTGATTTATTTATTGGTCTAATTATGCATCGGCTTAAGAAAAATGGTAGAGCAGCTGTTATTTTACCTGATGGTTTTTTATTTGGAGCGGATAATGCAAAAACAAATTTAAAGAAAAAGTTATTAAGCGAATTTAACCTTCATACCATTATTCGTTTACCAGGTTCAGTTTTTGCTCCATATACATCAATAGCAACTAATATCTTATTCTTTGATAATACACCATCAAAAGGTGAAGTGTGATTTTATAGAATGGATATGCCAAAAGGTTACAAGCATTTTTCTAAAACTAAACCAATTGAATTAAGACACTTTAAAGAAGTTCATGAGTGATTACAAAGTAAACATAATATCTTAGATGATGATGGAAATTATAAAGCTAAAAAATTTAGCACTAAAGAGCTAAAAGAACTTGATTATAATTTGGACCAATGTGGTGTTCCACATATTGAAGAAGAAATTCTTTTACCTAATGAATTAATTAATCAATATTTAAATCAAAGAAATGAAATTAATGAAGAAATTAATCAAGTATTAAATGAAATATCAAATATTTTAGAAATTGATTTAGAGGTTAAATAATGACACCTGATCAACTTAAAAAATCAATTCTTAATTATGCTACTTGCGGGAAGTTAACTAATCAGTTAGATACTGATACAGATGTTAATGTTTTATTAGAACAAATAGCAAAACAAAAACAAGAATTAATTGATAAAAAAGAAATTAAAGCTTCTAAAAATAATTACCATATTTATAAACAAGATAATAAATGATATGAGGAAGTAAGTGGTAAGATAACTGATATTACTGATCAAATACCTTATGAGATACCTAAATGTTGAACTTGGGTGAGATTGTCAACAATATCTAAAACTCTACCATTTGTAAAAACCAAAAATTCAGGTCTAAAAAACCAAGGTAAATATCCTTGTGTTTCTCAAGGAAATAAATTAATTGATGGATATCTCGATAATGATGAATGTTTACAAAAACAACATCCAGTTATTATTTTTGGTGACCATACTAGAAATATCAAGTATATAGATTTCGACTATATTGTAGTAGGTGATGGTTTAAAAATAGTAAGATCATTTGTGAATTCAAAGTTTTTATTTTATGCATTAACTCTTTTTGCAAACAAGATAAAAGATCGTGGTTATTCTAGACACTGGAGTTTATTAAATAAATTACTATTCCCCCTTCCACCACTTGAAGAACAACAAAGAATAGTATCTAAACTAGAAAAACTTCTTCCTTTAGTTGATAAATATTCACAGTTATATAATGAATTAAAAGGTTTAGATGATTTAATATCAACTCATCTTAAAAAATCAATTCTTAATTATGCTACTAGCGGAAAACTAACTAATCAGTTAGATACTGATACAGATGTTAATGTTTTATTAGAACAAATAGCAAAACAAAAACAAGAATTAATTGATAAAAAAGAAATTAAAGCTTCTAAAAATAATTACCATATTTATAAACAAGATAATAAATGATATGAGGAAGTAAGTGGTAAGATAACTGATATTACTGATCAAATACCTTATGAGATACCTAAATGTTGAACTTGGGTGAGATTAGAAACTGTTGCTAATTCAATAACTGATGGTGTTCATCAAAAACCTAATTATATTAAAGAAGGAGTTAAATTCATTTCAGTCAAGAATATTAATGATGGTATTCTCGATGACAAATTCAGCAAATATATTTCAGAAAATGAATTTAATTCACTATTTACAGAGCAAAAGATACCTAAAAAGGGTGATATTCTTTATGGAAAATGTGGAACTATAGGTGTTTCAACTATTGTTCATAATAATGAAAAATATGGATTATTCGTTAGTTTAGCATTAATAAAACTAAATAAAGAGTTAATTAGCAACAAATACATTAATTTAGTATTATCATCACCTTTTTTAAGGTTGCAAGGCAAATTATATACAGTAGGTGTAGGAAATAAAACAATTCCTCTTAAAAGTATATCTAAACTTCTACTTCCCCTTCCGCCACTTGAAGAACAACAAAGAATAGTGGATAAATTAAATGAGTTAATACCACTTATCGAAAAGTTAAAATAAAATAAGCAAGTATTAAGCTTGCTTATTTTTTGAATTATAATCCTAGAATTTCTTTTAATTCACCGTATGGTTTGTAACCTAAAAATGTAGAAACAAGTTTTCCATCTCTGTAAACACGAGTGTATGGAATAGAAGCAACCATTGCTTCTGTTGCGTATGCTCTGTTGTCATCGATGTTGATTCTGTAAACATCTACATTGTGTTTTTCAACAAGTTCATCTAGAGAACCTTTGTACATTCTACATGGTCCACATCATGAAGCATAAAAAACTTCTAGTAATAATTCTGGTTTTTTGCTTAAAGCTGTTTCGAATTGTTCTTTATCTGATTCGTATAACATAATTTCCCCCTTTATATATACATTAATTTCATATATATTATATATCTATTTTTTAAAAAAGTTTATTTTTTGTTGATTTTTTATCAAAAAATTAACTTTTTAGTTTTAAAGTATATAAAAAAGGCATAAAAAAACAGCGGCTCCCTATTTTCACATCTCTGCTATCGTCGGCGCTAAAGGGCTTAACTACTGAGTTCGGAATGGAATCAGGTGATCCCCTTTGCTATAACCACTGGAAATATTATAACACCAATTAAATATTCACCAAATAATTTTTAAATATTTTTTAAAAATTATTGGTAATCCATTTTTAATAAATTAATAAATAAATTGTAATGTATTTTGACAAAAGCGAATTAATAAAAGAAAGTATTAATAAATTAAGTAATACCATTAACTGAAGGTATTACCAATAACAAAGATACCTCATAATCGTGTTGAAGACTATTTTTATATTCGGAAATATTTTTTGGATATAAAACTTTAGTTACACCATCACATTCTCATATAATGTGTTAATTTCAAAAAAAAAGATTTTATTTAAACTTGATAAAAAAACAATGACGCTTTATAGCTTTATAAGCAATCATTGTCTTTAAATAAATATATTTCTATTCGTTTGTTAGATAACTTTTGAAATATTTTTCATATTTGTTGAAGTCTTCAGTTTGATATTTTTCTAAATATCTAATAGCAAGTTTCTTAAATAGAACAATATTTGAAAGTCTTTGACCAGTAAGTTTTTGCATTTCTTCTTGCGGTAAGATATTTGATAATTTTTGATATTCTGAATCAATATCTTCTTGGTTAATTCCAAAATTGTATTGTTTCATAACAAGAATTGTTCAGAAGTAATTTTCAATAGTTGAAGAAACTAATTGTACTTTATCCCCCTTGAATTCAGGAGAAAATTCAAATGCTTTCAAATCATTTTGAATTAAATCATCTGGTAATTGAAATTTGCCTTTATTCTTTTCTAATATTGAAGTCATAACTTTTTCTCCATAAGAGAATAAAGAATCATTTACAGTTTGTTCTAATGTTACATCATGAATATGTGATTCTACATCTTTAAGAGTTTTAATTGTAGGTATATTTAATAAATGAACATTTAGCTCGTTAATGGGCATCTCTTGGAATGAAAAAATTAATATTAATTCCAATTCATATTTCATACCATAAGCTTCTACACTTCTTGTCTCGTGCGGTTTCATACCTACAAGAATTTTTTCGATAGGATTTTCTGCTGAAATATTTGCAATAGCTGTAAATTTTTCAGCTTTTGTTTCATCGCCAACTGGTCATATTCTAAATTCTACATTATCTCCACTTTCAACTGCATCTTTACTGCTTGGTATTCTAAATCTATAACTTTTCATAAAGTTTTCAGTAAATAATTTAACACTTGATTCAAAATCAGAAGGAATTTCAAATTTAATATTTGGATTAATGTCAATTTCAAAGTTTTTTAAATTATCTTGATAATATGTTTTAAAATCAAAGCTTACTTCATCAATATTGTATTTTTCATTTGAAACAATCGGTAAGAAATAAATTTTGTCTTCTTGTGTATTATTATTTACAGACATTTCTCTATTTCTGTAAAACTCAACTAGATTATTAAATGCTGTTTCAATAATAAGTTTTTGTTCGATTTTTTGCCCTTGTTGTTTATTTCTTTCTAGGAATTGTAAAGCATCGTTTTGTGCTTTTAGTCAATCTTCTTTTGGTAATTCTATGTGTTTTGTTTCGAATTTCATATTTCCTCTTTTCGTATTTAATAATTATATATTATTAAAAATAAAATATAGCTATATTTAGCAAATACCAAGGCTACTTGCTTAAAAAAATATTACACTCGTTTGAGTGCAAATTAATTAATTTGATTTTTGTAAATATTATAATAAAGAGCTAATTGTAACTTAAGTTTATTATCCATTTTTTCATTAAAATAAATAACTTTAATTCTTGATGGTTCACCTTCTAAAAGCTCAAACTTATTCACATTAGCAAGATTAAGTCTAGCTTTATCTGGGTTTTTTCCTGGACATAAAACTCTTTCTTTATAGTATGATTCTAATTCTCCGTTGGGCATACTGATTAATGTGATTACTAAAATATCCAAATTATCTCTATCATATAGTATTGTTAGGAAATATGATAAGCAAATTTTTTCTTCGTTTTTCCCTTTATTATAAAATGTAGGTAAAGCTGGTACATATTCTCGTTTTTCAAATCCATTCTTTATATTTATAAAACCTTTATAAGAATTTTGATTCTTACCTATAAATATACTTGAACGAAAATCGTTTAAATTATGTGTTTGTACAGTTTTCATATCGATATGAATAAAAGCGTCTTCTACTTCAAAAAACATATCAGAACCAACAGGTGCTGAATTAGGCTGTCCAATAGCCTTGCTATTCATAAGTGAATAAACAATTCTTTCTGCACCTACTGCAAAGTCGCTAATTCCTTTTCCGTCTTCTGAACCATATAATCCAAATCAATCGTCTCGTATCTTTTCTTTTGTTTTAAATCCTATAAACATTTCATCTTGTACAAATTTTAGGAAATAATAATATTTATTTAAATATCTTAGTTCTAGTTTTTCTATTTCTATTAATAAGTCTTTATCGTTACTTTTTATCATAGTATTCATCCAATATTTCTTTTATTCCGCCAGCCACTTTTTGAGCTAAAATAACGGGAACCGCATTACCTATTTGTCTATATTGAGAAGATAAATTACCCTTGAAAATAAAATCTAAAGGGAATGTTTGAATTAAAGCACATTCTCTAGCTGATAATCTGCGTTCTTTATTAATATGTATTTCTGGACTTGTTGCTGTTATTGTGTCACTTGGTCTGTTTCAATTAGTTATTCTTAAGGACTGTTCAAAACGAATAGGTTTTTCAACAAATTCAGTAACTTGCTTATCGTATTTATTATCAAAGCCAAAAATTTTCTTTAATTCTCATCAATCTGATGGTTTAGGTATAGAACCAGAGTTATTATCTTTTCTGAATCAATGTCCTGCAGTGTGTTTATACCCAAAATGCTTATCAACTTCAGAAGTTTTTCATCCAGATTTATCGCGTCAATATCTCAAGTAATCGCATATATCTGCCTGATTTATTTCATGCTTTCTTCCCATGAATTTGTCTTTTACACTTGTATTAGCTATATGATTGTGAATTGTAGTACGATTATCTAATTTTACAACCTGATCAATATAATGATTTGCTATTGGAATATCCTTAAGAAATCCGATAGTTTCTTCAACTGTTGTATATGGTAACAGATTAGAATTTGTGTATTTTGCATCTAAGATATCATAATTATTTTCGCCAGGATATAGATCTGCATGTGTTTGCTCTGGGAAAGGATTTTTCAATCCTAGTCTATTTCCAATGATAATTACTCTTTCACGTTGTTGTGGCACACCATAATCAGCAGCATTCAACAATTTCCAATCAACTTTATAACCTAGTTTTTCAAAATCCGATATTATCATTTTAAATACATTACCAGAACAAATATTAGTGAGCCCTTTAACATTTTCGGCAACAAAAAACTTCGGTTGTTTATCCTTGATAACTCGAAGCATTTCCAAATATAAGAAATTTCTTGAATCACTCATGTTCCTCTTTGAATTAGCGATTGAAAAACCTTGACAAGGGAAGCCACCTAAAACAAGATCTATGTCATCTATATTCTCTGCAATCTTATCGCTCGGAATTTTCGTTATATCTCCAAGGACAATATGGTCACTAATATTATATTTATATGTTTCTACAGCATCCAAATTAAAATCATTTGCTCACACAATTTCAAATCCTGAATTTATAAAACCTAAATCCATTCCCCCTGCACCAGAAAATAAAGAAATTGTTTTGTATTTATTTTTATTCATAGCTCCCTTTCGATTTTTGTTTTTAATAATTATAAATAAATTTTTAACATAATTTTAAGATAGTAAAAATAACATTTAAATAAAAACTAGGTATGTTTTAATACTGTATTTTAAATAATATATATAATTAATTTAATATGGAAAAACAAGATAAAAAAACGAAGAATTCACAAAAAGACACAGAATCAAATAAACCTAAAAAAACAACTAAAAGTGATTTAGCTAAAGCTAGAATTATAGAATTAACGAAATACTTAAATGAGTTAAATAATGCGTATTACAATTTAGATAATCCGATTGTAGAAGACTATATATATGATCAATTACTCAGGGAATTAGAAGAACTAGAAATCAAATACCCTAATGCAATTCAACCTGATTCACCAACTACTAAAATAGGTGGTGTCCCTAGTATAGAATTTGAAAAATATACTCATCAAAAACCAATGTTATCATTAGCAAAAGCTTACAATTTTGAAGAAATTGAAAAATTTGTTGCAGATATTAAGTCAGAAATTAACCGTAGTGATATTGAATTTAATTTAGAACCAAAAATTGATGGATTATCGATTTCATTAATCTATCAAAATGGAAAATTAATAAGAGCTGTAACTAGAGGCGATGGAAAAGTAGGAGAAGATGTTACAAAAAATGCAATATTAATTCGCAGTATCCCAAAAAACATTCCTTATGAAAAAGATATAGAAATCCGTGGCGAAATATATGTAACTAAAGATAAATTAATTGAAACAAATGCTCAATTAGAAGCTGAATATGAAGCTAAAGTTAATCAATATTATGAAAAATTACAAAATAGTGATCAAAACAAAAAAATATCAATGCCTAAATTACAGCAATTTGCCAATACCCGTAATATGGCTTCAGGGACCTTAAGACAGAAATCTTCAAAACTGCTTATTCAAAGAGATTTAAGAGTTTTAATGTATGATATTGTTAATCCACTTGAACATAATATATACCATCAAAATAAGATACTTGATTTTATAAAAGAATTAGGACTTCCAACACATGAATATGGATATGTGGAAAATGCAAGTGCAAATATTATTAATAGAATAAATGAGTTTGAAAATTATAAAGATAAATTTCAATATGATTGTGATGGATTTGTTATTAAACTAAATCAATTACAATATTGAGATTTATTAGGAAAAACAGCTAAATTTCCAAAATATGCTATAGCTTATAAATATAAAACAGAAGAAGCCTATCCGATAGTGTCTAAAATTGAAACAACTGTTGGAAGAACTGGGAAAATAACTTATGTAGCAGAGTTTCAAGATGCTGTTGAATTAAATCAAACAATGGTAAAAAAAGCTACATTACATAATTATGATTTTATTAAGAATTTAAATCTTAATATTGGCGATCAAGTAGTTGTTATTAAATCAGGTGAAATCATTCCTAAAATAATAGATATGAAACAAAAAAATACTCTTGGAGTATTTCCTAAAGTATTATATTGTCCAGCATGTAATTCGCAATTAGTTGAAATCCAAGGTATTGTAGATCAATTTTGCGAAAATGAAGAATGCCAATCTAAGTATGTAAAAAAACTAATCCATTTTGTATCCAGAAAAGCTTTAAATATAATGACTCTTGGAGATAAAATAATTGAAGCTTTATTTGATGCTGGTATTATTACAGATTTTATTTCGATATTTAATCTTAAGAACAAAAGAGAAGAAATGATTCAAACTCTTTTAATGAATCCAAAATCAAATGAAACTGGATTACTTGAAAGTAAAAAAGTTGACAAGATTCTTGAATCCATTGAAATTAGCAGAAATGTGGAATTATATAAAGTAATATATGGACTTGGAATTAAAAATATTGGTCTTGAAGTTGCTAAATTGATTGCTAATGAAATAAATAATTTAACAGAATTGATTAATTTAAATTTAGAGACACTATTAGAAATTAATACAATTGGTCCTGAAATAATTGAATCATTAAAAATATATTTAAGTGATGATAATAATAAAAAACAATTAGAGTTATTAGAACAAGAATTGAAATATATAAAAGAAGAAAAAAACACTCAAACAGAATTATTAAAAGGATTAAGTTTTGCGGTTACAGGTAAAATGGCAATTTCACGTGAAGAAATGTGAAAGATAATAGAAGATAATTCTGGTATTGTTCATAAAGCTGTAACTAAAAAAACAAATTATCTTGTTTATGGCCAAAATGTTGGCGATACAAAATTACAAAAAGCCAATGAATTAGGAACTAAAATAATTTCAGAAGATGAATTCTTTGAAATGATTGATAGAAAAGCTCTAGAGCAAAAATGAAAATAAAAAAATCTCACATTAATATCTTTGCTTTTGCAAAGCAACAGTAACATTAGCAATGAAATAGATAATTTGCTAAAAGTATTTAATTGTGTTTAAAATATTGTTTTTATCAGAAAATGATATTGATAATTTTAATATATTTATATATAAAGTTTTATTTGTTAAACCTGTTCGAAAAAAAATGGACTAATTTTAAAAATTAAGACATCAAGCATCGCTTGGTGTTTTTCAATCTAAGACAGATTGAATTCGTGAATTATTATATCAGTTTATAAAGTAATTTGCTCTAAGAACAAATTCATCATAAGTTAATTCCTTAATGTTAATTTTGTATAGAAATTCTGATTTAAAAATGCTGAAAAAGTATTCTATCTCTCTGTTGTCTAAAGAATTTCCTACTCTGCTCATTGAAATAATTACATTATTTTTGTTAATTGTTTCATATTCACCTCAATAAAAAATTGAACTCTAAAGAGTCCAATAATTTTGAACGGGTTTAATTTTTATTTACTCTTTAGCTAAATGAAATGGGATGAATAAACATGATTTTAACAATGTTTTTCTCTCGTATATTTATCACATCATGGGAGAAAAATATCCATTTAATTTACTTAAATGACAAATCGAAACCTTTGTGCCATGAACTAAAAAAATACCAAGTAAATTCGAATAATAATTAGGATAAAAATTAATTAATTTTATTTGCACTTCATCGCATTGATGGAGTGTTTTTAACAAATGAATAAGTCAAATTTTGTATAATTTTATTATGAAAAACAAGTTAATTAAAAGTATATTTATTACTACAGCATTTTCTTTGCTTGTAATTAGTGCTGTATCTTGTATAACAAACGCAAGTGAAAGACAAAAAGAAATTGATATAAATAATGCAAAAAAAGATTTGCAACAAGTACTATCTACAATACAAGTAACATTAAAAACTTCTGTTGATAGACTCGCAACATTTCCTTCACAAATCAAAGAAAATGATTTGGTAATTGATGGGATAGATCGTAATGTTTATGATATAGAAACCAGTGGAACGTATAATGATACTAAGCTTGGTTTATTTGCTTATGATAAGACAGGAAGATTAATTGTTAAGCTAGCAATTTATAATAAAAAATTTAGAAATAAAGTAAATACACAAAAAGATTTTACTATAAATGATTTAAGAAAAGTAGGGGATATTATACCTGTTCCAAAACCTATACCTTTACCTAGTCCAAATCCGCCAGTTATACAACCAAATCCAAAACCAAAACCTCCTGTTAATCCACAACCCCCAACACATTTACCCCCTGCATTTCCGCCTTTTAACATAAAGGATCAAATATTACAAAATAACCAGTATCCAAATTATGTTTCTAAATATAATAAAGTCGATAGCAATCTTTTATATCAAGAAATTTGAAATAGAACATTTTCTATTAGACCTGGAACATTATTAAACAAAAATGATGAAAATAGTTTATTGGTGGGCCAAGGTACAGGCTGGGTATTAGATTATTATAAGCAAGACAATAATCACTATAAATTATTCATAGCAACAAATTTACATGTTATAGGTAATTATGCTAACACAAATGACACAAATATTGATATTTTATTAAATTACAATGATCCTAGTGGTAGTGTTCCAGGTGGTTTTGCTATAGGAAAAAGCAATATGCCTTCATCATTTGGTTCAATAAAAAATAATGAATGAGATAAATTTATACAACAAAATGGTGGTAGTGTAAAATATTATGCTAATAATCAAAAATACACCAGTACTGCATATTCTCCATACAATAGCACTCAATACACTAATGCATTTAGTAATCCAAAAATAGTCTTTGCGGCTGTTGATTACATGGATGATGTTGTATATAACCAATTTAAAGATATTATTAATGAAAAATGACAACAATACAAGCAACAAAAACAACAAGATTTAAAAACATTAAATGTAGATCAAGATACTAGAGATAAAATAGAGAAATTTATTTCGCAAAATCCTAATAAAATTCCTTTCTATACTGATTTTGGAATATTAGAATTAGATGTTGATTTAACTAAAGCTGATGAAACTTTAAAAACATGAATTAAGCAAGCTATTAATGCAGTTGATTCATATGTAACAAGAATTAAAGGAACAAGTTTATTACCTAATTACACTGCATCTAATAATAATTTCCTGCCAACATTAGATTATTTATCTAAAGGAAGAAATCTAGCTCAAAATAACCGAACAAATGAATTTGGTTTATCAAATGCTCAAAATGTTTACATTGCTGGCTACCCAATGAATAATAATAAATCAACATATTGGATGCAAAATAATCCAACTCAACGTAATTCTGATGAAGTATTGTTAGAATATAATAGAAGATTAGGAACTGCAAACGGAATTGCTAATAATCAGTTATTTGATTATCCAACAAATGATGTAAATTCAAATATTGAAACTGGTAATATTCAAATATATTCAGAATTATGAAACAAACCATTTGCTGATTTTTATGGATTTAACTATACTAGTAAGTTTTCATCATTATACTATGGAGCTAGTGGTTCAGCAGTTTATAATGATTTTGGACAAATAGTTGGAATTTATAATGGTGTTAATGCAAATGCAACTTTTGGCAATAACATGTCCTCTGGAACTTTTGCTCCACTATTACAAGTTGGTGATGTACAAGCTTTAAATAATACTATTATTTATGGATATAACTTAATTGATTCAACAGGATTCCCACATCAAACTAGATCATTCAAGAATAATTTAAAACTATTTTATCCAAATGGATTTGATGGTAAAGGAAATGATAAAACAGCTATGTTTCCGGAAGGATTTAACAAGTAAAGAGCAAAGGCTCTTTTTTGTTTAAAAAAATAACCCAGAGGGTTATTGTATTGGGCAAATTGATTAATTATTATTTCTTTTGATTTCTTTAAGACGAGCTGATTTACCTTTACGGTCTCTCATGTAGAATAATCTTTTTCTACGAACTTTGTTTGAACGAACTACTTCGATGTGAGCAATTAAAGGTGAGTTAACAAGGAATGTTCTTTCAACGCCGATTCCGTATGAATCTTTTCTAACTGTGAATGATTCTCTTGTTCCTGATTCTTTTTTGCTGATTACTAAACCTTCAAAAATTTGGATACGTTCTTTTTCACCTTCACGAATACGAACGTGAACTTTAACGTTATCTCCTGTTTTGAATTCTGGTAAGTCTGAACGTAATTGTGACTTTTCAACTAACTCTAATAATTTATTTCTCATGTTTTATCCTTTCGATAATGTCAGGCCGATTTTTAAGAGTTTTTTCTCATTGTGCCTGCTGCTTTCATTCTTTAATTTTCTTATGATCACCATTAAATAGAACTTCCGGAACTTTCATTCCTTTATATTCTCTAGGTCTAGTATATTGTGGGTAATCAAGTAGTCCTATACCTTGAAATGAATCAAATACATGCGATTCTTCCTTTATAACACCAGGAATTAAGCGAATAATACTATCAGCCATTACCATCGAAGGTAATTCTCCACCTGTTAGTACATAATCACCAATTGATAATTCGATATCAACTAATTCGACTACACGCTCATCAAATCCTTCATATCTACCTGAGATAAAAGTAATTTGATCATATTGCGATAATTCTTGTGCTATTTCTTGAGTAAATGTTTTTCCTTGCGGAGAAACAAGAACTTTATAACCACCGCGGTTAGGTAATGAATCAAGTGCTAAATCAATTGGCTCTACTTGAAGTAATAAACCGTGACCTCCACCATATATTTCATCATCAACTTTGCGATGCTTATCTTTACTGAAGTTTCTAAAATCTACTACAGAAAAATCAACTAGTTCTTTTTCTTTAGCTCTTTTAACTATACTTTCGTTAATAAAAGGTTCAAAGTAATTAGGAAATAATGTAAGAAAATTAATTTTCATTATTTTTTAAGTTCTAAAGTTAAATTGTGAGCTCTAAATAAGTTAGCTACAGTAACGGTTGGTTTAGCACCTTGTTTAATTCATTTAGAAGTTAATTCTTTATCTAAAACAAATTCTTTTGTTTTAGGGTTGTAGTGTCCTAAAGCTTCGATAAATTTACCATCACGTGGAGCTCTTGAGTCAGCAGCGACAATTTTATAAACTGGTCTGAATTTGTCTCCCATTCTTTTTAATCTAATTTTAACCATTTGTCCTCCTTTTGGTGTCAAGCAATAGTGCTTGACAGCTGTTTAAATATGCATATATTATAGTAGAAAGTTTGTGATTTTGAAATATTTTTTATAAGGATATTTTTGCTGGAAAATACCAAAAAATCTTATGAAATAATTAGCTTATATTTTAAAAGCGATCATTTGTATCAAAAGAAATGCACCTTAAAATTAGATTAATTAGAACAAATGTGGAAATGATTAAAAAATTTTCATATTCTATTTTGCGATGAAATATGGCGCATAATTTTGTAGTAAAATTTAAAATAATATAAGAAAACAAGGAGAAAAATATGAAAAAAACTAAAACTATTTTACTTTCTTTTACTGGATTATCAATAATTTCTGCTCCAATAATTGCTGTATCATGTCAAGATACTAAACAAAATGAAAGCAACTCTACAACCACAAATACACCAGCAAATACACCAGCAAATACACCAGCAAATACACCAGCAAATACACCAGCAAATACACCAGCAAATACACCAGCAAATACACCAGCAAATACACCAGCAAATACACCAGCAAATACACCAGCAAATACACCAGCAAATACACCAGCAAATACACCAGCAAATACACCAGCAAATACACCAGCAAATACACCAGCAAATACACCAGCAAATACACCAGCAAAACCAATAACAAATGATTTAACAAACATTGTTATACCAAAAGAAGCTAAAGCTAAATTTAAATATCAATATGATAAATCTAATGATTACTATGCTGAAGCTGATGGCAAATCAGGTTTAGAACTATTAGATGCTTTATTAAATATACAAAAAAGAAATTTAGTTGGTGTAAAACACGGTCAAGCTGGATATAATTACTTAAAGACTATATACAATAGTTCAGATGCTTTTAAAGATAAATATTTTGAAAAAGATAACTCAATGCTCGATATTTATTCAGAAAATCCAAATGGCAGCGACCCTTATACTTTCTCACATTATGAAACACCTAAGCATTATAAAGACAAAGAAGGTGAAGGAATGAACAGGGAACATGTTATTCCTCAATCTTGATTTACTACAAAGGCTGAACAAAAAACAAATACCACTCGTAATGATGCACAATTTGTATTCCCGACAGATATTTATGTAAATAAAATAAGAGGAAATTACCCACACGATGATGTTGTAGAAAAGGATTCAAATAATAAGTTTAAGCAAGGCAGTTATTTAGGAAAAAACAGCATAGGTAAAATTGCTATGGAACCGCTTGATGCATTTAAAGGTGATATAGCCAGAGCTTATTTATATTTTATGGTTACTTATAGAGACCTTGATATTGATTATGCAAATTCTATATATGTCGATAAAACAGTTTTTAAACTTTTACCTCATTATTTAAATACCTACCTTAATTGAAATATAAAAGATCAAGTTGATCCATGGGATGTTACAAGAAATAATGAAATAGCAAGAATGGAGCAAATGCGTAATCCATTTATTGATTATCCAAATTTAGCTGATAATTTATTTGGACAAAACCCTAAACCATTTAAAAACCTTGGTGTTTTAGTTAATGCAATTCCGATTACAGAGCAAAAATAATTAGAAATAAAAAGATCAACCCAATGAAAGGTTGATTTTTTATAAAACAGCAGTTACTAAATATCATGATGGTAAATATTGTGGATATACCATATTGACAATTAAAAATGCTAACAATGATAGTAAGAATATAGATACGATTAAATCAACTCAAGTTGGTTTAATTTTTCTATATTTAGTTCTTTGAGAATATGGATCATATCCACGAGTTTCCATTGAGTTAGATAAATCTTCTGCTCTAGCAAAAGATGAAACAAATAATGGAATTATCAATGTAGAGAAAGCATTAATTTTTTCTTTTAAATTACCATGCTTAAAGTCAACACCACGAGATGATTGAGCTTTCATAATTCTATTAGCTTCATCGATTAAAGTAGGAATAAAACGTAAAGCAATTGATATTATCATAGCAATAACATGTGTAGGGACAAATATTAATTTTAATGGTAATAAAATATCTTCAATTGATTTAGTTAATAAAATAGGACGAGTAGTATTTGTTAATAATGCAGTTGTTAAAATCATTATGTAAATTCTAAAGAATAGAGATAATGTTCTATTAATAGAATCCAAGGAAATACCATATTGAATATTTAATTTACTTAATTCAGAACTAATACCAATAAATTTTCCTGCACTATCATACATTGGGATTTTTATTTCAAAAGTATTAGAAGAAGTTGCTCATTTTCAAAAGGTATATTTAGGATCATACATATAAACTAATCAAGTTTTACCCAGTGGATTTTTGGATTCATACATTGATGCGACATCTTTGTACACAGTTTCATTTGTAATTGTGTAAATATTCACAAAGAAAATGATAAAGGAAATAAAGAATGGTAATCACATTAATTTAAATAATGGTTTTACTCTTTTGTTTGTGGTTATATACACAACAACTAATGGTATTAATAAGATAATTAAATCAATAAAGTATGAAACCATAAATACCATTACAATATAAAGAATAACTGTTAATAATTTAATTCTAGGATCAAGATTATATAAGAAACCTTTTCCAGGGATATAACGTCCGAAAACACTTTTCATTAGTTACCCCCCTTGTATGAATTTAAGAAATTAACTAAATCATCTTCAGATAATATTTTGGGTACAGGTATACCTTTAGCTCTTAATTTATTAGCGAAAGCTAATAAATGCGGTGGTTGAAGATTGTTTTCTTTTAAGAATTCAACATCATTTAATACATCATATGGTTCATCATCACGAACTATTTTTCCTTTTTTAAAAAGAATAATTCTTTTTGCATATTTCAAGATATTATCTAAATCATGTGTAACATTGATAATTGTTTTACCTTGTTTATTTAAATTATTTAAAATTTCCAAAATTTCATTTACTCCGACAGGATCTAAACCTGCGGTTGGCTCATCGACAACAAGGAAATCAGGTTGCATCGCTAAAATTCCAGCAATAGCAACACGACGCTTTTGACCACCACTCAATTCAAACGGACTTCTGTCTAAATATTCTGGACCAAGACCGACTAAAGTTAAAGATTCTTGTGCTAATTGATATGCGGTTTCTTTTGCAACACCAAAAGCCATTGGACCAAAAGCAATATCTTCTTGAATTGTAGCTTTAAATAATTGGTATTCAGCAAACTGAAAAACAATACCGACATGTTTTCTTAGTTGTTTTGGGTCTTTATTGAATACTTTTCCCTTACCTTTTTTAGTAAAAATAATATTATCTTGTATGTATTTAAGTCTGTGAATTTCTTTACCCTCTTCACTTTGTTGAATGAAGTTTAACTTAAATAAATTAGTTTCGGTGATTAAAGCATGTTTAAATTGAATTTGATTTTCATATGCATTTTTTCTTGATTTTGTGAAGTCTTTTTTAAATTGTTCTACAGCATCAGAAACTTTTTTCTTCAGCGATTTATTTAATAGTTTAATTCTTTTATTACTTGATTTAATAGTTGCGGTAATTTGTTTTTTTCCAATTTTATATTGCTTTTTGTATTCTTTTGAATTTAATTCAAGTCCTTGTTGTTGTAAATCATTTTGTAATTTTGATAATAAATATTTTTTAGTTATTTTTACATCATCATAGAAATCTCAAACAATTTCACCAGTACTAGGATTTAAAAGTTGATTCAAATGTTCAATGAAGGTGGTTTTTCCAGATCCGGTTGATCCAATGATTCCTATATATTCGCCATCATTAATTTCACAAGATACATTTCTTAAAGCAGTAAATTCTCAAGGAGTTTTTGGACTAAATGTATGCGATATATCTTTAATTTTTATTTGCATAATTGTTTAATTAACTCCTTTTCATTATATGTTGGATTAATACCATTTATTCTTTCACTGATACGGTAAATAAATGGGGATTCAATTTTAGCTATATCAATGATTTCTTTATTTTTCAATATATCTTTTGGTGAACCTGAAGCAATTAATTCGCCACCAGCAAATACTAAACATTTATCAGCAAGAATAGCTTCATCCATATCATGGGTTATAGAAATTAAGGTTTTTTCTTTAGATTCTTGGATTTCTTTAATTATTTGTAATACGCTAGATTTACCTTTAGGATCAAGCATTGAAGTAACTTCGTCAAAAATAACAACATCAGGATTTAGCGCCAAAACAGATGCAATAGCAACACGTTGTTTTTGGCCACCAGAAAGGCTTTCTGGTTCCCTTTCTAAATAATCCATCATATCTACTTTTTGAGCATATTGTAAAATTAATGGTTTCATATCATCATGTGGTATACATCTATTTTCCAGTCCGAATGCTATATCATCTTCAACTGAAGAACCAACAAATTGGTTATCAGGGTTTTGAAAAATAATCCCAATTTTTCTTCTGATTTGGGATAAGTTTTCTTTACTATAAACAATACCATCAATACTTAGAGAACCTTCTTGTGGTTTCAATAATGCAACTAAAAGTTTTGATAACGTACTTTTACCAGAACCATTATGCCCTAGTATTGCAACATATTGCCCTTTTTCGATAGTGAAAGAGACATTTTTTAATGCCGGGTTTATATCATTTTCTCTATATCTAAATGTTATATTTTCTGCTTTAATCATTATGATTAAATTTTATTAAAAAATACCATTTTTAAGTGGTATTTTATTTTTTTTATAAATTTCTACATTATTTTCTTTTAGTACTTAAATTATTTATGATTTGTGCTACAGGTTTATATTTAATTCTATGAATAGGTGTTATTCCATATTTAGATAAAGCCTCTAAATGAATTTTTGTACCATAACCTTTATTTTGTTCAAAACCATATTGTGAATATTCTTTTGCATATTGAATCAACATACGATCACGAGTAACCTTAGCTAGAATACTAGCTGCAGCTACATTGATTGAAATATTATCACCTTTAACAAGATTAATTTGTTCAATATCTGTATCAACTTTTTCAAAGTCAGTTATCACTAAATCAGGCTTAATAGGTAATTTTTCAATAGCTAATTTCATCCCTAATTTAGATTCAGCTTTTGGATTAGAATTATTTATTTGATCTAAAGTACGGATTTCAATTGAATAATATAATGCATCTTTTATTATTTGTTCATATAATAACTCGCGATTCTTTTCAGAAATCTTCTTGGAATCTTTAATTTTTGGATTTTGGTAGTTTTTTGGAAGTATTACACACGCAACTACTAATTCACCTGCTAAGCATCCTCTTCCGACTTCATCAACACCCGCAATTAAAGGATATTTATCTCAATATTTGTTTTCAAAATCTAACATATTAATAATTATAATCTATAATTATTAATATGGAGGTTTATGGGATCAATAGTTAAAGCTCACTGCTCAGAATGTAATGAGACATATACATATGTTTTTGGCTTGGTACAAGATTTAATGCCTTATCAAACATTTCTTAATTTATATGCCAAAAAACAAAAAGATCTTTTCAGTGAAGATATATTTAAAGAAGTTTTATATGATGAACTTGAGACAGATATAATGTTCATGTTAAAAGATAAAGAAGAACAAGAAGAAATATTAAATAGAAATTACAAAAATGTATTAAATTTCTTTTCAGAAGAAGAAAAGAAATTAATAAAATCGAACATTTTATTAAGTGGAGAAATAGAATCTTATCCAGTTTTTCGTTTGGATTCAGATCCTAGTAAAAGGGAAATTTATAATGTTCCACTAGTAAAATTAAAATTTATGAATGCTGATGAATATACCAGAACATATAACCCATATGTTTATTATGTGCAATTTACTGAAGAACACGATAGATTAACTTGTCCTAGACATGGCAAGTTAACAGCGGAATTAGTTTCTGAAAAAGATGCATAGAATTGTGAAAATTTATAGCAATTTTATTCATTTTTTACTTTTAAGTCTTTAATATAGTAAAATTACTATATATAAGGAGAACGAATGAAAACAAAATTTACTTACTTGTTTGCTAAATACAAATTCAATACAATAATAGCAGTTGTTGCCGCTGTGTGCCTAATGGTATTTATGTCAATTACATATGTTACATATGGTGTATCTATTACATCTTCTATTAAAGAAGTAACGGAAACAACATCTAAAACACAAAAAGAAGTAACAAATATTGGTGTAGCTATAACTGGTATTGTATTTGCATTATTTACTTTAATTAGTGGAATTATATTTTTAGTATTTTCGATTAAAGCTGTATTAGCAATTAATTTAATTAATAGAGAATACAATACAGCTATTTATAAAAAATTAACAAATGCAGAATTACCACAAGCCGAAGTATTTAAATTAGATGCTTACTCATCTGAATTGAAATCATTATTTACCATTTCTTTAATAGCTATTTTTTCTGGATTTATTCTATGAATTATTATCCTAGTAATGCAAGGAAAAACACAAGCAAAATTATTGAGTGCAATTGATTTAATTGAAGAATAGAAAAATAGCAATTACTTGCTATTTTTTTCTGTCTCTAATAATTGTAAATATGCAGCTTGAGCTATCATTGCACCATTATCAGTTGCATATTTTAATGAAGGAATAATTGTATTAGGATGTAGATGAATAAATCTAGATCTTAATAATTTATTAGCTGAAACTCCACCACCTAAAACAAGAGTTTTAACATCATATTTTTCTAAAGCTAATTTAGTTTTCTCTATTAGATATTCAACAGCAGTTTCTTGGAAGGAAACAGCTACTTGAATTAGATCAATTTGTTGATTTTTCATTTTAGCTTTATTAACGCGGTTTAGTACTTGAGTTTTAAGACCAGAAAATGAAAAGTCTAATTCGTGTTCTGTATGTGGTTTTGTAAATGAAATCAGTTCGCTTTTATAATCTTGACTTAATTTATCGATTAAAGGTCCACCAGGGAAACCTAAGCCTAGACGAGAAGATACTTTATCAAAAGCTTCTCCTACAGCATCATCCAGAGTTTCTCCTATTATTTCAGTATGAGTTGGAGAGGTTGAATAAATAAGTTGAGTATGTCCCCCTGAAACTAGTAAACATAATGCCGGAAATTTAATTTCTTCAGTTAAAGTTGAAGAAAGAAAGTGACCAATTAAGTGATTTACTGGAATAAGTGGTTTTTGAATGCTTTGTGCAATTGCTGATGCAAATAAGTATCCAACTTGAAGAGTTCCTATTAATCCAGGTTCTTTTGTATAAGCGACATAATCAACAGTATTTAAGTCGTATTTTTCTTGTAATAATAATTGAATAATAGCTATATTTTTTACATGTTCACGTGATGAAACTTCAGGAATAGTTCCGCCAAATTTTTTAAAAATATCTATTTGTGAAATGGTTCACATATCAAGAACTTTACCATCTTGTAATACTGCTATAGATGTATCATCATGTGATGTTTCGATACCAAGAATTCTCATTATTTAGTACCCCCTATTTGAGGTTGCTTAATGTATAAAACTTCAATATTCATAGGTTCTTTGAATATAAATAGGTCTTTATATTGAGTAAAATTTTGAATCATTGATTTGAAATTAATTCCCACTACTTCTTGATTAGTTTTATCAACTACAGAAATAACATTTTTGTAATTTGAACCATTAAATTGCTCAAAATTATATTGGTAAAGTTTATGACCTTGAGCATCAGTGAAAAGAACTTTGTCGCTATGTTGTAGATGTAAAATATCCAGTGTAGTTGTGATATATAGATCAATTTTGTTTAATAAAGCTAGTGTTCTAAAAAATACCAATGAGCTTCTTACTCCAGTGAAAAAACCAGGGCCAATATTTGTGTAAAGTCCTGTTAAATCTTTAATTTGCAAGTTATTTCTTTGTAATATTTTAGCAAATTCATTAGTTATTAATTCTACCTTCTTTTTGTAACCCTCAAGTAGAATAAAATCAAGAACTTGAAATTCTTGATTAAATAAGACTAAAACAAAATCTTCACTTGAGGTATCTAAATAAACATTCATTTATTTAACCTCCGTAATCTCAAAAACATGATGTAAATCACGATCAATATATGCATTTATTTCTACATACTTATCAAATTGATGTTTCTTTAAATTAGCTCATTCAATAGCTACAATATTGTCATCAAAATAATCTTCAAATTCTTCAATATCGCCTTTGTAATTATATAAATCCATATGAATTAGTCCTGAATAATCCTTCATATAAGAAAAACTTGGAGATGTAATATTGTTTTTAATTCCTAATTGCTTAGCTAGTAATTTAACAAAAGTTGTTTTACCAGCTCCTAAATCGCCGTTAAGAAGCAATATTTTTTTATCTTGAAATAACTTTAAGTTAGCAGTAATAAATTTATCTAAATCTTGTAAGTTATTACAAATAATTTTCTGCATCATTATAATACTTCGATTTCTTTCTGTGCAAGCTTACGACCAAGTTTGATAATAACAATAGCTTCAGGTCCTGTATGAATTGAAATACAATTTGGTAAGGAGCTTGTATAAACATTATTAGGATAATTACTTTTTACATGATCAACAAATTGGTTAAATTCAGAACAGTCATTTTGTAGAATTAATAAGTCTGAATCATTATCAAGTAAACGTTCATCTATTTTGTTTATTATAGTTTTAGTAAAAATGCGACCTTTTCCTTCTTTTTCAAGTTTACCTTTATAAAAACTAATTACAGGAACTATTTTTAATAATTTAGCAATTGTTGCTGCTGAAGGAGATAATCTACCACCTTTAACTAAATAATCATTATATTTAGGCACAAGTGAAACTATTAAGTTATCATCTCATTTTTCAGCATGTAATAAAGCTTCCTCTACACTCATATTTTGATTATTTACAAATTCTAAGAATCTAAATACTTGGAATGTTAATAATATAGCAATGTATTCAGAATTAAAAACTCTTAATTTAGGATATAAAGATTCAAGCCCTTTAATGTTTTGGTATTGTGAAGATAAATGTTGAGAAATTGGGAAAACTACAACATAATCATGTGTTTTTGATAATTCTTCAACCATATCTTCAATAACACCAATAGGTGTACAGGCTGTTTTATATTGTTTTGTATCCAATGAGAAATATTTAAAAAGTTCATTACTTTTTAAATTATCCCCGTCATTATAAATTTTGTCATCTAATTCAATTTTTAAGGGTAAATAATGTCATCCTAATTTGTGAGCTTGTTCTTTAGTCAGCCCACATGATGAATCTACTACTATGGCAATATTTTTCATATTTCAATTATATTATAAATTAGTTAATTAAAGGTTATAATATTGCTATGATATTATTCAATAATTTAGATAAGTTTTTTAAAAATACCTCTGTTATTTTTGTTGATTCTAGAGTAAAAAAAGACAATAAAATTACTGTTGATGATTTAGTCTTTTTTGTTGATAAAGACAATAATATTTCAAGTATAAATGTATTAGATAATAACAAATATTTAATTAGTAATGATTCTAAATTTGGAACATTAAATTTTGAATCAATCAATAAAATTGAAATTGCAGCTTCAAAAGCTGGATTAAAAATTAGTAATGAACCAAAATTTATTTATGGCTTAATAAAAACTAGAAGTGCTCATCCAAAAAGCGAAAGATTATTTGTTCTTGAAGTTTTAATTAATGATGAAAAAACTATTCAAATTGTAACTAATACATTAGATTCACACGAAGGAAAAGTGGTTGTTTTAGCATTACCCGGAGCTACAACATTTGCTGGAACTGATATTTTATCAGGAGAAATGTTGGGAGTTAAATCAGAAGGAATGCTTACTGGATATAGAACATTAGGAATAGATAAAGATGGGTTAATTTTTGGAACTGAAAATGAAATAGGAAAGGATTTTGTTTTATAAAATGACTGTAATTGAAGATTTAAGACAACGTGGAATATTAAAACAAATTTCTAATGAAAGTAAATTCAATAATTTAACATCGGGTGATGCGGTATATTGTGGTTTTGATCCAACCGCAACTAGTTTACATTTAGGGAACTATATACAAATTGCTAATTTATTGAGATTTAAACAATATGGTTATAAAGTGTATGCTGTTTTAGGTGGGGCTACTGGAATGATTGGGGATCCATCATTTAAAGATGCTGAAAGACAGCTATTAGATAATGAAACATTACAATTAAACAAATCAAAAATTAAATCACAACTTGAAAAATATGGTTTAGAAGTTATCGATAATTATGACTTCTATAAACATATGAATATTTTAGTTTTCTTAAGAGACGTAGGGAAATTGGTTAATGTTTCATATATGTTGGCTAAAGATTCAGTTGCTACAAGAATCGAAAAAGGATTAAGTTTTACAGAGTTTTCATATCAATTAATTCAAGGATGAGACTTTCTACAACTATATAAAAATAAAAATGTAAAAGTGCAATTTGGCGGTTCAGATCAGTGAGGAAATATTACAACTGGTTTAGATATGATTTCAACAGTATTTGGTAATGACCATAATGCAGTAGCTATTACTGCTAACTTATTAACAGATGCAAATGGAAATAAATTTGGTAAATCTACAGGTGGCGGATCATTATGATTAGATCCTGAAAAAACAAAGCCATATGTTATGTATCAATTCCTTTTAAATCAACCAGATAGTGAAATATCTAAATTATTAAATTGATTAACATTCCTAGATAAAAATGAAATTGATGAAATTATTAAATTACATAATCAAGATGCTTCAAAAAGAATTGCACAAAAAGCTCTTGCTTTTAATGTAATTAAGCAAGTGCATAATGAAGAAGAAGCAAAGAAAGCACATTTAGCTTCAACAATTTTATTTAGCAAGGATTTAGATTTATCTTCAATACAAACTGAAGAAATTGCTAAGCTTCAAGATGTATTAAATACAATACAACTTAAATCAAATGAAAATTTAGTTTCTCAATTAATTAACTTAGGTGTTTTAAAATCTAAACGTGAAGCTAAGGAATTTATTCAAAATAAAGCTTTAAAAGTAAATTTATACCCAATGGATGAAGATAGTGTATTTACATCTGATATTTGAGAAGGCAAATATGCTTTATTACATATTGGTAAAAAGAATATTTACTTAGTTAAAGCGCAAGATAATTAAATTAGATTAGATGGTTCATATAGGTTCCATCTTTTCTTTTTCGATTATTCAGAGTTCATAAATTAATAAATAAAATAAAAGTTCACATTGTGTGAACCTTATATTAATTAGACTTATTTATTGTCTAAAAAGTCTATTTTTCTTTTTGTATTCATACTCTTTAACAACTTCTTTTACTCTTTGAATACAGAATGAATCATCAAAAGGTTTAACTTCTTGAGCATTATCCCATAGTATTGTTAAGTAATATACCAAAATCTTTTGTTGAATTAGATATTCTTCTCAGTATGAATCGTATTCATCTAAAAATATTTTTTCTTGTTTAGGTGTTAAAAAAGCGCCACAAATAAAGTAAGCAAGATCGAAATGTTTATCGCCCATAGTTGCATATTCTCAATCTACAAAATATATTTTTCCTTCAGTTGAAAGTAAAATATTATCCAAATACAGATCGTTATGTAATGGACGATTGGATTCTGAATTTTTTAAAATTAGATTAATTCTTTTGTAATATTCATCTATTACATCAATTTTAATATTTCTATCTTTAAGTATTTTGCGATATTCCTTAACTCTAGACGCCACATTGGTTTTAGGAAACTGAACACTAGAATCATGCAATGTTTTAAAATTGCGTGCAATTTGCTTTAAAGTATCTTCATTAAACACAAGTGGCTGAGTTTTAATTCATTCTCACTCAATTTCGTCTTGAGTATCTTTAATAAGTCTTGGAACAAAATCAAATTGAGCTAGTTGTTCATAGTCAATCTTGTGATTAAATTTATTATAAACCTTAGTTTGTAGCATTGTTTGGTCAGTTTGATAACTAATATTTGTATGTCCGATTTCTATTTTTCTTTTCATTTATACACTCCATATTTAACTTATTTTTTATATTAATAGTATATCAATAATTATTTTAGCTTATGCTAATAGTTTTATAACACATAGAAATTCATTATTTTCATAGAAAATAATGAATAATGCTTATTTTTAATAATGTAATAATATGCATTATAGGTATATAGCTTTAATATTTTAATATAATAACAATATGCAAAAAATACAAAAAGATGAAAAAAAGAATTTTTATTTAAATAGATTTATACCAGCTATAGTGCTAGTTGTTATTTTAATCGCTTTACTTGTGATAATGAGTTTTTCATTCAGAAGTGATTTATATGCTAATTTTTCAAATGCTGGATTTTGAGTTCTTAGAATAACTTCTGTACTCTTACTAGGTTTAATATCTGGATGAATTTTTTATGAGCTTTCTAAAGCTTATAGTCATATGTTAGTACCTTCCATTATTTTAACTATATTTTTTGTGGGTTCTTTAATGCTAGGCCCTGATATGTTTACTAATGTGTTATTTGGGCATGGTAAAGTTGGCCAATTCGAATTGAATATTAATAGAATAGATAATCCTAAAGATTTAAGTGGAGCTACATATTTTGGATACTTGCTAACTGCATATGTGTTTGATTTTTGAACACCATTGACATCTTTAATTATAGTTTTAATATTTTTCTTAATTAGATTAATTGTAATTAAGAACTTAAATATGACTGGATTAATATATAAAACATTTTCACTATGATTTATTTCTTTAATAGTAACCATATTTATCAAGATGTTTGTTGTATTAATGACACAACCTTATGGAATTGAATTAATTTTATTAATGATAGTTATAGCATCATCATATGATATGGGTGGATATTTTGGCGGAAAATTCCTTGGTCATAAATTTATAAAAGCTAAATTAGCTCCTGCTATAAGCCCTAAGAAAACATGAGAAGGTGCTTTTGTAGGTTATGTAGTTTCATTTATAGCTACTATACTTTATATATACATAGTTTGAGGAATCAGAGGACAAAGTGCTAACTCAGTAGCAGGAGTGCTAAATAATATTAGTTCAAGATTTTTCCCATTTTTATTAGTATTTTTATTTGTAGCACCAGTTATAGCATTATTTGGCGATTTATATTTCTCACTTGTAAAGAGAAGAAATGAAATAAAAGATTTTTCAAACATTTTAAAAGAACATGGTGGTGTGTTAGATAGAATAGATTCCATTTCATTTGTATTTGTATTTTTTGGAATTTTAGGTGCTTTTTCAGTTCTTTAAAAATAATATTCTGGAGGTGTTATGAAATATTCTGATTCAGGATTTCAAAAACTTATGGACTATTTAGGCCTAAGTTTTTTATCATCCTTAAAAGATGCGATTTTTGATGTCGAGAAACTTGAGTTTAAAAGAGATGAGAATAATCAAATCAAGTATCAAAAGGTATATTTAAAATCCTCTATTCCGGCTTGAGAAGATTTTAAGCAACTTTTATTAATTTGTAAAAAAGAAAAATTTTGAATTGAGTTTGACTATATTGATTTTGATTTAAGCAATCTTGAAATCAAAAATTATATTTTAGGAATGTTAGATATAAGTGATAAACTATGCCAAACTATTTTATGTAGACATTTAAAAATGTTTAATTCACTAGAATATAATGCTTCAAATAAATCATGAGAATTTCTCTTTAGCGATAAAGACCAAATGAGAGATTTAGAAATGCAATCTGCAGTTTTATCTAGCACAATGAGAAGTTTTGGGTTTAAAAACTTTATGCTTCTTCCGAAATACATTGATGCTTGTGATTGAACTCCTGAACAAGATATTCGAAATCAATATGCTAAATCTTGTCAAATTTACACTGAATTAGATGATAATTATTCGCAACAACAAACTGGCTTTGAAAGAAAAGTGTCTGATAAAAAATATAATTCAAATAGACACTATCGTAAATCAAGTAAAAATTACTCTACAGTCTCTATCGAATATATCAATTCACTAGCTCCAGAAGTAATTGATATACCTGTTATGACAAGTGGAATAGTTTATAAACAAGATATAATAGAAAGACCTGAATTTAAAATTTATAAATTTTACATTTCGAATTATTATGATGCACTTGAAATATCTTATTTTGTCAATAACAACAATGTTCCAGAATATATCCCGACAATTAATGATTATGTAGAAGTATATGGTACTGTAGCAAACCCATATTCATATCGTGGCGAAGGGCCATTAAACAAAATTATCAAGGCGCACTCTTTTATTAAAATTGATAACCCAAGAAATATTAAGCAAGATAATGCTGATTTTAAAAGAGTTGAATTATCTGCTCGGTCAAAAATGAGCACAATGGATGGATTACTTGATCCAAAAGATTTAATTGAGATTGCGTCAAAATATGGACATAAAGCTGTAGCTTTAGTTGATTCTAATGGAGTTCAAGGATTTCCTGAGTTTTATCATTCTGCTAAAAAAGCTGGTATTAAGCCAATTTATGGTGTGTCTTTTGATGTAATTGATAAAAACCATAATTTCTTGCTTAATTATGATCATACAAATCCAAATATTTTAACCTCAGAATATGTTGTTCTTGATATTGAAACTACTCACTTATCGGCACAATATGGAGAATTAATTGAATTTGGAGCTTCGGTTGTAGTTGATGGTGAAATTAAAGAAACACACCAATTTTTTATAAAAGCTAAGAAACCTTTATCTTCAACTACAATTAATCTGACTAATATAACGGATGTAATGCTAGAAAATGAAGGATATTCGTTACATGAGGGGCTTGAAAAGATATATAAAATTATAAATAATAGAATTTGTGTAGCTCACAATGCTCACTTTGACTCTCATTTTATATATCAAAAATTCATTCAAGAAAATATGGAACTTCCAAAAACCTTTTTTATTGATACATTGATAGTTTCTAGATATTTATTTAGTGAAAAAAGAGAACATAATTTAGGTGCTTTCTGTGCAAATTTATCGGTAGTATATGATGCTAATGTAGCACACCGTGCTGATTATGATGCGGATGTATTGGCTCAAGCTTGAATAAAGGCAATGTATTTATTGCATGAAAAAGGAATTAATAGATTTGATGAATTGGATTCAATTCAAGATAATAGTATTTATAATCGTACTCGTTCTTCTCAAGTTACTGTGTTAGCGTTAAATCAAAAAGGATTAAAAGAACTATTTAATTTAGTTACTTTATCATTAACACATAGATTTTTCGGATCTCCAAAATTATTTCTAGAAGATTTAGTTAAGTCTCCTAATTTATTATTTGGATCAGGTGGATTAAAATCTAGATTCCTGGATTATATGTTTTATTCATCAGATTTAGCTATTAAAGATATTCTAGATAAATTTGATTATATTGAAATACCACACATAAATGCTCTAGATCACTATATTGAATCACCTGATAAATTTTCACAATTTGAAGTTCAAGACACTATTATTAGAATGATACAATTAGCTCAACAAAATAATAAAATACCAGTAGCAATTGGTGATGTTAGATACCAAGATAAATTAGACCAAAATGTTTTCAAATGCCTTGTATATTCAAAAGGGATAGGAAATGCAACACACTTTTTATTTGATTATAAAAAAGCACAATCTAAAAAGAACAAGCTGCCTGATTTAGCTTTTTATACAACTGATGAAATGCTTGAATCATTCAACTTCATAAAAAATGATGAATTAATTCAAGATATTGTAATAAATAATCCAAATCATATTGCAAATATGGTCCAAGATGATATCGAAGTTATTCATAAAGACTTATATACACCTAAATTTGATAATTCTAAAGATAAACTTTATGAATTGGTTTATAAAACAGCTCATGAAAAATATGGTGAAATACTTCCACCTTTAATTGAAGAAAGATTAAAGAAAGAAATTACACCTATATTACAATATGGATTTGATGTTATATATTGAATATCGCATAAACTTGTTAAAAAATCTCTTGATAATGGATATTTAGTAGGGAGCCGTGGAAGTGTTGGCTCTTCATTAGTTGCAACAATGGCCGGAATTACTGAAGTAAACCCATTACCACCGCATTATATTTGTTCAAAATGTAAAAATTTTGAACTAGTTAATGTTGAAGGTATAACATCAGGATTTGACTTAGATGATAAAATTTGTCCTAAATGTAATATAGTTATGGAAAAAGATGGACAAACAATTCCGTTCGAAACATTCTTAGGGTTTAATGCTGATAAAGTTCCTGATATTGATTTAAACTTCTCAGGAGATTATCAAGGAGAAATACATAACGAAATTAAGAGATTATTTGGTGAATCACATACTTTTAGAGCTGGTACTATATCAACTATTAAAAGTAAAACGGCATATGGTTATGTAAGAAAAGCTGTAGAAGAATATGGATTTGAGTTTTCTAATCCTTATATAGATTTCTTATCCACGAAAATGGAAGGGGTAAAAAGAACAACAGGTCAACACCCTGGAGGAATTATAATTATTCCGAAAGAATTTGATGTAGAAGATTTTACTCCAATTAATTATCCTGCTGATGATATTTCATTAGATTGAAAAACAACTCACTTTGATTTCCATGCTATTCATGATAATGTGCTTAAGCTGGATATTTTAGGTCATGTTGATCCTACAGCTATCAGAATGCTAGAAAGACTAACTGGATTAGATGTAAAAAAAGATATTCCTAAAAAAGACCCAGCTGTTATGTCTCTTTTTAGTAGTACAAAAGCACTTAATATAGAACCTAAAGATATAGGTGGTGAAATAACAGGCGCATTAGGATTACCTGAATTTGGTACCAACTTTGTTCGTAGGATGTTATATGAAGCTAAGGCTGAATCATTTGCTGATTTAATTTCATTATCAGGTTTATCGCATGGAACAGATGTGTGAACAGGAAATGCCCAAAGTCTTATTAATGAAAAAGGATTTACCTTAAAAGATGTTATATCTTGTCGTGATGATATTATGGTTTACTTAATTAATAAAGGGGTTGATCCGTTATATTCATTTAAGATAATGGAAAAAGTTCGTAAAGGTAAGGGACTAACTGAAGAAGAAAGCACACAATTAAGAAAAGATAATGTTCCGGAATGATATATAGATTCAATGAAAAAGATTAAATATATGTTCCCTAAAGCGCACGCTACTGCCTATGTATTAATGGCATGAAGAATTGCTTGATTTAAACTATATTATCCACTTGAGTACTATGCAACATTTTTCACAACAAGAGTTGAAGAATTTGATATTCAGACATTAAAAGATGATTATGGAGCAATTAAAATAAATAAAAAGATTAAAGAAATTGAATTCTCAAAAGATAAAAAAGTTAAAGATGAAAACTTAATGCAAACACTTGAAATTGCTCGTGAATTATATGCAAGAGGATTTAATATTTCCAATATAGACTTAAAAAGATCGCTAGCTACTGAATGAGTTGTGGATAAAGAGCACAAAACATTAATACCACCATTTTCAGCAATTGGTGGGCTTGGAGAAGCTGTAGCAAATAAAATTGTTGAAGGCAGAAATGAACAGCAATATATGTCAAAAGAAGATTTCAAGAAGCGAAGTGGTATTAACATAACCTTATATAAATATCTAAATGATGAGTTAGGAATATTAGATTATTTAAACGAAACAAACCAAATGAAGTTATTTTAAGTACTAAACATAAATTTAATAAAAAAATACATTTTTATTAAAAAAATAAAAATTTGATAAAATTACATTGCTAATAATAAACGGACAGGTTCTGGATGGAAGGCCAGACTTCAGGTTGGTTTTAGCGCTAAAACAAATATTTAATAAAATAATATCTAATTAATAATATAAATAGAAAGGATACAAATTTTATGGCAAAATTAGATTTTGATCGTTCAAAAGAACACGTAAACGTTGGTACAATCGGACACGTTGACCACGGTAAAACAACTTTAACTGCTGCTATTGCTACAGTTTTAGCTAAAAAAGGTTTATCAGAAGCTCGTGACTATGCTTCTATCGATAATGCTCCAGAAGAAAGAGCACGTGGAATTACAATTAATACTTCACACATCGAATACCAAACAGAAAACCGTCACTACGCACACGTTGACTGTCCTGGTCACGCTGACTACGTTAAAAACATGATTACAGGGGCTGCTCAAATGGATGGTGCTATCTTAGTTGTTGCTGCAACAGATGGACCTATGCCTCAAACACGTGAACACATTCTTTTATCTAAACAAGTTGGTGTTCCTCGTATCGTTGTTTTCTTAAACAAATGCGATATGTTAGAAGGTGAAGAAGAAATGATCGAATTAGTAGAAATGGAAATTCGTTCACTTCTTTCAGAATACGGATTTGACGGAGACAATGCTCCAATTATCCGTGGTTCAGCTTTAAAAGCTCTTGAAGGTGATGCTAAATACGAAGATAAAGTTATGGAACTTATGAACGCTGTTGATTCATACATTGAAACACCAGTTAAAGAATTCGACAAACCATTCTTAATGGCAGTTGAAGACGTATTTACAATTACAGGACGTGGAACAGTTGCTACAGGTCGTGTAGAACGTGGAACACTTAAATTAAACGATGAAGTTGAAATCGTTGGATTAAAACCTACTAAGAAAACAGTTGTTACAGGAATTGAAATGTTCCGTAAAAACCTTAAAGAAGCTCAAGCAGGGGACAACGCTGGATTATTACTTCGTGGAATTAACCGTGAAGATGTTGAACGTGGACAAGTTCTTGCAAAACCAGGTTCAATCGTTCCTCACACAGAATTCGAAGCTGCTATCTATGTACTTAAAAAAGAAGAAGGTGGACGTCACACACCATTCTTTAAAAACTATAAACCACAATTCTACTTCCGTACAACAGACGTAACAGGTGGTATTGAATTTGAACCAGGACGTGAAATGGTTATGCCTGGTGAAAACGTTAACTTAAAAGTTAAATTAATTGCACCTATCGCTGTTGAAGAAGGAACAAAATTCTCAATCCGTGAAGGTGGACGTACAGTAGGAGCTGGTTCAGTTACAAAAATTATTAAATAATAATTACTGAATATACAAAGTATGCACATATGTGTGTACTTTTTTTGTTTTTTTCCAGATATAGTGCAAAAAAATAAAAACATATATTAATAGCGAAGTAGAAAGGAAAAAATGAACGAAGAAAAAAATAAAGAAAATACCCAACAAGTTATAAAAGATACTTTAAAAGAAATAACAAAAAAATTAGGTGAAGAATCAATAATGCTACTAGGTGATATACCTTATATATCTGTTGACACTTTTCATAGTGGAAGCTATATATTAGATAAATTATTAGGTATTAATGGATTGCCGAAAGGAAAAATCATTGAAATATATGGACCTGAAAGTTCTGGAAAAACATCATTAGCCTTAAGCGCAATAGCAGAAGTGCAAAAATCTGGTGGAATTGCAGCCTTTATAGATGCTGAACATTCAATTGATTCAGAATATGCATCGAAAATTGGTGTAGATGTTAGCAAATTAATTTTGTCACAACCTAATTCAGGTGAACAAGGATTAGAAATTGTAGATATTTTAGCAAAAACAGGTAATGTGGATTTAATTGTTGTTGATAGTGTTGCTGCATTAGTACCTGAGGCGGAATTAAATGGCGAAATGACTGATTTACAAATAGGTGCTCAAGCTAGACTTATGTCCAAAGGATTAAGAAAAATTACTGGAAACCTAAATAAGAATAAGACAACAATAATATTTATTAATCAAATAAGAGAAAAGGTTGGTGTTATTTTTGGGAGTCCTGAAACAACTCCTGGTGGCCGTGCTTTAAAATTTTATTCAAGCATAAGAATTGAAGTGAGAAAGGGTTCACCTATAACTGAAGGTAAAGATATAGTAGGTAATGAAATAAAATTTAAAGTAGTTAAAAATAAATTATCAATACCATATAAAACAGGTCAATCAGAATTATATTTCTCAACTGGACTGGATAAATATGGTGAATTAGTAGAAATAGGCGTTGAAAAAGGTGTGTTAGAAAAGAAAGGAGCTTGATTTAGCTACAAAGGAGAAAATATTGCACAAGGAAAGAAAAATATGCGGAATATAATATTTTCAAACATCGAAATGCATCAAGAAATTTTAAATTCATTTTAGTAGGATAAAAAGAATCGCAATCGCGATTTTTTGGTATTATTAGTTAGCTAATCTTTTTAAAAATCAATAAAAAAGAAAATAAAAAAAGTTGATATTTTTATTATGAGTTTTGACTTTCTGTTATATAATAATATCACTTAACAGCTAAACAGCTGTGCTAAAGTTCTTTGAAAACTAGATATATACAATGTACATGACAGTCAATTTTTTCGAGAGTTTGATCCTGGCTCAGGATGAACGCTGGCTGTGTGCCTAATACATGCATGTCGAGCGGAGTTCTTCGGAACTTAGCGGCGAATGGGTGAGTAACACGTACTTAACGTACCTTTTAGATTGGGACAACGATGAGAAATTATCGCTAATACCGGATACTTATAAGGAAGGCATCTTCCTTATATAAAAGGAGCATTCAAGCTCCACTAAAAGATCGGGGTGCGGAACATTAGCTAGTTGGTGAGGTAATGGCTCACCAAGGCTATGATGTTTAACGGGGTTGAGAGACTAATCTGTCACACTGGGACTGAGATACGGCCAGACTCCTACGGGAGGCAGCAGTAGGGAATTTTCCACAATGGACGAAAGTCTGATGGAGCGACACAGCGTGCAGGATGAAGGCCTTCGGGTTGTAAACTGCTGTTATTTAGGATGAAAAAATAGTAGAGGAAATGCTATTATCTTGACAGTACTAAATCAGAAAGCAACGGCTAACTATGTGCCAGCAGCCGCGGTAATACATAGGTTGCAAGCGTTATCCGGAATTATTGGGCGTAAAGCGTCTGTAGGTTGTTTGTTAAGTCTGGCGTCAAAACTTGGGGCTCAACCCCAAATCGCGTTGGATACTGGCAAACTAGAATTGTGTAGAGGTTAACGGAATTCCTTGTGAAGCGGTGAAATGCGTAGATATAAGGAAGAACATCAACTTGGCGAAGGCAGTTAACTGGGCACATATTGACACTGAGAGACGAAAGCGTGGGGAGCAAACAGGATTAGATACCCTGGTAGTCCACGCCGTAAACGATGATGATTAGCTGATGGGAACCATTGGCGCAGCTAACGCATTAAATCATCCGCCTGAGTAGTATGCTCGCAAGAGTGAAACTTAAAGGAATTGACGGGACTTGCACAAGCGGTGGAGCATGTGGTTTAATTTGAAGATACGCGTAGAACCTTACCCACTCTTGACATCTTCTGCAAAGCTATAGAGATATAGTGGAGGTTAACAGAATGACAGATGGTGCATGGTTGTCGTCAGCTCGTGTCGTGAGATGTTCGGTTAAGTCCTGCAACGAGCGCAACCCTTATCCTTAATTAAATACCTTAAGGAGACTGCCCGGGTAACTGGGAGGAAGGTGGGGACGACGTCAAATCATCATGCCTCTTACGAGTGGGGCAACACACGTGCTACAATGGAAGGTACAAAGAGAAGCAATATGGCGACATGGAGCAAATCTCAAAAACCTTTCTCAGTTCGGATTGTAGTCTGCAACTCGACTACATGAAGTCGGAATCGCTAGTAATCGTAGAATTAGCTACGCTACGGTGAATACGTTCTCGGGTCTTGTACACACCGCCCGTCACACCATGGGAGCTGGTGACGCCCGAAGTCGGTTTAGTCAACTACGGAGACAACTGCCTAAGGCAGGACTGGTGACTGGGGTGAAGTCGTAACAAGGTATCCCTACGAGAACGTGGGGATGGATTACCTCCTTTCTACGGAGTACAAAATAACAATTTATTTGTTACTTATTTACAATTTACCTTATTATAATAAGCTGTCATTATATATCTAGTTTTGAGAGAACTTTCTCTCTTATGTTCTTTGAAAACTGAATAGTAAAGATATTAATATAACAACGACATCAAAAAATAAATTAGTCAATTTGTTTTGTGATACCGAGAAATTATTAGAAATAATAATTCGTTAAAATGTCTTTGAATACATCAACAACAATAGGAAAATATTGTTACAACTTTTAAATAAGTAAGAGTTTGTGGTGGATGCCTTGGGTCTGAAAGTCGATGAAGGACGTGATTACCTGCGATAAGCCTCGTGGAGCTGGATATAAGCACCAAAACGGGGATTTCCGAATGGGGAAACCTAACTAGAGTAATGTCTAGTTGCTATGGAATGAATAAAATAGTTCCATTTGCGAGACACGTTGTGAACTGAAACATCTTAGTAGCAACAGGAAAAGAAAATAAAAATGATTTCATCAGTAGCGGCGAGCGAACGTGAAAGAGCCCAAACCAGTTTTTTAAACTGGGGTTGTAGGACTATCTACATAAAGTTACAAATCTTTGTTATAGCAGAATAGTTTGGGAAAACTAAGCACAGAGGGTGATACTCCCGTAAGCGAAATAGCAAAGACTTTTGATAGTATCCTGAGTAAGGCGGGGCACGCGAAACCCTGTCTGAATCTGCCTGGGACCATCCGGTAAGGCTAAATACTAATCAGACACCGATAGTGAACTAGTACCGTGAGGGAAAGGTGAAAGAACCCCGGGAGGGGAGTGAAATAGAATCTGAAACCACTTACTTACAATTAGTCAGAGCCCGTTAATGGGTGATGGCGTACATCTTGCAGTATGGACTGGCGAGTTATGTTAACATGCGAGGTTAAGCAGAAAAGCGGAGCCGCAGAGAAATCGAGTCTTAATAGGGCGTCTAGTATGTTGATATATACCCAAACCATGTGATCTATTCATGAGCAGGCTGAAGCTTGGTTAATCCCAAGTGGAGGGCCGAACCGTAGTACGCTGAAAAGTGCCCGGATGACTTGTGAATAGCGGAGAAATTCCAATCGAACTTGGAGATAGCTGGTTCTCCTCGAAATAGCTTTAGGGCTAGCGTGTGATGTTAAACTTTGATGGTAGAGCACTGAATATGGAATGGCCGCGTCTAGCGGTACTGACTATAATCAAACTCCGAATATCATTGTGTATTATCATGCAGTTGGAACCGGGGTGCTAACGTCCCGGCTCGCGAGGGCAACAACCCAGATCGTCAGCTAAGGTCCCAAAATCGTGTTAAGTCAGAAAGGTTGTGAGATTTCATAAACAACTAGGAGGTTGGCTTAGAAGCAGCCATCCTTTAAAGAGTGCGTAATAGCTCACTAGTCAAGAATCTTGCGCCAATAATGTAATGGGAGTAAAACACAATACCGAAGCTACGGGTACATTTAGTACGTTAGAGGAGCGTTCTTAATGCGGCGAAGTCAGACCGTGAGGACTGGTGGAGCATTAAGAAGTGAGAATGCCGGTATGAGTAACGATTTGAGGTGAGAATCCTCAACGCCTATTGGGAAAGGTTTCCTGGGAAGGTTTGTCCACCCAGGGTTAGTCATGAACCTAAGGAAAGGCTGAAAAGCGTATCCCATGGACAACAGGTTAATATTCCTGTACCACCTGCGTAAGTGATGGAGTGACGAAGAAGGATAACACTACCTATTATTGGATTTAGGGATAAGTGATTACTGGTGAATCTAGTTAAATGCGGATTCTATAACTGGGAGTCATAATGTATAGCTACTTGTAGTGAATTGTGTGATTTCATACTTCCAAGAAAAGCTTCTAAGCGTTATAAAACAAAAGGTGCCTGTACCGAGAACGGACACACGTTCCCAAGATGAGTAT
Organism: Mycoplasmopsis verecunda; assembly: GCF_033546915.1. NCBI lineage: Bacteria > Bacillati > Mycoplasmatota > Mycoplasmoidales > Metamycoplasmataceae > Mycoplasmopsis > Mycoplasmopsis verecunda. The sequence continues at coordinate 102,776 of NZ_CP137850.1, forward strand.
TCTAAGGCGAGCGAGAAAACCAATGTTAAGGAACTCTGCAAATTAACCCCGTAAGTTTGCGAGAAGGGGTGCCAACATTTGTCGGCCACAGTAAATTGTGAGGGGCAACTGTTTATCAAAAACACAGCTCTCTGCTAAATCGTAAGATGAAGTATAGGGGGTGAAGCCTGCCCAGTGCCCGAAGGTTAAGCGGATTTGTTAGCTATGCGAAGCATTGAAGTGAAGCCCGGGTGAACGGCGGCCGTAACTATAACGGTCCTAAGGTAGCGAAATTCCTTGTCGGCTAAATACTGACCTGCACAAAGGCGCAATAATCTCTCAACTGTCTCAACATTGGACTCGGTGAAATTATGGTCCAGTGAAAACGCTGGGTACCTGCATCAAGACGAAAAGACCCAGTGGAGCTTTACTACAACTTGGTATTGAAACTTGGCCTACACGTGTAGGATAGGTGGGAGACAATGAGGCTAGGACGCCAGTTCTAGATTAGTCGACCTTGAAATACCACCCTTGGTATGTTGAGTTCTAACCTGCTACCGTAATCCGGTAGGGGGACAGTGCGTGGTGGGTAGTTTGACTGGGGCGGTTGCCTCCTAAAAGGTAACGGAGGCGTTCAAAGGTACACTCAATACGGTCAGAAACCGTATGTAGAGCGCAAAGGTAGAAGTGTGCTTGACTGCGAGACCTACAAGTCGAGCAGGTGCGAAAGCAGGACTTAGTGATCCGGCTGTACGTCATGGAACGGCAGTCGCTCAACGGATAAAAGTTACCCTGGGGATAACAGGCTTATCTTGCCCAAGAGATCACATCGACGGCAAGGTTTGGCACCTCGATGTCGGCTCATCGCATCCTGGAGCTGGAGTCGGTTCCAAGGGTTTGGCTGTTCGCCAATTAAAGCGGTACGCGAGCTGGGTTCAGAACGTCGTGAGACAGTTCGGTCCCTATCTGATGTGGGCGTTGGAATATTGATGAGAGCTGCTCTTAGTACGAGAGGACCGGAGTGGACGTACCGCTGGTGTTCCAGTTGTTCCGCCAGGAGCATAGCTGGGTAGCTAAGTACGGAAGGGATAACCGCTGAAAGCATCTAAGTGGGAAGCCTCCTCAGAGATAAGTATTCCCTTGAAATTCCTTGTAGACTACGAGGTTGATAGGATGGAAGTGTAAGTGTAGTAATACATTCAGCTGACCATTACTAATAAATTGATAGGTTTAAAAGTTATGTATTCAGACATTTTAATGAATTATTAACATTGCTATTACTATTCAGTTTTTAAAGAATATAAACGCGATTTCGCGTTTTTTTATTTTCTAAAATAATATATAATTACGCTGTAATAAAAGAGGGGTAATTTTGCGAACTTTAATATACAAATTTAAGAATAATTGAGTTAATTTTTGAAGCACAAAAGAGCTAACCAAAAAGGTTATTTTTACTTCGCTCCTTTTGATTGTTTATATAATGGGAACAACAATAACAGTACCATTTGTAAAAGTAAAAGATATTAACCAATTAGGAAATAATTCATTCTTAAATACACTGAATTTAATTGGTGGAGGTGGCTTAAGACAATTCTCATTATTCGCACTTGGAATAAGCCCTTTCATTAATGCTTCTCTTATAATGATGATTCTCCAATCAAAAATATTCCCTCCGATTCATAAGTTGAGTCAAAGTGGGCCACAAGGTAGAAGAAAAATAAATGTTATAACAAGATTTCTTACCTTAGCTATAGCATATCCACAAGCTGTATTCTTGCTAAAAACGTTAACAGCAGGTGATAATCCATTTATTTATCTTGACTTATCAAAAGTAAATATATCTGAAAATGCAATGGTATATTTTATCTTGCCTATGATATTGACAGCTACATCATTATTTGCATTATTTATATCAGAGCAAATTACTAACAAGGGTGTTGGGAATGGAACAAGTTTAATCATTTTCACAGGTATAGCTGCTAGATTACCTTTCCAATTTAAAGAAGCCTTTTTCCACTATATTGGATTAGACCCATCTAAGTTATCTAGTTCATTAGTTGGAATTGTGAATTTCACTACATACATTGTTGTATATCTTGTAATTATTATGATTATTGCAATTGTTTATGCAGCTGAAAGACATATTCCAATTCAACAAATAGGAGCTGGTCGTTCTAAGAGTAAAAAGGATATGGGTAAATTACCTATTAAATTAAATCCTGGTGGAATTATGCCTATCATTTTTGCTATGATGGTATTATCATTCCCAACAATGATAGCTAATATTTTACCTGCAGATAATGCTTCTAAACAATGAATAGACCATAATCTACAATTTACTCAACCGATTGGATTTACATTATTATTAGTAATTATTTTTGCCTTTTCTTTAGTAATGGGGATTCAACAATCTAAAGTTGATAAGATTGCAGAAGATTTCGCTAAGAATTCAACATTTATACCTGGGGTTAGACCAGGAGAAGAAACTCAAGATTATTTAATTGGCATAGTATTTAGATTAAGTGTCTTTTCATCAATTTACTTATTAATATTAGGTGGAATGCAATTTGTTGAAATTATGGCTGGTATATTACCAAGTGTAATATCATTTGGTGGAACCGGATTAATGATTTTAGTAAGTGTTTCATTAGAAACAGTTAGTCAATTGCAAGCAAGAAGAAAATCATATAGATTAGCAAAAGCTAAAAGAGAATCAATTAAAAACATCGAATCAAATTATCAAGCAGAAAGTGTCGAAGGACTATTATGATAAACAATATCAAAACAAATATTATATTTATGGGACAGCCTGGAGCAGGTAAGGGAACAGTTGCTTCATTACTAGCAAGTAAAAGTAATTTAATTCATGTCTCAACTGGTAATATATTTAGAAAAGAAATCGAAAAGAAAACAGAATTAGGAATGAAAGTCCAAAGTATTGTTACAACAGGTGGATATGTTCCTGATGAAATAACAAATGCAATAGTAAAAAATGCATTAGAAGAATTACAAAGTAAAAATAAATATTTTATATTAGATGGATTCCCACGTACAATAGCCCAAGCAGAATATTTAAAAACATTAAAAGAATTTAAATTTATAGTTGTGGAATTAGAAGTTGATAAATCAATTATTCTTGAACGTTTAAGCGGAAGAAGAACTTGCCCACAATGTGGTGAAAGTTATCATATAAAATTTAAGCCTTCAAAAGATAATATTAAGTGCGATATTTGTTCTACAGAATTAGTACAAAGACAAGATGACACTGAAGATAGAATTGCAAAAAGATTAGATTTATATGAAGAACAAACAAAGCCTTTATTAGATTACTACTCAAAATTAGGTGAATTAAATGTAATTGATGCATCTCAAAGACCTGATTTAGTTGCTGATAAAGTACTTAAATTAATAGAAAAAAATGATAAAATATAAAAACTTTAATTAGTAGAAAGGATTTTGTATGATTACCATTAAAAATCCTGAAGAAATCGAAAAGATTTCAAAATCATGTCAAATCTTGGCAGAAGTTAAACAAGTTATTTGAGACTTTGTAAGACCAGGTGTTTCTTTAAAAGATATTGATCAATTGGCTTTTAAAGAAATAATTAAAAGAGGGGCCAAACCTGCATTTAAAGGTTTATATGGCTTTCCTGCTACAGCATGTATATCTGTAAACGAACAATTGATTCATGGTATTCCAGGAAATTACGTTCTCAAAGAAGGTGATCTAGTTAGTATTGATTTAGGTTGCATTTGAGAAGGATACAATAGTGACAGTGCCTTTACAAAAGGTGTTGGCAAAATATCTGATAATGATCAAAAACTTATTGATGTAGCTCGTGAAGCTTTTTATGCTGGATTTAGAGCAATTAAAAAAGGTGCGCGTGTCGGAGATATTTCATATGCTATTGGAAAATATATAAAAGAACATGGATACTATACACCATCAGAATTTTGTGGACACGGAATCGGTAAGAAATTACATGAAGATCCATATGTTCCAAATGATGGTAAAAAAGGTACAGGACCATTACTAAAAGATGGAATGGTAATTTGTATCGAACCAATGATTACGCAGTGCCCAAGAATTAAAACTTTAAAAGACGGGTGAACTGTAGTTAGCGCTGATCATAGTAATAATTCACATTACGAACATACCGTATTGATAAAGAATGGTAAAGGTATCATTCTTACGAAAGGAATTTAATTGGCGAAAGATGCTATTAAAATAACAGGCGTTGTTAAAGAAGCATACTCAGCAGATGATTATTCTGTTGAATTAGAAAATGGCGTAGTAATTAAAGCACACATCTCAGGTAAAATGAGAGTAAATCACATCAGAATTTTACCAGGTGATGCTGTTGATGTAGAAGTAAGCCCTTACGATTTAACTCAAGGGCGTATTACTTACAGACACAAATAATAAGGAGAACTAATGAAAGTTAGAGCAAGTGTTAAAAAAATGTGTAAAGACTGTAAAATTATCAAACGTAAAGGAATTATCCGTGTAATTTGTGAACAACCAAAACACAAACAAAGACAAGGATAAGAAAGGAAATTAAATGGCTAGAATTTTAAACGTAGAAATTCCTAACAATAAGCGTGTTGTTATTTCATTAACATACATTTACGGAATTGGTCAATCTTTAGCTAAAGAAATTTGTACTAAAGCAAACATTAGCGAAGATGCTCGTGTTAAAGATTTATCTGAAGAAGAATTATCAAGAATTCGTGAAGTAGCAAAAGAATACACAACTGAAGGTGACTTACGTAGAGAAGTAAGTTTAAACATCAAACGTTTAATGGAAATTAAATGCTACCGTGGAATGAGACACCGTAAAGGATTACCTGTTCGTGGACAAAGCACTAAGAAAAATGCTCGTACACGTAAAGGACCTAGAAAAACAGTTGCTGGAAAGAAAGGTAAATAATCATGGCACGTAAAACAAAGAAAAAGAACATTACTAGTGGTGTTGCACACATCCACTCAACAAACCAAAATACAATCGTTACATTTGCAGATGAAAATGGTAATGTTATTGCTTGATCATCAGCAGGTGCGATTGGTTACAAAGGTACAAAAAAGAAAACTCCATATGCTGTTGGTTTAGCTGCTCAAGCCGCTGCCGAAGCTGCAAAAGAACACGGAATTAAAACAGTTAAAGTTGAATTAAAAGGTCTTGGAGCAGGTAAAGATGCTGCAAGAAAACAAATCGAAGTAAGTGGTATTACAGTTACTGAAATTAAAGATGTTACACCAGTTCCACACAACGGAACAAGACCTCCTAAACGTATTTTAAAACGTGAACGTATGAAGAAATAATCGTAACATACAGAAAGGTACAAAATGGAAAAATTTAAAAAACCAAATTATTTAGAAAAACCACAAATTAGAGAAACTAGTGAATATGAAACAACTTTTTCTTTACAAGGTTTAGAAAGAGGATATGCTAACACTTTAGGAGTTGCTTTAAGACGTACATTACTTTCAAGTATTACATCTTTAGCACCATTCTGTGTTAGAATTGAAGGTGTTGAGCATGAATTCCAAACTATTAAAGATGTAGTTGAAGATGTACCAAGTTTAATTATGAACCTAAGAAAAGTTAGATTCACATATGATCCAAGTCAAGTTCAAGATAATGAAATTATTAAAGTTACATTATCATCTGAAGCAGTTGGACCTGTAACAGCTAGATCATTAAAAGCTGTTAATAATCCAAGTGTTAATGTATTAGACCACAACATCTATTTAGCAACAGTTCAAAGCGAACATGCACTTAAATTAGAATTATATTTACGTGCAGGTCGTGGGTTTATGTCTTTTGAAGAAAACAAACCTTATATTGTAAAAAGAGAACCTGAATTAGCTGCTTTAACAGAAATCAAAAAAGCAAGATTTATTGCTATTGATTCTAATTTTTCACCAATTGAAAAAGTTTCATATACTGTATCAGAATTGAATTCATCATCTTCAAAATTAGAAGAAAAATTAGATTTTACAATTCATACAGATGGAACAGTTAAAGCTAAAGATGCTATTAAAAATGCATCAGAAATTTTAATGGGAATGTTTCAAGTTATTGGAGCTGTTGAAGATATGAAATTAGATATCTTCGAAGTGGAACAACCTAAAGTGGAAGAAAAAGAAGAAGACGATTTAGATATTTCTCAAATGGGATTATCAGTTCGTTCAGCTAATGCATTAAAGAGAATTAGAAAAACTAAGTTATCTCAAATTAAAGAACTTACATTGAATCAACTTGAACAAACAAAGAACTTAGGTAAAAAATCAATTCAAGAAATCATTGACAAACTTAAAGAATATGGTTACGAATTAAAAGAAGGAGACGAATAATATGGCAAATCCTACACAAATTTATTCACGTGATACAAAATGAAGAAATGGTGTAATGCGTTCATTAGTGAGCGAATTATATGTTAACGGAAGAATAGTAACAACTTTAACAAGAGCAAAAGAAGTAAGAAGACACGCAGAAAGAATGATTCAAAAAGCTAAAAACCCTACTTTAGCTAACAGACGTGCTGTTGCTGCATATTTACGTCCAATTCTTACAAAAGACGGTAAAGAAGTGCAAAAATACTTATTTGACGATATTGCACCTAAATATGCCGAAAGAAACGGTGGATACACAAGAATAATTAAATTACCTCGTCGTCAAGGTGATTCAACACGTATGGCAATTATTGAATTAGTTTAATATTTGTTATTTAATTACACGCAATTAATACTCATCGGATAATAAGATGAGTATTTTTATATTTATAAAAGTGCTAAAATATGAATAATTGGTATAATTAATGTATTAAAAAATAATTACCTAAAAAACTAGGTTTAATATACTAAATACTCAATATAATAGAGACAAAAGGAGAAATAATGAATCAAAAAGTCTTAGTTATTAACGCCGGAAGTAGTTCAATTAAGTTAAGTTTATTTGATAAAGAAACTTTAGAATTAATTGCTAGCGGTATTGCTGAAAGAATAACACTTCCAGAAGGAAATATTTCAATTAAATTCAAGGGAGAAAAATACGAAGTAACAGTTGCTATGCCTACACATGAAGTTGCTGTTGAAGAATTATATAAATTAATGCAAAAAATTAATCTAATTTCTAATCCTGACGAAATATCAAATATCGGTTTTAGAATTGTGCAAGGTGGAAATTACTTTAATTCAACTACAAAAATTACTGATAAAGAAATTGCTTTAATTGATGAATGTTCAATGTATGCACCATTGCATAATCCAGGAGCTGTACAATCAATCCTTGGATTTAGAAAAGTATTTCCACATGCAAAATTATCTGCTGATTTTGATACAGCATTCCATACAACAATTAATAAAGTTAATTCAACATATGCTATTCCAAAATACTTAACAGAAGAATACAAAATTAAACGTTATGGAGCACATGGGATTTCACATGAATACATTACAGAGAAACTTTCACAAATTTTAGGAAAAGATAAAGTAACATTTGTTAACTTACACCTAGGAAATGGCGGAAGTTTATGTGCAATTAAAGATTCAAAATCTTTTGATACATCCATGGGACTAACACCACTTGCAGGAATTATGATGGGAACACGTTCAGGCGATATTGACCCATCAATTCATGAATTTGTATGTCATCAAACAGGAATGGGGATACAAGAATTTACAAGTTTATTAAATAAACAAAGTGGTTTATTAGGTGTATCAACAGTATCAAGCGATATGCGTGATATTACAGCAGCTGCTAATGCAGGAAACGAAGATGCAGCTTTTGCTTTAGAATTATATGCACAAAAAATTGCTGATTACACAGCATTATATGCAAACAAAATCGGTGGAAATCCTGATGCTATTGTATTTACAGCCGGAATTGGGGAAAACGTTGCTTTAATTAGACAAATGGTTGCTGATAAATTATTCTTTAAGAATATTAAAATTGATCATCAAGCAAACACAAGTAGTTTTGATGAATACCAATTAATTTCAGCACCAGATAGTGAAGTTAAAGTATTTGTAATTAGAACTAATGAAGAATTAGTTATTGCAAGAAATGCATTAAAAGTTTATGCAGAATAAAAAAATTGCTTTATATGCTGGCTCTTTTGATCCTTTCCATAAAGGACATGAAGTGATTGTACAAAAAGCTCTCAAACTTTTTGATGAGTTATATATTGTTGTAACTTGAAATCCTGATAAGGATAATAAGCAACAAATTGAAAATAATTATTTGGCTTTACAAGAATTTTATAAAGATAATAATGTTATAAAAGTATTAAAAAATAATAATAAAATGACTGCGGATTTATGTAAGGACTTAAATATAAAATGACTTGTTCGCAGCGCAAGAAATAATAACGATTACAACTATGAGTTAGAGTTAGCTTGTGGTAATAAATCATTAAATCATGAACTAGAAACTGTTTTAATTCTTCCTAATTGTGAAGATATTAATTATGAATCAAGATTAATCAGACATAAGGAAAAAATCAATAATGTTTAAATTTATTAAGTCAGCTTCAAATAAAGAGAATTGATATGAACACCCATATAATGAGGTGGCTTTTTGAGGCCGCTCGAATGTTGGAAAAAGTTCATTAATAAATGCTATTGTATCTAATAAAAAACTAGCTAAAGTGTCTAAAACTCCTGGAAGAACTCAATTATTAAATTTCTTCCAAAATGATTTTGGTGCAGTATTTGTTGATTTACCAGGATATGGATATGCTAGAGTTTCGAATGCTCAATTAGTAGAAATGAACAAAATGATAGATGAATACATTATTAACCGTAATAATTTAAAATGTGTTTATCTCTTAATTGATTCAAGACACGGAATTACCAAAACCGATATTGAACCAATTGAATTTCTATTAAGAGTCGGAGTTGATTTCAAATTGGTTTATACTAAAGCTGATAAACTAAAACAAAAAGATAAACATAAATTAGTACAAGATATCAAGAAATCTAGGGAAATTTATGGACCTTTTCAATATTTCTTAGTATCTAGTGAAACAAAAACAGGGATTAATGACTTAATTCTAGATATAAATGAAACATTATCAGGAGAGCATAATGAATAAAATAACTAAAATATTAATCACTTATGGAGTTATAGGAACTGCTACAATAGGCGGAATAATAGGAGTGTCTGTTGCTATTTCACAACAACACCACAGTAAATTAGGTGCAAAAGAATTAAAGAATTATAAATTACAAAATACAGCCGCTTTAAGTAATAAAAATAAAACTTTAGCTTCAACATATGCAACAAGAAACTTGAGTTTTGATGAAATAACTAACTGAAGCAGCAGTAATTGAAAAAGAGAATTAATAAATAAAAAATTATTAACAACTGAAGATATTCAAAATCCAAAATTTGATAAAAAATTCTTTTTATATAATGGTTCAAAACCATTGCAAGCTTTATTTGACAGTGTTGACATATCATCGATAGAAATGACATCATATGCTAATGATTTAAATGGAACATTATTTCTAAAAGTTGTTTACCCAGTTACAAAAAGTATGAAGGAATTAGATTCTACACTCGGGGACAACATTACTGAAATTTATACATTGAACGGTTTTGATACTTTCCCAACTAATAATCCATATGCAACAAGTAATACAATTGATATTGCTCCAAATGAAACTGCATTTAAAGATTTTGCAAATATACAAGATTTAAAGCAAGCATATGAAACAATTAATAAAGAAAGAGACACAGAACCAAGCAAAGTTCAAGATTGATTTAAAAAATACTTTGATATTTCATTGGCGAATGTAACGGCATTAGACTACAGCTCATTAGCACTTATCTTTGATTCAAATTCATCAGATAAATTTACTATTCAATATAGATATGGATGAAAAGTATTGGTGGCAACAGATAATGATTTAACAGCAAAACAAGATTATTTTAATCAAAATGCTCCGATAACTAATAAACAAATAGAATATAACTTTTCAAAAGAAGCTAAATAATATATAACAAAAATCTACTTTAAAATCAATCTATCTATCAGCCCACACTGGTAGATTTTTTATTTTTAGCACTAAAAAATAGGATTATAATTATTTTTTGACTAATAAATAAATTTTATAATATACGTCGATAAGTGGTAAAATACATATATAAAAAATTATAGGAGTATTATGAAAATTACTGATAAAAGAACTAAATTAGTAGCTACTATTGGTCCTTCAAGTGATAATTACGATATGTTACTTTCACTTGTGGAAAATGGTGTTACAACAATTAGAGCTAACTTTAGCCACGGTTCACATGAAGAACAATTAAACAAATTTAAATTAGGAAAAAGAGTTTCTCAAGAACTTAGAGTTCCAGTTTCACTTATGTTAGATACTAAAGGGCCTGAAATTCGTATTGGAAAAATGAAAGATGGTGCTCAAGTTGTACAATCAGGTACAGAAGTATTAATTCACACAACAAGTGACAAATACCAATCATTAGAAGGTACAGCAACAGAAATTTCAGTAGCTTATGACATGGCTCAAGATTTAGCTGTAGGAAACCAAGTTTTAATCGACGATGGTAAATTATCTACAGTTGTTACAGAAGTTGGAAAAGGCTATGTAAAAGTTAAAGCAGAAAACACACACAAATTAAAGACAAATAAACGTGTTAACTTACCTGGTGTTGACTTCTCATTACCATTTTTAGCTGAAAAAGATATTAACGATGTTATTTTCGGTATCAACAATGGAATTAACTATGTAGCTGCATCATTCGTTAACTCAGCTCGTAATGTTAAAGAATTAAGAAAATTATTAGATGAAAATGGTGGAAGCCACATTCAAATTTTCTCAAAAATTGAATCACACTTAGGTTGTGTAAACATTGATGAAATTATCGAGGCATCAGATGGTATTATGGTTGCTCGTGGAGATTTAGGATTAGAAATTCCTTACTACGATGTTCCTTACTATGAAAAAATGATGATTAGAAAATGTCGTGAAGCAGGAAAACCAGTTATTGTTGCTACACAAATGTTAGATTCAATGGAAAACTCACCACACCCAACACGTGCTGAAGTTACTGACGTTTACTATGCTGTTGAATTAGGAGCTGACTCAACAATGTTATCAGGTGAAAGTGCAAATGGATTATTCCCACTTGAAGCTGTTAAAACAATGGCTGCTATTTCAAAAAGAGCTGAAAAAGAATTCTACTCAAGAAACTACTACGACATTCAACTTGAAAAAGTTTGAGCTAACTCAGATCAATCAAACAAACGTTCACAAATCGCATATAAAATAGCTGAAAAAACAAAAGATGGAAAATACAAATTTGTTGTTACATTATCTAGAACTGGATCATTATTAAAAGAAGTTGCTAAATTTAGACCAAATTCTACAATTATTGGTGTAGTTAACAACCCGTTATTAGTAAATGCATTTGGATCATACTCAAGTGTTTGAACATCTGTTGATTCAGAAGCTTTATTCCCATTAATTAAGAAAGATCACGAAAATGCTGTTACAGCATTAGAGCCATATGGAATTCAAAAAGGTGACCAATTCTTAGTTGTTGAAAACGATGTTATTACAGAACACGTTGTTAAATAATATAATTAAATATTCGTCAATAAGACGAATATTTTTTGTTGCTTTATTGTATAATTTAGCTAATAATAAATTATTTATTTTTATATCAATCACATAATAATTTTAGTATAAAAATGATTAAGCTTAGTCAGGATAATAATAAACTGGTTGATAAAAATATTTGTATTAGGATTAATAATTTTATCAACTCAAAACCAATATTACTTTGTAATCAAGATATAATAGATTACATTAAATTGTATAATGGTTTTACTATCTATTCTGAAGTAAATAAGCATATAACAAGTGGCTTTATTGTTGCTATAAAAAATATTTATAAAAAGAAAATAAAATTGCAAAATATTTCTCTAGATGAAACTGATGCTTTATTAATCATCATCAATGAAATTGTAAGGAATTATAATTGCGAAATAGGATTGTGATATGATGAAGTAAATTCAATCATATATATTGATGAAATAATTATTCTGAATGATATAAATAAAGCGATAAAAATCGCTTCCAAAAATAACCAAGAGGTTATTTGTGATTTACAAAATCAAATAGAAATTATAATCTAGGAGGCATGATGGATAATGTAAATATATTTGCTCTAGGCGGGCAAGATGAAAACGGAAAAAACTGTTATGTATTTGAACATAATAATGATATTTATGTAATAAATGCAGGTGTAAAAGTTCCGATTGATGCAAATAATGGTGTTGATACATTAATACCAAATTTTGACTATTTAATTAAACATAAAGATAAGATTAAAGGTATTTTTATAACAGATATTAAAAATGAATCATTTTCAGCTTTACCATGACTATTAATGAAAATTCCTAATTTAACTATATATACATCAGCATTTAATAAAGTAATGGTATTAGAAAGAATTTCAAAATATGGTATTGATCAAAAAAGTTTTAAAGTAGTCACTTTAAGAGGAAAAACAAAAATTGGTTCAGTTGAAATTACTCCATTTAATTTAACAGGATCAATGCCTGGAAATACTGGATTTAACTTCTCAACAAAAGCCGGAGATTATATATTTATGTTTAATTATGTTGAAGGTGATTTAGGTATTTATGGTAAAACATTTTTTAATGCTTTAGCTAACTATTTCTCAAAAAATAAAATAATAGGATTAATCAGCGATGCTGGTCGTAGTTATACAAACGGAAGAGCAATAGATAAATATAAAGCAAATCCAAAACTTGAAGAAGCTTTTAAAAAGACACATAATAATAAAAGAATTATTATTGGAGCTTATGGCGAAGAAATGGTTTCTTTACAACAAGTTATTGATTTAGCTATTAAACACAAAAGACCAATAATTCCATATGGTAAAACATATGCAGATTTATTATATTTAATATCTAAATTCGGTGATAAATTGCAGTTACCTGAAGTAGTTGATTACAAAATGCTTTCAAAATACGATGATCCTGTAATTTTGATAACAGCAGCTACAGAACGTTTATATAATCGTTTTGATAGAATAGCAAATGGTAAAGATGTTTATTTAAAATTAAACTCAGATGATACCATAGTGATGATGGCTCCACCTGTAAATGGACTTGAATCTCAATATGCTGAAGTCATGGATATGATAGCTAAAATAGCTCCTAATTTACACGAAATACTTGATAGTGAGTACTTCTACATTCGCCCAACTAAAGATGATTTATTGAATTTAATCAAAGCATTAAAACCATCATATTTTATCCCGACTCAAGGCTTATATCGTTATTTAGTTGGCTCAAGTGAGTTTATTGTTGAAGAATTAAATAAAAAACAAAAAGTAGATCCGATCATCTTATTAAATGGAAAAATAGCACATTTCCAAGATGATAAATTATTTAGTCATAATGGTAAAATAAAAGAAGTAGGAAGTACTATAATTGATGGTTTTGGTGTTGGTGATATTTCACCAGAGGTTATAGCTGAAAGAGAAGCATTAGGACGCGAAGGTGTCATTGTGATAAATGGTTTATATTCACCAAAAACTAAAAAAATTATTGGACAACTACATATTAATTACATTGGTGTAATTGATGAAAGCGAAATTGAAGAAACTAATGGATTAATTAAAGATTTAATAGTTGATGTTTTAAAAACAAAATCATTTACAACAATGCGTGAAGTAAATGAAAAATTAAGAAAAACAATCCGCAAGAAGATATTTAAATTAAAAGATAAAGATCCAATGGTTGCTTTAACACTAACAACCATTTAATACTGCTAAAAAATATAGGAGATATTATGTTTCAAGAAATGAAATGAGAAGATGCTAAAAAAGTAATTGATGCGAACCCTAACAATCATTTAATCTTTCTAAATTTCACAACCACATGATGTGGTGATTGCAAAATGATGAGACCAATTGTTGAATCAATTGCTGAAGAATACAAAAATAATAAAGGTATTACATTTATTAATGTAGATGCAGAAGAAGCTGAATTATTTAGAGATCCTGATAATAAATGGAAAGTATTACGTGTTCCAACAATGATATTATTACAAGGAAATGAGATTATTGAACGTGGTTATGAATACATTCCAACTCAAATTTTAAGTAGCTGAATTAGCAAAAAATTATCATAAAAAACACCTCGATACACCGAGAGCAGTTGTTAATTGAAAAAAGCGGAAAATCTCTTTCCGTTTTTTGTTTTTTACACTATAATAAAAAAGCAACTATAGCGATGATTTTTAAAGGTTGCTAACTTGCCAATATTAAATGTTGTTGAGGACGAGTTAGGTTTTTTAAAAGGAGCTATTGTTCAAAAGAACAAAAGGAGACAACACATGAGTAAACTAAATATCAAGGTTAAAGGATTTGACCACTCATTAGTTGAACAAGCTGCTAAGAAAATTTATACAGTAGCTAAATCAGCTGGTGCTGAAAAAGTTAGTGGGCCAATTCCTCTTCCTACAAAAAGAGATGAAGTTACTATTTTAAGATCAGTTCACGTTAACAAAAAATCTCGTGAACAATTTGAAAGCAGAACACACCAAAGATTAGTTGTAATTACCAATCCTTCTGCTGAAACACAAGATAAATTAAATAGACTTGAATTACCAGCTGGTGTGGATATTCAAGTTAAAGTAAAATAATTTAATACCCATTTAAGGAGACAGAATGAAAGGAATCTTAGGACGTAAAGTTGGTATGACTCAAATTTTTACAGAATCTGGTCAAAGTGTCCCAGTTACTGTAATAGAAGTACAACCAAATGTTGTATCTAAAGTTTTAACAGCTGACAAAAATGGTTATGTAGCTACACAACTTGCTGTATTTGATAAAAAAGCAAACCGTGTAAACAAACCTGAATTAGGTCACTTTAAAAATGCAAATACAACACCTAAGCGCTTCGTTAAAGAAGTTCGTGATATGTCAGGTTATGAACTTGGAAGTGAAATCAAAGCTGACATTTTCACAGCCGGTGAATTAGTAGATGTTACAGGAACATCAAAAGGTAAAGGATTCGCTGGAGCAATTAAGAGACACAACCAAAGTATTGGACCTAAATCACACGGTGGAGGTGGAGGATCTCAACCTGTTAGACAAACAGGATCACTTGGAGATATTTCAGGTAACAGAGTTTACAAAGGTATGACAATGCCTGGACACCTTGGAAATGTGAAAACAACAGTTCAAAACTTAGAAATCGTTAAGGTTGATGTTACTAACAATTTAATTTTAATTAAAGGTTCAATTCCAGGACCTAAAAAATCATTCGTAGTAGTTAAACAAGCAGTTAAAGGTCTTCCAAATCGTGAAGGTGTTAAACTTGTTGATATTCAAGAAGTTATGTTAATGAATGAATTAATCGAAAAAGCTAAAAAATACAACATTGAAGTTACAGTTGGAATGAACTCAACAGAATTATCAGCATTAATAGCTGAAGCTGAAGAAAAAGGAGATAAATAGTTATGGCTGAAACAGTTAAAAAATCAACTACAAAGACAACTAAACCAGCTGCTAAAAAAGCTACTGCTCCAAAATCAGCAAAAGTAACAGTTGTTAAAGATAAAAATGCTTCTAAGAAAGCACAATTCAAAGCTGATTTACCTGCAAAATTATTTGCAAGTGAAAAAATTTATGAACAAGCTATTTTTGACTCTATTCTTTCAGAAAGAGCTTCAAGAAGACAAGGAACACACAAAGTTAAATCACGTGCTGAAGTTTCTGGTTCAGGTAAAAAACCTTGAAGACAAAAAGGAACAGGGCGTGCAAGAACAAGCTCATTACGTACACCAGTATTCGTTGGTGGTGGTAGAGCATTTGGACCAACAGCTAACAGAAATTACTCATTAAAAGTTAATAAGAAAGTTAAATTAGCTGCATTTATTTCAGCTTTAACATTATTAGCAAAAGATAATGCTGTTATTGCTGATGATCTTGCTTTAGAATCTATCTCAACAAAAGCTATGGCTAACAAACTTGCTGAATTAAAATTAAGCGAAGTAAAAAATGTTTTAGTTGTAACAGAAAGCGAAACAGTTTACAAATCAGCTAGAAATTTACCAAACGTTGTTTTATCAAAAGCTAACTCATTAACAGTTGAAAGATTAATCGGAGCTGATGTTATGGTTATTTCTAATGAAAGCTTAAAGCTATTAGAAGGGAAAGTTAAATAATGGAATTAACAAGAGTTATTATTGCACCAGTTTTAACAGAAAAATCAGACATCCAAAGAGCTAATGGAGTTTATACTTTCAAAGTAGCTTACAATGCTAATAAACACCAAATTGCTGAAGCTATCGAAACAATTTTCAATGTAGAAGTTGATACAGTTAGAACAATTAAGGTTGATAAAAAAGCTAAAAACGTTGGTCGTTTCCACGGATTTACAAATCGTTACAAAAAAGCTATGGTTACTTTAAAACCAGGTTCACAATTAAACTACTTACCAGCTGATGAAGAAGAAGCAAAATTAGCTGCTGAAGAAGCTAAAGTTAAAGAAGAAGTTAAAGCACAAAAAGCTGCAAAAAGTGCAGATGTAGAAAAGAAAGCTGCTGCTAAATTAGCTGCTAAAAAATCTACAGCTACAAAAGCAACAAAAACAGTTGCTAAAAAACCTACTACAAAACGTAAAGTTGGTGGAGAATAATAATCTCCGATGAACTTTCGCATAACAATTTAATTTAAATAATAATTATGGGGTAAACAAAACTTGCTTAAAAGAAAGACCCCCAACTATTTTTAAGCAATAAGGAGAAAAGACACAATGGCGATTAAACATTATAAGCCAACGACAAATGGTCGTAGAAACATGTCTTCTCTTGACTACAGACAAAACTTATCAGGTCATGCACCAGAAAAATCACTTTTAGTGAATTTAAAAAATCACGCTGGTCGTAACAACCAAGGTAAGATTACTGTAAGACATCATGGAGGGCGTGTTAAAAGATTTTACAGATTAGTAGACTTTAAACGTAATAAAGATAACATCCCTGCAATCGTTAAAACAATTGAATATGATCCAAACAGATCAGCAAACATTTGTTTATTAGCATATGCAGATGGTGAAAAAAGATATATCCTAGCTCCTAAAGGTATTAAATTAGGACAAGTTGTGGTATCAGGACCACAAGCAGATATTATGGTGGGAAATACATTACCACTAGCAAACATTCCTGAAGGTACATTTGTACACAATATTGAAATGCAACCTGGAGGTGGTGGTGTTATTGCTCGTTCAGCAGGAACATCAGCACAAATCTTAGGTAAAGACGAAGATGGTAAATATGTAGTGTTAAGATTAAAATCAGGTGAAACACGTCGTATTTTATCACGTTGTCGTGCAACAGTAGGTGTTGTAGGAAACGAAGAACACTTACTTGTTAATGTTGGTAAAGCTGGAATCAACAGACATAAAGGTATTAGACCAACAGTACGTGGATCAGTTATGAACCCAGTAGACCACCCACATGGTGGAGGGGAAGGTAAGCAACCTGTTGGACGTAAAGCTCCTCTTACACCTTGAGGTAAGAAAGCTCTTGGAGTTAAGACAAGAAAAACTAAGAAATCTTCAAATAAACTTATAATCAGAAGAAGAAAGGATTCTAAATAATGGCACGTAGTCTTAAAAAAGGTCCATTTGCTGACGAACACTTACTTAAAAAAGTAGATGCTATCGTTGAAGGTAAAGCACCTAAAAAACCAATTAAAACTTGATCAAGACGTTCTACAATTTTCCCAAGCTTCGTAGGTTTAACATTTGCTGTGCATAATGGAAAACAATTTATCGAAGTTTATGTAACAGATGATATGGTAGGACATAAATTAGGAGAATTTGCACCTACAAGAACATTCTCAGGTCACGGTGCTGATAAAGGTAAGAAGAAATAATGGCTCAACAAGCAAAAGCTCACATTAAATTACAAAGAGTTAGTGTTTCTAAAGCTAAATTAGTAGCAAATCTTTTCAGAGGAAAAGATGTTACTGAAGCATTAGGACTTCTACATCACGTAAATAAAAAATCAGCTCCTATTTTCATCAAGTTATTAGAATCTGCAGTTGCAAACGCTACACATAACCATGGTATGGATGCAACTAAATTATATGTTAAAGAAGTTTATGTTAATGAAGGTCCAACTCTTAAAAGATTCCAACCAAGAAGTCAAGGTCGTGCTTACTCAATTTTAAAACGTACATCAAATTTATCAATAGTATTAGAGGAGAGAGATTAATATGGGTCAAAAAGTTAATCCAAATGGTTTCCGTTACGGTGTTACAAAAGCACACAACTCAACATGATTTGCAGATAAAAACAATTTTGGTTCATATTTAGTTGAAGATGCTAAAATCTACAAATTCTTTGATAAATTAGTTCGTCAATACCAAATCGGAAAAGTTGAAGTAAAACGTAACAAAGATAATAAAGTTACAGTAATTCTTCACACAGCTAAACCAGCCGCAGTTCTTGGAACAGAAGGTAAAAATATTCAAGAACTTACATTAAAATTACAAAAACACTTAAAAAACAAGAGTTTAAACTTAAATATTCAAGTAGTTGAACTCAAAAACCCTGATTTAAATGCTAAATTATTAGCAGAAATGATTGCTACAAAATTAGAAAATCGTGAAAGCTTCCGTTCAGCACAAAAAATTGCTATTAGAAATGCAATGCGTGCTGGAGCAAAAGGAATTAAGACTGCAGTTAGTGGTCGTTTAAACGGTGTTGATATGGCCCGTACAGAAGGATATTCTGAAGGGGAAATGAAATTACATACATTAAGACAAAATGTTGACTATGCTACAGCTACAGCTAGAACAACATATGGTGCTATCGGTGTTAAGGTGTGAGTATCATTAGGTGAAATTTTGGAAGGAGATAAATAATGCTTCAACCAAAAAGAACTAAATACAGAAAACCATTCCTTGTAAAACACGACAAACGTAGAGCTACAAAAGGAAATACAGTAGCATTTGGTGAATTTGGACTTCAAGCTACAACATCAGCTTGAGTAACAGCTCGTCAAATCGAATCTGCTCGTATTGCTGCAACACGTAGAATGGGTCGTGAAGGACAAGTTATCATCCGTATTTTCCCACACTTTGCTAAAACATCTAAACCTATCGGAGTTCGTATGGGTTCAGGTAAAGGTACACCAGAATTATGATATACAGCAGTTAAAGTTGACACAATGATGTTTGAAGTTGGCGGAGTTTCTGAAGAAGTTGCACGTGACGCTTTAAGACTAGCTGGTCACAAATTACCTGTTAAATGAAGAATTGTTAAAAGAGAAGAAGGAGATAAATAATGCTTTACAAAGAAATTAAAGAAAAATCAGTTGAAGAACTACAAACATTACTTTCTCAACTTAAAGCAGAATTATTTACTTTAAGATACAGAAATGCAACAGGTGACTTAAAAGAAACACATAAAATCGCTGCTATTAGAAAAACAATTGCACAAGTTTATACAGCTTTAAATGAAAAAGGAGCTAAATAATTATGAATAATACAAGAAACACAAGAAAAACACTAGTTGGTACAGTTGTTTCTGCTGGTAAATCAGCTAAAACAATTATTGTTGCAGTTGATACATACAAAAAACACCCATTATACTCAAAACGTTACAAATCAACAAAAAGATTTGCTGTACATGATGAAAATCAAGTAGCCCAATTAGGAGATATCGTTTTAATTATGGAAACAAGACCACTTTCAGCAACAAAACGTTTCAGACTAGTTGAAGTTAAACAAGCTGCTATCGAAGGACAAAACTAATATGTTACAAGAATTATCAAGAGCAAATGTTGCTGATAACTCAGGTGCTAAAGAAATCGGAGTTATCCGTATTTTAGGTGGATCTAAGAAAAAAGTAGCAAACATTGGTGACATTATTGTATGTTCAGTTAAAAAAGCTATTCCAAACGGAATGGTTAAAGAAGGTCAAGTTGTTAAAGCTGTTGTAGTTCGTTCATCATACGGTATTCACCGTGATAACGGATCATACATTCGTTTTGATGATAATGCTGTTGTATTACTTAAGGAAGATTTAACACCACGTGGAACACGTGTATTCGGACCAGTTGCTCGTGAATTACGTGAAAAATTCCCTAAAATTGTTTCACTTGCACCTGAAGTATTATAGGATTTAAGGAAGTTATAATGAACAAAATTAAACTTAGAAAAAATGACGAAGTAATCGTTATTGCTGGTAAAGAAAAAGGTCAAACAGGAACAATTGAAAAAGTATTACACAAAGAAAACAAAGTTATCGTTAAAGGATTAAACATCATTAAAAAACACAACAAACCTTCACAACAAAACCAAGATGGTGCTATTGTTGAAAAAGAAGCTCCAATTCATGTTTCAAATGTGCAATTATTAGTTAAAAAAGCAACAAAAGACAAACCAAGTGTTACATCAAAATTAGGATACAAAGTTGATGCTAAAGGAAAAAAAGTAAGAGTAGCAAGAAAGACAGGAAAGGAAATCTAATATGCTTAAAAATGTTTATTTAGAAAAAGCAGTTCCTGCTTTAAAAGAAAAATACAATTACAAATCATCAATGGAAGTTCCTAGAATCGAAAAAGTTGTGTTAAACATGACTGCTGGAAAAGAAATCAATAATTCAAAAGCAATCGAAGAAGTTCTTAATGAATTAACATTAATTTCATCACAAAAACCATTTCAAACAAAAGCTAAGAAATCAAACGCTTCATGAAAATTACGTGAAGGTATGCCTATGGGTGGTAAAGTTACACTACGTAGAGACAGAATGTGAGATTTCTTAGATAAATTAATCAATGTAGCAATGCCTCGTATTCGTGATTTCCGTGGTGCAAATCCTAAAGCATTTGACGGAAGAGGTAACTATAACCTAGGAATCAAAGAAGAAATCATTTTCCCAGAAATTGAATTTGACAAGATTCGTAGAATTAAAGGACTTGACGTTATTATTGTAACAAGTGCCAAAACTGATGCAGAAGCAAGAACATTACTTGAATCAATTGGTGTACCATTTGATAAAAAAGGAGCTAAATAATGGCAAGAAAAGCATTAATCGAGAAAGCAAAACGTCACCCTAAATTCTCAACACGTGCTTACACACGTTGTGAATTATGTGGACGTCCACACTCAGTATTAAGAAAATATAAAGTATGTCGTATCTGTTTTAGAAATCTTGCTCACGAAGGTAAGATTCCAGGTATGAAGAAAGCGAGTTGATAATTATGTTTATTACAGATCCAATTGCAGATTTAGTTGTTCGTGTTAAGAATGCTAATGCTAGAAAACATAAAACAGTTACAATTCCATACTCAAAACAAAAAGAAGCTATTGTTAAGCTTATTTTAAATGAAGGGTACATTGCATCATACACTGTTGAAGGCGAAGGTGTTAACAAAAACATCGTTGTTACATTAAAATACAAGAAAAATAAATCAGCTATCGTTGATTTCAAAAGAGTATCAAAACCAGGACTTAGAGTTTATGCAACTGTGGAAGAAATTCCTAATGTTATCTCAGGTTTCGGAACAGTAATTATTTCTACATCAAAAGGACTTATGACAGGAAAACAAGCTAGAGAGGAAAATGTAGGTGGTGAAATTATCGCTTACATTTGATAATAGGTAAATAACATGTCTCGTGTTGGAAATCGTGTTATAAATGTTCCTGCTGGAACAACTATTACTGTTGAAGGAAGCAAAGTTACTGTTTCTGGTAAACACGGAACTCTTGTTAGAGAATTTAGTCCATTAATTACTGTAAATGTAGAAAATAACCAAGTTACAACTCTTCGTGCAAATGAAGAAAAACACACCAAACAATTACACGGAACAACAAATGCCTTAATCGCAAACATGATTAAAGGTGTTTCAGAAGGATTCCAAATCGACCTTGAAATTAAAGGGGTTGGTTACAAAGCTGAACTTAGAGGAAATGAAATCGTTGTTAATGCCGGATATTCACACCCAGTTACTAAAAAAATACCTGCTGAATTAAAAGTAACTGTTGCTAAACCAACAGAAATTTCTATTTTCGGAAATGATAAAGAAGTTGTTGGACAATTTGCAGCAGTAGTTAGAGCAATTAGAAAACCAAGTGTATACTCAGGTAAAGGAATTGCTTACAAAGGTGAAAAACTTAGACGTAAAGAAGGGAAAACAGCTTCTAAATAATAAAGAAGTTGTGAGGTTAAAATTATGAAAGCAAAATCAAGAAACGAAGCTAGAAAAGTTAAACATGTTCGTTTACGTCAACACATTAGTGGAACAGCTACAAAACCACGTTTAAATATATTCAAGTCACACCAAAACTTCTATGCACAAGTAATAGATGACACTAAAGGTGTTACATTACTTTCAGCAACAACATTACAAAAAGGTGTTTATGCAGGTAACATTGAATCAGCAGCTAAATTAGGTGCTACAATGGGACAACAAATGGTTAAAATGGGTATTACTGAAGTAGTATTTGACCGTGGTGGATATTTATACCATGGTAGAGTAAAAGCTTTTGCTGATGCAGTTAGAGAACAAGGAGT
The DNA here is from genome assembly GCF_033546915.1 of Mycoplasmopsis verecunda. Taxonomy (NCBI): domain Bacteria; kingdom Bacillati; phylum Mycoplasmatota; order Mycoplasmoidales; family Metamycoplasmataceae; genus Mycoplasmopsis; species Mycoplasmopsis verecunda. The sequence continues at coordinate 125,354 of NZ_CP137850.1, forward strand.
TAAATTCTAATGGAAAACAAAAAAGAAGTTAAAGCAACAGAAGTTGCCGGAACAAAAGAAGTTGTAGCTAAAAGAGCTCCAAGAGCTCCAAGAAAAGCTCAAGAAGGTTCATCAGAACAACGTCCACGTCGTAACAACGGTGGAAACAGAAGACCGCGTGCTCAAAAATTTGAATCAGAATTTAGTGAAAAAGTTGTAGATATCGCTCGTGTTACAAAAGTTGTTAAAGGTGGAAGAAGATTTAGTTTCTCAGCCTTTGTTGTTGTTGGAAATAAAAAAGGTTTAGTAGGATTTGGACACGGTAAGGCTAACGAAGTTCCAGATGCTATTAAAAAAGCTATTAAAGATGCACAAAACAACCTTGTATCAGTTCCAGTTGTTAACGGAACTGTACCACACGAAATTAAAGCTAAATTCTTAGCTTCACGTGTATTACTTAAACCTGCTCCAAAAGGAAAAGGACTTATTGCTTCAGGAACAGTGCGTGCTGTTGTTGAATTAGCAGGATACACAGATATCGTTACTAAAACATATGGTTCACGTTCAAAAGCAAACGTTGTTAAAGCTACTGTAAAAGCATTACAAAACTTAAGAACTGTTGAAGAAATTGCTGAAATCAGAGATAAACAAGTAAAGGATTTTCAATAAAATATGGCTATTAAATTAAATAATTTACAATTTGCTGAAGGTTCAAGACCAGAAAAACACCGTAAAGGTAGAGGACATGCTGCCGGTAAAGGTAAACAAGCTGGTAAAGGACAATCAGGTCAAAACAAACGTAAAGGTCACAGACTAGGATTCGAAGGGGGACAAACTCCTTGATTCCGTAGAATAGGTAAACGTGGATTTAGAAACGTTAACCATGTTGAATATCAAGTTATTAATCTTTCTGATTTAGAAGCAAAATTTAACGACGGTGATACTATTACTTTAGAAACATTATTTGACTCAAATTTAATCAAAAGACAAATGCCTGTTAAATTATTAGGTAACGGTGAACTAAACAAAAAATTAACAATCTATGTTCATAAAGCATCAGCTTCTGCTAAAGAAGCTTTCCAAAAAGTTGGTGGAACAATTCACGAATTATAATAATCATTTCAGCCAAGCGAAAGCTTGGTTTTTTATATAGCAATTTAATAATTAAATGTATAATAAAAAGAAATTTAGCGAGGTAATAATGGTAACGGTATTTAATCACCCATTAATTAATATAAAATTAAGTAAAATGAGAGATAAGCATACTTCTCATAAGGAATTCAGAAATAACTTAAATGAAATAGCTTCATTAATGGTTTATGAAATAATGCGAGATTATAAATGCATAAAAACAAGCGGAATAACTCCTCTAAATATAGAATATGAAGGGTATAAATTTGATAAAGAAATAGTTATTATTCCTATTCTAAGAGCTGGTTTAGGGATGGTTGAAGGTATTTTAGATTTAATACCAGAAGCTAGAGTTGGACACATTGGAATGTATAGAAATGAAGAAACATTGACTGTTACAGAATATTTTTTTAAAATCCCTAATGTATCAAAAGATTCAAAAATAATAGTAGTTGATCCTATGTTAGCAACTGGTGCATCTGCTTCTAATGCAATAAACAAGTTAGAAAGTTTAGGATTTAATGATATAACATTAGTTTCTTTGGTTGGTGTACAAGAGGGGATAAATACAATACAAAAAAACCATCCCAAAGTTGATATATTTCTAGCTTCAAAAGATAAACATTTAAATGAAAATAATTATATAGTTCCTGGACTAGGCGATGCTGGAGACCGTATTTTCGGCACTAAGTAAAAAATAAAAAAAATTTACAGATTTATTAAAAGTTGTTATATAATATATTAGCAACTTAAATGGGGGGATAGCAAAGCGGCCAAATGCGGGTGGCTGTAACCCACTTTCTTAGGATTCGGGGGTTCGAATCCCTCTCCCCCCACCATTTATTGCCCCATAGCCAAGCGGTAAGGCAGCGGGTTTTGGTTCCGCGATGCGTTAGTTCGAATCTAACTGGGGCAGCCATATCACCTTTTTAAAAAGGTGTTTTTTTATACAAAAAATAGATAAAAAATAAAGGTTTTGTTTTATAATATAGCTAATTATGAATAATGTAGACAGAAAATTAGAAAAAATAACACCACTTGAGCAAGATTTTGCTCAGTGATATACTGATGTTGTGCAAAATGGAAAATTAATGATGTATGGTCCTGCTAAAGGCACTATGATTTTGTTACCTAATGCATTCGGAATTTGACAGTTAATTCAATCAGGACTTAATGATGCATTTAACGAAAAAGGTGTACAAAATGTTAATTTACCATTATTAATTCCTGAATCTTTATTCAATAAAGAAAAAGAACACATTGATGGTTTTAATCCAGAACTCGCAACTGTAACAATGGTAGGAAATAAAAAATTAGATGAAAAATTGTATGTTAGACCAACATCTGAAGTACTGTTTGCCCATTTATATAAAAACTCAATTAATTCATATAAGGATTTACCTTTAATTTATAATCAGTGAGTTAATGTGGTCAGATGAGAAAAAACAACACGTCCATTTTTAAGATCTCGTGAATTCTTATGACAAGAAGGACATACAGTGCATTCGGATCCAAAAGAGGCACGTTCATTAACTAAAGAAATGATTAAACTATATGCCAAATTCTTAAAAAAATATCTTGCTATACCTACTATAATTGGTAAGAAAACTCCAAATGAGAAATTTGCTGGTGCATGTACAACATGAACTATAGAAGCAATGATGAAAGACGGACAAGCTCTACAAGCGGGTACTAGCCATTATTTAGCTCAAAACTTTTCTAAGCCATTTGATATAGTTTTTAGAAATGAAGATAATGAATTTGAGTATGCTTATCAAACTTCTTGAGGTGTTACTACAAGATTAATAGGGGCTATTATAATGACTCATGGTGATAATAGAGGAATTATAATACCACCTTATGTAGCTCCAATTCAAATAGATGTTTTAGAATTGTTTGCAAATAAGGAACCCAAGGTTTCTCAAGTATCAAAAGATTTGACTAAATTATTAGGTAGAAAATATCGTGTAAGACTAGATGATTCTGATAAAAATCCTGGTTATAAAGCTTCTAATTCAGAAATACAAGGTGTTCCATTAAGAATTGAAGTGGGACCAAAAGATGTGCAAAATGATTCGGTTACAATTGTTCGTCGTGATACACTTGAAAAAATTCAAATACCAATTAGTAAAGTAAAATCTCAAGTTGGAAAATTACTGTCAGAAATACATGATAATTTATATGAACAAGCAGAACACAGACTTATTCGTAACCGTATTTATGTAGATAATTATCAAGATTTTAAAGAAGGAATATTAAATAATAAATTTGTTGTTGCTCCATTTTGCTGTGGTGCAGAAGCAGAAAAAAGAATAAAAGAAGAGACAGGAGCTACCGCCAGATGTGTGCCGATGTCATTAAATAAACCAAGTAAAAATGCTAAATGTATCAATCAAGAGTGCGATGGTGAAACTAATAGATATGTAATTTTTGCGAAAGCATATTAAATAATTATGATTTTAGAAATGGCAGTAATGCCATTTTTTAATAATTATGAATTTTTTTCAATACGGAATAAGAAAAAATTACCTTAAATATGCAATTTTTGCAATAAAAACTTTTCAAAATTAGGAAAATTCAGTAAATTTGATTAAAAAAAGTTCATTTTTATAAAATTTTATATTTATATTGAGGAGGGCAACTAGAGAAAACAGATGGAGAAGAATAAGAAAAATATAAAAGATATGTCATTAACTAATGACGACGACATAAAAACAGATATTGACCTTTTCCAAGAATTAGCCGAGGATAGGGATATCGAAAAACTACAACAGTTATATAAAATTAATATGATTAATACAAAATTTTTATATGACACAATAACTTCCATTATAAAAAATATGGTGGAAGTGAAAAAAATAAATAATATGAAAAATAAAATGAAACTTACTTTTCTCTGAATACAATATATTAACAGTAGAGATTTAAGAATAAAAAAAGAAATTGAAGAATTAGAAGTTTATTGCAAGAACCCGCCAAGTGTTTTTAATTACATCTTATCTATAATGAGTAAAGAAAATGCTTGATTAATTCATAAAATCTTTTTAGATACCGAAACATCAAATGATAAGTATTGATATAAAAAATACTTTTCAAAAACTACATTTTATAAAAAAAAGCAAATAGCGATTATGGAATTCGGTAGATACTTATTGCAAACAAGCGATGATTAATGTTGACTTTATTAATCAAAATGATAATTATATAGTCAATGAGAGAAAAGTTAAAGTTAATACATTAGCAAATAGTAATGATTTCAATAATTTTAAAGCAAAATTTGCTATTAATGTTGATAGGATAGCAACAAATGGCATGACTGATATTTCCGTTGGATTTGAAGATGGATTATATGATTGAAAGAATAAAGATCTTTTACCACATGAACATATACTAGATACTGGTATAAATCTATTTAATGGATACAATTTAATTGTAAATAAATTAGCTCAGAAAAAACTGGCGGTTGAAGTATCAATCTTTGCTAATTTAAAAGAAATTTATACATTTAGAGCAGATAAGTTGTTTGTGAAAAAATACATTACAAGAATACCATTTTCTACTTTAGGAATAGAGTTCTCGAAATTAAATAGCTTAATAATACAATTTTCATTACCTAAAGGTGTATTCACAGACGAAAGAAAATTAATAAAAGAGTATCAAATTATATTTGCTCCAGATTCAAAGGATAAAATACAGATAGCTCCTATATCAAATTCAATTAAATTACGTATACCATATTCCTATCAATTTAATTTCGAAAGTTCAAAAACATATTGAAAAGAATTGCTTTATCATAATGTTATTATAAAAATTGCAGATATCAATAATAGGAAACCCTTATCACAAGTAGTTGAGGGCTATGAATATAATGATAAGAAAAAATTAAAATTCCCAAATGAGATTTTGTTTAACGAATATATTCCGCTTACATTTAATAATATTATATTAAATGACTTTCTTACAGACAAAATATCATTAAAGACTATTATGAATGATAACAATAATCAATTATTATCAAATAATAATTCAGGAATTTATTTTAAAGGCTTAATAAATGAATTGCTACTTACAGATGAAATAGACAAAAAAATAAGAAAAGTTGCCTCTCCTCAATCAAGTTATTCACTAAAAATTCCTTTCAGTTTTGATGGTGAATTTAACACGATATATTCTATTTCATCTAAATATTTCGATATTGACATAATAAAAAAATTTAAATCTATTGGAACTAGATTATTTGAAGATAATTACACAAAGAAATTAAAGATTATAGTAGTTTCAAACCAAAAAAATTTAAATAATAAATATAGATATGTTATTAATCTAAAATCAGATTATGTAAACTTATTTACGAATTCTTTTAATATCAATGATTATTTAATAATTGAAGATGAAAATAAACGAAAATATAAGAATTAAATATATTATTATAATAGCTCTTATAATTGGTTTTAGTATTGCTAGTGGAGTTGGTTGTTATTATATCTATAATTTTGTACAAACTAAAAAACAGAATAATAATCGAAATATTAGGGATAACTTAATTAAAGATATAGATACAATACCAGTTTCTTCATTTATTCCGATTTTAGAAGATAGATATTTTCAAAAATTTGTAAATAAGGATAGATTTAATAACAAATATATAGATCAAAATTTAATTAATGAGATTGTAAAAGATCTTGTTAGAAGACTAAAATCTAGTAATGGAAAATTTTATTTTGACTATGACATACTTTCGCAGCAACATGCCACTTTACGTGTTATGTATATAAGTGATGATTATAGTCAAAAAGATGAAAAAATATTTGAAATATTGCTTGATTAGTTATAATATTTCTATGGATAATAGAAAAGAAATAATTTTATTAGAACTTAAAAAGTTATCAAAAAAGAAGAATATTTCTTTGGATGATAACATCAAGGAAATAGGAATTGATTCTTTAGATTTAGCTGAACTTGTATTTGAAGCAGAAGCTAAATTTGGTGTTGAACTCTCTGATGAACAATTAGCCGAGATCAAGACTGTAAAGGATATAATTTCTATTTTTTCTAATTAAGTTTTATAGTATAATTCTAATGCGCTAGGAGTATAGTTCAACGGTAGAACAACGGGCTTCAACCCCGTGTGTTGTGGGTTCGAATCCTGCTACTCCTGCCATTTTTTTATTCCTTTTTTCTAAATAATAAAGTAAAATTAATAAACATATGAAAGAAAAAGAAATTAAATTTGGTGTTTTAGGAACTGGTGCTTTTGGCTCAGCACTTGCAAATATATTAATAGAAAATAATCATAAAGTAATAATGTATGGTATCTCTGAAGAAGAAATATTAGATATAAATAGAGGATATAATTCTAAATATTTTGGAACTACTAAATTTAGTAATCCTGATTTAATCTCTGCAACAAATAATTTAGATTATTTCTTAGACTCTATTAATACAGCGATATTAGCGGTTCCTTCAGTTGCTGTTGAAAAATTAATGTCACAAGTATCATCTAAATTAGGTGAAAGAAAAATCAATTTACTAAATTTATCAAAAGGATTAGAACCCAAGACAAAGCAATTTTTTTCACAGTATATTAATGAAAATTATGGAAAAAATATATCAAATTTCGCTTCCTTAATGGGACCTTCATTCGCAATTGAAGTTTTCCAAGGAAAATTAACAATGGTAAATGTGGTGGGAGCAAATTTGAAATTTAATGAAGAAATTGCTTCATATTTCAATAATGAACATTTCTATGTTAAACCATTTAATGAAATAAGAGGAGCTGAATTATTTTCAGCATTAAAAAATGTTCTAGCAATAGGATTAGGTATCACATCAGTTTTATATCCTGGTCAAAACTCACATGCAGGTTTATTGACAATGGGAACTGGGGAAATATTTAATGTATATAAAGCTATGTATCCAAAAGGAGAAAACACAATAGGATACAACTTTTCCTCATTTGGAGATATCTTTTTAACTTGTTCATCACCGACAAGTCGTAATTTTTCGTTTGGAGCTAAGATTGCCTCTGATGGTGTAAAAAAAGCTTTAAATGAACAACAATTGACTATAGAAGGATATGATACAGCAAAAACCTTATCTAAAATAATTAAGGATTATAATATTAAAAATACACCTTTTTTATCAAATATTATTAGTATTTTATTTGAGGGAAAACCGCAATATGAAATTATAGATTTCCTTAAAGCTAAACCATTATAAAAACATTGTTAAAAATGTAAAACAATGTAAAATATAAATATTAATTTAATAACACTTTTATAGGAGAAATAATGATTAAACATACAGAAGAAAAAGATAAAGCACAAATAGTTGTTACTGTTAAAGTTGATGCTTCTGAATTTCAAAAAAGATTAGAACAAGTTTCTAATGAATTAGCAAAAAAAGTTAAAGTAAAAGGGTACAGACCTGGCAAAGCACCAATTGAAAAAGCTAAAGCACATTTAAACCCAGAAGTGATTTTATCTGAGACTGTTAAACATTTCAGCAATAAACACTTTAATGAAGTTATCGAATATGCAGTTAAAAATGAAATTAAAGTTAATTCTCAACCATTATTATCATATGATTTAAATGATGATGGTTTAGTTCTTGACTATAAATTCGTTTTAATGCCAAATTTCGATGTTGATGTTAAAGATTTAAAAGTGAAATATACACCTGTTAAAGTTGCTAAAAGCGATGTGCAAGCAACTATTAAAGAATTAGAAGAAAATATGTCAACTGAAGTTGTAGTTGAAGAAGATGATGTAGAAACTCAATTAGGTGATACAGTAAATATTGATTTTAAAGGATTTATAGATAATGAACCTTTTGAAGGTGGAGAAGCTAAAGGATATAATTTAAAATTAGGTTCTAAAACGTTTATTCCAGGATTCGAAGATCAATTAGTAGGTAAGAAAAAAGGCTATGAAGGTGATGTAGAAGTAACATTCCCATCTGATTATTTTGTTAAAGAATACAGAGACAAAAAAGCAGTATTCCAAGTTAAAATCAATTCATTCAAAAGAGCAAAATTATTTAAACTAACAGATGAAAATGTAAATATTTTCCAAGATCCACAAGTTAAAGATATGAAGTCTTTAGAAAGTGTATTAAAAGGAAATATAAGAGTAAGAAAATTTATTGAAAATAATGTTTCATTCTACGAAGAACTAGTTAAACAAATTATTGCAAAAGCTAAACCAGTAATTCACGAATCATTCTTAACAGCACATGTTGAAAATAGCAAAAAAGAATTTGAAAACTCATTAAAACAATACGGAATTAAAAAACAAGAATATTTACAATTAATTAAATCTACAGAAAAAGATTTAGAAGCTGAATTCAAAAAACAAGCATTAGAACAAGTTACAAAAGCTGAAGCTTATAGATACTTAGTTGAAAAATATCATGTTAATGCTTCTGCTGAACAAATAGATGATTTTACACAAAAATTTGTATCATTTGGATTCTCAAGCGAATCAGCTCATGAATTTGTTATTTCATCATTAAGAATGTCATTAATTTTAAGTGATATCAACCCAGAACTAGCTGAAAAATTAGAAAAAGATTTTAATGAAATTGTAAAATAATTTTATTAATAGTGCAATTAGCACTATTTTTTTATACCTTATCTATAAGCATAAAAATAAATTTTTTTGTGATATGTAATACAAAAAAGTATTAAAATAGCGCTATGAAAAACTTAAAGGAAAAATTACTTAAAACACCACTTGGAGTCAACGGAGTTGCCCTAGGAACTATGGGTATTGCAACAACAGGAATATTTATTTTAGATCACTTTCAATATAGCTCTGTAGTAAGATGAATAGAATATGGAGTAGATTTACGTTGATTCCAGTTGGCATTGCAAATATTATGTATAACAATTTGTTTATTTTATATATCTTTAACATGTATAAGATATAGTTTGGAGCCTAGAACTATATATCATGAAATGAAAATACCTCATGTCGCAGGAATGATAGGTGTATTATTTCTTTGTTTCTGTCTATTAGGTAATTCATTTGGATGAATCTTTACAACATTTATTGCTGACAAGGAACTACGATATAATCTTTTAATAGCTCCAAGTATAATTGTTTTTATAGCAGTTACATGTCAATTTATTTATTTAGGTTTCTTTCTTAAAATTGTTCTGTTTAAGAAGGAAACATTTAAAGGTGAGGCTTATGCTTCATGATTTGTTCCATTAGTAGGATTAGCTATTTCAGCTGCATATTCAGATAATTTAGGTGATGTTTTACCATTATATTATTGACAAATTGTATGATTTGTAGGATTTGCAATATTCATAATAATGTATCCTTTTGTTTACTTTAAGTTTTTATTTAAACCTCATGCTAAAGAGGAAAATATTCCATCTATGGCTATATTTGCATCACCAGCAAATATGATGGCTGTGGGATTTCTTGTATCATTTAATCCACATAGAAATGACTTAGGTTTAAACATGACTGTATTTAATAATGCCGTGTTTTATCAAGTTATCTCAATTATCCTATTTTGTTTCGGAGCAATTTCGGTAGGATTATATTATGCTATTTTAGTTAAATCATTAATGATGAAAAAATATTCAATGACTTGAACTTCATTAACCTTCCCTGCAGCTGTTTCAGCAACTGGAACTATTAAGTTTGCAGAATATTTCTTCTTAAAAACTATAGACTCATATTCATTTGAGGGAGCATATTGAACACTTATAGTAATTGGTGTATTCTTATTCCTTACTTCTCTTGCACTCGTTATATTTTGTAATATTAAATATGGTATTATTATGAGAAAAATTTGATTTCCTGATAAAACTCAGCCTATTTTTAGAAAAAAAGCAGCATAAGCTGCATTTTTATTTCTCTGCGAATTTACCAAGCACAGTATTAATTCTTTCTTTTGTTGGCTCAACAACAATATATGTTCCCGCCACACAAGCATCAGCACCTACATTAAAGCATTCAGGGCCTGTTGTTGCATTGATTCCACCATCAACTTGAATTAAGTAATCATAGCTGTTATCATCTCTTAGATGTTTTAATTGTGCAATTTTATCAAGTGCAATTGGCATGAATTTTTGACCGCCCGCTCCAGGTTCAACTGACATCACTAAAACTAAAGCTAATCTATCTAAAAATGGTTTAATAGCATCAACAGATGTATTTGGTTTAATAGCTAATCCTATTTTTAAATCATGATAGTTTTTAGTTAAAAATTCATCAAATTTCTCTAAATCATCTTCGATTGCTTCGTAATGGAAAGTAATTATATCCACTATATCTTTAACTAATGACACATATTCATATGGGTTGATTACCATTAAGTGTGCATCCTTGATATGAGGAATACCGTTTTCTGAAATATTAGCAATTTCTTCAATTTGAATAGCTGTATTAGGAACAAATTTACCGTCCATAACATCATAGTGTATTCATTTTATACCGTTATTTACTAATGTATTTGCCATATCTAGTCTTTTGTCTACATCAACATTTAACAAGCTTGGTGTAACATATTTTTTCATATTATCTTTCTCCTTTTGATAATTCATCTAATAATTTAATATAGTTATTATATCTTATTTGTGGTATAAGCTTTGTACCAATATTTTGCTTTATAGCACAATTATCTATATTCTCATTATAATGTAAGCAATTTCTAAATTTACAACTTTTAGATAATTCTCTAAATATTTTAAAACTTTTGGATAATTGTTCTTTACTTAAATCTAATGTTAAAGATGAAAATCCTGGTGTATCAATTAAATATCCACCATTGAAATCAATTATTGATACAACTCTTGTTGTATGTTTACCACGTCCAAGGGCTTTTGATATTTCTTGTGTAGAAAATGAATGGTTACCGAGTGCATTTATAGTAGTAGTTTTACCTACTCCGCTTTGTCCCATAAAAACAGAATATTTTCCAGTGAAAATATCTATTAAATGATTATGGTTATATCCTGATACATTATCAATTAATTCGACATGATATTTCATTCCACGATATAATGAGGCAATTTGATTAGCTTCTTCTGGATTTAAATCACTTTTTGTGATAAATAATACTGGTTCAATGTTTTTACTCTCGATAATTGCAAAATATTTGTCAACTAAGAAGGATTGGAATTTTGGTTTTTCTATTGACATAAAAACAATCATTTGATCTATATTAGCTACCTTTGGTCTAATGAAGAAGTTTTCTCTAGGTAATATATTGACTATAACTCCATTTTCCACTATTACATTATCCCCAACTATTGGTGATTGTTCTAAATATCTTAGTTTACCTGATGCTGGTATCTCTAATGTTTCGTTATTTTCATTTCTTACAGTGTAAATTCCTGATACACTTTTTAAAACTTTATATTGCATTATAAGTACTCCAATAAAACTAGAGTTAATGAGATGCTAATTATTAATATAACAATAAATGAAAGTGAAGTTATTAAGAAAGCATTAGAATTTACAATGTCAGAAATTTTTCTCTTTTTCTTTAGAGATTTAGGATTTAATGGTTGTTCATATATTCTTTCAGGACTTAAACAAGTTTTTAAATCTTGTTGAAATTCGTAAACATTTTGATATCTATCTTCAGGGTGCTTTGCTGTAGCTTTTATAACAACATTACACATAGCTTGTGGTAAATCAACGAATTCCTTTGGGGATGGAAATTGATTTTTATAATGCATCATAATCGTGTCTTGATCTCTTGCACCTTCAAAAGGATATTGTCCGGTTAGCATTTCAAATAGAACGACTCCTAGAGCATATATATCAACAGCTTTTGTTATTTCTGCTCCTTTAATTGTATATTCAGGTGCAGCATAATAAGGACTGCAAATAACTGCATTAACTTTTGTTAATCTTTGGGATTCAGGTGTTAAACTAATTCCAAGATCAATTATTTTTACATTATGAGCATCATCAATAATTATATTTTGACTTTTTATATCTCTATGGATAACCCCATTATTATGTAGTTCACCAATTCCTTCAGCTATTTTATTGATATAAGTCTTAGCTTTTTTTACATTAAGTGAACCATTAGCTCTAATTATGTTATATAAAGTATTTCCTGAAATATATTCCATAACATAATATTGTTCAACATTATCACCGTAATAGTCAATTAACTTAGGTATATGTTTTGATTTAACTTTTCCTAAAAGTGTAGCTTCCTCTTTAAAACGTTGATAAGCAACTTTATCATATACATTAGACATAAATTTTAATGCATATTTGATATTGGTATTATTTTTAGGTGTTACTAAAAAAACAGTCCCCATTCCACCACTACCTAAAATAGTTTTAATAATGTATTTATTGTGAATTTTGGAGCTAGAAGGAACTGAAAAATTATTTGACATCATTTCCTCCATTTGTTATTTGTAATAAAACAAGAGTCATATTATCTGTTGATTCAGACACAATAGCTTCATCTAAAATTTGTTTTCCAATTAGCGATAATGCTTTGTCTTGCAATACATAATATTCTAACTCGTCTTTAGACATAAATCCATGCACTCCATCAGAAGTTAATAAAATTTTATTTATATTATCAAAACCTTTTGGCGATATTTCAAATAATTCAATCAGTGTATTGTAATTAGGTAAAACAGCACTAGTTAAATATTTTCTCATTTCAGGATTGTATTTTTCAACATCTTCTCCTTCAAGAATAAGTTGATTTTCTACATTATGATCAATTGTTACTTGAACTAACTTATCGCTTTTAGCAACATAACAACGGCTATCACCTGAATTAAATACTAAGATATTTTTTGTATTATGCAAAATTAAACACCCTACAGCAGTTGTTCCCATAGAGCTTTTTTCAGAATGTGCTGATGAAATTGATTTCAATGCAGATTTAGCTTTATCAAATGTTAAAAATATTCATTGCTTAGCAGTTATGTTATTTGATACATGAAAGTTATTGTAAAACTCAGTATTAAATATATCGATAACAGTTTGTGCAGCTACATCTCCATATGAATGTCCACCGATTCCGTCACACAAAATAGCAAGTGTAGCTTTTTCATTTTGAAAAACACTTGCTCTATCATCATTTTTTGGTCTAATTCCTTGCAATGATTCTAAGTAATAATTAATTTTCAATACCTAGCTCCTTATGAAGGATGGCACGAATTTCTTCTGCTGCTCTTTCAGGTACATCGTTAATAATCTTGTATTTGAAGATTTGTGAGTCAGCTATTTCTTCTTCGGCTTTCTTCAATCTTTGTTTTAATGTTTCGTTGTTTTCTGAACCACGTTTTAGTATTCTGTCTTTTAAATCTTGGACAGATGGCGGGGCAAGGAAAATAGTTATTAAATTATATTTTTCTGCTTCTTTTGAATCGCTAGAAAACTTTTTAATAATTTGCTTAGCACCATTGGTTTCAATTTCTAACATAGGCACTTTATGCTTATTGTGAATTTTATCTAATTCTGAGTATAATGTTCCATAGTAATTAGATAAGTGATATGAAAATTCGATAAATTTACGACTTTTAATTTTATCTCTAAATGTATCAACATCAATAAAGTGGTAATGGATACCGTCAAGCTCTCCTTCTCTAGGAAGTCTAGTAGTCGCAGAACAAGATAGCGATAAGTTTAACTCATCGTATTCAAAAAGCAATCTTTCTACAGTTCCTTTACCAACACCACTAGGTCCGGTAAAAATAATAATAGGGCTCTTTTTTGTATCCATAATTAAGGTTATTATATCATTAATTTATTTTTATATTCTTATATTTATTTTAATATTTATATTAAAATATAAATACTATGTTTTATAAATTTAATAAACCCACTGGTGTGTATGCAAACAAGACAGTCCGTTCATTGCAAAGAGAATTAAAAGCTTCAAAAATAGGACACATTGGTATTTTAGATCCTCTAGCTGAAGGATTAATGATTGTTGCAACTGATTTTGAAACAAAATTATTACAATATATTGATAATAAATCAAAGACATATATTGCGAAGGCTAAATTGCATTATTCAAGTGAAACTTATGATACTGATAGTGAATTAATTTTTCATAATGAAGAAAAAATATCATTAGAACAATTAATTAATGCTGTCAAATATATGAAAACAACTACGTCACAGTTACCTCCTATTTGGAGTGCAAAAAAAATCAGTGGTAAAAAAGCTTATGAGTATGCACGTAATGATGAACAAGTAATATTAAAAGAACAAAGTATTAATATTCATAAATATGAAATATTAAACTTCGATTATGATAAGCAGGAAGCCAAATTTTTAATTTCAGTATCAGAAGGGACATATATCCGTTCGTTATTAGTAGATACGGCTAAATATCTTAATATCCATTGTGTAATGAGCGAGTTAAAACGCATACAAGTTGGTAAAATTTCTCTAGGAAACTTACAGCCAAATGATTATGAATTAATACCAGTTGAAGAATTAATAAATTTAAAACAAATAGAATTATCTATACAAGATAAGAAATATATACAAAATGGAAATGCATTTTATTGTAAAAACGACAATGGCATGTATTTACTAATAAATCCAGCAAATAATTTAATATGTGCAATTGGTGAAATTAAGGATAATATATTTCAACCAAAAAAAGTTGCTTTGGAAAGGGTATAATGAAACAATTAAAAGATTTAATTAAAATTGCAGCATTTGATGTAGATGGAACAATTTTGCCTAATGGGACAACTCAATTTTCAATGAATACAAGAAAAATATTTCCATTATTAAAACTAAATGGAATTACAACTGTTATTTCATCAGCAAGAGAATTCGCAACAATAGGAGACTTTCTTGATCAACTAGATCCAGTAGATTATTTTATTGGAGCTAATGGTGCTTTTATTTTTGATAATAATAAAAAAGAATTTGTGTATAAAAATACATTAAAAAAAGATGAAGTTATCAAAATTTATAATGAATTTAAAGATAAAGTTAATGCAGTTGCTGTAGCCGATTTTGATAAAGTATTTAAAACACCTAATATGGATCTTTCATCTTGATTTATTCGTCCATTTATGACCAATTATTATAACTTTGATGAAAATGAATTATCAAATGATGATTTATATGTCATCACTTTAAATGTTGATAATTCTGATGAAATATCAAAAGAAATTAAAGAATTTATCGAAAATAATAATTTAAATATGGAAATATCAGCAAAATGGTCTAGAGGAATATTTATTGGACCTAAAAATGTATCAAAAAGTCACACATTAAATATCCTATGTGAAAAACTCGGTTATAAGATGAATGAAAACTTAATTGCTTTCGGGGACAGTAGCAATGATTATGAAATGTTAAGAGATGCATATTATGGTGTTGCTATGGAAAGAGCTAATGAATGAATTAAATCAGTAGCTAACGATATAGCTTTAGATTGTGAATATGATGGAGCTTATTTAAAATTAAAGGAATTGAAATTAATTTAATGAACGAATTAATAATTTATGATTTAGATGATTTTATAACAATGGAAAATGATAATTTCATATTAGGGTCATTTGAATCATTCCATTTAGGGCATTATCAATTATTAAAGGAAGCGCAAAGCAATGGTGGCAGAATTATATTAGTATGTTTTAATGCTGAAAAAGGTATGCCTAAGTTTAAGAAAAAAATTTTTACTGATAATTATGCTAAATATGAGCAGTTAGCTAGATTGCCTTTTGATGCAATCGTTCAGTTAGATTTTAATCGAATTAAGCATTTATCAGGAGAAGATTTTTTACTAGCTTTAGCTCAAAATCATTATGTAAACTTTATAGCAGGAAGTGACTTTAGATTTGGAAATAATGCTTCATTTACATTAGAAGACTTTGATAATGAAGAATATTATTCAAAATTTAAAATTCAACAAGTAGACTTATTGCAAGATATAAATTCAAAAATTTCAACATCGAAATTAAAAGAAAGTTTAGAGTTTGGAGATATTAATTTTATCAATTCACTATTAGTGTTTAATTATGCTTTCTCAGGCATACTAAATGAGCCAAATATAATTAAAACAATAGATAATTTATGCAAAATCCAAAGTGCAACATATTGTGCATTATTTCACATAGGCGAATTCGTTTATTATGGTGTAATGCATATTTCTCTTTCTGGAGTAAGAACATTAAAACTAATTAAATACGAAATTAATGATACAGTTATGAATACTAGAGTTGTAGTTGAAGTTGTGTCTAAAATTAGAACTATTATCTCAAATTATGATGATTATATAAATGATGAAGATATGCAAAGGGCTCAAGATTATTTTGCAAGAAAAATAATAGAAAATAAGAAGTAATTATTTAAAAATTTAAATTTCTCTATTTTTAAGAACTAAAGATTATTATGAATTTACTTCGATTTCATTTTAATCTTATATAATATCTAAAACTATAAACATAAATTTTAGACTTGGTTTTTATGAATATATTAGCTAGGTTTAAAACATAATAAAAGGAGAAAATATTATGGTTTCAAAAGAAAGAAAAGCAGAATTAGTTAAACAATTCGGAAAAAATCCTAAAGATACAGGTAACACAGCGGTTCAAATCGCTATTTTAACAGAAGATATTGAGTTATTAAAACCTCACTTCTTAAATAACCCTAAAGACAATCACTCAAAAAGAGGATTTTTAGCTAAAATAGCTCAACGTAAAGTTTTATTAAAACACTTAAGAGAAAACAACTTTGAAGAATACAACAAAGTTATTGAAGCTCTCAACATTCGTAAATAATATATTTTATGATTCAATGCATCAAGTTTTACTTGGTGCTTTTTTATATGACATAAACCGAAAAAGAATGAAAAATCAATATTTATATTTTAAAATCAAAATAAAAAATTCTATACATTTCCACAAAATACAAAAATAAGTCACAATTTGAAATTTAAAATTGTAAATAGTTAAGTTTTTCAATAAATGTGAAACATTTCGAGAAAATGAAAACATCATTGATATAAGACTATAATTCATTTATTAATTAGAAAGGAAAACAAGTGAAAATATGAATAAAAAAATTTTTAAAATATTGTCATTGATGTTAGGAATTACTCCGATTACAATTGCTCCATCTATGACTTATCAAAATAAAATTGAAAAAGAAGAATATCAAAATGAGTTCTTAATAAAAACAGAACTTGCAAGAATTGAAAGATTAGATGGTAATGTACACAATGTAGTATTTACTAAAATTATAAAAGACTTAAATGATAGAAAAGTTTTACTAATTGCATTTAATAATATTTATTCAATAGTTGATATTTCTACATTAATGAGCTTAGAAACAAAATGAATAGATATTTCAGAATATAAGGATAATAATAATTTATTTTATATACCTATACAAGGTTTATTTATAAAAATAAATGGCACTGATTATCAACAAATAGAATCTAAAGAAATTGTTAAATATAATGATATAAAGGATGATTATATTAGGTTATATTTAGAAAAAGACTCATTTTTCAAAGAGCAAGAGTATCAAAACAGAGAAGAAGAATTAAAACTAAAATTTAATAATGATAAATCTTTAATTGTTGACAAAAGAAATCCATACACTGAAATTAATGCTAGTGTCCACTATGGTAATGAGAAACTTTTTATATCGCAGCCAAATGTCAGTCATATTACTCCACATAGTTGATGATGATTAACAAGAGATAATTTCAGCAGAATGGGATATGATGATGATAGAGCAGATGAATATTTTAATAAAAGAATTTCGAGTGGATGATGTTGTTATAATGCTTTAGCAAATCTATTGTTATATAACGAAATATTCAAACATCCTGGAAAATTGTTTAGCAATGAAGAGTTTAATAAATATTTCACTTATGAATTGCATAATAGCAATGAACCTTATTATAGTTCTCCTATTTATAGATGAAATAAATTTAATGATAATGCAAGTTCAGATGATGAAAGAAAAACTCTTGTATATAACTTACATAAGTTAAATAATAAGAATTACAACAATTTTTCTATACCAAATACTGGAATGAATTTTAATAAGCTTTATAGAAAATTTGTTGAAGGAAAAGACACTGAAAAATATTATAGAGAAGTTTATAGTGATAGTTGATGATATACAGCACATTATGTGTGGGAATATATAACAAAAAGACATTTACCTGTTATAATGACAACAGTAAATGTCGACAAAAAATATAAGAGTTTTGACCATGCATTTGTGGTATATGGATATGATAATAAGACTAATCAATTTTTAATAACAAACTTATGAGGCAATAGGGAGACAAATGCATGTTTAATTAATTACCAATTGTGAGCAGGAAACTATTCATTCTTTACAATAATACCGCAAAATTATGATGAGAGCAAAGCACAACATGGTAAGTATTTTCTATATAAAGGTAAACACTATGATTGAAAATATATAGAGGAGGTAATGGTTTATGACAACACACTTTACAACAAAAAATAAAAAATGTTTTTTAATAATTTTAAATGTAATAATTATTGCATTAATTTTAACCGGATTTATTTCTCTTATTGTAATTCAGCAAAAGATAAAAATAGATCCTTTAAGAATTGTTGGATCACACAAAATTATTTTAAATAATAACCATTTTGTAGTAATGAATGATTGAGATGGATGAACTATGGATTATTGAGAAAGGGGTTTTTCTTCATATTTAATTGTTGGTTGATTATTATATGGCATTGAAGTATTTTGCCTAATGATAAACAATAAGTGATATTATTCATTGTTTCCTTTATTCTACATTAAGAAATTAAATATCTCTTATGAAGAAAAATGAAAAGAATTAACTATATTAATTATCTCATTGTTCACATTTATAATGTATTTCGTTTATGCTATCACAATGAATACTCTTTCTTGATATCAAGTATATTGAAAAGAACCGCAAATACCACAATTAGTTTTCTCTATTGTGTTATTAATCTACTATTTATTAATCCTATTATTTGATATTCTCAACAAAAATAAGATGAAATAGAAAATAAAAGAGAAATAATCAAAAAAATTCTGTAAGAGTGACTGTTATTAACAGTTGCTTTTTCTTAATAATATAAAAACAAAACACCATATACATAGATATGGTGTATTAAAGTATTATCTTCCTTTTTTAGCATTAAATCTAAATAAATAAGCAAATACTAATGATATTACAATAAATACTGAAACATAAGCCATTGATACATATCATTGCACATTATAATTAGCTAATGTGATATTAATTAGGCCTTGAGCTTTGCTAATATCTATAATAGATTCAAATGTGTAAAATCTTAATAAATTAGTAACTTGAGTTCCTGGTAGAACAGAAGCAAATCCTTTTAGTCAATCTGGAAACAGAGCTAGTGGAACAAAAGCTCCAATTAAGAAACCAACTATTGATGATAGCATTCCTATTAAACTAGAATATACTGCCACACTTTTTATAAAGCTAAATAAGAATGTAAATAATGTTGAGTTTAACACAGCTCCTAAAATAACTATTCCCAAAATTAAGAATCCTCTTCTTGCATCAAGCAACTGTATGGTTCCATTTCCTAGCATATAGAATACAAATAATATGTATAGAACTACACAAATTAATACATTTAGAATGACATTTACAATTAAATAACTAAAACGAATTAGTGCTGGTCTAATTGGAGTTATAGCTAAGTCATTAAATATTTTCTTTTCTGCATCTTGCACAATAAAGACACATAATGAAAGAGCTGTAGTAATTGTAGATAATGAAAGCAATCCAGTAAGCATTGAACCATCTACATATTGTTTTTGTATTTCTACATTAGTAATATTAGTAACTTGTGATGAGAATAAATATCTACCAAACAAAACAAAAGCAACAACTGTAATAATAGGAGAAAGAAAAGTCATAAATATTTTTCTAGGATCTTTGAAAAACATTATTAAATTTCTTTTAATTAATCAATTTAATTGATACATATTATCTGCCTACACTTTCTTGTTTTGTTACTGTTAGAAATACATCATCCATGGTACCTTTGATTAATTCATAATCTTGTAAAATTGGCCCGAATTTATTTACAAAATCTTGAGCTTCTTTATATGTGTTGAATTCAACAAAATATCTGCGGTCAGCATATTTAAAGCTAGCATTATGTGTTGTAAATAAATCTTCAAGAACTGAATTAGGCTCTTGATACACAAATATTTTAGTTTTAGAATATTGATTTTTTAATTCAGCTGGTGTACCTTCTGCTAATTTATGTCCTTTTTGTAGTATGATAGCATAATTACATCAGTTAGCTTCTTCCATATAGTGAGTTGTTAATAAAATTGTTAATCCTTTTTCAGTTTGGATTTTTCTCAAAATATTTCAAACTAGTTCACGTGAATTAGGGTCCAAGCCAGTAGTAGGTTCATCTAAGAATAAAATTTCCGGCTTATGAACAAGAGCTCTAGCTATATCCACTCTTCTTCTTTGCCCACCTGAAAGTGAACCATAAGATTTTTTTAATAAATCATGTAATTGAAAATCATTAATTACATCATCAACTAATTCTTTTGTTGTTATATCTTTGAAAAATTTCTTATACATTGCAGCACGAGACATTAAATTATCATATACAGATAATTTCTCATCTAATATTGATTCTTGAAAAACAATTCCAATTTTGTTGTTAATATTTTTTGCTTGTTTAGTATCTAAATCAATGCCATCAACTTTTATTTTTCCAGAATTTTTTTTTACAATTCCAAGAATGATACTTAATGTTGTCGTTTTGCCAGCACCATTAAGGCCCAAAAAACCGAACAATTCTCCTTTTTTGACTTTGAAAGACAAATCATTCAGTGCTTTTATGTTCTTAAATGACTTAGACAAATTGTCTATTTCTAAAGAATATTTTTCACCCATCTTATCTCCTTTTATATCGATGTTTATATTTAAAATTATATTTTAAATATTATAGCAGTTATTAAAATATAAAATATTAGCAAATAACATAAAAATATGCTAAAATTATAAACATTATGAGTAAAAAAGATTATTATGAAGTTTTAGGAGTAGCTAAAACAGCTACAGAAAAAGAAATAAAAACAGCTTATAGAAAACTTGCAATGAAATATCACCCAGACAAGTTAAAAGATGGAACCAGTGATGAAAAAATGAAAGAATTAAATGAAGCATATGGAATTCTTTCTGATCCCGAAAAAAGAAAAATATACGACAATTATGGTGCTGATGCAGCTAATGGCCGTGGTTTTGCTGGGGCTGGTGCTAACTATAATGGGCAATATCAGCAACGTGGTGGATTTGAAGGCTTTGGTGGTTTCGAAGATATTTTTGAAAATATTTTTGGTGGATTTTCTGGTGGAAGCAGAAGTAGAAAAGCTTCAAACGGCGCAAGCATGAAATCAAGAGGCCGTGATTATAAATCTACTTTAAGTATTTCGTTCATGGATGCTATACATGGTACAACAATTAAACAAGAGTTAGATAAATGAGAATTATGTCTTTACTGTAATGGTACTGGAGCAGAAAATCCAAATGATGTTATCGCATGTAATGAGTGTAAAGGACAAGGTTATAAAACGGAATATGTTAATTCGTTTTTTGGACAACAAATGGTCCAATCCCCATGTGAAAAATGTGGTGGAACAGGTAAAATTGTTAAAACAAAATGTTCAAAATGTCGTGGTGAAAAATATATTAAAGTTAAAAAGACAGTGACTTTAAAAGTTCCTGAAGGAGCTCACAGTGGTTTAACATTAAAATTAGCAGGATATGGTGCACCAGGTCATAATGGTGGCGAGCCTGGAGATATGTTGATTAATGTAATAGTAATGGATCATCCATATTTTAGAAGAGATGGGCTTGATATAGAATTAGATTTCCCAGTTTCATTTGTTGATATAATGATGGAAAACACTGTTAAAGTTCCTACTCCATGAGGTGATGTTTCGATTGCGATGAAAAAATCATATCTAGATTCTAAAGTTATTAAAGTACCACAAAAAGGTGTTAAATACAAAGGTATGCAAGGTGATTTAAGATTAAACTTAAGAATCATTATTCCGGATTTTGATCGAAAAGACAGAAAACATATTGTTGAAACACTTTCAACAGTTAAAGATAATACAAATGAAAAATTTGTTAATAAAGTAAATATTGGATAATTAAAATACACTATAGAGCCATCAATATGGGTATAGTGTATTTTTCTTTTTTTAATTAGTTATTTAGTCTTCTTGATATCTTTTCATGCAAAAGGAAATTCTTTTGGGGTAGATCTGTATTTTGTGATTTCTACAACAAAATTATCTTTTGTTAGTTTCTCATTACCTGGTAATGAAAAAACTTCTAAAGAATAATCGAGTTTCTGTAAAATATCTGAAGCTTGATTTATTTCTTCTTGATATTTAGAACCTTTGATTAGTGACATTTTACCTTTGACTTTTACTAAATGAAATGATGACATTAGTAAAGAACGGATATCAGCAACAGCTCTTGCTGTAACTAAGTCAAATTTATTTTTTTCACTTATATCTTCACTTCTTGTTTGAACCACAGTCACATAATCTTTAAGATTTAATTTTAAAATGACTTCATTAAGAAAATTAACTCTTTTTCCAATAGGTTCGTAAATAGTAATATGATTAGATGGTTGAGTTAGTATATACGGAATTGATGGAAAACCAGCACCAGCACCAATATCTAGTATTTCACCGTCTGACAAATCACAAGTAATAAAGTCCATGAAATAAAGTGATTCTAAAATACCTTCTTCTCATAAACGATCGCCAGTAAAACCGGTTAAATTCATAACTTTATTTTTTTCCTCTATTAAATTTACATATGCTTCAAATAAAGAAAAATCATATCCATTTTTTTTACAATATTGCTTAACTAATTCTTTATTTTTCATTTCCATATTGTTTAATTTCTTCTTTCATTTGCTGATAAACACTAGTAATTGAGCTACCTTCTAATGTTGCATTAATAACTCTACCTAGAAAATCACCAAGTGAAACGATTTCGAGTTTTTTATATTTGTCTAACAATTCATGATTATCAATGCTATCTGTAACAATAACCTTTTCAATATTTGGATTATTTTCAAATACATCAAAGCCTTTAGTAAAAATACCATGAGTTGCCATTACTATTATTCTTTTAGCACCATGTTGTTTTAAAGTGTCTGCTGCTTTAATAATTGTTCCACCGGTATCGATAATATCATCAACAATAACAGCATTTCTATCTTCAATTGATCCGATTATACCCATAACTTCGGTTTGATTAACACCTGTACGACGTTTATCAATAATACAAATTTTAACTGTATCAGCTATTAATTCAGCTAATTTACGAGCGCGTACTGTTCCACCGTGATCAGGGGAAACAACGGTAAAATTAGTGTTAAGTTTTTTAAGTGCAACAGCTAGTGGATATTGACCACGTAAATCATCAACAGGAATATCGAAAAAACCTTGAATTGATGGATTGTGTAAATCTACACATGTTAATTTAGTTGCGCCAGCTTTTTGCAATAAGTCAGCAACTAATTTAGCACCAATTGGTTGTCTACCGCTAGCTTTACGATCTTGACGTGCATATCCGTAATAACTTAAGCATACATTTATTGTGCGTGCACTTGCTCTTTTTAATGAGTCAATAAATAATAATAATTCCATTATATTATCATTTACTGGACGACATGTACTTGCAATAATAAAAACATCTTTATCTCTGACGGTATCAGCTGCTCCAATCATAACTTCGCCATCAGCATAAACTGTACGATTAATTTCTGAAAGTGGAATACCCACAATTTCAGAAATTTTTTGTGCTAATTTTTGAGCATTTTTCATCCCAAAAATTACTGTTTCTCTCTTATTCATTTAAACCTCTTCAATTTTTAATTACCTAAATTTTACAGTTTTTTTCTTGTTATATTTTTAAATAATAAAAGTAATAAAAAAGTAGCATAAGCCACTAATCATTTCCTTCAGTATTAACAAGATCGACTATTCTTTTTGCAGCAATTGCACCATCAGAAGCCGCTGTAACAATTTGGCGAATCTCTTTAACTCTTATATCTCCGGCTGCAAAAATACCCGGCACAGAAGTTTCCATGTTTTCATCTGTTATAATAAACCCTTTATCATTTAAAATACCTAAATCTTGTAGGAATCAAGCTGTTGATTCCATTCCTATATAAGGGAAAAATGATGAAACTTTAATTTCTGTTTCATTACCATCAGCATCTTTTATAATTGCACTTTCTAATCTATCTTCTCCTTTTAGTTCAACTATTTGAGACATACGATAAATTTTTACATTAGGTAATTTATATAAATCTTGTACTAGTCTTCTTTCTGCCTTAAAATCATCACCACGAATTACTAAATGTACTTCAGAAGCTATACTTGAAAGATATGCTGATTCTTCGACAGCCGAATTACCATCTCCTAATACTAATGTAGGATTTTTTCCGAATAAAGGACCATCACAAATAGCACAAAAACTTACTCCACCTCTTTGAATAAATTTTTCAATGTTTTTAATAAATGTTGGTATTCTATTCTTCATTCCAGTGGCTATTAAAACAGCCTTTGCCTTTAAGACAGTTCCGCTTGATAAATATATTTCTTTTTCTGTATCTGAAATATTTCTAACTTCAACTACATTTCCATATAAATATTTTGCTCCATATTTTTCAGCATGTTTAAAGAAGTCTTGAGCTAATTGCCATCCTTCAATTATCTCTGTGCCAATTCAATTTTCTATTTTACTTGTAGCTGATAGTTTTCCACCAGGTGTGCCTTTCTCAACAAAAGCAACAGATAAATTTGCTCTTGAAGCATAAAGAGCAGCATTTAATCCTGCTGGCCCTCCACCAATTATAATTAAGTCAAAGTTCGTTTGTTCATTCATATATACTCCTTTTAATTATTGAATAAAATATGTGTAATTATTATATAGTAATTTGAGTTTTATATCATAGTAAAAGATAATTAATTAATGTTTAAATAATTAAAAAGTTAAAATTTAACTAAATTTTTATAAAAAATTTAACATTTTAATATTTAATCAATATTCGTGGGTAAAATTAGTCATAAAAAATGCATTCATAAGAATGCAAATTATGCTTTTATTTCTTTAGTTTTGAATCAAGCTAATAAGTGTTTTAAACTTGATCTATAAACATAATTTTGATATTGTTCTGGTTCTTTGTATTGATATGTGAATCTGTATTTTTCTAGTGTTCTAATGTATTTAACACTACAGAAGAATTGGAAATAAAGAATTCAACTAACCCCAAGCACAATGAAAATAATTGCAACATATGAATACAGACCATATGATTCTTCTCTAAGTGGCTCCATTGCAGCACGAGTTACACCATATCATAATAGATATAATCCACCAGATGTTCCTGGTTTTAATAAACCAAAGTAATTTATTATTCAACAAATAACTATATAACCAATTAAGTTTGCTAAACCTTCGTAAAGGAATAATGGATATCTATATGCACCTGTTAGTCCAAGAGCAGCAGTTGTATCATCAGATATATACATATTTCTTGCAAAAGTTTCACCTAGTGATAGAACACTGCTTCCACTTCAATCAATACGTCCATAGACTTCGTGGTTAGCATAGTTACCAAAACGACCAACAAATTGTCCGACTAAAACAGCTGGTAAAATGTAACTAAAACATTTTCTTAAATCGACATATTGACGTCTTGTATATAGATAAGCTGTATCAAGTAAAGCAGCAAGAATAACACCACCTTGTATACTTAATCCACCTTCCCAAATTGCATATCAATGCGAGTTAGGAAATGGATTTGCTGGACTATAAATTAAACGTTCTATTATAAAACCTAAACGACCACCTATAATCCCTGAAGGAACTGTTATGATAATAACAACAAACAAGATATTTAAATCTCATTTTTCTTTCATTCAGAAAAAAAATACTGTAAGTATAGAGAATAGAAAACCAAACATTAACATTAATGAATATAGGTGCATTTCATATCCACCAATATTAAATAAAATTGTTGGTTGTCCTTCAGGTATAGCGGTATCAGGTAAAAATGAAGGTAAATTATTCATCATTCTCCTTTAACGATCTTTCATATATTGTGTCAACAACATTCATACCCGCATTACGTGCTAAAAATGTGTTAACGGCAGCTTTGATTAAAGAAGCTGCTGAACCACCTTCTTTAATTGGAATTTGCATTTTTTTAATAGATCTACCAAATATAGGATATTCTAGGTATTCGGTTCCTAAACGATCAAAGTCAGTTTTTTCTTCTTGTCTTACTAGTTCTATTACTAAATCAATAACAGAAGATTTTGCAACTGATGAAATTCCATATAGTTGAGTAACATCTACTAAACCGATTCCACGAATTTCTAAGAAATTACGAGTAATGGCAGGTGATGAACCGATAAAGATATTTCCATTATCCTTAATTAAAACAGCATCATCAGATATTAAAACACTTCCTTGTTGTACTAATTGCAATGCTGCTTCGGATTTTCCGATTCCTGAATCCCCGGTGATTAATACCCCGGTTCCACCAATTAAAACAAGGGTTCCGTGTACTTGTGTAACTTCTCCAAAATAATTGTTCAAATATGAACCAATATTTGTCGAAATATAAGAGGTTGACATTCTAACTAATGCAATAGGAATTCTATATTTATTAGCTACATCAATTACTCAATTGATAGCTGGTTTATTAAATCCCTTTGATAATATTACTATCGGTGGCTTACGAGAAAAAACTCATTCAAGGGACTCATAAGCCTTTTTCTTACCAACAAGTGAAAATCAAATAGATTCAGCTGTTCCTCAAGCTATAACATTTTTTGAAATACGATCGTTTTCAAATTGTTCTGCCAATTCAAGCCCGACACGTTTAATTGCTGGTTGATAAATATCATTATAATCAAGATCGATATCTTTACTATTAACAATGTTTAAGTCAAAGAAATCGATGATTTTTTTAACATTCATTTTCTTCTTATCTTTACTCATAAGCTTCCTTAATATAAATTTATTAAATTATAAAAGATATTATCTTATTTTTAATAAGATAATCACTTTTTTATTAACTTGTTAAAAATATGTATTAAATCAAATTTTTATATAAATGTAATTAATTTAATATTTTGTTTAAAAATTGTCCAGTATAACTTTTTGGATTTTGTGCAACTTGTTCAGGAGTTCCGCTAGCTACAACTTGACCACCATGTATTCCACCATCTGGCCCTAGATCTATTATGTAGTCACATGATTTGATAACATCTAAATTATGTTCTATAACAACTACAGTATCGCCTTCATTAACTATTCTATTTAATATTGCAATTAATTTTTTGACATCATGTGTATGTAAACCTGTAGTGGGTTCATCAAGGACATAAACAGTTTTTCCAGTAGGTTTCTTTTGTAAATATGTAGCTAATTTAACTCTTTGTGCCTCACCACCACTTAAAGTTGTGGACATTTGGCCAAGTTGAATATAACCCAATCCAACATCACTTAGAATTTGTAATTTCTCTACAATCTTAGTTTTGTGATCGAAGAAGTTTAGTGCTTCTTCAACAGACATTTCTAAAACTTGTGAAATGTCTCTATTATGGTATTTAATTTCTAATGTTTCACGATTATATCTTTTACCATCACATTGATCACAAGGTACATAAACATCAGGTAAAAAATGCATTTCAATTTTAAGAAAACCATCTCCACTGCATTTTTCACATCTTCCACCAGGTACATTAAAACTAAAGCGAGATTTAGTATATCCCCTAGCTCTAGATTCTTCAATAGAACCAAAAATATCTCTAATATCATCAAATACACCAGTATATGTAGCAGGATTAGAACGCGGTGTTCTTCCGATTGGAGATTGATTAACAGCGATTACCTTATCAATATTATTTAATCCTTGAATAGAACTAAATTTAGCTCTTTTACTATTTAATGCATCACTTAGTCCTAATGCATGTTGTATCCCACGAACAAATATTTCATTTATCAATGTACTTTTACCTGAACCAGAAACACCAGTAATTCCTACAAGCATCCCAAGCGGAATAGTTACATCAATGTTTTTTAAATTATTTTCTCTAGCTCCTTTTATAGTTATTGATTTTTTATTTCCAGCCCTACGATATGTAGGAATATCAATTTTCCATTCATGAGATAAATATTTACCAGTTATTGATATAGGGTTAGCAATAATATCATCTAGAGAACCTTGAGCTATAACTTGGCCACCATGTATTCCAGCTTCTGGGCCAATATCTACAATATAATCAGCAGAATACATTGTATCTTCATCATGTTCAACAACAATAAGAGTATTTCCTATTTCAACCATTTTCTTTAATGTATCTATTAATTTTAAATTATCTTTTTGATGAAGACCAATAGAAGGTTCATCAAGTACATACAATACTCCTGTTAAATTAGAACCGATTTGAGTAGCCAATCTAATTCTTTGAGCCTCACCACCGCTTAAAGTTTCAGCATTACGATTCAGAGTTAAATAATCTAAACCAACATTTTTAAGGAATGTTAAACGATCTATTAATTCCTTAGTAATTAAATTCGATATTTGCTTGTCTTGTTCATTTAATTTTGTAACTAATTCAATAATAGCATCTAAACAATCTTCTACAGAAAGCAATGTGTATTGATAAATATTTTTGCTATCAATTTTAACAGCCAAAGCGGATTGATTTAATCTTGAACCATTACATATTGAACACGCAAAAGAGCCCATGTATTTATTTAAATAATCTCTACGACGGTCTGAAGAAGTTTCGTAGTATAATTTTTCAATTTTAGTTACTATACCATCAATTTCTTTATCTCTACGAATAACATTATTCGAAGATGATTTTAAAGCATAAGCAATGGGTTGATCTGAACCGTATTTAATGATATTTCTTTCTTCTTCGGTTAGCTCATCGATAGGAGTGTTTTTATCTATACCATAATGAATTAATAATTGATCAAATTCTTGTCATTCCAAATTTGTAGTATTAACAGTATTTTCAAAATATTTAATTCCACCTTGATTAATTGTTCTTCAAGGTTCAGGAACAATAGCATCAAAATCAGCTTTAAATTCAACTCCAAGTCCTTTACAGTTATCACACATTCCATATGGTGCATTAAAAGAGAATAATCTAGTTTCTATTTTAGGCATGTTAAAGTCTTTATATATACATGAGTGAGTTTTTGAATATGTGTATATTTTATTATTCTCTACATCTTCAACTTTAATTAGACCACCAGAATGATTTGTTGCTATATCAAGGGCTTCTGCAATTCTATTGTAATTACTTTCATTTAGAACAACACGGTCTATTACTAAATCAATATTATGTTTATTGTTTTTGTTTAGTTGAATATTATCATCTAGCATTAAAATATCACCATCAACTTTAACACGCATAAATCCTTCTTTACGCAGTTTATCAAAGAGATTTTGATGTGTACCTTTTTCACCTTCAACTAAAGGAGCATATATAATTAATTTAGAATTTTCAGGTAATTCACAAATAGAATTTAAAATATCTTTTGAAGTTTGAGAAGAAATTTCAATATTATGATTTGGACAAAAAGGTTTCCCTATACGAGCAAAAAGTAATCTAAAGTAATCATATATTTCTGTTACTGTGCCAACAGTAGAACGTGGATTATTATGTGTTGTTTTTTGTTCAATAGAAATAGAAGGAGATAATCCTTCAATTTTATCAACATCAGGCTTTTTAGTACCACCTAAAAACATACGAGCATATGAAGATAATGAATCTACATATCTACGACGCCCTTCTTCATAAATAGTGTTAAAAGCTAGAGAACTTTTTCCACTACCGCTTAGTCCAGTGAATACAATTAATTTATTTTTAGGAATCGTTAAATTAACATTTTTTAAGTTATTTTCTCTAGCTCCTTGAATAATTAATTTATCTTCTTTATTCATCTTCTTCTCCTTCCTCTATCTCTGTTTCAGGTTTATACGTGAAATCTGATTGTAGTTCAAGTAATATATCTCTTAATTGTATAGCTCTTTCATAGTCAAACATTTTAGCTGCTTCTTCCATTTGTCTTCTGATTTCAGAAATAACTTTTTCATTTTCTTTTTTATCTGGTTTTTGTTTGTTTTGTGTTTTAGCCATAATTGCTTCAATTGCATTAGATATATCGTGCCCTTGAATTGGTTCTGGAATAGGTTTAATAATTGTTTTAGGGGTTATATTATGTTTCTTATTATAATCTAGTTGTAATTGTCTTTTTTCATTATTATCATCAATACATTGTTGCATAGCAGGAGTTATTTTATCAGCATAAAAAATTGCTTGACCATTCACATTTCTTGCGGCTCTTCCTGTAATTTGGATTAAACTTTCAGCATTACGCATAAATCCTTCTTTATCTGCATCTATAACAATTACTTTGGAAACTTCAGGTATATCCATTCCTTCACGTAAAAGGTTGATAGCAACAACAACTTCGTAAGTTCCTTTACGGAGTTTTCTTAAAATTTCATTACGTTGAAAAGTATTTAAACCATAATGTAAATAAGCTGATTTAATCCCTTTTTCTTGTAGATATGCAGATAAATGTTCAGCTTGTTTCTTAGATCAAGTTAAAATAATACTTCTTGAATCACTTTCTCGTTGTTTGATTAGTGTATCATAAATATCTTCTATTTGATGTTTTGTTGGTTTTATTATGATTTCTGGGTCAACTAAACCAGTTGGACGAACAAATAATTTAGTGATATTATCTTCAGATTTATTTAATTCATATTGTCTAGGAGTTGCTGATATATATATCTTGAAGAAATCAAATTCTTGCTCAAATTCTTTGAAAACTAACGGACGATTTTCGAGTGCAGAAGGTAATCTATATCCATAATTAACTAAATTTTCTTTTCTTTTTCTATCTCCTTTATACATACCGTCAACTTGTGGAATTAATTTATGAGATTCATCAAGAAACATTAAAGAATCTTTAGGGAAATAATCTAGTATTGTGTAAGGTCTTTGCCCAAAATCACGTCCATCAAGATACATTGAATAGTTTTCAATTCCTTTGCAAATACCAAATTCTTGCATTTCATCAATATCATTCTTAACTCTTTGGTTTATTCTATCAGCTAGAACTATCTTATGTTCTTTTTTAAAATAAGCGATTCTTTTATCTAATTCATCTTTAATTTTAGGAATAATTACATCATATATTGAGTTTTCTGTAGCATATGCATTTCCAGGTGATAAAACATAAATATTATCTTTTCTAATTATTTCTTTTGTTAATGGGTCAACAACAGCTATTTCTTCGATTTCGTCTCCAAAGAAACTGATTCTAACTGTTTTTTCTTCATCGTCAGCAGGGCGAACGAAAATTACATCACCTTTTGCAGTGAATTCACCAACTTCTTGCACAGTATCATTTCTGTCATATTTAATTTGAATTAATTTATTAATAAATTCTTTAACCGAAATTGGTTGATGGATATAAAATCTAAAAAATGAATCTTTATAAACTTCAGGATTTAAAGCACCATAAATAGCACTAACACTAGCTACCACTATTACATCTTTTCTTGTAAGTAGCGAATTAATAGAACTTAAACGAAGGATTTCTATTTGTTCATTTGTTTTTGAATCCTTATCAATATAAACATCTGTATCTGGTTTGTAAGCTTCTGGACGATAATAGTCAAAATAAGAAATAAAGTATTCCACAGCATTCTCTGGAAAGAAACTTTTTAGCTCACTATAAAGTTGAGAAGCTAGAGTTTTTGTGTGAGACAATACAATTACTGGACGATCAAATTCCTTTATAACATTAGCAATCGTAAAGGTTTTTCCTGAACCAGTTACACCTTGAAGAACTTGTTCTCTAACATTATTTTTTATTCCATTAACTAGCTGTTCAATTGCTTTCGGTTGGTCACCAGCTGGTTGATAATTTGCATGTAATTTAAATATTCCCATAAGTTTTTAAATTATAATCTTTTTGCTTGTTTATCAAAATGGCAAAAATATAGAATTTAGCACAAATAAACCTTGAAATGAATATTTTTATCAGTTTAATATTAATAGCGATTAAGAACATTTATATTCTATAATGTGGTGGTTTGACTCTGGTATCGGTGTTATCATCATCTGTTTGACTGTTTCTAATTTCTTCTATTCTTTGCTCTATGTTTTGTATATCTGTAGTTATCTGATTTATGTCTTGTTGAACTTTTTCTTTTGCTTCATTTTTATTAAGTTTTATAGTTTGTCTTGTTGTGGTGTCAAAATATTCAAAATATTTGACTGAATTACTTAATTGTAATATGTTAGCTTCTTGTTCCTTAAGTCGTTTTTGTTCCTTAATTTTGTACTGCTTTTCTTTCTGTAAAAGTTCCAATTTAGTTTTTAAGTCTTTTGATATCTTTATGTACTTGTTGTCAAAATCTAAATCTCATAGATTAAAGCTAAAAATTTTATGAACTTGCTTAAAATCTTTGTCATCAATAAAATCATTAAGTTTTGAAATGTTTCCTTTATCATCCAGTATCACAATATAATTTTGTTTAGTTAAAATAACTTTAAGTGGTGTAGGTAATATGTCTAAATTATCATCACCTCCAGTTAAAAGCACAGAACGAGAAACTGGTAAGATATGGTTCTCAGTAGTGGAGATAAAATTGTTATATACCACTCTTAACTCATTAATTTTTTTATTATCTAAAGGTAGAGTTCTCCACTGAATGAAAACATCTTTAATATGATCGTAGTGTGAGAGCTTGATATTTTCTGCTTTTTTATACTCAATATATAACTTAAATACTTCTTTTTGTTGCTTGAGTTGTTCTAGTGATTTTTCTGTTATTGCTTTTAGCAGTGTTGAACTTGGTGTAATAAGTGAATTAAGCAGAATGCTTGATAATTTGAAAAACACCTTGCTTTTTGTACTTTTAGCTTTTTCTCCATTGTAAAGTGTTTTAAAATCTGTGGTGTAGTAAGTGATAAAGTCTCAAAAACCACTTTCAAGTGTGTTATTGTAAAACTTGATTTTTTTGTAATTCTCTTCCTTGAAAAACTCTAATTTCGCATCCTGTGGTATTTGTGCTGTGCTACGTCTTGGAATATTATAATCTTTAGAAAACATTCAGTTAAAAAGTTCTCTCACTCATGGATGAGTTTTGTCTTGCTCTGGTGTAATTGCTTTAAAGTCTTCGTAATTTTTTAAAGAAGCATATTTTTTCATATATACCTACCTTTTTATATACTGTATAATTTTTATATGGAACAATTATTAGATAAAAATACAATTAATAACAAAATTAAACAATTAAGAATTCAACGAGAAACCATAGAAAAGAAAAATAACTTTATTTGACTTCCTTTAATTGCTTTTAGTGGTGTTTCTATTCTTATAATGCTACTGTGCTTTATTTCTATGTTGATACCTACAGAGCATAACAAGTTAGCATTTGACACTGAAATCTATGTTTGAGTTAGTGATAAATTTAACATCCCTGCTACTTTTAAAGTTGCTAAAGATTTAATAGTTATCCCTGGTAATCTTGCTTTTTGACTTCTTATCACTTTAATCGTTAATGGAAGCTATTGCGGAGTTATTTACTTTGCTTATAAACAATTTAAAAGTAATCAAAACAAAATTTATGAACTTAATAAATCACGAGCTGAATTATTTCAATTGCTAAACACTCTTTAAAGGGGTGTTTTTTTTATATGTTGCACTAATCATTGAGATTAATTTTAAATGCTGTTTTAAATGTTTCTCTTATCTTTACATTGTTTTTATTAAGTAATAAGTCTTTGTTTAGTGTGAAGTTGTTTTGTGTTTGGTGTGCTAAAGCATATGGAAGTTTTAAATTGTTATTTTTTATATAAAAGTCATAAGAACATTCTATAAATGTTGTTTTTGTGTCTATTGCATCAAAATTTGTCGAAGTTGTTAAATCTTGATATTTTGACTGTAATTGCTCTCTCTTATAAAGCGGGCTATCTCTAAATGCTTGACTGTCATAATAATTGAGAATAGTATCAGCTTGTAGCGAACTTGAGAGATTATAAGTAATCTTGAGTATATCACTAGCTCCATTATATGTTCCACTAAATGAATTACACAAGTAGAAACCATCCACACTAGCATCCCCATACTCTAGCGGGTAGATCAGGTGTTTGATGAAGGAATATACAGTTGAAAATCTGGGTGCGTTAGCATTCTGGCTACTAATCACACTACTTGTTTGCTCTTCCTACTCAGTTGCTATATATTTCATACTAAAACAATTTAAGAAAAATAAAACCAAAATCAATGACTTAGAAAACACACGGAAGGAACTTCTTACCACTCTCAACACTCTTAAATAGGGTGTTGTTATTTTTCAACTGTAATTTTATGTGCTTTAATAAACTCGTCTCCAATAGTTTCATTCATTTTGTTAGGAAGTTTTAATCGATAAATGTGGTCGTTAAAATATTATAATAAGGTCCTTTTCTGAAAGCTATTATAAAATCAAAATAAAAAAAGAACTCTGATAGCAGAATCCTTTTAAGCTAAATTTTGTCTAATTAAATAATCTATTCCTTCTGAAGTTATTCTCCTTCCTTTTGATGTTTTTTCCACTAATCGATATAGTAATAAAGATGGTTCTATTTCATTAACAATAGTTTCCTTATTATGCATCACTAAGCCAGAAATGGTATCTAGAGACACGTATTTTTCTTCGAAGCCATCTTTTAAAATTTCTAGATATTCAATATGATCTTTAGTTAATCCGTATTCATACAAATCTAGATATTTAAAGGTTTTCTTTACTATTCGTTGGGTAATTTTTCCATCATTATGAGCTAGAGAGAAATCATTAACTCTTTCAAGTAAGTGATTAGCTAATCTAGGAGTACTTCTTGAGTAAGAAGCAATTATATTTAATATTTCATCATTAACATCTATGTTTAATTTATTTCTAGAAATATTTAATATTTTGAAAATATCTTCATTAGTGTAATTAACGATTCTTCCAATAAAACCAAAACGGTCTTTTAATGGTTGAGTTAATTCATTTAATTTAGTAGTAGCAGCTATTAAAGTAAATGGTTTAATATGCATTCTGATTGCTCTAGAATTACCATCTACACCAATAATTAAATCAAAAACAAAATCTTCCATTGCACTATAAAGCAGTTCTACAACATTTTTGTTAATGCTATGTATTTCATCTATAAAAATAACATCATTTTCATTAATTATAGATAAAACGCTGATTAAATCAGATTTCTTTTCTATATTAGCTCCTTGTATATAATGAATACGGGATTGATTTTCTTTTGCGATTAAAGAAGCTAATGTAGTTTTTCCCATTCCGGGTGCACCATATAATAATATATGATCAAGAACTTTATTTTGTATTTTAGCACTTCGCATCATAGCTTGAAGTGTTTTAACTAATTTATGTTGACCTATAAATTCATTAAATTTATTAGGCCTCAAGTCTAGATAATTCATGAGTCTCGTTTGCTATGATTTTAATGCTTTCTTCAATCATGTCATCTAATTTATCTTTTGGGCGAACTTTTTTCATAGCGAGATCTATTTGAGATTTTTGAAATCCTAATTGTTGTAATGTTCGATTTAACTCATCACGCATTTGTGATTTCTCGGCTCGCTTATTATCAGCATTATTAATTATTTTGGCTCATTTATCTGATAATTGAACACAAATAATATTAGCCATTTTTTCTGTTACAAATTGAATTGTAGATAATTCTTGATATTTATCATCAGCTATTAATCTAGCTATATATTCTCATCCTTTATCAAGAATTGTCATTGCAATTTTTGGACCAATTTTTTCAATTGATAATAAATCAATGAATAAAAGTCTTTCTTTAAAATCTTTGAATCCATATGTACATTCACTATATTCAGTACGATGTTCATATAGATACATTTTTATTTTTTGCCCAACTTCATATCGTGATTCTTCAGCAACATTTAATAAGTAGCCCTCCCCATGAGATTCTAATATCACATTGTTTTTGTTTTTATAAACTATTTCACCTATAATATATAATTTCATATTACCTTTCAACAATCCCTCAATTTATATATTGTAAAAGTGATAAAAAGAACTTAAAAAATAAAAAAAAGCACTTTTTCCAGTGCTTGTGATTATTATTTGTGAACATAAAAACAATTATTAGTTGTTTCTATCATTAAGTGCAACATAGCCTTCAATTTTTTTACCCTTGTAAAATCCACAAAATTTACATAAAACATGTTGCTCAATTTTCTTGCTGCAGTTAGTGCATGAAACAAGGTTAGGTGTATCTAAAGCTGAGTGACTGTTTCTTTTGTGTTTACGTTGTTTAGATGTTTTACGTTTTGGAACAATAGCCATTTTTACCCCCTTTGAAGTATATGTGTTTAATTAATAAGCTAATTTATTATAATATAAAAATTAAAAAATAAAAATATTTTAATAAATAAAAAACTAGTTATTTTTTTCAAAAATATCATACTTTAAAAATTTAACTTAATTATAATTTATTTGTGAAAAAATATAAGAAAAAAGTAGTTGGAATTATTGCTGAATATAATCCTTTTCATAATGGACATATTTATCAAATTAATTGAATCAAAAAGCATATACCTAATGCTTATATTATTGTTGCTATGTCAAATAAATACACTCAAAGAGGTGAAATAACTTGTGCAAGTTATTATCAACGTAAAAAGATAGCAAAAGCCTATGGTGTAAATAAAGTAATTAAATTAAATGATAAGGATGTAATTCAAGCTGCTCACATTTTCGCTCAAGCAGGAGTTAATTTATTAAACAAACATAAAATTGATTATTTAGTATTTGGCTCAGAGACAAATAATGTTGAATTATTTGTAAAAATAGCTAGAACAATAAAAGAAAATAATGAGCTATATCATAAATTAATTCGTCAATATATGAAAAAAGGTGCAAATAGCTTTCCAAAAGCAAGTAATTTAGCTATTAAAGAACTACTTAATGAAGATATTCAAATGCCTAATGATATTCTGGGATTGGAATATATCAAAACAATTATTGATAATGATTTTAATATTACACCGATATCAATTCAAAGAACGATTGCATTCCATAGTAATGATGTTTTAGATGAATTCGCTAGTGCAACAAAACTCAGAGAAATGTTAAAACAAAATCAAGATATATCTCAATACAGCCCAATGAAGATAAAATACAATAAAAAAAGAGATATAGCTTATACATATGCTAAATTTGCTTCATATGTAAAAAGAACAACAGCAAAGAAAATAGCTCAATTTAAGTTGATTGATGAAGGAATAGAAAACTTATTCAAAAAACAAGTTTTATTGAATAATAATTATGTTGATTTTATTGAAGCTTGTGTATCAAAAAGATATACCCGAAGTCGTATACAACGTTGTTATTTAAATGTTTTATTAAGAATTAAAAAATAGTAGAGATCATTATTCTCTACTTTTCGTTTACTTTAATTCATTTTATTTCATAAGGTTTAGCATGTTTTTTAAATTTATTAAATAAACTTAATTGATTGTGAATAGTTTGATATCTAAAAGTAAATTTGAATTGATTTTGTCCTATAGTTATCTTATTATATAAGACATTAAAAATACCTATAGTGTGTATATTTACTGATTCTTGACTATTAGTACTATATTTTAATATATCATTTCGTTTGTATAAAGTAGATATAAAATAGTTATTAATATTTTCTTGTAATAATAAGTAATCAAAGAATGTAGTTTTTCATTGTTCAATATCTATTTTATAAGCATAATAATAAGCAAAATTAGGAGATGAAATAGCTAATATTTCTAGAATTATTCTCATTTGAATGTCTTTATACGAAAATGAACCGGTTTCATTAGCAAGGAATTTATTAGGATCAAAAACCAGGCAAAGTTTTTTTGATAATAACTTCTCAATATTTTTAATAATTTTGCTAAATTCTGGGTTAATTAGTACTTTAGTAAATATATTAATTTTAGATAGATGTTTTTTCAAAAATAAAGCATTAGCATTCAGCTTTTCGTATAAACTAATATTAATATTCAAGTTTTTTTGTATTAAATAAAAAGTTTCATTTAAAAACACATAATCATCTTTTTGAACCTGATTTTGTTTATTCAAACAAAAGTCTGCTAGATTTTTAATCATAAATCCATCAACCGGAATATATGAATTTAATTTACGATAAATTTTTTCAATATGTTGATATAGTTCGTTATCGGCATCTTTTTTGATTTTGATTACTTGTGTATATAATAAGTCGTTATACTTAATAGAAGTGTTATTATTAAGATCAGTTTTTTCTTCTAAATTTTCTATATCAATTCTTGATAAAACATCTGAAAAAGAAGCAATATTATGAAAATCAAGTGTAAAATGAAAATTTGCATTTAGTTTTGAAGCCCTTTGAAGAAAAAGATGAAGATTTTTAATTCTTTTCTTAGCAAGATTCTCATTTTCTTCATCAAGCAACATTAAATGATAGTTATAGAAATAATATAAATCTGGAATAATAATTGTTATTTTATAATTAAATGCTTTAACTTCTTCTAATTTTTTTAAGATGCTTTCGTAATATTTTACAGAAATCATTAAATCGTTATTTCGCAAGATTTTGCTGTCAAGAAATATAAAAGAATTAGGGTTATTTTCCGAAGTTTTTAGCCAAGAACGTTTCGAATAAATCATTTGAACTTACCCCCATGAATTTAATTTGTTCATCTAATGCAGCTAATTCATTAATCATGATATTAATGTTTTGCTCTTGATAATTTCTTGCTATTTTTTCAACTACATATAGACGCTTTTCGGTAATATTTAGTTTATTTGCTAAATCACTTCTATTTAAAATTACCTTACGATATTTATAGTATCTATTAATCAAAATAATTGTGTTTGTAATCATATAAATTAATTTATTGATATCTTCGCCTTGCTCAAGTAATAACTTATATTTTTTATAAATATCATAAAGATTATTATTAGATAATGAATTCGAGAAATAAAATGGATCATCAATTGGATATTGAGGTATAAATGAATCAATTAATTCTGAATTAATTGGTTCACCTAGTAAGGAAAGCTTTTGTAATTCATTATCAATAATATTTTGATTCTTAGGAAGTTTTGATGATAAATGCAACATATCATTATATTTTATGTTCAAACCATATGATTTCGCTTGGTGCAATACTCAATTATCTAAGTCTTTCTCTGAGTATGTATTGAAATCAAATTTTTGAGTAATTTTTAATAATTTTAAGAAGTTTTTTTCAGCAGTTTGCATCTCATTTAAGATCAAAATAATTTCATATTTTGACTCATTTAATCATTGACATATTGTTTCAATATCGATTTTGTATTTTTTTAGTATTGCTTTATCTTTATAAAATTTATTATTATCGATTACAATTAATTTATTTGCTTGAAATAAAGATTGTGAATTTAAAATATTTTCTAACGTTTCAATGAAATCGCTTGTGTTTTGATCTAATTGATATACAAAATCATCATCGTATTTAGCTTTATATATATCTACTTGCTTTTTAACGGCATATTCGTTATTACCTGTAATTAATATCATAGTTTAATTATACTTTTCTTAATGGTAAAAACTTATAATTTAGAGAATATTTTACAACTATCAAGTAGTCAATTACATAAATTAAGTTTCATCATTTATTGTAGATAATATCATAAGTTAGATTAATACTGTGTAATAAAAATATTAGTTTATATATTGTGTTCGAAACAGGTAATACAATGAAGTAAAAAGGAAAAAATAATATAAAGAAAATAATAAGAAATTCAAATATTGGGGTAAGCACAAGAATATAAGCGAAACTCAGTAAACTAACTTTTTGATAATTAAGAATTATTATTCCTGATGATATAAGTCATGCAAAAGTAAATAATGATAATATCTTTCACAGTTTTTGCCAGACTGATAATTTCTTACCGTAATCACTTTGATCTACTTTATTGTTGTATATAACAATTGAATATGTTAATATGTATGATAACCAATAACCTAGTGATAAAGTTGCGGCTGGATATATTAATAAATATAGTGTTGAGATTCAAAATAATATTTGATACATTGAAATTTTATTTTTTAACTTTCGATGCGAAATAATCTGTTTTCCTAACAAAAAGAAATAAGCTCTAAAAACGGAAATTGAACTTTTTACAAAGAAGAAATAGATTGTTATCAAAATAGTACACAATATATATTTTTTATCAAACTTATATGTTATAGCTCTTATTAATCCATATACAGTTGTAAAGTGTAATCCACTTACAATAATTAAATGAACCGTCCCCATTTCTTTTAAACTATCAAATAATTCTGAATTTGTACCATTAGAAAAACCAAAAATTAATGGAATAATCATATTATTATATTCACCATTATAATTACTTGTATAAAATGTAAAAAAGATATTTCTAAAATTTCAACTGCTATTTAACACATTTAAATTAATAGGTGTTATAGCATAATGAATATTATGAGATAAATAATATTTATTATTTAAGTATTTCAAAGCTCTTAAATGTCCTTGGACATCTATTTTTTGATATAAAGTAAGTTCCTCATTAATTTCGCTTTTTCATAAAACAATTCTTCTTTGAAAAATATCTTGTAAATATATACTTTTAGGTTTTATATCTATGACTGTGAATTTTCCATTAATTTCTTTTCCTTCATATCATATATCTGTTGACATAAAATGGTGTAAGTATGTAAATAAAAAATAAATAAACAATATTAATCATAACAATCATAGAAACTTTATGTTAATTAAACAAATATAGACACTTAATAGCATTATGGGGATTAAGTATAGTACATCATTGCTGTATATCATTAAACTAAATAAAGAGATAACTAAGAAACAATTTAGCCACATTATTCTAAAATTAAAAAGTTTTTTAACTTTAGGAATGTTTTCTGCCCAATACCTTTTATAGATTCAATATCATTTCATGTCACATGATTACCCTTATTTTTTAAGTAGTAAGAATATAGAATTTTGGCATATTTTTTATCAATTCCAAAGGATACAAAATCCTGTGCTGATTTAATTTCATTTCAATAAAGCGCGACTTCATATCTTGGTATATAAATTGAATTCTGGTCATCTGCATATTCATCTAGTTTAAAGTTTTCTAAGTTTGAGCCACTTCTAACTTGTGCCAAATAAAATAATTCTCTGTATGAAAGTGGTGTTGTTGATTCGATTTTATTATGTAACACATTACCATATAGCTTGTAT
Organism: Mycoplasmopsis verecunda; assembly: GCF_033546915.1. Classification (NCBI taxonomy): domain Bacteria; kingdom Bacillati; phylum Mycoplasmatota; order Mycoplasmoidales; family Metamycoplasmataceae; genus Mycoplasmopsis; species Mycoplasmopsis verecunda. The sequence continues at coordinate 166,850 of NZ_CP137850.1, forward strand.
GTATAGATTCTATTTTCGTCATTAGATGAATTTTTATCAACAGTATCATTCAAAAGTTTTTGAGAAAAAATAAACCCAGCTATGGAACAAGAAATACACCCACCTAATATATAAAAAATGATCTTATTTTTCAACATACATTACATATATATAAAAAGCATAATAATGAACTTCAAAAGGAAAAACCTACAAAGGAGTATTAAAAAAGACTCTATTTCTAGAGCCTTTTGTATATTATATGTATAAAAATAAAATACTGGATGTGTAAGAATTTATAAAATATATTAAGATATATAAGAAATAAAAAACAAGTTGTAAAATAAAAAATAAATATGTATATATAAATGATTTGCTTAAAATAAAATTTAAGCACAATAACTTAGTACAAAATAATAAATAGTTTACTATTTAAGCAGTATACAGGACATTCTCATGTCCCACATATATATTACACTATTTTTACTTATTTAAAAATTTTGGCGATTATTATTTATGCCTATTTTTAAGGTATTTTTATTATTATTGGATAAAAAAATAAAAAAATACTGTTTCTAAAATTGTAAACAGTATTAATAATTTTTTAAAATATTCATTGCTTTTTGTTAATGGTTCTAGTACTAATATAGTTTTTATAATAAGCATTATTAAATGTAATGCCAAGAAACATAAAATAAACAAATCAGTTGATAAAGAAAGCAATTGTAAAGAAGAAACCAACCACACCGCCAAACTTATCATAATTAAAATATTGATTTAAAGTGTTGAATAGCAATACTAATAAAATAATCGGCGTTGAGGATAAAATTGCTCCTTTATAAATACTTTTAAAATTTAATTTAAATGATGGGATTAATTTAAATAACATTAATAACAAGCTTAAAATAAATAAAGTTGTAATAATGAAATAAATCACAATGTTTAATCAATAATCGGCTGAATGATTAATTTTTTTCTCGATAATTATATCGGCAGTAGCAAATGCTCAAAATAGCACTGAAACCATAAGGACTAGAAATAGTCCTTTTATTTTATTTCCTCAATATGTACCCATTTTATAATGTTCATAAATATAATTAGATGATGCAACTAATTTACCGTATCCTGTACTCGAAATATATAATGAAGACAAGAATAAAAGTAAGTTAGGAAGTATGGCTTTAATGCTAAATGTAGCTGTTGGATCATTAATTATATTTAATAAATATGATTGTGAACCAGGTAAAAATCTACCAAGAGTTCTGGATGAAAATTCAGCACCAAAATCCTTACCAACAAAATCATAAAATCAAGGAATATTACTTGCGAATAAATTTAATATATAAACTATATAAATAACTGGTACAAAGGAAATAAGTAAATAGAACGCACTGGAAAGTCAAATGAAGTTATATTCTTTACTCGTGAAATTGTTATATACATTATCAACAACCTTAATTCTTTTGCGATTTTCACTTTCGTTCTTAGCTCTGAGTAAAAGTTTTGCAAAAAATGTTATTAAAACTCTTTTTATCAGAAATTCATAAATAACTAAAAAGATAGCGAATCGATCAGGAAGAATTAAGTTTTGGTGTGCGAATTTCTTAATATCACGATTTTTATATCTGCTTTTAGTTAATTTTGTGTAAAAATTAACATTTTTATTTTGTCATTTCATTTAATGTATCAACCACTATTTGATTAGATAATACTGGACTAACTTGACCACCAGTTTCTTTCATTAATGCACCTAAAATAAATTTAATTACTCTTTCAGGACGAGAAGGGTATTCTAATAGCATATCTTTATTTTTCTCGATAATTGCATTAATGTAATTTTTAATTAGATTAACATCAGTAATTTGTTTTAAATTATGTTGTTCTAATAATGGTTCTAATTCACCATTGTAATTTGATAATAAAGGAATAAGTTTTTTAAGTGATTTACCTGAAATAATTTCTTTTTCAAGTAAATTTAATGCTTGAGAAATATGTTCTGGTTTAATATTTAATTCTGTAGGATGTATACCTTTTGAATTTGATAAAGAAACAATTTCGGCAAAGAAAACTTTTGATAATTTATCTTTATCAGGATAAGAAATTGAATCAAAGTATTTACTTAATTCATAATCATCAATTAAACTTTGAACATAAATATTTTGTATACCATAACTTTGATATCTTAATAATTTTTCTTTTGGTAATTCATTTATAGTAACACTATCGATAAATTCTTTAGATAGCTTAATAATAGGGATATTAGGGTCAGCAAAATATTTATAATCGGTTGTCCCGGTTTTAGTACGCATTACAACAGTCTGATTTGTGCTATCATCAAATCTTTTAGTTTGTTGTAATATTTCTTCACCTTTAAATAATTTTTCTCTTTGTAATTTTATCTCATATTCTATAGCTTTTTTAATGTTAGAAGTTGAGTTCATATTCTTTATTTCTACTTTTGTACCAAATGTATCAACTCCAACAGGTCTAAGTGAAATATTAATATCGGCTCTTAAAGAACCTTGTTCTAATTTACCTTCAGAAATTTCTAAAGCTAAAACAGTTTTCTTAACCATATCCACATAATTTGCAGCCTGTTCAGCTGTGCGGATAACTGGATATGTAACAATTTCAATTAATGGAATTCCTGCTCTATTATAGTCTAGTTTTGTACCCGTATCATCATGATGCTGTCTTGCGGTATCTTCTTCTAAGTGAATCCGCTCAATGTCAATAATTTTATCTCCAGAACTTGTCGGAATTTCTAACTTTCCGTTTTTACCAATTGGTCTATAGAATTGTGTAATTTGATATCCCTTTGGTAAGTCAGGGTAAAAATAATTTTTTCTATCAAAATGTAATTCATCATCAATTTTCATATTAAATGCTTTAGCTAAAGCAACACCAAATTTAACAGCTTGTTTATTAACTTGCGGTAAAGTTCCAGGATATGCCAAATCAATTTGGTTAGCTTTTGTATTTGGCTGAGCATTAAAATCAATTCCTGCAGGAGAAAACATTTTGGTTTTTGTTTTTAACTCAACATGGATTTCAATACCAATAATTACTTCAAAATTATCCATTGATTTTACCTCTTAACTCTTCTAAATATTCCGCATATCCTAATAATTTTTCATCATTATATAATGAAGTTTCTAAAGCAAAACTATAAGGCATATTTTCATATGTATCTAATGGAATTGTTATAGAAGGATTACCCGTTAAATTAGCTCCAGTAAGTATAAAATTCATAATCCCATTTGATGTTGTATCATCACTAAATTTAGGAGCTATTCCAGAATATGCAGGCAGTATTAAGCAATCATATTTATCATGTAGTGATTGCATATATTCTTTAATAACTCTACGCATTTTTTGTGCCTTAACAAATATCTCTTCTTGATTTTCAGTATATAAGAAATAACTTCCTAATGCAAGGCGTTCTTGCACCATTTTACCAAACTTTTGCGATCTGGTATTTAGCATAATTTCTTCTCATGAATTAGCTTCAACACGATTGCCAAATCCCACACCCGTTAAATTAGCTAAATTTGAGCTAGCTTCCGAGAAACTAATAACACGATAAACAATATTAATTGTGTTTAAAATATCTAAATCAGGAGTTATTGTTTCAACTTCAATACCTTCAAGTAGCATTTTTTTAATAAATTGATTCATTGAATCCTGCATATATGGTTTTAGAAATTGAGAAAAATCCAAATATCCTACTTTTTTAGGTTTTTGTTTTTCAGGTTGATGAATATCAACTGGAACTGATGTCATGTCTTTATTATCCACACCATACATAACTTGTGCAGCTATAATTGCATCATTAACATTATGCGTGAAGAAAGCAACTGTGTCCAATGAAGAAGAATAAGCAAACATACCATATCTACTAATAGCTCCGTAAGAAGGCTTAAATCCAACTAATCCATTAAAAGAAGCCGGCAATCTTACACTATCACCTGTATCACTACCTAATGCAAAGCCAATATTTGCACTCATAGTAGCGGCAGACCCAGAAGAAGAACCTCCAACATAACGTGATGAGTCCTTTGGGTTAGTAATCAATCCATATGAGCTAAAAGTTCCTGTTCCGCCAAGAGCAAGTTCGTCATTATTTACTTTAGCAACAACTCTAACATTTGCATCGAGTAACTTTTGGACTGATGTTGCATTATATGAAGGCAAAAATCCTTCTAAAATTAAACTTGAAGCTCTTGTGGGTGCATCTTTTGTAGCGAAAACGTCTTTAATAGTAATAACAACATTATCTAGGGTTTTATTTTTAGTTTCATAAAATGATTTAGGATATAAATAAGCTACTGCATTATTGTTATCGTTAGCGATTTCGTTGTAAGCAAATTCATAATTACCTTTTTGTTTAAATGTTCGCATTAATCTACCACCTTTGTTATAGCTACAAAATCACCATCGGTTGCTGGAGCATTTTTTAATATATCTGACTGAGTTATAGAATATGAATTATCTTCTACATCTTCTCTTAATAAATCAATATGAAGTTGTTCATTAATTCTTTCCATTGGAGATATATTACTTAAATCAAATTTATTTAGTTTTTGTAGTTCATCTTGAATTTCTTGTCATGAATTAAGTATTTTATCCAGTACATCTTCATCGGGACGAAGCATTAACGATTGAACTATATCAATAAGCTTATCTTTCTCTATTGTTTTCATCTAAACTCCTATTTCTTAAAATTAGGTAATGAAATAATTTCTAAATTGTTTAAATATTTCAATTCACCCATTAAATTTTTAAATTTAATACTATATGAATGCAAGTATAGTCTTTTGCTATTGGTTCCATGGTATTTTTTATCACCCGCAATTGGATAACCTAAATATTTTAATGTTGCACGTATTTGATGTTTTCTACCTGTTAATAATTGGGCTATTTTTTTACCATCTTCCATATAGAATAATGTAATAGAATTCTTGCTGTTAGGTAATTGTTTAGGTGAAACTTTCATACGTTTATTTACTTCATCTTTAAGCATGTATACAGATACTTTTAAAGGTGATTTTTCAGAATATTTATCTAAGTTAATATTGCTTCAAAATATATATTTTTTTATTAAGCTATCTGATTTTTCATTTAATTGTGAAACAGTGAAATGATTTTTTCCATATAACATAATCCCACTTGTATCTTTATCTAATCTACCTATATGTGATGGTTTAAAACTATCTTGAGCTTGAAAATTCAAATATGAAAGAACTTGATTATCAATACTATTATCTGCACCATGTACTTCTATACCGATTGGTTTATCAATAATTAGTAAATTATCATCTTCATATAGAATTTTAAATTGCTGAGCAATTTTTTGAACTGAATCAATCTTGAAATTTGCTTCACTTTCTAAAATTCCATAAATTTGAATATTATCATTTTCTTTAACTAAATAATTTTTAGGTACTTTTCTAATGTTATTTACCTTAATATCATTTTTTCGAAAGATTTTTTCTATTCTGCTTAATGGCAGTGATGAACAATATTTAGTTACTAATTTAAATAATGTACGACCACTATCGTTTTTGGTTGCTTTAATTTCTAGCATATAACTCCTATTTTTATATTATAAATTATTTATAAAGAAAAATTGGCTCAGCCAATTTATTCTTCACGTTGTGATGAAAATAAATCAAAATCGCTATTTTCGTTTTCGACACCCTCTACATAGTTGAATTCGTTTAATTTAGGTAAATCACGCATACTTGTAAGTTTAAAGTGATCATAAAACTTATTTGTTACTCCGTATAAAACAGGATTACCAGGTGTTGGAGAAATTCCTACTTCTTCAATTACACCTTTTACAAGTAGGGTGTTAACAACTTGATCAGAGGCTACTCCTCGAATTTGAGCAATTTGACTACGTGTTATAGGTTGTTTATAAGCTATAATTCCTGCTACTTCTATGGCTGCATTTGATAAACGTTGCTTTTTAACAATAGAAACCATTTTAGAAATATAATCTTTAAAAGTTTCTCTAGTTGCTAGTTTATATACTTCGTTAAAATTAACGACTTTTAAACCACGCTCTTGGTCATTGAATTCTTTGTGAAAATCAGCCATAACTTTTTTCGCTTCAGCCATTGTTGCTAGCGAGAATATATCTTTTACTTGCTCAAGTGTTAAACCATCATCTCCTTGAATGTATAATAAAGCTTCCAATATTTTATTTTTCATCGTAAAGCTCTCCTCTCTTAATTCTAATATCACCAAATTCTTCATCTTGTTCAATTATAAGAATTTGTTGTTTTGCAAGTACTAAAACAGCAAGTAAAGTTACAACGAAATGTTTTATGCTTGGTTGTGTAAATACCATTTCGAATGTAAGAACTTCATGTTCTTTTAATAATTTTTTAATAAAAGGAAATTGATCAGATGGTGAAAGATTAAATGTTTCAAGTTTTGTGCTACGAAGTTGCTGAGCATAAACTCTTTCAAACATTTTACGAAGAACAGCGATTAATTTAACTGGATTTGAATGCCCATCTAATCTTGTATCATTTGTATCGACTATAAAATCATCAACATTTGAAGGAGCTTTAATAAAAATGTCTTCACGATCAGATTCAAATGTTTTTAATGCTTCTTTGATTTCTTTAAATTGTTGATATTCAACTAATTGTTGAATCAATTTCTTTTTCTCTTCAACTACTTCAGCAGGTTCTTCTTCATTAGGCTCTTGAAGAACTAATGATGCTTTGATTTTAAGTAATGTAGCAGCCATTACTAAATAATCACCAGCAATATCAATTTCACTTTCTTTAAGTTGATTAATGATTTTTAAATATTGATCAGCTAGTTCAACTAAGTTGATATCAAAAATATCAATCTTTTTATCTTTAATTAAAGAAAGCAATAAATCAAGTGGTCCATCAAAATCTTGCAATTGAAATGTATATTCACTATAATATGAATTAGTTTTGATCGCCATCTTTTTCTACCTCATTTTTAATTAATGAATGAACATGAGAAGCTAGACTAGATGATTCTTGTGTTAAAAATGTATTAGGTTTTAAAGCCGGAAGAAATTCAACTTCAACTGTTAATCTTCCTTTTCTTTTAGCATCCATTGCATTTAAAGTATTTTTAATAACAACTGGTTGTATTGCTAAATATTTCTTCTGTGCTAATCAAAATGGTCCAGAAACAAAATGTCCTAATGTTTCATCTGTAACTCTAGTTCCTTCTGGAAAGATAACACCATATGTTTTATTTTCTTTGATAAAGTCAGCAAACTTAGTCATTTCTTTAAGACTTTGTTTAACACTTTTTCTATCAACATAAAATGTATCTAATAATGAAACGGGTGCATTTAATCATTTCGATTCGCTTATTTCTTTTTTTGCAATAAATGTAGGTATCATTAATTTTGAATTTTGTTCGAATGCTGGATTTTCTAAAGCCACCATTAATACAAGTGGGTCAAATAATGATTTATGATTTGGGGTAAAAATAACATTACCTGATGTTAAAACATTATCATAACCTTTTACTACAACATCCACATTGTAAATCTTTAAGATTTTTTTGCTTAATTTAAGTAAATAGTTGTAACGATCAATAGCGGAGAATTGATCTGGATCTTTTTTAAATTTTCTAAACTTTAATTTAATTTTAAGTCAACGAAGAAATCAAATAGGAGCTAGTAGAACTCTCTTGAATCTAATGTCAATTGCATGTTTTTTCATAATTTGCCTTTCTTTAATTTTTTTGAACGAATGCGATAACATAATCATCAGCATAGCTAATCGAAATTAAAAAATCTTTGAATTTTCATAGGTGTGTTGTAGGATCTTTTTGCAAGTTTATTTTGCTAAAGTTTATATATGTATTATCGGCTTTAAATATAGCTTCTTTTATTGCTCAAGAACGAGCTAGGAACTTTGCACGCTGATAATTGTCAGAAAGTTTATTAAGTTCACTTATCTCGCTTGGAGATAAAGCTCGCATAATAAAGTTTTGCGACTTATTATAAAATCGAGAAATGTTTGTAATATCAACACCTATAGAAATCATAGTGTGATAATTATATTAAATTTATTTAATATTTTTTATTATTTGTGAAAGAGCAGCCTGAATATTTTTTCAATTTTTAAAGTTATAATTATCTGTATTATCTAATTGAGTTTGCAAAGTAATTTTATTTTCGATATTTTCATTAAATTTCAGATAAGAAAATCATTGTTCTAATGAAATTTTTAAATTATCATTAACTATTTTGTATAAATAGCAGATTACTGTATGTATAACACTTAAACTATCAAAAATAAATACTTTTTGATTCTTGTTTAAATTAGAAAAATTTGCTTTTACAATATATTCAAAATAGTTAAATAGGTGAATGTACATTAAATAATCATGATAGTTTATTTTTAACAAATTATATATGGAGGAATTTATTTGCTTATTAAGCAAAATAAAAACAAATGAGTTATCACTTATAAAGTGATTTAATTCCTTAATATTGCTTATTTTGTATAGCTCATCATAATGCATCGCTTGATTAAATCTTAATGTATATACATCGCCAACATATAAACAATATAAATAATAATGACTGCCATTAATATAAATATCTGATAAATGATATCATTTGAAATTTTGAAGTTTTGAAAATGAGTTCTTGAATTTTCTAATTAGTTTATTCTGTAATGATTTTGAATTTGAAGATAATTGTTCAATGTTATCTAAAATAAGTACTAAAGTTGTAGTTTCATTTTCTACATCTAATAATTTAATATCAGTATATTTACCTAAAATAATTTTATTTTTAATATTAATATTTCTTATAGAGCTAATATCATTAAGAATATAGTTATCACATACAAAATAATTATTTCTTGTATAAATGCTATTGTTTGGTGGAATCAAAAAAGCTAATGGTGACTCATTCTGTTGATAATTAAGTGATAATTTATTTTTCAAATGATTACTAATCGTTACTTTGCTAATATCATAATTCGAATTAATGTTGTTCTCTTGACATAAAATAAAAAATAAATCATTTAATCACGAAATTTCGCCATCATTAAAATTGACCAAAATTTTATTTCGAACTAATTCATTATTCAAAATGTCTACATGATTAAACTCAAAAACCTCATTTTTGATCTTATTACTAAAATTTAAATCTTTATTAAAGTCAAGCAATTTACATCTATTTAATATAATAGTTTCTGTGTATTTAGTGTCTAATAAAATATTTTTTCAGTATATATTTGTATTCAAAAATTTTTTCACAATTACCTCAATAAAAAAATTAGTACTATATTATAGTGCTTTTAATAAATTTTTAAAATTTTTTTTATAAAGATAATTGGATTTAAAAATCTTTATGAAATTCAGCTAATTTATATTATAATTAATCAGCAATACATAAAGACAGTAACTGCTTATAAAGCTTAATTTATGGTTACCGAGTGTATACTTGTATATTCAATTGTATTGCAATAAATTTTGAAAGGGGGCAAAATATGTCAGAATCAAAATTAAAAGCAGCTAAAAAAGAAGTTGTTTTAGAGATCGTTGACAAAATTAAAAGTTCACAAGCTGTTGCTTTTGCTGAATACCGTGGTTTAACAGTTTCAGAATTAGAAGAATTCAGAAATGAAGCAAAAAAACTTGGTGTAGATATTAAAGTTTACAAAAATCGTTTATTTAAACTTGCGGCAAGCGAAACAGGATTTGGTGAATTAGCTGAATATTTAGTAGGACCTAACATCTTTGCATTTTCAAACAATGATGATATGTCAGCAGCAAAATTATTAGCTAAATTTGCTAAATTACATAAATTAATGGTAATTAAAGCCGGGACTTTTGAAGGTAAAGTTATCGATTCTAAAGGTGTTAAAGAAGTTGCTACTCTTCCTACATATGAAGAAGCTCTTGGAATCCTTGCTCGTTCAATGATGGCACCATTACAACAAATTTCATTATCACTTAAATTAGTAAGTGAAGGTAAATCAGAATAATTAATATATAAAAATTTAGAAAGGAAAATATATTATGGCTAAATTAACAAAAGAATTATTTATTGAATCATTAAAAGAAATGTCAATTAAAGAAGTTATGGAACTTGTAGAAGCAATGAAAGAAGAATTTGGAATCGATCCTATGGCTGCTGTTGCTGTTGCTGCTGCTCCAGCTGAAGGTGGAAACGAAGAAAAATCAAGCGTTAAAGTTGTTTTAAAAGCTGACAATGGTAAAAAAGTTGCTATTATCAAAGTAGTTAAAGACTTACTTGGATTACCATTAATGGATGCTAAAAAACTTGTTGATGCATTACCTGCTGTTATTAAAGAAAACATTAAACCAGAAGAAGCAGAACAAATCAAAGCTGCTCTTGTTGAAGCTGGTGCTGAAGTTACAGTTGAATAATTTCTTATTTCATTAAAATAATAAAAATAGGTAGCTGAAAAAGCTACTTTTATTTTGCAAAAATATATAAAAAACCACTAGACACGGCACTCCTGAGTTTCCAAGTTATAACGGAATAAAAAACGAACATTTCTACCGTATAGACTTGTTCGTTTTTTCATGCTCTAAATTACTTGTACAAATTTATTAAATATCGTTTTTATTAGTTCAAAATCTTGTATTAATGAATTATTTTCACTATTTTTTATGTAAATTTCGTCCACAACATTACCATCTACAACTTTTACAAATTTTTGTGCAGATTTTATCGCTTCTATTGTTCTTTTATTTGTAAATTTATCTATAACACCATAATCATTTAATGATTTATTTATTGTATACAGCAAATATTTGAAAATAACTAATGAAATAAAACATAACAAGAAATGTACCATTTATATGTGCATCAGTTCATACATACATAGGCCTAACTTCAAGTGAATTTTTTAAAGTTCTAAAGTTTTCTTCTATTTGTCATTGCTTTGCATAAATTTCCACTATCTCTTGTGCAGATAAATCTCTTCTTGATGTTTCGTAAATATAAAATCCATCAAATTGTTTATCTTCATTTAGCTTGATTAAATCTAATTCGTATCGTGCATCACCATTTCTTTTAAAGAATCTATATTTTTTGTGGCCTAATAACTTTGAACCTTCTACATAACCATCTTTATTTTTTAATTTATTGAAATTATTAATCAATATATCTCTATCAGCTTTATCTTTTAAAGCTCGTTTCCTGCTATATGTTATGATTTTTTCTTCTCTGATGACCATTAGGTCTCTTTTGTTATATAAAGATGCTACTGTTTGTTCCTTATATTTAAATTCTTCAGTTCCTATATAATCAGTTTCGTTTAAAACATATTCTTTAAAATCTCTTGGACCTGATTTTAATCTGTATGAAATAACATAATCTATACCTTTTTGTTCTAAAAATCTTAAATTTGCAGTTACAGACATTCCTTTGTCGGCAACTATTGTTACATTTTTTATGTTATAAATTTTGCTCATTTCTATTACAAAAGGGATAAATGTTTTTGAATCTGTTGTATTACCTTTAAATAATTTGTAATGAATCGGAATCCCATTTTCATCTGTTGCTAAACCAATAACAACTTGATCTTCTTTAAATTTACCATCTTTTGAATAACCAGGATATCTAAGTCCTGTTCTTCTAAAACTCTCAAAATAAGCAGTTGATGAATCATAAAATATTAGCTCTATATTTCTTGAAGTGTTTTGAGTGATTTTTTGATTTAGTTGTTGTAATATAATACTTTCATTATCATTTAATATATCTAGTAATGTGTAATAACTTGACTTTTTATAGTCAGGTGTATTTTCATATTGAAACTTATTTTTATATGTAGAAATAAGACTATCAGCATTTAATATTCTTGATGAGACTGTGTATTTTAATAATCTATCTAAATCTTTATGTCTTGACTTAGGTAATACATCAAAGATTTTGAATTTATCAATCAAATCATAAAGAACATTAATTCCATAATTAACATTATATGTTTCGGATTTTGAACTATTTAAATCAAACATAACGGCTTGTTTTATCTTTTCTTTAGATTCAGATACAGATAAATTCTTTATTGAATTTTTAATCACATTAATAGGATCAGGATTAATTTCCTGTAATTTTTCTAATCTTCCTAGACCTATTTGATTACTATAACCTTTTCCATATCCATTTGATGTTGCTATTGAAATATATGTGTGATCTTTTCTTTTGTGTTTTATAACTATAAACTTGCTTTCCATAACTTTATTTTATCATATTATACAAGTAATACAAGTAAAAAAAGATAAAATTTTTGGGTTAATTAAAAAATCCATATACCATAGGTATATGAACTAATTTTAGATTCCTTAAATATTGATTTTATTATTTAAAACTTGGAAACTCAGGAAAAATATATAAAAAACCACTAGACACGGCACTTCCTCATGTGGCTGCTTCATTTCTGACCTGACCAGGTTAGTGGGTTACTGTTCTAATGGCTTAATTATTATAACAACTTTCATATTATTGATAAGTAAAAATATCAGAAAAAAATTATTTTTTTGATTAATAAATATATATTTCGTGTTATAATAATCTTGCTTTTAAAAACAAAGCAAATCAATAAAAAATATTTATAAAATTTATTTTTAAAAATTGATTTATATTATATAATATATAAGCGATAACAAAAGAGTGCCGATTTAGCTCAGCGGTAGAGCAGCTGGCTGTTAACCAGTTGGTCGTTGGTTCAATCCCAATAATCGGCGCCATTTATGGTCTGTTGGTGAAGCGGTTAACACACATGGTTTTCATCCATGCATACACGGGTTCGATCCCCGTACAGACTGCCATTTATGGAAGATTAGCTCAGTTGGGAGAGCGTCGCCCTTACAAGGCGAATGTCATGGGTTCGAGTCCCTTATCTTCCACCATTGCCGTCTTAGCTCAGTTGGTAGAGCAACTGACTTGTAATCAGTAGGTCGTAGGTTCGAGTCCTATAGACGGCACCAATAACTGATTTTAAAAACCAAATCTATTATTGGACGTAAGTTCAATAATTTTTAAATCAAAAAAAGCGCGAGTGGTGAAATTGGCAGACACGCTAGATTTAGGCTCTAGTGCCTCCGGCATAAGGGTTCGAGTCCCTTCTCGCGCACCAGCAATAACGTTAGGAAACTAACGTTTTTTATTTTTGAATTTTGGGTTAAAATAAATAGGCCACCAATACCATTTAGTAGCCTATTAAATATTTTTCTTATGTTGAGCAACAACTTGTTCTAATTTTCGAAACCAGTGATTTAATCCGCTCTTAGAAATAAAAATATTATGCTTTGTTTCTAAAATATAAGATAATTCAGTAAGTGATAATCATTTATCTTCTGCTTTGATTCTAAAAGCAACAAGTTGATTATCATCAAAAAGATGTTCAAGATTGTGTTCAAAAATATAATTTATGTTTTCAATATGTTTTATCGTACTTTTTGCTATTTTATTTATATTACTTAAATCTATATTATTAATTCTGTTTGTAACATTTTCAAAATCTCTTTTAATAATAATATTTTGTAATTCGTATCATGAGTTTTTAGCATTTATACCGGCTAGAAAGTCAATTAATTTATCTTTATTTTTAGTGTAAATAACATATTTATTTGCTCTAACAATAAAGTTAAAGTTAAAGTTGTATTGATTTAATTTATCTTGGATTATTAGTAAATTTTCTTTATTATGAGAAGAAATTTCTAAATGATATGATGTAGATTCTTTTGTGGATATACTACCCGCACCGAAAAATACACCTGCAAAAAAGAATGATAAGTAATCTGAAGATTGAAGTTCATTTATTATCTCGTTATTACTTAGGATTATGATTTTTGATTTTCATGTATTTTCTTTTATGTAATCAAGATGAACTTTTTGTAATTTACGCATTAATTTATCTAATAAATAGTCATTCTTAATATATGTAACATAATTATGATTTTTGTCCACTTCAGCTGAACAGAAAACCAACCCATTAATAAAAGCTATTATTTCTTGCTTTTTACTTATACTATTTATTATCTCTTTTTTAACATCTGAACTAAAAGAATTTACATGTTTGTTTTTCATAGCTTCAGAATTATAAAAAAATATTTTTATAAACAAAATTATTATAAAAATTTAGTTTTTTTCATTCTGATAAAAGTGCGATTTTTATATATCTATTTTATAGGAACAAAAGAAGCTAATTACAGTCAGAACTTTATTTTCTGTATTTTGATAAATAGTTTTTTTTGTTAAAATAAAAAAGCAATAGAGTTAATTGCAGAAAAGAAGAATTTATTTCTCACCTGATGACCATAGTCTTGGGTTCACAGCTACAATTGAACGTATCATAATTCTGATACCTTTTTTAGTAGACTTAGTGGGGAACCACTTTTAAATTTATTTTATTTTAAGGAGTTAATTATTCAACCAAAAGGAAAAAAACCAGCTTCTGAACATTACATTAATAACAATATCCCATTCAAGCAAGTATTTGTACTTGGGCCTGATGGTGATAAGTTAGGTGTTAAATATACAACAGAAGCAGTAGAGTTAGCAAAAAGCTATAAAATGGACTTAGTTTTAATAAGTGTTGAACCTAAGCCAATCTGCCGTATTCTTGATTATGGAAAATTTAAATATGACCGTAAGAAAAAGAATAAGGAAATAAAAGAAAAACAAACAGTTATACAAAATCGTGAAGTTAGATTAACTGCTATGATAGCAGATAATGATTTAAATACCAAAGCTAGAAAAGCTAGAGAATTTCTTTTAAAAGGCGATAGAATCAAAGTTTCATTAAAACTAAGAGGCCGTGAAATAGGAAGAAAAGATTTAGGTTTCAACACTCTTGAAAAATTCTTCGCATTATTAGAAGATGTTGCAGAAAAAACAACAGAACCTAAATTAGTAAATGAACGTTTCCTTGACATGAATCTCCAACCAAATAAACAAAAAATTCAAAAATACTTAAAAGAAAAGAATCTTGAAACAAATCAAGAAACTAAAGAAGGAGAATTAAATGCCAAAAATGAAAACTAAAAGTGCGTTAAAGAAACGTATTAAAGTTACAGGAACAGGTAAAATCTTAAGAGAACAAGCATATCGTTCTCACTTAGCTCAAAACAAAACAACAAAACAAAAACGTCAATCACGTAAATCTGCTCAAATGTCAAAATCTGATCTTAAAAGATTTAAAGCTTTAATTTAATCTTGTTAATTAATTTTAGATTTTCAAATACTTAGAAATTACGTTATTAGAAAGGAATAATTATGGCAAGAGTTAAAGGCGGAACAGTTACAAGAGCAAGACGTAAAAAATGATTAAAATTAGCTAAGGGATACTTTGGACATAAATCAATCGGTTACAAAGTTGCTAAACAAGCAGTTGTTAAATCATGAACATATGCTTTTAGAGACCGTAAACAAGTAAAAAGAAACTTTAGAAAATTATGAATCGCTCGTATCAATGCTGCTGTTAGAGCAGAAGGAATGAGCTATTCAAGATTTATCAACGGACTTAAAAAAGCTAATGTCACAATCAACCGTAAAATGCTTTCTGAATTAGCAATTAATGAACCAAAAACATTTTCAGTTTTAGTTCAAATCGCTAAAGATGCAAAATAATATACAGGCAAAATAATTGCCTTTTTATTTTGCTCTTTTATAGCTATATAAAAGTAATAAAAAAATTAAAAAATAATTTCATTTTTATATGCAATTTAATAAAATTAGTACATAAGTTATACTTTACTATTAATCTTATACACACATAACCATGAATATGGATTCGCTTGGGTGTGCTAATCATAGTGCTAGGCGTTAGAAATATTTATGTAGCAATAACAAACTAAAGGAAATTTACAATGACAACAGAAAACAAAAAAGAAAAAGTTCAAAAAGAACAAAAACAACCTATCGTGTCTAAGACAAAATTATTAGAAGCTGGAGCTTACTTCGGACACAAAACTCATGCATGAAATCCAAAAATGAAAGAATTTATTGTTCCAAATAAAAAGAACAAGGGTTCACACATTATTGATATTACAAAAACACAAAAATATTTAGAATATGCATATTCACTAGTTAATACACTTGCATCAAAAGGTGCTTCATTTATCTTTGTTGGAACAAAGAAACAAGCTCGTGATGCTGTTAAAGAAGCTGCAGAAAGAACAGGTTCATTATATGTAACTGAAAGATGATTAGGTGGAACTTTAACAAACAACCAAACAATTATGTCTAGTGTTGAAAAAATGAAACAATTAGAAGCTAAAGCAGCTAAAAACTTTGCTGGTTACACAAAGAAAGAAGCTTTAGAATTTAACAAAGAATTAGACAAATTACATAAAAACTTAAACGGTATCCGTGATATGCAACGTTTACCACAAGTTATGATTGTTGCTGATCCTAACGAAGATGAAATCGCTGTTAAAGAAGCAAGAAGAAAAAAAATCAAAGTTATTGGTATTTTAGATACAAACGCAAACCCTGATTTATTAGATTTCGGAATTCCTGCTAATGATGATTCAGCAAAATCAATCATGTTAATTATGACAATTTTAGCTGATGCGATTGTTAAAGCACGTGGTGGACAAGTAAAATTCGCTTACCAAGATGATGAAAAAGTTGTATTACCATCATTTAACAATAATCAACAAAATCATGTTGAAGCTCAAACAACAAATCAAGCAAAATAATTTTAAACATATTAAATTAAAATAAATTTAGGAGGTTATCATGGCAGATAACAAAATGGAATTAATTAAAGAATTAAGAACAAGAACCAACTCAGCCCTTGTTGACTGTAAAAAAGCTTTAGAAGCTACAAATTACGAAATTGAAGCAGCTATTGCTTGGCTAAAAGAAAATGGAATTGTAAAAGCAGCTAAGAAAGCAGGACGGATTACTGCAGAAGGTGCTGTTACAGCTATGGGTGACGAAAAACATGCTATCTTAGTAGAAATTAACTCAGAAACAGATTTCGTTGCTAAAAATGATAAATTTATTCAACTTTTAAATGAAGTTTCTACAGCATTATTTAACTCAAATGCTTCAACATTAGAAGAAGGATTAACAGTTAAATTAACAAGTGGTGAAACAGTAGAACAAGCTTTAGTTAATGCTACAGCTGTTATTGGGGAAAAAATTTCTCTTCGTCGTTTCACAAAAGTAGAAGCTAAAGATAATCAAGTTTTAGGAATATACGTTCATGCTAATCAACAAGTTGCTGCAGTTGTTACTGTAAAAGGTAATAATGTTGAAGCAGCAAGAAATGTTGCAATGCATGTATCAGCTATGAATCCTGAATTTATTCTTGTTAATGAAATTCCGGCAGACAGACTAAATACTATTAAAGAAGGATTTGTTAAGCCTGCTGGGTTTGAAAATAAACCTGAAAAAATTCAAGTATCTATAACAGAAGGATGATTAAATAAACAATTATCTGAATTTGTTTTAGAAAAACAAGCTTTTGTTATGGAAGACTCATTATCTGTAGCTAAATATTTACAAAATCACGGATGTGAACTTGTATCTGCTATTAGATATGAAGTAGGTGAAGGAATTGAAAAAGTTCAATCAAACTTTGCTGAAGAAGTTGCTGGTATGGTAGTTAAATAATAAACTACAATCAAAAAACGCATATTACTGAGCTTTTTACAGTATATGCGTTTTTATTTATTTATACTATAATAATTAAGTAATTTTATAAAGGAACTAATATGAAAAAAATAAAATCTGTTTTAATAATGACATCGGCTCTTTCGCTGACTTCCTTATCAGCAGTTGTTGCATGTAATACAACTTCAACTGAAGAAGATACAAAAGGAAAAGCTGTAGAAAAAGAAGCTTTACTAGCCAAAATGAATGCTAATTTAAATTATTTAAATAATTTAGCAAAACCTGAAGAATATACAAGTTTTAAACTTCAATATGATAACTTAAATTCTAAATTAGGTAATATTGCTAATGATGAATTAACAAATGAAAATATGAAAGAATTACGTGATTTACATAATGCTATAATTGAAAAATTAGCAACATTACGTATTGAATTAATAAACACAAGTGATAAGGATATTGAAGCTAAAACTAAAGAAGTACAACTATTACAATTAAGAGTTGATGTACTAAAAGAAAAATTAGTATCACTAGGTGTTGATGTCGACAAACTACTTGATGGTAAACTACCTGAAAGCGATCATACCTTAGTAAGTAGCGGTGAGATAGTTAAATTAAAAGAAGAATTACGTCAAGCTAAAGCTTTATTAGCACTAGAAAAAAGTAAGCTAGATAGCTTAAGAAGTAGATTAATTTCTAGATCTGCTTCTGCAATTGATGTTATTAAAACTATTCAACACCTAAACTTATTCTTATTAGATACAGTAAGAACATATCATAAAGATAGATATGATGCTTCGCAAGAAAAAGAGCTTATTGATAATAATATTAAAAACATTGAAGAAATTTTAAAAGATGTTGAAACATCAGAATTATCTGTAGCTACATCAATTCGTGTTTACAATTCTATTTTAGCAGCAATGAATACAACACGCTTAATTCAATCATTTTTCTTAACTGATAACGGAAAAATAGTAGAAGTTGATACTCCGTTCCCAAAAGAACAATTTATGTCTGATTTATTTGAATGAAGAATTAATGATTTAAAAACTCTTAATTCTTTACAAACATCAGCTATTGACAAATTAACTAAGGAAATTAAATCACTTGAAGATTTAGGCAATACTACTTCTTCAACGCAAAAAACACAATTAGAACAAAAGAAAGCACAATTAAAGAAATTACAAGAAAATCAAGTCGTATTACAAGGTGTTATTGCAAATTATGAAAAAGCCAAAACGCAAGGAAAAAACCTTAAAAATCAAGTTGATTTATATTACATTTTAGAAACCGAGTTCTTTGACAAATTTATTAAAAGAGATAATACATCAGATGAATATAAAGATTCATTTGCCACAACATTATCTAATGGCAAGACATTGAAAATATCAACAATGCCACTATTAAATAATATTAATGATAAAGAAGCACTTAAAGAATTTGAAAAAATGGCAAATGAAATTAGACCTAAATATATGGAATTTTATAGTTTAAATAGAGGTTATCTTGATTCAGTTAAATATAAATCATATTATGAATCATTCTTAAAAGATGTTACTGATTTAACTAGATACCATTTAATTCAAGATTTATTCAGTAAGAAAAGTATTGAAATTTACTTAAATTCTCTTAAATACAAATTAGCAACTTATAAAATAGAAGCTGATAAGGAATTTAATGAATTAAAACAACAGGTTGATACTGAATTTAATGCAACATGACAACTATTTTTATCAACTATTAGAGCCCAATACAATAAACTAAATGCTGACGATCAATTAGAAAAACCACTAGGTAAAACATATTTAGAACTTAATTCTTACTTTAATACATTGTTTAGAGATGTTAGAAACATGAACAGTGTTTTAAACATAAAAGAAGCATACGATAAATTATTAGCCGTTAAGAATCTATCTGCTCAATTAGTTGCGGTAAATAACATGTTAAGTTATTTTAAAGACTTATCAATAAGTTCTAGTGACGAAAAAATGAATCAATATCTTCAAACTGAAGAAAATGCTAAAAGATTTGAAACACAAATCCAAAATAACCAAAATACTGTCAATGAATATAATAATGTATTGAGGCAAATGGATGAGTTATTAACTTCATATAAAACAATGGATTTTGCACAAAGTGAACAAGAAAAAATTATTCAAGCATTAAAAAATAATGTGGCAATTTTGAATAAGTTCATAAATGATTTTAAAGATAAGAAAGTTTCATATCAAGAAGATAGGCCAGAAGAAAAATCATATTTTGCAACTGCTTGAAGTGAATTTGATGAAAAAATTGATAATGCATTAAAACAAGCTTCTACATTATCAGAAACGATGAATAAATTAGCTAATTCATCAAGTAATTTAGATGAATTAAAGGCACAATATACTCAGGTTGCCGAAAATTCAAAAGTAATACTTAAATTAATTTATGATGATTCATATGATACAACTACACCTTATAGTCTTGCTGAACAAGAAAGAGATGATGCACAATCACAAATAAGAAGATTCAAAAGAAGAATTCAAGAAGCTAAAGATTCATCATTCATAATACCATTAAATGAAGTTTACATAATGTTAAGACAAGGACAAATTGCTAATTCAGAATTCTTTGGTAATAATTCAGTTACAGACAGATATAAAAAATTGGATGCTGTTGCATATAATTTAACAACTGATGCCTTAAGAAAATTACAACAAAGTGATTCACTATTCAGAAGTATTACATCACCTAAATCTTCTTCAATTGAAGTACTATCTGAAGAAGATCCAGTGGCAGCAAGAACAAAACAAAAAGAAATATTTGATAATATTCTTAAGAATGAAAAAGCTTATTATCAAGCTAATTTAGAATATCTAAAAGCTAAAAACTCAAATTTAGGTAACATTGAAGAATTACAAAAAAACCTTCAAGAAGCAAGAGATACTTACTATACATATTTAAGAAGTAAAGATTTCTCACTTCAAAAAGATGAGTTAAATCCATCTGCATCAAAATATAATTTTAATGATAAAAACGAATTAAATCCAGCTAAGGTTTTAATACTTTATGCAAAATATACAAGTGTAAAAGAAGTATTAGAATATATAATTAAAACTTCGGTTGAATATAAATAAGAGCCCTGCTAAGCAGAGCTTTTATTTATATAATTGCTTTCATACTGTAGAATCAATTATTTAATTTAGATGTAATCTTGTTAAGATTTTCTATGTTGTCAGTTGTTATAAAATCTATCATTGAATTTCGATATTGTTCTACAGTTAAATCTGGTGTTTTATATGATAAATTTAGATCATATCATTCCTTTATATTTTTTTCATAAAAATCAGCTTTATAATTCAAGTAATTGACATATTTAGTAGTTAAAGAGTTTTTATTCTGTGCAGTAGATATATCCTATGTTTCCAAGTTAGGACCTATTTTTTCAATCAGTTAATGTCTTCTTATACATAGTATAAGGAGATAATTTTTTTATCTTTTTTATTACATAATTACACAGAAAAATGGTAAAATATTAGTGATATGAAGAAGTGATTAGTAACAAAAACAAAGAAAAAGATGATTACTATGTTGGATTAGCGATATCAGCCGGTTATGGTAAAGGATACGATAAAAGCATAAGTATTGGTTCATTATCAAAATTATCTACAAAACACAATGATCCTATTTCTATACTTAAGAAAATTGCTGAAAGTTTACCACTAGATGCTGATAAAAACTATGTGAAGAATAAAGTTGCTGAATATTTTGAAACATCTAAAATAGAAATCGGAACATATAATGTAGGGATTGAATTACTTTATAAAGTAATTGATGAAATCAACTTATTTAAGGATATCAATACGGTAAAGAAAAGAATGTGAACAAAATATTTAAGTTTTTTAATAGCAAAAAGAATATTAGAACCCGAGAGTTTAATTCGTAGTTTCAATCTGAAAGATAAATATGTAAATGAAATAAACATTCAAAAATCAACAGTTTACAACTTTTTGGACTTTGTTGCAGATAACAAACAAAAACTAGTAGCGAACATAAATGAAAAAATGAATGTATCAACTAAGAGAGAAGCAAATTTGATATTTTTGGATGCTACAACTCTATATTTTGAAACATTTGTTAATGCTAACGAGAATTTAAAAGAAAAGTTTTCATTAAAAAGAGCTGGATATTCTAAAGATGGTAAATTTAAAGAAGATCAAGTAGTTTTAGGTATGGTAACAGACACAAACGGAATACCATTAAATTTTGTTTTATTACCAGGTAATATAGCTGATTTAAAAAACTTTTATCCCTACAATTCATGAATTAAGTGAAATATACAATTTACAAAATGTAACTGTTGTTGCAGACAAAGAATGAATTCGGCACAAAATAAGGATTATGTAAAGTATCAAAATATGCATTATATTTTTCCTATTAGATTGAAAGGCGAATCACACAAATTCAAGCAATATGTAGTTAGTGAAACTGATTACCAAAAAGTTGATGGTTTATTATATAAAGAAATTCAACAAGTAGATGATAGAGCAGAAAATAGAATAAAATACAGAAGAATTATTATATATGACACTTGAAAAGCTAAAAGAGACAAGATATTAAGAAAAGAAGTGCTCGATAGATTTGACAAAATCAAAGGAAAAGACGGTACAGCAACAGCAAAAAGTATGATTTCCTATAAGAAATATAAATTCTTCAAAGAAATTCAAGAATCAAAGATTGCAATAGATGTAGAAATGCTAAAAGAAGATGCTAAACTTGATGGTTATGTCGCATTCGAAACAACTAGATATAACCTAACGGCAAGAGAAATAGTTGATATATACAAAAAACAATGAACAATTGAGAGAAATTTCAGAGATCTTAAATCAACATTAGATGCTAGACCAATGTATGTAAGAACAGATAATCACATTTTTGGACATATAACCATTTGTTTTTTAGGATTAGTTGTATTAAATTATTTAACTTGATATATAAATCATAAGCAAAAAGATAAATGAGGTGTTTTAGATAGAGTTACTCCATCTCAAATAATAGAATCAATAAAAGTAGCTAACATAAACTTCACTAAAGTTGATGGCAAAATTACTTATTCATCTTCATGAGATAATGAGATATTTAGAAATGAAATTGAGTTATACAGAGAAATAAAAATGCTTGTATCTGATGGTTTTTCTGTGTAATTTTCACTATGTCAAAAAATATAGCCCTACACTGTAGAGCTATTTATTTTTTCACTTTGTTAACTTGGAAACATAGGTTGTTATAAAATCTATCATTGAATTTCGATATTGTTCTACAGTTAAATCTGGTGTTTTATATGATAAATTTAGATCATATCATTCCTTTATATTTTTTTCATAAAAATCAGCTTTATAATTCAAGTAATTGACATATTTAGTAGTTAAAGAGTTTTTATTCTGTGCAGTAGATATATTTTGAAAAGGTAAACCATTTTGTTTATAAAATGAAGCATGCGATCGTATTGAATCAATTTGCTTTTTAAGTGTAATATACTGATCATAATTTTCGATCATATAACTAAATTCTTTTGTTTTATTCATGTACTCTACTCATTTTTGCTTTATTTCATTAAATTCATTTTTCATTGAGCTAGTTAAGTTAAAAGTATAGTTTATTAATTCACCTGTAGCACGTAACTTAGTTTTGATTAACTCATTATACTTGCTAATAACTTCATTTATTTCGGTATCACTAATATTCATTTCGTTTTTTAATTCTCAATTTAAATTAGTGATATTATCAATAGGTAGTTTAAATATCATATCTAGTATTTGTGTTATATCGCCATTGAAATCATCTATTTGATATTCTTCTCAACTATCAATATAATAATTAGCATCTCTATCTTTTTCTTCAAACCCGAATTCATTAATATGTTTTTCTGCATTTGTAACTATAGATTGTAATCTTTCTATTTGTGATTTTAATCGTTGATTATAAACTTTGTATTGATCTATTTGAGACATTATTTCTTCTGATTTGTTAGGAATGTAATTTGTAGATTTTTGATATACAGAGTGAAGACTTTGCAATTCAGAAAAATAAGTCGATGTATTATTGTATTTACGTTTTAATACATCTATAGAACTTTTTGCATTTGACAATTGTGATTGTCACTCCATATGCTTATCCATATTCTGCTTAAATATAGGAAGAAATTTGCCTAAAATTAATTCTTTCATTTCCGAATTAAATTTTTCAATTGCATTTGTATCATTACTTACTATATTGCCAATTTTCTCAATGAGATATCTAACATTGACAATATAGTTTATAACTATATTTCTCTTATATTCAGTATTAATTTCACTTATTTTTTTTGAATTTTCAACATAATTCTCTAATACATTTAATATTTTGGTATAGCTTTCGTTTTTATAATTCTTATCTCTTTTAATTAATTCTAATAAATCATTTACTTGATTATTAAAACGATTATATTTTAGTCGTAAAAGTCTTAATGTCGCATCTTGATAAATAGCATTATGCTTATATTCATTTATTATTTCAATGTCAGAAGTTAATGTGGAAATTAATTTAGATTTTAAACTATATCATAATGTATTTCTTTGATATGTTGATTGTTCAAGTAGTCTGTCAAGATTTTGCACTTGATTGTCTCATTCGACTTCTATAACGTTGTAAGACGGAAGTTCTAAAAAAGTAGAAATATATGCATTTATATCACTAGTGTAAGTATCCAATTCTAATAATTTATTATCAATATCTTTTAGGACTTGCTCATAGTTATTAACAGTAATAATAAGTTTTTCTAAGAATGTTAGTAATTCTTTTACTCTGTTTTTATATGAACTAAATTTTGTACCTAAAGTTGATAAATTATATTCATTGTATTCTAGATACTTATTCACACTATAATTATGAATATTCCCTAATTTTAATGTTTCATAAAAATCTTGGACAAATTTATGCAGCATAAAAACAAATGCTGTAACTTGATCTTTTAATTCAGCAGATGTTTTAGTATCATCATTATTTACATATCTTGCATAAAGAAAAGTTTTATTGTAAATCATATCATTCGTAAATTTCTTTATATTATTAAATAATTCTTCAATTCCGTTTTTAATTATCCTGTAATTCTTTCTAACAAAACTTCTTGTTTCAATTATTTCATTTTGCTTATATCATTCATTGCTTAATTTCTTTGTTCTATTTATTAGTGAATCATATACAGACATAATTTGATTTTTTAGTTGAGTATTTTCTTCGTCTTCTTTAGTAACTCATAGTATATTTAAGGTTCTATCATCTTCAAGTTCGTGGTAAATTAAATTTCGATTATCGAATGGATTTTGATTTACTCCCTGATAATTAATTTTATTAATAGCAAATTTATTATCTTTTGTATATGAAGAAATAGTTTCGTTATCTGGTTTAATATGTCTTCTTAAATTAGGAGACTTCAATATGTCATCTGTTCTTGGTTCTACGATATTTGTTTTATGTTTTTTCTTTAAGCTAATACCTAAAATAACACCTGCCGTTATCACGGATGTGCCACATAATATCGATGATATAATTAAAAATTTTTTAGTTCATTTTGTCATTTTTCCTCCACTTTTAATATAAAAAATGCATTTTTTGGGACAAAAAACAAACTTAAGCCACATTTTGAAAAATGTGGTAAAATTACTTATATTAATAAATTAATATAAGAATTCATTTATAAAAAACAGAAAAGGATGTGATTATGGTTAAAAATTGATCATTAAAATCGAAAATATTATTATCATTAGCAACACTAACTGTAGCTGCAGGGGTAGCTGTTGGTGCAATGATAGGTTATGCCGAAAATTCAGATGAAAAACTTGGCCCTAAATCTCCGTCTAATAAATTACTATTTAATAATGACTATTCAAAGATTTATGACAAGGATAATCAACTAAATCCTGAATTAGCAGTATTAGACCCGCAAAAGAAAAACAAAGTAGCTATTGTTTATGATAATGGACAAAGTTTTGCTTTTACTGATAAACCTGAAATTAAATACTCATTTAAAGAATTTTTTGATAAGTATTTCGAAAAGTATAATGAAGCATTTATACTTGAAGTTAAATATGGATCATTTAGTTTCTTTAACGAGTATGTTTTAGCTGTACATCCAAAGCAATTCATCGAATTCTCAAATTGATTTATTACAAATGTAGCTTGAGGACCTGATTTGTTAACACTTGATTCATTTAGAATTGTGCCAGGTGTTGAGCAAAACGGTAATGCCATAACATTAGGTTCACACTCAACAATTCATAAAGAAGTAAGTGAAATTAAATTCTTCCCTGATGCTTTCTTTGGTTCATTACCAGTTTATTCCGGATTAGGTGGAAGAGGTAACGCAACAGATGCTTTAGCTTATTCAACATTTGGTTCTGTAGTGCCTAAAGCTATTCTTGATGAATATTTACAAAATATCCCATTAATATCGTCATTAAAAAACACACCATTTATTGAGAGTTCAGCTGCATATCGTGAAATCGTATTACCTGAAAGATTAGCACATATGAAGTTTAAGGTATTAATGGATAGTAAACTTCCATATAGATTACAGTCATTATATTTACCTTTTGACATTAGTGAAGAACAATTTAATGAATTAAAATCAAAATATCCTGAAGAGTTTCAAAATATTAAATTTAGTGATTTAAGACCAGTTGAAATTCTTGAAGCTGGTTTTGAAAAAGTGGAAGATAGAGATAATACTCCAACTAATAATAATGCAAATATTGTTGATGAAGTTGTCCAAAATGATGAAGAAACACAAAATAATTCACAAGATTCTAATCATAGTCAACGTAATAAATCTGTTGATTACTTAACATTTACATTTAAATTCCTTGATGAAAAAGAATTAAACGATAATGAAAAAAGTGAAGTTGATAAAAAAGTTGCTGAAATTGATAAGAAACTAGCTAGTCTTAAGAAAAATACTTTAGAGTATGCAAAAATAAATAGTGAAAAAGAAGCATTAACAAACGAATATAAAACATGATTCAATCTTGCTTTAGTGCAAGGCAGATCATTTTTAACATATCAAACATTTATTAATGCAATTAATTCATCTTTTAAACATTTTCTAGATTTTTATGATTATGTATCATATAAAAATGAAAAATTATTTATCTATGATCCAAAAAACGGTGAGGATTTACAATATTTTGCTTCATTTGTAGAAGCTGTTAATAAAGTTGATGCTTTAAATAAATTAACACATGAAGAACAGTTAAAATATGTAACTGAATACACTGTAAATGATTTTAAAGTATTACATAATTCAGAATATGCATCACATACTCTTGAAGTTATGCTTAAAGATGTAAATGGCAAAGATAAAATATTAGTATTTACAGCAAGCAATTCTAATGATTACAAACCAGCTAGTTTTGAGGAATTCAAGGATGCAATTGGATATACAGGATCAGTATCACCTTTAACATTATTCTATACACCAGAAGATAAAGCTTTAACCGATGATAAAGGTAATCCAATTACAGGATTAGAAGCAAGAAAATATCAACTTTACACAGAAGCATATAGTGGATTAGTTGATAAGATTACAGCTAAATATCCACATTTATTAAGAACATTAAATGGTCCTCACTTAGTGAAGAATCTTAATGAGCAAGGTGTAATTGAATATAGCATTCAAGATGGAGAATATAAAGGATTAACTCCAGGAGATAGAATTGGGCTTCCTTTAGTTTTAGGTGCTTTAATTCCAGGATTTGAAGGTGTTCCAACGGATTTCTTAAAATATGTTGCTACACACGAATACGGACACCACTATACATTAGATCAAGGACAAGCTTGAATTGATGATAAAAACCCAATTATTGTTGGTGGTTTATCAACAAGAGGTGGAGCCAATGAATCATCATACTATTCATATGAAGCATTAGTTAATTATTTAGAAGCTAGAACAAATATTGAAGTAATCAGAGTTAATGCAAATAATCAACCTACTGAATACGGAAAATTTATTAGATTTAGATTTGGTGTTTTAGACGAAAATGGAAAAGTAATTAGATTTGAAACTGAAGCATTAGAAGATGTTTGAGGAACTGATAAATCAAGAGACGAAATTTATAATGCACTTAAGAATAAGAAGAGACGTTTCTTACAAGATTTTATTGGATTAAGTAAAGCAGCCAAGGCAAGAGGTGTGGCTTTAGGTGATTTATTCATTGCTAACTCATTTGATGCTGATTCAGGAACATTAAACCCAATGATTAATGGAACAGGCAAAGCATATAAAAAGGTTGAAACTGAAAACGGAAGTTTTGATTACAAATTAGTTACCTTAACTGCAAAAGATGTGATTTCACAAATGACAGATGGTGCAGGTAATCCATTAATCAACATTGCAACTTTTAGTGGCGATAATAACTTTTCAATTAGAATTTATGACTTGGATCCTGAAGACAGAACTAAAGTAACAAAAATTAACATGTTTAATAAAGATGGTTCTCCTGTTATCAACATTCCTTTAAATGTAAAATTAGATCCTGAAAGTCTTACTTATGTAAGAGCACAAGCTACTGTAATTCAAGATGCAATTAGACAAACAGTTAGAGCCGAAATGTATGATTCAGGTTGAAATACAAGCGCAACCTTATTGGGCGGTTCAATGGGTATTGTAACTCGTTCAATTCTTAATAATGTTGATGATATGGAAAACCTTTTAGACGGTTTAGAATATAGAGCCAATAAAATTGAAATCGAACCATCTCATAATATTGATTACTTTAGAAATGATGTCACTGAGAAAAAAGGAAACTTACATCTAGCAATTTCATCAGGATTAAGACAAGAAATTCAAGATTTCTATAGAAGTATTCTTAGCGTTGTAAATCATTTTGAAAATCTTCCAGAGTTACAAAGATGACAAAAGAACTTCTTACAAAATAATGCTTATTTAAATGGTGGTACATTAAATTCTGTTTTATTATTTAGACATTCTAAAGATGATAAGTTGCTAACAAGCAATAGATATTTCTTCCCATATTCAACTGATAGTTTCTATTTAGGCAATTTTGCTAATATTAGAGATAATGCTTACAGAATGAAAGAACGTGCAAACCAAATAGCAACTGATTATGAAGGAAATACAATTACTGCAATGTTTAATGTAAATCCTATATTTGCTAATTATATGGCTACTGGTATATTACCGTTAAATGGAACTAATGAATATGTTCCATTTATTGCATATATTGATAAAGACGAAACAATTTTAGATATTGTTCAAGTTAGAAGAATGGCTTTAGACCCAACTAATAAATTTAATGATACAGTTCGTGCTGTAGTTATTAATCCATATGCACGAGGAATTAATGATAATGATCGTGATTTATTAAAAGCAATAACAAAAGCGAATAATAATTCAAAAAGAGCAAATGTTTCAGATCCAAATATTGCAGATAAAAACTACATAACTTATAGAGCAAAAAGTTTATCTGAGTTATATGAATTTGGTTCAATTGATTATTCAAAAGCTTCATATGACCAACAAAGTAAGGAATATAACTGAGATATTGTTTATGTAAAATCTAAATTTGATTTTCCATCTATAGAGCATTTAGCTAACAATGATTCTAATTCAAATTCAATTAGTTTAAGAGCTAAAATAAGAGGTGCTAAAACAGAACAAGCCAAAGAACAAGCGATAGCTAACTATGCAATGTTTAGATTTAGACACTCAAGTTTATGATTATCAGTTAAAGATTTTTCACCAGCAACGAATTTAGAGCAAAATAGAGGTGTATTCTCTAAATTGTATGGTATTGATATTATTGATTCTACATTTAGAAAATACTATCTTGAAGATGCTAAAGATGCGCCAAATAATTCTGAAAAAAGATTATATTTTGATGCACCAATGTTACAAGATGCATTATTAGAAATTTTAAGAGATCATCATAAAGATCAATATGCTGAATATTTAAGTATGCATGATTTATTAAAAATGATTGGAAACATTCTTTACTGAAGAGATAAAGGATTAATCACAATGGATAATGCAAACTATGTAAGTATTTATTTTGGTTCTTTAACTTCAGGCAAGCCAACTGATGATGTGTCTAATTACAATGACACTAGAGTTGAACCTTTATTAAATGATAAATTTACTGATTATGTATATTCTATTGCTGAAACATTAACTAGAGATTATGTTCAAATAACATATGCTCCTGAATTAAAAGATTTTGGCAATACCCCAAGTTATTTAAAAGGATTAAATGAAGCTGTAACTGGTTTAGATTACATTGTTGATGGTACTAAATTAAATTACTTAAATGATAAGTTAAATAGTATTTCAGGTATGCATAAAGCTACAGAACGTGTATTTAAAGCAAAAAGATGAAAGAAAAACTTTGAACAATCAATTGATACAAGAATTAGAAATAATAGAAGAATCGAAAAAGAAAATGAGGTTGTTGCTGAAATTAAATTGCAACTTGCTCAGATTAAAGACCACGAATCAATTGAATATAAAAACCTGCTTGCGTTACTAAATAACAAAATAGAGGCAAAAAATACTTTAGTTCAACACACAAATAAACTTTCAAGTCAAATTAATGATGAAGTAAATAAAGATATTTCAGGCAGAAGATTTTTTACCGATGCCGAAACAAGACAATCAAGTTATTTTGGAAGATTTATTTCTAATAGTAATGGATTCTTTAAGGATAGATGAGAAAAAGAAGTCATTGGTATGGAATTATATGACGTAGATAGAAATCCAATTAAGGATTCAAATATCAGACTAAAAGATTTTAATGGTAATAAAATAACAAACCGTCCTGAAGCTTTCTTTATTTCTCAATTAAAGAACTATGGTGTTTCAACTAGAGATATTTCTGGAATGTTTAGACATAAAGAACTAGATTCACTAGCTTTATACGGCTACATAGAAACATCATTAGCTGATAAAGTTAAATATTTAAAATTTACTGATGTTGAATCGGGTAAGGTCGAATATCTAAACATTAATACAAATAAAACTAATAATATTTTCTGATTACAAAAACAAGGCGATGTAACAACTAAGAAAACAATTGAAGATTATGGTTATACATCATGAATTTCAGATTATGCAATTATGGCTAAATATAGAGATGCATTATTAAAACCAAAACATGCATACTATATTGAATTTGCAGATGAAAATAAACAAGCTATCAAACCATTAAATTTAGGCACATTAGACTCGATATCAGAAAATGCGAAGGCAGATCAACAATCACCTGTTATAATTGAAGCCGAATATATTCTTGACGAAAATACAAATACAAAACAAAAAACAGGTAAAACAAAAATATTAATTGATTACCAATTTAATGTTTCACACTAGGAAGGAGAAGGATGAATAAAAAAATTAAAAAATTATCTAAATACTTACTGTTTTCATCAGCTCCTTTAGCTGTGTTAACAAGTACAGCTGCTGCTTGTGCTCCTGAAGAAAACAAGCCAGCAATTGAAATTAATTATGATTTAGGACTAGCAACAGAACCAATTAATAACCTTAACTATGTAAAATACAAATCAATGGATAAAATAGTTCCATCACTTGTTGATAGTTTCCTAAAAAATGGACCAACTACTAACTTAAAAAGAGTTTTACCTTCAAAAAGAAGCTACAACTTAGTTATGATGCAAATGCCGGAAGACAAATCATCTGCTAATTTTGAAAAATACATTAATAGTAATAAATCAGAATTATTAGAAGAAGATGGTAGAAAAGGAATTACTGGATCATATTATTCAGTTGACAACTTTATGGTTACTGGTGGATTAGCTGATGATTCTTCAGCTGACCCTAGAACTAAATCAACTATGTTTGCTTTCAGAAACCCTAGAAATACCAATAATTATATGGCTTTAACTGGATTTACAAATCCTAAGAAAAATAGATGGTCAAATGGTGATTATATTAATGCACAAGATATTAGAGATTATCTTGAATACATTTTAGATTTAAACACCGGTTCACAAAAACTTGATCAAATTAAGAAATTTGGTTTTAGAGCGGCTGATAAATTTATCGATGCACAAAAAGATTATTTAACTAAATTTAATAAAACATATAAGAATCCTTTTGGAAGACGTAAATATAAATTTTCAAGTGTGCTAAATAGATACATTCAAGACCCGGATGAATTAGTTTACCAATCTCAAACAAAGGATTCAAAAAATAATCCTCTTGATGGTCCTGAAGTACAAGCTATTAAACAAGCTGCAGCTGAATTAGGATTTTATACTGGACAATTATTCCTTGATTTCGATAATGAATTCATATCAAAAAATCTTCATTTGAATAAAAGTATTGATTTAAATGCAGAAGTGCAAGATTTCAAAATACAAGATAATGATGGTAAAATTAAAACTATCAAAATAGTAAGAAATCCATATGTTATGCCTTATCAAGATTATCAAGTTCAAGATGATAATTTATTAAGTAAAATAAAATCTTTAGCTTATGACCAAAATTCATTTACTATAATTTTTGATGAAAACCACACACCTGATTTAAGTTATTTAGTATTTACAATATTATTTAATTTATACCCAATAAACCGTAAATATGTTGAAACCGAAGCTGGCGGAATTGATACATATGGTTCACAACCAGAAAAGTTTTTAACAAGCGGTCCATTTATCATACCTAAAGGTTCTAACGGAATATTACTAGGACCTAATGGTTATATTAATCTAGAAAAAGATAAAGAGTATTTTGATGCTGAAAATACAATTTCAAACAAGATAAAAATTATGTTTTCAACCAATAGAAATACTAATGCTTTATTTTTCGAAGATGGTTATATTTCTCAAACTTATATTCCTGCTTCAAAAATGATTTCATATTGAGCAGATGATAATATCAAACAATATTTAAATAAAAATCAAGGTTATGGAACTATTGCTTTTGGATTTAACTTAGATAGAGAAACAAATGGTGATAGTTGATTACAAGACCAAGATCTTAGAAACGCAATTTACTTTGCAATTAACCGTGATGAAGCCTTAAAGTTTGTGGGATGAGATTTCTCATTCCCAGTTACAACTTGAACTGCTTATGGACAATATAGAACATTTGACGGAAAAAACCTTGAAATGTTTTTCGAAGGTGCTAAATCAAAAACAAAAGATGGATCAGAATTAGATTTACAAAACTATGAATACGTTGTTCATATGGCAAAAGGATTTAATTTTGAAAAGACCCAACGTAGAGATTTGGCTTATAGACCAAAAACTGCTAAATATTACATTGAACAATTCAAGAAAAAACATCCTGAAGTAAAACAAGTAACATTGCAATTCTTAAATAATGGACAAGACGAGCAAAAAAGAGCTGGTCAATATTTAAAAGAAGCAATGCAAAGAGCTTTTGGTGATTTTGTGCAAATAACACTTAAGAGCTTACCTGAAAATATTTTTGCTGACTTCATTGAAAAAGGTACATACGATATTATTTACCAAAACTATGATAGAATCGGTGGAAATGGTGCGCAAGATTATGTTTCAGCTTTCTTCAAAAAAGATGAAATTGACACAATAAACCAAAAAACTATTGCTTTTAAAGAAAATCCAGTTGGTTCATATACATATGCTGATTATGTAAGTGATCTTGTAATAGAAGAATTACAAAAACAAGATCCAAATGTTACTCGTTTATCATTATTACAACCAGATATTAATGAAGCTTTAAACATCATTAATACAGATGCTAAAATATCTAAAGATTTTGCAGAAGTCTTAAAATCAAATTCAAATATTGAAATTCTTAAATTTAATGAAAAGTATGCTTCAAAAATTAAAGAATTATTAAGCCAAAAACATCCAGAAATTACTAATAGATACTCAGATCAATTTGTAAGAGCAATAATTGATATTATTCTTTTACAAAAACATCCAAGTGATAGTGAAGAAGGATTAAAACATAAAAATAATGTTAAATCAGCTAGAATTCATAGTGCATTTAATATCTTTTTACCATCAATGATGACAATTCAACAAATAGCTGATTTAACCAACAATACACAAGAAAGACTTGAATTTAATCAAGATCATATATTTGACACGGGTGATAATAAACCTCAAACTAAAGTACCGCCAAAATTCTGAAACAAATTTATCGAATTAGCACTTCCTAAATTCGATGAAACAGCATTCGAATATACCTCAAGACTATCAAGTTTCTTTTCTGGGAACTTTAGCAATGAAGAAATTGCTGATAATTGAGAACAGCACATTGTTTACCAATTTATCGGTGCTCTTGAAAAAGTTATTAGAGATGCATCAATGGTTGTTCCATTAATGGAAGTAGATACAAACTGAGAAGTGACAAAAGTGGGTGGAGTTGATTCATTATTTAGATTTTCACTCCAATATGCTTATGATATGACAAGACCACCAAGAAATGGATTGCCAGTAACAAGGGAAGGATAATATGCAGAAAGTAAACTATCGTAATCAAGAACTATATGTAAACGATGCTAAAGTAATTTTCAAAAATAAAAGAAGCGAAGACTTGTCTTGATTTTGAAGACTACTATCAATCGATTCTCCTTTCCTTAAATCGTTTTTCAGAATAGCTAAAATCCTAATCGAATTCTTTATTATTGGTTTAATAGTTGTATCTATCACATTTTTCTTAATTAATTCAGTCCCTGGAGGAAATCCATTAACAAATGGTTTAGACGAAGCTTCTAGAAAAGCTGTTGAAGCTAAATATGGATTGGATTTACCTTTAGTTAAAAGATATTTTAATTATTTAGGCGGACTATTTACAGGTAATTTTGGAATCTCACTTTCATTATTCCCTGGTCAAGATATTAACTCCTTTATTTGAGTTAGATTTTACAAATCATTTTTAGTTGGTATTTTCTCAGTATTTCTAACTGTAGGAATTGGAATTCCGCTTGGGATATGAATTGGTAAAAATCCAGGTGGTTGAGTAGATAATATTTCAACTATTGTGGTAAGTATTTTCTCATCTGTTCCTTCAATTATTTTTGCTCTTGTACTTGTCTTTTTAGGACGTGAGGCAAAAATTCCATATGTTTTTGACCATACACAATTAATTACATATATACTACCGGGATTAGCTTTATCATTAGGAAGTATTATTGTTTACATTAAATATATTCGTACAGAGTTAAATAGAGAATTAAACTCTGTACATGCTAAATTCGCTTACTTAAAAGGGGTTTCAAAGAATAGATTCGTTTGAAAACATGCTTTAAAACCTGCTTTATTCCCGATTGCAACATTTTTCCCTGCTGTTATTTTTGGATCATTTATCGGAAGTATTTTCATTGAGCAAATCTTCTTAATTCCTGGTTCAGGGGATACATTACTACAAGCAATCCAAACTAAAGATTATAATGTTATCTTATTCTTGATCATTATGTTTGCATTTTTAACAGTGCTTTCATATGCATTCCGTGATATCTTATACGAAGCAATTGACCCAAGAGTAAGAAGAAGAGGAGCTTAATTATGAGTAAAGAAAATTCACAGCAAAAAGCTCCAAAAAAACATGTATTTAAAAACTTTATAAGCAAGTGAGCAAATAATATTAGACAACGTTCTGATATTGGCCCACAAAATGAAAAAAATATGGCTGATTTATCAGCACCAAATCCAATTACTCAACCATTTAACTATCAAAGTTGAAAAATTGTCGGAAAAATCATGGATTATGAATCTGATATGCACATGGGTTCTGAAACCAAGATTTTTAAAGAATTTATTAATAGATACTCACGTTCATTCGCTGGAGTTTTAGGGTTAGTCACTCTAATAACTATAATTGTTTTATCAATCTTTATTCCATTTTTTACTAGTGATCCTAATGTAACTAATATCGCTTCAAAAAATCTACCATTTAATACCAGAGACACAGATAATGTATATCATTTCTTTGGAACTGATGAATTAGGGCGTGATTATTGAGCAAGGTTATGATGAGGATTACGTTACTCAATTGCATTAGCTTTCGTGGTTACTGTAATTGAAGTAGCAATTGGATTAACTATTGGAATTATGATGGGACACTTTGAGGTATTTGATAAGGTCATGACCTTTATTATTAAAGTTATTTCAATTGTTCCAACAATTATTATTCTTATTTTGATGACAATTATTATATCCCCTAGCTTCTGGGTTATTGTATTTTCACTTTCACTAACTTCATGAACAGGAATGGCAAACCAAATTAGAGCACAAGTTAAACGTGCTAAATATTTTGAATGAGTATCCGCATCTAAAATTTTAGGTACACCAACTTGAAAAATTCTTAAAAATTATGTTCCAGTAATTTTACCGATTTTAATTACTCAATTAGTATTTACAATACCGGGTGTGGTTTTATCAGAAACATCTCTTGCTTTCATAGGACTTGCAATAGAAGATGTTCCTACACTTGGTAACTTGATATCAGATGGTCAAAAAATATTCCCTGATTTCTTAAGATATGTTTTTGTGCCAGCTACATTCTTAATTTTAATTACAACTAGTGTTCAACTTATTGGAGCTTCTGTGCAAGATTCATTAAGAAGACAAAGATAGGATCATTATGAAAAAAACAAATGTTTTATCAAATGATGAAAAAAATATTTTAAAAAGACAAAAAGAAATTCAAAAAGCTCGTGCAAATTCGACAAAAAATAGTTTCTGAAAGAAATTGGGCAAAAAAATTACTGTTTATTTAGCCAATAAATTTTCATTTTTCTCATCTAAGAACTATATGTTTGATTGAGAAGAATTTGAAAAAAATGTTGAGTACAAAGTTTTACCAGATGGTGAAAAAGTAAAAATCGCTGCTGAAATTAAAGATGTTCAATTATCATTTACAAATCCATCTCGTCCTGGAGAAAAAAATAAAGTTCTTCGTGGGCCATCAATTCAAATTTACGAAGGAAAGGTTCATGCTATTATTGGTGAATCTGGTTCTGGTAAATCAGTTATAACTTCATTACTATATGGATTAACTGGAGATAATGCAGTTATTGATAGTGGAGAAGTTAAACTTTATAACAATAATGTAGAAAAATTTACTTTTAGAGATTGAGAAAAATCTCACTACCGAGGAAGAGTTGTTTCAGCTGTTTTTCAAAACCCAATGTCTACATTAAATCCAACAATGAAAGTTGG
Organism: Mycoplasmopsis verecunda; assembly: GCF_033546915.1. Lineage (NCBI taxonomy): Bacteria > Bacillati > Mycoplasmatota > Mycoplasmoidales > Metamycoplasmataceae > Mycoplasmopsis > Mycoplasmopsis verecunda. The sequence goes on from NZ_CP137850.1 coordinate 203,652, forward strand.
AAATCAAATAATGGAAGGGATGTTGGTTAATAAAGTTGTTAAGAATAAAAAAGAAGCTTATCAAAGAGCTGTGCAATTCTTAAAATTAACCAAAATTTCTGATCCTGAAGCTGTTATGAAATTATACCCACATGAAATGTCTGGTGGTATGATTCAACGGGTTGTTATAGCTGCTATTGTTGCTCTTGAACCTAAAATTTTAGTTATGGATGAGCCAACAACTGCTCTTGACCCTACAGTTCAAGCATTAGTTTTAGATATTATTAAAGATTTACAACAAAAACTTAAACTATCTATTGTTTTCATTACTCACGATTTAGGAGTTGTTGCTTCGATAAGTGATTTCATTTCAATTATGTATGCCGGTCAAATAATTGAAGAAGGTACTGCAAAAGAAATTTTAAAATATCCACAACATCCATATACTTGAGGTTTAATTTTAAGTATGCCTGATGTTAATAAAGGTGATCGGTTAGCTACAATTAGAGGTTCTGTACCTTCTAATTTAAACAATATCGTTGGAGATGCTTTTGCAGTTAGAAATGATTATGCCTTAGGAATCGATTTTGAAGAAGAACCAAAATTCTATTGATTATCACCTACACATAGAGTAAAATCAGCTCTACTTGATGAGAGAGCACCTGAATATAATCCACCGAAACATATTTCAAATTTATGAAAGGAGTTTTTAGCAAAGTCTAAATAATATGTCACAAAAACCTTATTATGAAACTAAAAGAAGCTTCCTTTTCTTTAAAAAGAATATGATTCGTTTTAATACACCAGGAGTTGATGGGATGCTTGAAGTTCCTGAAGGAAAAGAACTTCTAGTAACATTAAGAAATGTTGATATTACTTATGGCATTGGTGCTAAAGCCTTTCGTGCTGTTTCAGACATGAACTTAAATATTTATAAAGGTGAAGTTTTAGGTCTGGTTGGTGAATCAGGTTCAGGAAAAAGTACTATAGGTAGAGCAATAATTGGATTAACTCCACATAGTTTTGGTCAAATTAAAATACTTGACAAAGTATTACCTAAAAAAATGACTAGAGGATTTAAAACCGGTAAAGCTCTAAAAGAATATAAAGCTATTGAAAACTTTATGGTTAATAAAGTTCAAATGATTTTCCAAGACCCCGCTAACTCATTAAACCCACATAAAAATGTTGAAGCAGTTGTGTCTGAAGGATTATCAAATACTAAAAATGCCAAAGAAATTTACTTATTTAATATTGATCAAGATGTTGTTAAAGAAATTTACACAAAATGATTAAATAAGAACTCTTATAAACAATTTTATGGACAATATAAAGAAATACTTGATAAACATGTAGCTGAAAATGAAAAAGTTGCATATCAAGCTTTATACATTGATTTTTTAAATGATATTTCAAAAATTAATTCATTAAATGAAGCTATTGAATATTTAACTAAAGCAAAAGAACACAGGGATGAATTAAATAAATTAACAGAAGTTGATTGTAAAAAAATATTAGTTCGTGATATTTTAAAATCTGTTGGTTTAGATGATTCTGTTTTAAAACGTTATCCACTTGAATTCTCTGGTGGTCAACAACAACGCATAGGAATTTCTCGTGCTGTTGTTATTAGACCTTCACTTCTCATTGCTGACGAGCCAATTTCAGCACTTGACGTGTCTATTCAAGCACAAGTTGTTAATATTTTTAATGATCTTAAAGAAAAATATAATTTAACAATTCTTTTTATAGCGCATGACTTACGTATGGTGGAATATATTTCGGATCGTATAGCCGTTATGAATAGAGGTAGATTATTAGAAATTGGAACAACAGATGAAATTATGAATCATTCATTACACCCTTATACAAAATCTCTTCTTGAAGCTGTTCCTTCTATTGAAGGAGAAAAAGGAAGCTTAATTGGTTATACATATAATCCAGCTATTCACGGTTATACATTCTTAAAACAACCACAATGAATTAAGGTAAATAAAGATCATTATATTTTAGCTACACCAGAAGAACTAGATGAGTGAAGAAAAGGAATATATAAATAATATAAGAAAGGAATAATATGAAGCTAAAGAAAACTCTATTTCCACTATTGGGTACAACAATTATACTAGCACCGATTGCTATTTCGGCAAGTTGTGATAATAATAATTCAATAGTCGAAGACAAACAAAAAGCTAATGAAAAAATTGATGCTTTCACATATATCAAGGATGAGTCAAAAGCAAAATTTAAGAAATCAATTGAAAATTCAAAAACAAAAGATGAAATTAATTCTATTTTAAGTCAAGCTGCAGCTGAAGATATTGCTAATAAAACTGATTTCCTTAAAAGTGAATTAAATAAAGTTTTAGATAAAAATCCTATTTTTAAAGATGCTTCTTTATTTAATTCCGCAGAAGCTTTAGATAAATTAAAAGGTCAAGATTACAGAAAATACTTAGTTTTTGATGAACTAAATAAACAAGTTTTAGACTATACCATAACAAATACACCAACTAAAAAAGCTCCATTAGAAGCTGGAAAGACATATACCATTAATTTAAAAGTTAAAGTTTTTGTTAAAGAACAACCTGAAATATCATTTGAAAAGGATTACACATTATCTGGTTTTACAAATACCATTCAAGAAATTAATAACTTATCTAAGTTACAAAAATTTATTGAAACAGCTTCATTACAAGTAGCAAATAAACCTATTGAAGAATTACAAAATAGTGATATTACAATTAATACTACTACACCAGAAGAAAAAGATATTAAAATTGATATTGCTAGCTATGGATTATCAGCTGATAAGAAAATATTAAATGTTGTATTACAATTCTCATTAGTTTCAGATCCTGAAACTATGATAGAAAAAACATTTTCAGTTAAATGAAATAATGCAAAATTTGTTAAATTAGAAAATACAGTTGAAGTGAAAAAAGCATTAGATTTATCATTAGCTGATATACAAGTTAAATATGATATAAGTGAAAAGCCAATGAAAGAAGTGTTTGCTTCATGAGCAAAAGAAGACAAAATTCTTGCTGATAAATATGATGATTCTAATTTCACATTTTCAGTTAAACCAAATTCATTAAGACCACATTTTGATGTTGTTAAAGAAAAATTTAAAGATATAAAAGTTAATAATTTAAGCTTAGATATTAAATTAACTTCTAAATCTAATCCTGAAATATCTGGAACTAAATCAGTTACAATTACTGGATTTAGAGTTCCTGCTGCATTAAGAAACCCAAATCCAGCAACTATTTCTAATAATACAACAACAGATGTAGCCACAGGAACAATTGTTTACAATGAAAATGTTTTAGAACTATATACTGATAGCAAGGCAAGTGTTACACAATATATTAAATTAGAATTACCTAAAATTCCCGATAATTTAAGTAAAGAAGAAGAATACTTTAGAAAAGATGTCTTGAACCTTAGAAATAAAATGATTCAAAATTTATTTATTGAAAGAGGAAAAGTTAAAATTATTAAACCAGGAATAACAAATCAACATAAGGTATATATTTCAAGAATTATATTTAGACTTGATTCATTATATCTAGGTGTAACACCTTATGCAAAAGAATATCTTGAATTATTTGATGGACCAGTAATTAAAGACATTACAGATAAAAAGGGTACATATGTAGAAAATGTAAATTACATTATATATGTGGCTAATAGAACAATCAAGAACGGTAATACATAATAAAAAAAGAGCTAAAGCTCTTTTTTTACGGCTTAATATCAGGGTTAGCTTTACCAAATCTCTTTCATTTATCTAAAAATTACTTCATTCTTCCATAGAAGCACATTCAAGGTATTCTAACTGGTCAGCATTTATTGATAAATCAAATTTAGGTGAGGTTTTGGTATTTGTGTAAAAATTGTATCAATCTTTAATTTTCTTAATATCATCAAGTGCATCTTGTTTATTTACCTGAGTTTCCAAGTTAAATAATATTAAAAAATCATACAATCCTACAAAAATAGAGCTGTATGATTTTTTAATCATAAAAATTACATACATAAAAATATTATTTAATGCTTTGTTTACAATTTCATAATCTGATTTATTATCAGAGCTTTTATTTATAAATGTTTTTCTAACAATTTGATTATTTACCAATTCTTCAACCATAACAGCTGATTTTATTGATTCAATTAATCTATTATTTGTAAATTTATCAATTACTCCATATTTATGTAAATATTCATTAACTTTATATAAAGAGTATTTTAAAACTACTAGAGCTAAAAAACATAATACAAAGTGTCCTCGAATATGTTTATCGTTTCACACATAAATTGGTCTAACATCAAGTGAGCTTTTTAATGTTCTGAAGTTTTCTTCTATTTGTCATTGTTTATGATAAATATTTTTTATTTCCTCAGGTGATAAGTCCATTCTTGAAGTTTCATATACATAAATACCATCAAATTTCTTATCTTGTTCAATCTTTTCATAATTAAGAACAAAATTTATAGAGTCATTTGTTTTAAAGAACTTATATTTTTTAATTCCTATTAAATCTTCACCTTTAACAACACCATTTTTGTTTTGTTTTTTAATGAAGTTATTAATTAAAACATCTCTGTCAGCTTTATCTTTTTTTAGCTCTTTTTCACTGAAAGTTACAATTCTTCTTCTTTTATGTCCATTTAATCTCTTTTTATTTCACATTGACGCATATTCTTGTTCTTTATATTTAAATTCACCATTTTCAATTCAATCACTTTCATTAAAAATATATTCTTTAAATTGATTTGAGCCAGCTTTTGCACGATATGAAATTATAAAATCAATTCCTAATTGCTCTAAAAATCTGATGTTTCTGTTTGAAGACATACCTCTATCAGCTATGATGGTGATATTTTTTAACATCATAAGTTTGAGTCATTTTAATGATAAATGGAATCATAGTTGAAGCATCCATTGTATTACCTTTGAAAAGCTCAAAAATGTATAGGAATACCATTTGAATCTGTTGCCATACCTAATACAACTTAATCCTCTTTGATTTTTTCCATCTTTAGAATAACCCGGAAATCTTAAACCATCTCTTTTGAAAGTTTCAAAATATACAGTTGATGAATCATAAAATACTAATTCAATTTCTCTTTTTGTCTTTTCAGAAATAACTTTGTTAACTCTTTTTAAAATGTCGACTTTATAATCATCGAGTAAATCTAAAACATTATAAAAAACTACTTTTTTTAAGCTTGATTTCACTGATGAAATCATCTTTTTATTGAATGTCTGAATAATGCTGTCAGCTTGTATGATTCTTGAGGAAATAAAATATTCCAATAATTGTTCTAGCTGTTTATGCTTGGTTTTAGGTAGTGAATTAAATATTTCTAATTCTTTTATAATTGAATATAAGTTTTGAATGCCATAGTTAACTAATCTATTTTCAAAATATCCATTATTTAAAGAATTAATTAATTGTTCTTTTACATATTCTTTTTCAGAGTCAATCGGAATCACCTTTGCATTTTGCTTTAATATATCCAATGCATTAGGATTTAATTTCTCAAGTTCTTCCAAATATCCTAAACCAACAATTCTTTTATATCCTTTTCCAAAACCTAAAGTTTTACAAACTGATAAATATATTTTGTCTTTGTTTTTACTTTTCATTATATGTAACTTAGCTTTGCTTTCCATATAATTATTATACCACTTTATGAATGTAATGAATATATAAAAAGTAAAAATTTTTTTGTTGTTTTATACTATGTATAAAAGGCGTCGAAAATTAAATAAAAAGAGCTTCCAACTTGGAAACTCAGGGGTAATACATAATAAAAAGAGCTAAAGCTCTTTTTTACGGCTTAATATCAGGGTCAGCTTTACCAAATCTCTTTCATTTATCTAAAAATTACTTCATTCTTCCATAGAAGCACATTCAAGGTATTCTAACTGGTCAGCATTTATTGATAAATCAAATTTAGGTGAGGTTTTGGTATTTGTGTAAAAATTGTATCAATCTTTAATTTTCTTAATATCATCAAGTGCATCTTGTTTATTTAATTTAAATGGATAAGTTTTCATATGTCTTTGTGCAAGATCTATTTCTTCAGGTTGTTCATAATCACCTAATTCAGGTTTTAGAAATAAAGCTACAATTGCATATGAATCAGCACCTTTTAAGTAAGAATATAATTGAGCTTGTTTACGATAAGAAGGATCCACTCCTTCTTTTTCTCATACATCTTTTTTCTTTTCTTGTGCGGTTTTGATTTCAAGTATCATGTTTTTTGACGGTAAAAATCCATCAGGTACTCCACCAATAATAGGATCAGAAGCAAAAAAATCATAATTATAAGCTGCTGCTTCATAATTTTCTATTGATACATTTGGCATTTTTTCTCTTAAATAATCAAAAATTCTTGGCTCCAGCACAACACCAGCATGTACATATTTTTGAGTTAAAACAGGAAGCTTTAATCTTGTAATATGACAAAAAGCACTAAACTCATTTTTGAATGCATCTTTTATTAAGATATCAGCAATAGAACTACCACCCATTTTTTTATATTTATCAAATTGATTATTTGAATGTAATTTTGAATATAATTCATCGCTTAAAATCAGAACCTGATTTTTGTAATCGATTGTGTAATCCTTTTTATTAAAATATTTTCTCGGCATAGTTTAATTTTATCATGTAGCAAAAATAAAAATAGTCAATTGACTATTTATTAATATGATTTCTAATGATTACATCCGCTATAACTTTAACATTATCAAATTTTGGATATCATTCTAAATCGATTAAAGTATTTTGAGGAACTATTTCATCAAAACAAATATTTACTAATTTATCAAAACTTGTTTCAGTAGAGTTATCATCAACTCCAGGGACAAATTTTGTTGCATCCATGAATTTTTCAATTCTAATTGATAGAATTTTAACTTCATCACCTTCTTTAACATGTTTTTCTAATGATGATTTATTTCCTTTGAAATAATCTAATTCATTAGGGAATCTTAAATCATCAATGATAAATAAACTATTAATGTTATTTTGAGATGCTTCTTCCATTGTGTCTCTGATTTTTTCAAATACTTTAGCACATCAAACATTTGAATCAATTTTTCTACCAACCTCACCCATAGCAATTCAAAGTGGTCTAACAATTTCTTTATCGACACCATCTCAATTAATTTCATCTAGAATAGGTTGTGTAATTTGCTTAATAGGTTGTGCAAATGATAAAATATGAATATTATTATTAAATTGATCTTTTAATTTTGCTGATAATTCTGAACTTAATAAACCTTTTCCGCTTCTTCTTTTACCATTTATAAGGATAATTAAGTGTTGATTTTTCTTTTTCATTTATGTTCCTCCAAATAATTAAATATATAGTTTGTATAGTTATGATATTATACATTGTAATCAAGTTAAATGCTTGCAAAAGAAAAAAATCGTGTAAAAAATGAAAAAAATTTCCACATTTTTATTTTTATATAAAAAATTAACTTTTTAGTTATTAAATAATAAAAAACATTTAATATTTTATATTATGAAAAAACTTAAATCATTATTTATGACTTTTACAGTAGCTTCGCTTGCTACAATACCAATGGTTGCTGCATCATGCGATGATAAAGAAAAACAGCCCATAGAAGCAATTAGCACTGAACTAGTTACACGTATAATAGATTTTAATAACACTTTAAAATTTATACCAGCTAGTGGAGTTGCTAATAAAAAACCATCTGAAGTTGTGCCAAATAATTTCACTATAACATCTGATGCAAAAAATAAAGATGAATTTACTTATACAATTAATAAATTAGTTCCGGTTGAACTGGATAAAGATAATTATTTAAAAATCGAATATTCTATAACAGATAAAATTAATAAAATTACAATCAATCCTATATATATTCTGTATACTAATTTCAATATAAATACAACTCAAAGCGAATCAAATGAGAAATAATGCCAGTCATTATTTTTTTTATTTTATTATTATGGATATTAAAGAATAGTGTTAAAATATTACAGATATTCACACCTAATGAAATCTAATATTAAAAATATTTATAAAATTTATTTATTAAAAATGATTTAGGTGCTATAATAATATCGCTAACAAGCAAATTTATAAAGTTCTTTGAAAACTAGATATATACAATGTACATGACAGTCAATTTTTTCGAGAGTTTGATCCTGGCTAGGATGAACGCTGGCTGTGTGCCTAATACATGCATGTCGAGCGGAGTTCTTCGGAACTTAGCGGCGAATGGGTGAGTAACACGTACTTAACGTACCTTTTAGATTGGGACAACGATGAGAAATTATCGCTAATACTGGATACTTATAAGGAAGGCATCTTCCTTATATAAAAGGAGCTTTCAAGCTCCACTAAAGATTGGGGTGCAGAACATTAGCTAGTTGGTGAGGTAATGGCTCACCAAGGCTATGATGTTTAACGGGGTTGAGAGACTTAATCTGTCACACTGGGACTGAGATACGGCCAGACTCCTACGGGAGGCAGCAGTAGGGAATTTTCCACAATGGACGAAAGTCTGATGGAGCGACACAGCGTGCAGGATGAAGGCCTTCGGGTTGTAAACTGCTGTTATTTAGGATGAAAAAATAGTAGAGGAAATGCTATTATCTTGACAGTACTAAATCAGAAAGCAACGGCTAACTATGTGCCAGCAGCCGCGGTAATACATAGGTTGCAAGCGTTATCCGGAATTATTGGGCGTAAAGCGTCTGTAGGTTGTTTGTTAAGTCTGGCGTCAAAACTTGGGGCTCAACCCCAAATCGCGTTGGATACTGGCAAACTAGAATTGTGTAGAGGTTAACGGAATTCCTTGTGAAGCGGTGAAATGCGTAGATATAAGGAAGAACACCAACTTGGCGAAGGCAGTTAACTGGGCACATATTGACACTGAGAGACGAAAGCGTGGGGAGCAAACAGGATTAGATACCCTGGTAGTCCACGCTGTAAACGATGATGATTAGCTGATGGGAACCATTGGCGCAGCTAACGCATTAAATCATCCGCCTGAGTAGTATGCTCGCAAGAGTGAAACTTAAAGGAATTGACGGGGATCTGCACAAGCGGTGGAGCATGTGGTTTAATTTGAAGATACGCGTAGAACCTTACCCACTCTTGACATCTTCTGCAAAGCTATAGAGATATAGTGGAGGTTAACAGAATGACAGATGGTGCATGGTTGTTGTCAGCTCGTGTCGTGAGATGTTCGGTTAAGTCCTGCAACCAGCGCAACCCTTATCCTTAATTAAATACCTTAAGGAGACTGCCCGGGTAACTGGGAGGAAGGTGGGGACGACGTCAAATCATCATGCCTCTTACGAGTGGGGCAACACACGTGCTACAATGGAAGGTACAAAGAGAAGCAATATGGCGACATGGAGCAAATCTCAAAAACCTTTCTCAGTTCGGATTGTAGTCTGCAACTCGACTACATGAAGTTGGAATTGCTAGTAATTGTAGAATTAGCTACGCTACGGTGAATACGTTCTCGGGTCTTGTACACACCGCCCGTCACACCATGGGAGCTGGTAACGCCCGAAGTCGGTTTAGTCAACTACGGAGACAACTGCCTAAGGCAGGACTGGTGACTGGGGTGAAGTCGTAACAAGGTATCCCTACGAGAACGTGGGGATGGATTACCTCCTTTCTACGGAGTACAAAATAACAATTTATTTGTTACTTATTTACAATTTACCTTATTATAATAAGCTGTCATTATATATCTAGTTTTGAGAGAACTTTCTCTCTTATGTTCTTTGAAAACTGAATAGTAAAGATATTAATATAACAACGACATCAAAAAATAAATTAGTCAATTTGTTTTGTGATACCGAGAAATTATTAGAAATAATAATTCGTTAAAATGTCTTTGAATACATCAACAACAATAGGAAAATATTGTTACAACTTTTAAATAAGTAAGAGTTTGTGGTGGATGCCTTGGGTCTGAAAGTCGATGAAGGACGTGATTACCTGCGATAAGCCTCGTGGAGCTGGATATAAGCACCGAAACGGGGATTTCCGAATGGGGAAACCTAACTAGAGTAATGTCTAGTTGCTATGGAATGAATAAAATAGTTCCATTTGCGAGACACGTTGTGAACTGAAACATCTTAGTAGCAACAGGAAAAGAAAATAAAAATGATTTCATCAGTAGCGGCGAGCGAACGTGAAAGAGCCCAAACCAGTTTTTTAAACTGGGGTTGTAGGACTATCTACATAAAGTTACAAATCTTTGTTATAGCAGAATAGTTTGGGAAAACTAAGCACAGAGGGTGATACTCCCGTAAGCGAAATAGCAAAGACTTTTGATAGTATCCTGAGTAGGGCGGGGCACGTGAAACCCTGTCTGAATCTGCCAGGACCATCCGGTAAGGCTAAATACTAATCAGACACCGATAGTGAACTAGTACCGTGAGGGAAAGGTGAAAAGAACCCCGGGAGGGGAGTGAAATAGAATCTGAAACCACTTACTTACAATTAGTCAGAGCCCGTTAATGGGTGATGGCGTACATCTTGCAGTATGAACCGGCGAGTTATGTTAACATGCGAGGTTAAGCAGAAAAGCGGAGCCGCAGAGAAATCGAGTCTTAATAGGGCGTCTAGTATGTTGATATATACCCGAAACCATGTGATCTATTCATGAGCAGGCTGAAGCTTGGTTAATCCCAAGTGGAGGGCCGAACCGTAGTACGCTGAAAAGTGCCCGGATGACTTGTGAATAGCGGAGAAATTCCAATCGAACTTGGAGATAGCTGGTTCTCCTCGAAATAGCTTTAGGGCTAGCGTGTGATGTTAAACTTTGATGGTAGAGCACTGAATATGGAATGGCCGCGTCTAGCGGTACTGACTATAATCAAACTCCGAATATCATTGTGTATTATCATGCAGTCGGAACTGGGGTGCTAACGTCCCGGCTCGCGAGGGCAACAACCCAGATCGTCAGCTAAGGTCCCAAAATCGTGTTAAGTCAGAAAGGTTGTGAGATTTCATAAACAACTAGGAGGTTGGCTTAGAAGCAGCCATCCTTTAAAGAGTGCGTAATAGCTCACTAGTCAAGAATCTTGCGCCAATAATGTAACGGGAGTAAAACACAATACCGAAGCTACGGGTACATTTAGTACGTTAGAGGAGCGTTCTTAATGCGGCGAAGTCAGACCGTGAGGACTGGTGGAGCGTTAAGAAGTGAGAATGCCGGTATGAGTAACGATTTGAGGTGAGAATCCTCAACGCCTATTGGGAAAGGTTTCCTGGGAAGGTTTGTCCACCCAGGGTTAGTCAGGACCTAAGGAAAGGCTGAAAAGCGTATCCGATGGACAACAGGTTAATATTCCTGTACCACCTGCGTAAGTGATGGAGTGACGAAGAAGGATAACACTACCTATTATTGGATTTAGGGATAAGTGATTACTGGTGAATCTAGTTAAATGCGGATTCTATAACTGGGAGTCATAATGTATAGCTACTTGTAGTGAATTGTGTGATTTCATACTTCCAAGAAAAGCTTCTAAGCGTTATAAAACAAAAGGTGCCTGTACCGAGAACGGACACACGTTCCCAAGATGAGTATTCTAAGGCGAGCGAGAAAACCAATGTTAAGGAACTCTGCAAATTAACCCCGTAAGTTCGCGAGAAGGGGTGCCAACATTTGTTGGCCACAGTAAATTGTGAGGGGCAACTGTTTATCAAAAACACAGCTCTCTGCTAAATCGTAAGATGAAGTATAGGGGGTGAAGCCTGCCCAGTGCCCGAAGGTTAAGCGGATTTGTTAGCTATGCGAAGCATTGAAGTGAAGCCCGGGTGAACGGCGGCCGTAACTATAACGGTCCTAAGGTAGCGAAATTCCTTGTCGGCTAAATACTGACCTGCACAAAGGCGCAATCATCTCTCAACTGTCTCAACATTGGACTCGGTGAAATTATGGCTCAGTGAAAACACTGGGTACCCGCATCAAGACGAAAAGACCCATGGAGCTTTACTACAACTTTGTATTGAAACTTGGCCTAACATGTGTAGGATAGGTGGGAGACAATGAGGCTAGGACGCCAGTTCTAGATTAGTCGACCTTGAAATACCACCCTTGGTATGTTGAGTTTCTAACCTGCTACCGTAATCCGGTAGGGGACAGTGCGTGGTGGGTAGTTTGACTGGGGCGGTTGCCTCCTAAAAGGTAACGGAGGCGTTCAAAGGTACACTCAATACGGTCAGAAACCGTATGTAGAGCGCAAAGGTAGAAGTGTGCTTGACTGCGAGACTTACAAGTCGAGCAGGTGCGAAAGCAGGACTTAGTGATCCGGCTGTACGTCATGGAACGGCAGTCGCTCAACGGATAAAAGTTACCCTGGGGATAACAGGCTGATCTTGCCCAGAGATCACATCGACGGCAAGGCTTGGCACCTCGATGTCGGCTCATCGCATCCTGGAGCTGGAGTCGGTTCCAAGGGTTTGGCTGTTCGCCAATTAAAGCGGTACGCGAGCTGGGTTCAGAACGTCGTGAGACAGTTCGGTCCCTATCTGATGTGGGCGTTGGAATATTGATGAGAGCTGCTCTTAGTACGAGATGACCGGAGTGGACGTACCGCTGGTGTTCCAGTTGTTCCGCCAGGAGCATAGCTGGGTAGCTAAGTACGGAAGGGATAACCGCTGAAAGCATCTAAGTGGGAAGCCTCCTCAGAGATAAGTATTCCCTTGAAATTCCTTGTAGACTACGAGGTTGATAGGATGGAAGTGTAAGTGTAGTAATACATTCAGCTGACCATTACTAATAAATTGATAGGTTTAAAAGTTATGTATTCAGACATTTTAATGAATTATTAACATTGTATTACTATTCAGTTTTCAAAGAATATAAACGCGATTTCGCGTTTTTTTATTTCCACCTTTAAAAAATAAGGTATATAATTTTATCATGCTTAATAAAGAAATAGGAAAAAATTTACTTAAATGCCAATATGCTGATTTTTATTTTAAATTACTTCAAATAGATAAAAATGCCAAGTATGCATATAAATTTGCAGATAGCTATTATATTAATATTTTTATTAATTTATATTTAAAAAATATAAATAGCATGATTAAACATATTCTTGATTTCAAATGGTATTCAAATGCTACTAGAGATGAGATACAAAATATATTTATCAACGAATATTCAAAATTAATATCAGGAAAAAATGAGTGGTTCGATTCAGAGATGAAAGAACTATATTTTAATTATGGATATGAAACTTGTGTAAAGTATCTATGAAAAACATTAAAAATTAACACACAAAATCAAATACAAAAATTCTGTACTGAACAACAGAAATTTGAAAATAGAATAGCTAATAGAACAACTAATTTAAAAACATTAAGTATGAATATAAAGTCAGCTGAATGTGCAAAAACAAAGATGCAAAAAGACTACATAGAAGAAATAAAAGTCTTAAAGAAAGCTAAATATTTAGATGCATCTCAAGAGTACGAATTAGTAAAGAAATTGTATATAGAAAATAATGATGTTAACATTAATGTATTAGATGAAATAAAAAAGAACGAATCAACAATGAAATATATTAAAAGACAGCAAAAATATTGAACTGAAATTAAAAATAATATGACAGCAAAAAAGATAAAATAGGTCAAAAAAACTTCGTTATAAATCGAAGTTTTTTAATACAAATAATATATATATCTATAATATAGAAGTAAGAAAAATACTAAAACATTATTAAAAAAATACTTTTTTATTATAATTAGTTAGCAATATTAAATTATTGCCTCTACTAGTGGGAGATATAACAAATATCGCTAGACCACAATATCGAAAGGATAAAAATGGCAAAAAAAGAAATACAACGTATTGCTAAATTGCAATTCCCTGCTGGACAAGCTAAACCAGGTCCAGCTTTAGCTGGTGTTGGTGTTAACATGCCTGAATTCACAAAAGCATTTAACGATGCTACAAGAGACAGAGCAGGCGAACCAGTTCCAGTACAAATTACAGTGTACAAAGATAAATCATTTGAATTTAAATTATTTACAGCTCCTGCATCATTTAAAATTAAACAAGCTGCTAAAATTCAATCAGGTGCAGCTAACCCTAAAACAACAATCGCTGCTACAATTACAAAAGAACAATTAAAAGAAATTGCCGAATACAAAATGCCTGACTTAAACACAGATGACATTTATGCTGCTATGGCTACAGTTGCTGGTACAGCAAGACAAATGGGTGTTTTAGTTGAAGGATACGATGACATATTTAAAGCAAAAGCAGAAGCTAAAGCTGCTGCTAAAGCTGCTAAATTAGCTGCTAAGAAAGAAGAAGAACTTAATAGTGATTTAGAAGATTTAGTAAATACAAAAGGTCAAGCAATTGAAGTTAATGTAATTACAGATGAAAAAGCAAATGAAGGAGAAGAATAATTATGGCTAAAAGAGTTTCAAAAAATTTAAAAGCTGCTCGTGAATCATTTGATAGAACAGTTGCTTATGATTTAGCTCAAGCTATTGAATTAGCTAAGAAAACTTCATATGCTAAATTTGATGCTTCAATTGATCTTGCATTTAACTTAAATCTTGATGTTAGAAAAGCTGACCAACAATTACGTGGTGCTGTATTATTACCAAATGGTACAGGTAAATCAGTTCGTGTATTAGTAGCAACAAATAATGTTGAAAAACAAAAATTAGCTACAGAAGCTGGTGCTGATATAGTTGTTGATGCACAAGCATTAGAACAAAGAATTAAAGAAGATAACTTTGATTTTGATGTTATGGTAGCAGACCCTGCAATGATGCCTTTATTAGGAAAATATGGAAAGAAACTTGGACCTAAAGGTTTAATGCCTAACCCTAAAACAGGTACAGTTACTCCTACTCCAGAAAAAGCTGTTGAAGAACTTAAAAAAGGTAAAGCAAACTACCGTACAGATAAAGCTGGTATTGTACACTCACTTATTGGAAAAGCAAGCATGCCTACAGAAGCATTAGTTGAAAATGCTCAAACACTTATTTCATTAATTAAGAAACTAAAACCTGCAGCTGTTAAAGGAGCATATATCCTAAACTTAACAGTTTCAGCTTCAATGGGACCAAGTGTTAAAATTAAAATTGAAAAATAATATATTAAGCTAGAGTTTATCTCTAGTTTTTTTATAAAAAAACTCGCTTTATTACGAGTTTAATCAAGCAATTTAGATATATTTTCATAATCAGAACTATCTAAATTATCCTTAGTTGATATATTATCAATAACTTCTTGTAAATTAGAGATGTTATCACTTAATTTATTTTCTTATCTGTTATTCCTAAGAAGATCTGTACACTAACAACTAATGTTGTTACAACAGATAGTACAGCTATAAGAACAAAAAATATCATCGTTTTATCAGGGAATTCATTAAATCTAATTGCATACAAGTTTAGTATAACAATACTTGCAGAAATAAATATTGCTAAAACATTTAAAAATACAAAAAATGCACGTGATAATATATATTTTTTATGTGTTTTGTTCTTTAATTTATTTGACTTAATATTTATTTGATTATTTTTTTCTTCGATTGCTTTATTATTAGATTTATTATCTTGATTCTTCAAGGGGCTGATATCATTTAAATCTACTTCGATAATAGTTATATCTTTATTGTCCATTTAAATATCCTCCTGAAAAATCACTTGATTTAAACCGATCGATTTCTAATATTGCTAAACATCTCTTAAATAAAAGAAATTCAGAATCCTTTTTATTTAGTCCTTTATAGACAAATAATCTAAGCTCGAAAATACGCTTTTCGAAATCTAGTTGTTTTAATTTATATAAATAAAATGTATATTTCTTGTTAATAACAAAGAAAGATAATAATCCACTCAAGAATGTTATTAAAGCATTTATAATTGTAGTTGCAATAACATAGTTTAAATTCGAGTTTCCATTTAATCAAGAAACATAAGGATTATCAGCAATAAAATGTTTACTAGCTCCAGCTAAATATCAAATGGCAATAAAACCGTTAAACATAGTGCACAGAATCATTAAAATATTTAATATATAATAAACCACACCATATGATGCAATTTTAATTTTGGTATTGTTAACAAGCGATAAGTATGCTTGATAACTAGATGTTCTATTTTTAGTTTTCATATTATTTACCACTATTTGTTAATTCACTTTTTAACACTGCACCAATAACTATTTTCTTTCTAGTTGTAGCCTGTTTTCATAAAGCATCTAAAATTTGTTCCATTGTTTCACTTGATATTTGACCAGCATTATATTTAATTTGTAGGTAAGAAATAGTATTATAAATTTTCTTATATAATGTACTATGAGTATTATAACGATATACGGCTATAAACAAGTTTAAAAAGAATGATAATATAATAAATGTTGCTAGTATTACTATATTTCAATAGGAATTTAAACCTGTATTTTGAACATTATTAGGCTTTTCTTTTGAAAGGATTGATAAAGCTATGGAAGCTAGAACAATTGCTGATATGTTTAAAATTGCTATTAATAACGAAAACATATCATCTAATAGTTTGTATAGCTTTAATTTTTTCTTATCTTTTTGTACTTTTTTATTCAAAAATTCTAAAATTTCTCGCATAATAAAATTTTATATTTTTTTGCACTTTTAGCAAACTGTTTTTCCTATTATATAGGACAAAAATGTTGAATTTCTTAACAAAATGATTTTGAATTATTTACTATTGTTTATAATATAGCTATGAATAAAAAATGAGTAATTTTTAGTGATGTAGATGGAACAATCTACCCATTCCCTGATAAGATTTTATCTGATGTTAATCGTAGCAAAATAAGA
The DNA here is from genome assembly GCF_033546915.1 of Mycoplasmopsis verecunda. Lineage (NCBI taxonomy): Bacteria > Bacillati > Mycoplasmatota > Mycoplasmoidales > Metamycoplasmataceae > Mycoplasmopsis > Mycoplasmopsis verecunda. Next base: position 220,490 of record NZ_CP137850.1, read on the forward strand.
GAATTAGCAGAGAAAAATATCCCTTTTGTAATTAATACAGGAAATCCGCCTTTACCCAAAATTCAAAGATTAGCTGATGAACTAAATGTCAGATACCTTAGTTGTTCAAATGGTGCTATGATATATGATAATGTAGAGAAAAAAGTACTTCATAGAGAATTAATTAATCATGAAAAAGCACAATTAATTTGACCACTAGCACTTAAACATGGTGTTACATTATATTACATGGGTGATGATCAGTATTATATGTATAATTCAAATGATGCCACAAATGAATTCTTAACTACATTTAACGAATACAATGATTGAATTAGAGATGGAAGAATTAATTCAGACTTGCATAAGATCGAAGCTTATGGAGAATCTGGCAAACTTAAAGCTTTTTATGATGAATGTTTAGCATCAGGACTTCAATTAGATATTATTAATGTTTTAAATAAATACATAGAAATTACAAATATTGGTGTATCAAAGGCTTCTGGGATGAAATGATTATGTGATAATGTGTTCCAAGCAGAATTAGCTGATGTAATGGCTATAGGTGATAGTGCAAATGACATTCCAATGTTTAAAGTTGCCGGATATTCTTATGCAATGGATAATGCTGATTCTTTAACTAAAAAAGCAGCAAAATATTATACAAGCGCTGTTGAACAAGATGGATTAGCTGAAGCTATTGATGATTATTTATATCGTTCAGATTTCGAGTTAAAAAGAGCAGTTTCTCAACAAAAATCTAAGAAAAAGAAATAATTAAATATGAGTATTCTCATATTTTTTATTTGCTACAGTTCTGAATCTTTTATAGCTACATAATAGTACTTAAATTAAAAATTTTCTTTTGTTTTTTAATTTAATTTAGAAACTATTAATATAAAATTTAAATATGAAAAAAGTAGCAATGCAAAAAGTCCAAAAAATTAAAATTAAATTATCAGATTTAAGTATATTTCCAAAATGAACCATTAAAAAAATGGTGTTTGTGGCTATTTTAATTGCTATTTCTGTTGCATTCACTGTTGTTTCTGCTCAAATAATTCCAATTGTTAATATTCCATCATATAAGTTCTCTTTTATCGGTTTACCAGTCAAAATATCCGGTTTTATATTTGGACCAGTTATAGGTGTATTTGTTGGTATTGTGGCTGATTTAATTTCACTTCTTTTTGTCCCGCCAGCTGGATATAATCCTATTTATACAGTTGCTACTGCTGTAAATGGATTAATTTCAGGTATTTTCGGATTGTATTACATGGGATTTTTAAGATTTGCATTTTCAAAAGAATACAGATTAAACCGTTTAGCTATAAAAATTAACTTATTAGCTTATAAATACAAATTTGAATCAGCTTCAGGGAATCGTAAAAATGCTATTCAAATAGCAAATAAAATTGTGAAATTAAATAGTAAAAGACAATTTATTGATCAAAACTCATCAAATATAGCTTTAAAAAATATTTACTGTGTTTCAGGAACATTGTTTTTAGTCTTAGCAATTAGTATTATAGCTTGATATATTGGTTTCTTTGTTAATGATGATATTATTAAGAACGGAATTATTAAAAATAGATGAGTGTTATTAGCTTTAATGACATCAGGTATGACTTTACTTGTAATATTTGTAATAGTAGGAAGATTTGCGATGAAGACTGAAAAATATTTAGTTTTTGTTCCTATTATTGTGTTCTGTGCATTTCTTGAGTTAATAAACATCCCAATACTTTCATTTGCTGACCTATATTCATTAGGAAATAGTGATACTAAGGATATTTTTGTGTGAATTACTCAGCATATATTAACCAGTCCTATTAAAATATGATTCAATGTATTTGTTATTTATTATGCTTATATGGTAGTGTCAAAATTAATTAATAAAAATGAGCACCTATCATATTAAGAAGGAAATATGAGTAAAAAAATCTTAACTATTGAAAATATATTTATCAAAAAGGCACAAAACTCCGAACATAATAAGTGACCTTTTGCTAATATTTCAATTCCTTGATTGGAATTAAAATATAACACTTTAAATGCATTTTATATTTCAAACAATAATACGAACTTATCTTTTGAACATATTGTTTCTGAAATTTCGAGAAATCATAATGCTCAAATTACATATTTTGATCCTAACACCAAGAAATATTGAGATTTTGATAAATATTTAAAATTTAGCAAGAAAAATAAAGAAATCTTAAAGAAGGTTTCTTATTTTGATATTAATGAGATAACAAATCAAGAAGATGAAAATATTCCGCTATTTGAACTTTGACAAGATTGTCAAAATTCTGTTACTGATGTCATAAAGTTAACTAATTTAAACAACATTTATTCAAATCTAGACTATACAATGAAAAATGTCATCTTCAATAATATTAAACAACGTTCGACTAGTTTAACTAATGTAAATAATTATTTTGTTAAAACTGTAAATGGAATTGAGCAAACACTAAGATTAAAATTAAATAATCCTTCTGCTGATATTACACAAGAAATTGAAAACTTAATTTATATTTTATCTAACTATAAAATATCAGTTATGAAAGAATGCTTTGAAATATTTAAATCACTAAAAAATGAATATAGAACTTTAGAACATGGATTGCAAACTAGCAATATTAACCAACAAAAAGATTTAATTTATCAAAGTCAAATTAAACTTAAATATATGAAGATGATAAACTCAATGTCATTAGTAAAAGTAGAAAATGACATGAAGATTAAAGATTTAAATATTCAAATAAATTTCTATAAACAATATAAAGCATCTTTAATTAAATTTTCGTGCAAGTACATTTATTATCAAATATCACTCGTAAAGAAACAAATTAAAATACTTAAACAAAAAAGAAATATGGTTGATATCTTATCTGAAGAATATTTTGACCTTGCGAAGGATATTTTAATCAAGAAGCTTGAACTAAGAATTTGATCTAGAAACTTTAACTCTTTAAAATACTTAACTGAAAATGAACTTAATGAATTAAAGCAAACAATTAATTCAGAAATTAAGTTATTTATCTTAAATAATTTCACTCAAGAAAAAAACAGCTATAAAAATGCCACAGTATCTCGTATTAAAGATTTCATTTATGATCAGTTTTACTTTAATATAAAGCCGTTTACATCAATGTCAAAAATAACATATGATTTTATAAATGAAAATATAGCAAAATGTAAACACGAAATATACCAAATTCAAAATAGGAGATTTAATCATTTACCCAACTATAAAAACATAGTTGCAGTGCATAATTTAGAAGAAAAAATCAAATTTGCACAATCCGAATTAGATTGAGCCAAATATTCTGAAGAAAAGCTTTTTAATTCATTATTAAAATCTAAAGAATTTAAATTAAATTTAGTTAAAGTTAATATAAAAAGAACACAAAAAATAGCTTTATCAATGATTGATTCAATTTATAAATTATTACTAGGACACGAAGGAGTCGAACAATTATTAACGGAGCTTGAAGATATTAAGTTATTTATCATAAATAATTGAATATTTAAATTGCTAATAGATTTAATCAATTATGCTTCTTCAAAACAAAAAGCAAGCAATAAATTCTTAAAAAGCATGGCTGCTATGGTTCGTTTCATAGAAGCATATGAAAATGCTTCAGTTTCGGCATTCAACTTTATTAAGCCTTTTAAAGAATTAGGAATTATTGATAAGGCTAAGATAAAGTTAACAAAATTTAACTTATCCAAAAGTCAAATTTTGTTTATTAAAGATAATATGAGTAATATTTCAAATGAAGCTCGTGCAGAGTTTTTAAGAGTATTATTTAATATTGTGAAAACGAATAATATAACTACTATTTTTGTTACTGATAATTTGGACTTTATTAAAAATAAATGTCAATGAGTTTATTTCTTTAATGAAAGTGCCTTATTAGAAGGCGGAAAAGTCAAAGATGTTTTTCATAAACCAATACACCCTGTGGTTAAAGAAATTATCGGAATGAATTCATTATATGATATTGATAAGTTTCAAGACTCTTTATATATTAAAGAAAATATTTATTTCACAGATTCAGAACCGGCACATTTTGTTTATTGTACTTTACATCAATTCCAAGAGTGAACAAATATAACCATTGCAGATAAAAATCAAATAAATAAAGTAATTTTTAGTGATGAAAAAATGTCTAACACAATGATTGCCCATCAATATCAATCACGTTTTTTAGGAGCGGAATTCGTTTTATCAGACGTAAATAAAAAAATTACACCAGAACCATATGATGCTAATGATAATGAGCTGACAAATGAACTAAGAATGTTAGCTTCTGAATCAACTATAAATTAAAAAGCTGTCAATCCACCTAATCGTGAGCTAACAGCTTTTTTTGTGTTCCTTGTATAATAAAATTGCAAATCTAAAGGAAGGAACTAACTTAATTATAATGTTAATAGATTTGAAGTATAACAAAAAAGAGTATTTTGCATAAAAATTGAGGAAAAAGTATATCAAACGGTTATATCAAAAACTCAAAGAGAAGCATATTATCATTTTGCAATAATGGATTCACTAAATGATAACGAAATAAACAAAATCCATAAGGACATAAACAAACTCAGAGAGCAAAATATAACTCATTTCAACATCGAAAAGCTAGCTATTATGTTTAAAAATTTCGCAACACATGAAACACTGAATGATATTTCAAAAACAATGAACGTATCAGCTAAAGTTCTCAAGCAAAATTTAAAACTAGCTATGTGAGATTACACAGCAGAAGACTCATACAAATTTTGCAGTAATTGTAAAAATAGACTAACAACAATTTTTAAAGTTTCACATCGTGAATGAGTTCAGCTCAAAATGCAAAATGTTCAAAATCCAGTTCAACAAATTCATGAAAACACAATTTCAAAATGAGATGATATTGTTCGCTTCTGAAGGTTTTGAAGTAAACAACACAGAATCGTTAAGAGAAAATTATCTAAAGGTATTTTACTTTCAGATAATGAAAAGAAATTTGAACCACTAATATCAGTAACGACATTCTTGGATTACTATAAAGAACAATTGAAGGATAAAAATGCTTTTATACCTACGCCACAAGCTTTTTTATTACTTTATGAATTAAAAAATATGTTAAAGATGTTGATTTCTCTATTTTTATTTTGAAATCAAAAGAGGTATTTCAAAAATCTAATTGAGATAAACTACGTGGCAAGAAGAAAACCTAAAGGAGTGCAATCTAAGAAAATTAACTTTGGTATTTCTATTCATCTCGCACCATTAACAATTAGAAACAGAGAAGAATTTGGACATTATGAAATGGACACAGTAATTCTTAATTTAAGAGCTAAATATTGCATTCTTACCTTGCTAGAAAGAAAGACAAGAATGTTATTTGGGATATTAACTCGGCGAGATGCAGATTCAATAAAAGAATCACTTCTTAAATTGATTAATCATCACAATTTAACCATTTTATCTCTAACCATAGACAATGGTTCGGAAAATGTGAAGTTAAATGAAATAAGAGAAATTCCTGTTATTTACAAGTGCGATACATATTCATCATGACAAAAGGAAGCATAGAAAATGCTCATAAAAAATCAGAAACTTTCTACCAAAAGGCAAGTTTCCGAGATATGTTAATTTTGAATATATTTCACAAATGTTCAACGCAATAAATAATCAATATCGTGATTTTATTGATGATAAAACAGGCAGAATAATCAGGTTAAAAACTTCTAAATATTTCAACAGTTTCGTCTAAATAACAAAGAATTTTAAGCTCAGGCTTTATTTTTCTTCACGCTTTTGGAACATTTTTGTAAAATTTATACAGCAATATTGAGGAACTACTCAATTTACCACTTAGGTGGACTTTCAACTTTTTAATTAATACTTCTGAATCAACTAATAAATCTGTAGAAATAACAGAAATTGAAGAAGATAAAAATTTATAATAAGATATAATTTTAAGCAAGGACAAGGGGTACTTGCTTTTTTATCAAGGCAGGTTGAGAAATACTCTCATTAGCTGATCTAGTTAATACTAGCGTAGCGAGTCTTCTCTTTTTACTATTCTTCCCTGTCCAGGAAGGATTTTTTTATGAAAAAAATTAAAAATGGAATAATAATGGGGACAGCTTTATTTGCTCTAGCATCTCCATTATTATCAGTTGCCTGCAAAGGACCTGAACAAAATACGAGTGGAACTAATGAGACTATTCCGCCAAATCAACAACAAAATAAAGTAATTAAAATTCAAATGCTTACACCATGAAGTGTTGGTAATGATGAAACAAAAATAACTAAATTAAAAACTGATATTCAAACCAGCATGAATAATTACTTACAATCTAAAAATGCTAATATATCTGTTGATATTAAAATGGTAAGCTCTGACGATTACCAAATAATTAGCGAAAATATTGCAAAAGGTGAAAGTGATTTAGGATTTGTTTCTTCAGGTAGCCTAGTTTCAGTTAATACACCCGATAATGAATTTAATGCTAATATTATTCAAACATTAACTTCTAGATTTTTAGGTGATGTAAAAGATGCAAACTATGGAACTGATGGAATGCAATTGCAACAAATTGCTCAAGCTGAACAAGAAGCGTTTAATAAAATTCCATGAAGTGCTCAATGAAATGATGCAGAAAACGGAAATGGATGAAACGGTTCTTCATATACTAAATTTTATGCAGATTATAATTCAACAGATAGCAAGAATTTAGTTGGATATCAACGTGGATTAGTTGCAATAGTAGCAAATGATGAAGTTACACAAAAAATTATTCAAGCATGAAATAATAAGAATTTAGCAGAATTTGTATCTTATGGCTTAGGAATAGGAAAACCTAGTTCAGGAAGTAAATATTTCTTACCAGAAGCTTTAATGAAAAAGCAATTTAATACAGCACAAAATGTACAGCTTAAATCATTTGCTGATTTAAGCGAAAAATATTCAGGAAAATTAGTACAAGCTAAATTTACTGAAGCTAGTGACGAAAAAAATAAAAATATACATATTTTCTTTGATAATGAGGCATCATACTCATATACAAAGTATAAAGATTCAAAAGCATATGCATATGCTATAAATCCAACAATTAGGCCAGAAGAAAAGATTACATTTTTAACTGTTACAGATCCATTACCTTTCAATATAGGGATTTTATCTAAAAATGTAAATTCAGAACAAATTAGCTTAATAATACAAGCTTTAGATAACTTAAATACAGAATCTATTTATGGTAGAAATGTCGGATTCTTTGGTTATGAAAATTCTACATTTGCCGACTTTAAAACAAAATTAAAACAAACATTAGGAGAATAATGCTTCAATTTAAAAATGTATCGCTTAGCTACGAGAAAAAAGAATTTTTAAAAAATATTAATTTAACCTTTTTAAAAGGCGAAATTGTGGGTCTAATCGGAAAAAGTGGCGAGGGAAAATCAACAATTTTGAAATCAATCTTTAATCTAGATATTCTGTATGCCGGAGCGATATATTTTAATGAGCAAAATATATCTAAATTAAATAAAAAACAACTGAAGAATTATAAAAATTTAATTTCGTATATTGATGCAGACACATTAACATTACTTAATTACGATGGTTATAAAAATATATTATTTAACTACAATGGTTACACTAATCTAATTACAAGACTATTTAAAATACTAAGCAAAAATCAAATAGATCGATTATGAAGCTTATTTGACTATTTTGGTGTAACTGATTTAGCATTAACCCCTTTAAATATGTTATCTAGTGGTCAAAAGCAAAGATTTAACTTTATTTCTGGGGTATTTAATAAATCTGAAATATTACTTTGTGATGAAGTAACAAGTAATTTAGATGTTACATCTTCACATAAAGTATTTGATTATTTAACATCATTAAAAAATAAAAAAATAATAATAGCAGCTATACATGACATTGAATTGGCTATGCAATATTGCGATAAATTAGTAGCAATTAAAGACGGAAAAGTAATGCAAGTATTTAGTAAGGAAAAATTCTCAAAAGAAGAATTACTAGTATATTTTGATGAATAAGCAATTATTTCTTAAAAAGATAACTACTAAAAAATATTTAAAACGACTTACCATACTAGCTATTATAATTTTTGCAATATACTGTTTATATAATTTAGGTTTCTTTTATACTGTACAAAACCCTAGATGAGATAAAGGATGAGAAAACATTAAGTCAATTTTTAGTTTCTCATCTCATCAAAAGGACTTGTCTTATAATATTTGATATTTGAACTTTAAATATTTCTTAATTACTCTGCAAAGTGTTACATTAGGAACATTCTTCGGATTCTTTCTAGCAATAATAACCGGATATTTTTCAGCCACCAATATCCATAAACACAAAATTTTCAGCATTATTTTAAAAGTAATTTTAATGCTTTTAAGAGCTTTTCCGGTTATAGTATTTATCTTGCTTTTCAAAAATGCTTTTAGTGCGCAACTAGCATCTTTTACTCTATATTTCTGATTTACATGATTATGAATGAATCGTTATATTTCTGATTTAATTGAATCTAGTGATACAAAAGTATACTACAGAGATATTTATCTAGGAAAAAATAAAATTGCTTCATTTTATAAAAATATTTATCTACAAGTTAGAATAAAATTTTTCCTTAATTTCTTTATAGCATATGAATCAAATATTAGATGAGTGGCTATTTTAGGATTAGTTGGGATAAATGGATTAGGTATATTTTTCTCTAATCCAAGAATATATAAAGATAGTTTTGGTATAACATTATTATTCATTGCTCTTTTTATTCTTCTTATTGAAATAATTTTATTTAGCTTAAATAAAGTGCTATTAGTTCAAAAAGAAATAAAACCAGCAAATAAAAAGGATATTTATTCATTCAAATATAATTGAAAAAAATATGTCTTGATACTAATGTTAATGTGTTATTTTGCTATCTTAATTTGGGGTTTTATTTCATTAAGTAATTCAGAAATTTATTGAACAACTTTAAACAAATACTTTAGTAGTATATTTAAATTTGATTTCAGTGATTTTAATATTTCATTATTAGCACAATATTGAATTATTATTCAACAAGCATTCTTATCTATAGTAATAGGTTACATATTTGCAGTTTTTTATAGCTATGTATTAAGTGAAAAAATCAATAAAACCTATAATGTATTAGCTTTTAAAAGCTTGCTAACTTTAATTAAAGTTATCCCAACATTCTTTTGATTTTTAATTTTTAATCCTATTATGGATCAAACAACTGCAATTACAATAGCTTTAATAGTTTCGGCTTTTAGGAAGTTAACTAAGCAGGTAACAGAATCTATTAATACTATACCTTTGCACATAATAATAATGTATAAAAGCAAAGGCTGAAATAAATTAAAAATATATCGTTGATATATATTACCTTATGTAAATAAACAATTAATATCTGTATTTATTTTTCAATCAGAAGATTCGATTAGAAGTGCAATCAATTATGGTGCATTTGCAAATATTGGTATTTATAACACGGTGCTAAAATATCAAGAAAATGGTGATTACAATAAGATTTTTCCAATTATATTACCAGCTTATATTTTGTTTATTTTAATCGAAATTACTTTCTGACTATCAAAAGAAAAAAATATTTTTAAATTTGAAAGACAACCTAAAATATACCAATTAGCAAAGATTTCTCATAAGTATAGTAAGTTTTATAAAAAACTAAAAACAAGTAATAAAAGAATTAAATAGACTAGAATTTCATAAAAAATCTAGCCTATTTTTTTCGCTTTTTTAAACAAAAAAATATGGTAAAAAATAGCCATTTTCAATGAGATAGAAAAATACCTTATGTGGTAAAATTTATATACCTTACGTATATATACATTTTTATAAATGTATATTTTATATTTATAGGCTATATTTTCAGAAAGGATGAGAATAAATTTTATGGAGCAAAAAAATTATAAAATTCGTAAATTTGGTCCTATCACAGAGAGAAGAGATTATTCAGTTACTAAACAATCTCTACCACTCTTTGATATTCTTGAAACTAGCAAGGAAAGTTTTGAACTTTTCATTAGTAAAAAAATTCAAGAATGTCTTTTAGAAGTTTATCCTATTGAAGCTGCGAACAAAGAAGTTCGTCTTGACTATGTTAAGGGTTCAATAAGACTTGAACTTCCTTTTAAGAAGATAACAAGCGAAAGCGAAGAAATAAAAAAATGTAAAGCTAAAGGAATTAACTTCAGTGTTAAAGTTTATGTTAGCTTAAAAAGAGAAATTACAAATACCGGAGAGGTTAAAATTGATGAAGTTCTTTTAGGTGAAATTCCTTACATGACTTCAGGTGGAAGTTTTATTATCAATGGTTCAGAAAAAGTTATCGTTTCTCAGTTAATTAGATCACCTGGTGCATACTTTGGACTTGGTGTTCGTAATAAGCAATCAGATGACTTATTCAACAAACTTGAAATACTACCAAGAATTGGGTCATGACTTGAAGTATCTCACAAAGTTACATCATCAACTTTAGACACTGTAAAAATTAAAATCGATAAAAACAAGAATGTTAACTTAGCAACATTCCTAGGTTCATTTGGATTTACACCAAAAACTATTAAAGAGTTATTTGGAAGCAGTGAATTATTACTTGAAACACTTAAAAAAGATAAGTTAATCGAAAATTCTGAATTAAGCGATATGGAAATTCTTGATTTATGTCAAGAAGAATTATTCCGTGGATTAAGAAAAGGTGATCGTATTTCCGAGGAAGCTAAACGTTCATTAATTCCGGGAATGTTATTTGATAAAAAACGTTACAGTTTATCAACAACTGGTCGTTATATGTTAAACAAGAAACTTTCTCTTGTTGACCGTATTACAAATACATATCTAGCAGATGACTTTTTAGTGAAATCACATGAAGTAGGGGAAAAAATTGTTTTATTCCCTAAAGGAACATTCATTGACATTAAGAAGGCTAAAGAAATTCAAAATGCATTTAATGAAGGATTAGTAAGAAGTGAAAAAATTCCTGGTATTGATCCAGAAATCGTATATCACAAATTATTAAACCACAATAAGAATCTTGCTAAAAGAATCAATATCATTAAATTAAAAGTTTACCCAACAAGAAAATGAATGGAAGAAAGAAATGATGAGCCTGTACTTGTTATAGGAAATGATCCTAAATCTACAGAAACACATTTGTTAATTTCTGATATTGTAGCAGCAATTAATTACTACTTTAACTTAATTGAAGGAATTGGCCAAGATGATGATCCCGATTCATTAACAAATAAACGTATTGTTTCAGTTGGTGAATTACTTGAAGGACAATTATCAGTTGCTTTAACAAAATTAGAAAAAACAACACGTGAACGTATGGGAGCTAAAGAAGCAGATAAAGTTACAGCTAAAAATGTTACAAACAATAAACTTGTAACTAATCAAATGAAACAATTCTTTAACTCATCTAAACTTTCACAATTTATGGATCAAATCAATCCACTTGCTGAAGTTTCTAACAAACGTCGTGTTACATCTTTAGGGCCTGGTGGTCTTAACCGTGATACAGCCCAATTTGAAGTTCGTGACGTTCATGCAACTCACTATGGAAGAATTTGTCCTATTGAAACACCTGAAGGGCCTAACATCGGTCTTATTCTTAACTATGCAACATATGCAAAAGTTGACGATTTAGGTTTCTTAAAAACCCCATACTTTAAAGTTAATAACGGTGTTGTAGATTACTCAACAACTCATTATCTAACAGCTGCAGAAGAAATTGGGTTCTCATTTGCACAATCTTCTGTTAAAGTTGATGATACAAATAAAATTATTGATCCATATTTAACAATTAGACGTGATTACAACTATATCATTGGTACACCTGATGAAATAGATTACATTGAGGTTTCATCTAAACAAATAGTTTCAGTAGCTGCAGCTGCTATTCCATTCTTGGAAAACGACGATGCTAACCGTGCACTTATGGGTTCTAACATGCAACGTCAAGCAGTTCCGCTACTTCAAGCTGAAGCACCATTTGTTGCTACAGGTATAGAAGCTGATATCGCTAGATATTCATCATATAACTTAGTTGCTAAAAATGCTGGAGTTGTTACTTTCGTTGATGGATCAAAAATTATGATCAAAAACGAAAAAGGCAATACAGATAGATATTCATTAAGAAACTTCGAAAGAAGTAACCAAGGTACTTTAATTCAACAAAGACCAATTGTTTTTGTTGGACAAGAAGTTAAAAAAGGTGATTTATTAGTTGATGGTTCATCATTTAAAAATGGAGAAATGGCTCTTGGAAAAAACGTTCTTGTAGGATTTACAACTTGAAATGGATATAACTTTGAGGATGCTGTTATTATTAATGAAAGATTAGTTAAAGACGATGTTTATACTTCGATTCATATTGAAGAACAAACTATTCAATTTAGAACTTCACGTGCTGGAGATGATATTTTAACTAACGAAATTCAAAATGTTTCTAAATTCGCCTTAAGAAACCTTGATGATAGAGGTATTGTTAAAGTTGGCTCTGAAGTTCTTCCTGGTGATGTACTTGTTGGTAGATTATCACCAAAAGGAGAGGATAATCCATCTCAAGAAGAAAAACTTCTTATGGCTATACTTCAACAACGTCCACAAACAACAAAAGATACTTCATTAAAAGTTAAAAATGGACATGCTGGAACAGTTATACATGTTGAAGTTCTATCAAGAGAACAAGGTGATGCACTTGAAGAAGGTGTAGATAAAATTGTTAAAGTGTCTATTGCTCAAAAACGTAAAATCAAAGTTGGTGATAAGATGGCTGGACGTCACGGTAATAAAGGGGTTATTTCTATCGTATTACCTGAAGAAGATATGCCATATTTAGAAGATGGTACACCATTGGACATTATGCTTAACCCACAAGGGGTTCCTTCACGTATGAACATAGGTCAAGTTCTTGAGCTTCACTTAGGTATGGCTGCAAGAAAATTAGGTGTTAAATTTGTTACTCCTTCATTCGATGGGGTTAAGAAAACTGATATTGAAAATGCTTTAGTAGAAGCTGGATTAGATAAAAGTGGAAAACAAACACTTATTGACCCAATTACTGGTAGAAAATTTGATAAACCAATTTCAATTGGTGTTATGTACATGCTTAAACTAAACCACATGGTTGATGATAAGATGCATGCTCGTAGCGTTGGACCATATTCACTTATTACACAACAACCACTTGGTGGTAAATCTCAAAACGGGGGACAAAGATTTGGAGAAATGGAGACATGAGCTATCGAATCTTATGGTGCTACAAATGTGTTGCAAGAAATCCTTACATTCAAATCAGATGACATTATTGGACGTAATGCATTATATTCTGCATTAGTTTCTGGAAAAGAATTACCAATGCCTGGTGTTCCTGAATCATTTAATGTTTTAAGTTATGAACTTAAAGGATTAGGAATGAAATTAGATCCTTCAACAAGATCTCTTGATGAAGAAGAAAATATTGATCATGCTCAATATCAATATGTTGAAACCAACGAAATAGGAGGAGAGGATTATGAATAATTTTGATAAAGAACAAGACGAATTAGTTGAACAAATTAATAAAATAACTCTCTCACTTGCAACCGACAAAGACATTTTAGAATGATCACATGGTGAAGTTACAAGACCTGAAACAATTAACTATAAATCATATAGACCAGAAAAAGATGGTTTATTTGATGAATTAATTTTTGGGCCAGTTACTGACTACAAATGTCCTATTTGTAATACAAAATACAAGAAAAGTGATGAAAACTCTGTATGTACCAAAACCCCTGCTTGTGAAAAATATAGACCTGTTATTTTACCTAAAATTACACGTAGAAGCAGAATGGGACACATCAAGTTACACAACCCAGTGGTTCACTTCTGATTCTTCAAAATTGATCACTCAATTATTTCAAAACTTCTTGGGCTTAGAGTTGCTGATTCGACAAAACAAGTTACAAAAGCTGATTTAGAAAAATTAATTTACTATAAATCACATATCGTACTTGAATCAGGTAACTTAACAAGCTTAAAGAAAAATACGATTATTGATATTAATGAAGCTGCTGTTATTTATGAAGCCGCATTAGAAGAAATGTTAGGTCACTATGAACCTGATACATATGAATACGAAGATATCGAAACAGCTTTAATCGAATTAAGAGAATATGCTGAATCAAAAATTGGAAAAGATTTTGGTATTGACTTCTATCAATATAATGAAATTATTCATGAATATTCAGATGCAAAAATTGACACCGGTTCTCGTGCGATAGAATATTTATTAACCCATATCGATTTAGAAAAAGAAGCTCAATCTGTTCAAGAAGAAATTGACAAAATTAATGCTGAAATGGATGTTGAAGCAGGTCTGTCATCTACAAAAGATCAAGATAGATCCAAATTATATAAACGTCTAACAGTTATTAACTCATTTATTAAATCAGGACAAGATCCAAAAAGCATGTTAATTTATAACTTACCTGTTATCCCTGCTGATCTTCGTCCATTAGTTCAATTAGATGGTGGACGTCACTCAACTAGTGATGTTAACGAACTTTACCGTCGTATTATTATTAGAAACAACCGTTTAGCTAAATGAAACGAAGCAGATGCTCCGATGCTTATTAAACAAAATGAGTATCGTATGATTCAAGAAGCAGTTGATGCTTTAATTGATAATGCAAGAAAAAAACCTACACCAGTTGTATCAAAAGATTCTCATCCTTTAAAATCTATTTCAGATGCGTTAACTGGTAAAAAAGGGCGTTTCAGACAAAACCTTCTTGGAAAACGTGTCGACTACTCAGGGCGTAGTGTTATCGTTGTTGGTCCATCATTAAGAATGCATGAAGTTGGTATTCCTCGTGATATGGCTGCTAAATTATTCGAGCCTTGAATTATTAAAGAAATAATTAAAGGTGAGCCATCAATTACAAGTGTTAAATCAGCTAAGAAAAAAATCGATTCACTTGACCCAATTATTTGACCATATGTTGAAAAAGCAATTGAAGGTAGACCTGTATTATTAAACCGTGCTCCTACATTACACCGTTTATCAATCCAAGCATTCCAGCCTGTTTTAATTCGTGGTAAAGCTATTAAATTACACCCACTTGTAACAACAGCATTCAATGCTGACTTCGATGGGGACCAAATGGCTGTTCACGTTCCAATTTCTGATCAAGCCGTTAGAGAAGCCAAAGAACTTATGCTAGCTTCTAAAAACATTCTTGGTCCAAAAGATGGTGAACCTATTATTAACCCATCTCAAGATATGATTCTTGGACTATACTACTTAACAATTGAAAAAGCTGGACAAAAAGGTGAAGGAAACTTCTATGGATCATTTGATGAAATGATGCTAGCTTATGAAAATGGATATATCACACTTCACACAAGAGTTGTTCTTCCTGTTTCAGCTTTAAATAAGGAATCTGTATCTAAGTTTACAAATGCTCCTTATTTAGTATCGACAGTTGGAAAATTCATCCTTAATAAAGCATTCCCATCTGATTTTGACTTCATATTTGGTAAATATGTAACAAGAAAAGAAGTTATGCAAGCAGATGGAACTGCTAAAGTTTCTGAAAGTGAGAAAATTGATTATTCAGAAAAAGACTTATACAAATATGTATTGCAATATGGAGATAACTTTGTTGAAAAAGTTGCTCAAATGCCTGTGAATTTAGCTTTAGCTAAAAAAGATATTGCTAAAATTGTACGTAAAGTATATGAAAAATATGTAGCAGTAGTTACATTGGAAGATATAGCTAATATTATTAACGATACTACACAAGATAATTTTGAAGATAGATTCTCTTCATGTGCTGAATTAGTTGATTTCGCTAATAATCCGATTCCTACTTCACATGCTAGAATAATTTCTAACTCAATCAAAGAACATTTTGAAGCTATTAACTTTGAATGAACTAAGAAAAATATGCATGCAGATTATATGTCTCATCCAGTTTGAACATTAAAAGAATATACAAAGGTTCTTGAAAATGTTTGATTCGACTATACTAACTATGTTGCTTCTATTTTAGATAGAGTTAAGAATTTAGGATTTAAATTTTCAACAATATCAGGAACAACAATATCAATGAACGATATTACAACATTAAATACAACTGCTGAAAAGATTAAAAAAGGTGAGGAATATACAGATCAACTTAAGAAGTTCTTCGAAGAAGGATATTTAACTGATGATGAACGTTATACATTAACAATTCAAAAATGATCAGAAGTTAAAGACTCAATCGAAAAAGATCTTAAAGAAGTTACAAAGTCTGATATTGATAACCCATTATTTATGATGTTTACCTCAGGAGCTCGTGGTAACTCATCAAACTTTACACAGTTAGCTGGTATGCGTGGACTTATGAACAACAACACCAAAGTTCTTAAAGCTGATGCTGAAAACGACCGTGTTGTTCGTTCAACTGTTGAAATTCCTGTTAAATCATCATTCCTCTCAGGTCTTACAGCTTATGAATTCTATTCATCAACCCACGGGGCCAGAAAAGGACTTACAGATACTGCTCTTAACACCGCTAAATCTGGATACCTAACACGTAGACTTGTTGATGTTGCTCAAGGAATCGTAGTTCGTCAAGATGATTGTGGTTCTGACTTTGGCTTTATTGTAAAAGATATTAAAGATACAAAAACAGATACAGTTATTGAATCATTACAAGAAAGAATTGAAGGAAGATTTACTAACAAAGCAATTCTTGATGAAAATGGAAATGAATTAGTTCCGGCTAATACTTTAATCACACCTGAATTAGCAGATAAAATTGTTAATGAATATGGACAAAAACAAGTTGAAATTCGTTCAGTATTATCATGTCATACTAAAAATGGTGTATGTAAACACTGTTACGGTAAAGATTTAGCTACAAATAGAATTGTAAACATTGGTGAAGCTGTCGGAGTAGTTGCTGCACAATCAATTGGGGAACCCGGAACTCAGCTTACAATGCGTACATTCCACACCGGAGGGGTTGCTGGGGTTGAAGATATTACAGGTGGATTTGGTCGTTTAATCGAGCTTATCGATGCTTATGACTTCCCATGAGGTAAACCTGCTGTTATTTCAACTGTATATGGTACTGTTGTAAATATTGCACCAGCTAAAGATAAAAATGGAAACGATAGCACAGACATTTTACTTGTTGATGTAGAAACTAAAAAAGCTGATGGAACAAATGAAACTGTTACATATAGTGGAAAAGTATCTCAAAAACTTCGTGTTAAATTAGGTGATAAAGTAGTAAGTGGTCAAAAGATCTTTGAAGGTCCAATTATCCTTAACCAACTTTTAGAAGCAGCCGACACACGTGCGGTACAAAATTACTTACTAAAAGAAGTTCAAAGACTATACCGTTTACAAGGTATTACAATTTCAGATAAATATATCGAAATAATCATTAGACAAATGCTTTCAAAAATTATGATTACTGATCCGGGAGATTCTAAATTCTTTACTGGAAGTCTTGTTGATACATTTGTTTATCAAAAAGAAAACGGAAAATTACTTGCTCAAGGTAAACGTCCTGCTTTCGGAGAAGTTAAGATTCGTGGAGCAAAACAAACGCCTTTATTAAGTGATTCTTTCTTAGCTGCCGCCTCATACCAAGAAACAGCTAAAATTCTTGTTAACTCATCTATTGCTAAAAGAGTTGATTATCTAGAAGGGCTTAAAGAAAATATTATTTTAGGTCACAAGATTCCTGCTGGAACAAACTCAAATTATGAATTAAAAGGAAAATACGATATTCGTGATCCTAAATCATACTTTACAGATAAAATTGATCCAGATACACAAACTCTTGAATTAAGTGAAGAACAACAAGATGAAATCAATGCAACATTTGACGATATCGAAATTCCTACTTCATTTGATGATGATTCATTAGACATGAATCCAGCAGATGAAATGGATATGAATGATGATGAAGAAAATCATGAAGTATTTGATATCGATGATGATGTATTAGAAATGTCTCATGATTTCGATGAATCTGAAGATGAATAATAAAAGTTGAAACAAAGTCAATAATTAGGCTTTGTTTTTTATTTTTTGCCTTATCCTAAGTTTCCAAGTTATAACGGAATAAAAAACGAACATTTCTACCTATGTTTCCAAGTTAGGACCTATTTTTTCAATCAGTTAATGTCTTCTTATACATAGTATAAG
The DNA here is from genome assembly GCF_033546915.1 of Mycoplasmopsis verecunda. Classification (NCBI taxonomy): domain Bacteria; kingdom Bacillati; phylum Mycoplasmatota; order Mycoplasmoidales; family Metamycoplasmataceae; genus Mycoplasmopsis; species Mycoplasmopsis verecunda. The sequence goes on from NZ_CP137850.1 coordinate 238,724, forward strand.
GAGATAATTTTTTTATCTTTTTTATTACATAATTACACAGAAAAATGGTAAAATATTAGTGATATGAAGAAGTGATTAGTAACAAAAACAAAGAAAAAGATGATTACTATGTTGGATTAGCGATATCAGCCGGTTATGGTAAAGGATACGATAAAAGCATAAGTATTGGTTCATTATCAAAATTATCTACAAAACACAATAATCCTATTTCTATACTTAAGAAAATTGCTGAAAGTTTACCACTAGATGCTGATAAAAACTATGTGAAGAATAAAGTTGCTGAATATTTTGAAACATCTAAAATAGAAATCGGAACATATAATGTAGGGATTGAATTACTTTATAAAGTAATTGATGAAATCAACTTATTTAAGGATATCAATACGGTAAAAAAAGAATGTGAACAAATATTTAAGTTTTTAATAGCAAAAAGAATATTAGAACCCGAGAGTTTAATTCGTAGTTTCAATCTGAAAGATAAATATGTAAATGAAATAAACATTCAAAAATCAACAGTTTACAACTTTTTGGACTTTGTTGCAGATAACAAACAAAAACTAGTAGCGAACATAAATGAAAAAATGAATGTATCAACTAAGAGAGAAGCAAATTTGATATTTTTGGATGCTACAACTCTATATTTTGAAACATTTGTTAATGCTAACGAGAATTTAAAAGAAAAGTTTTCATTAAAAAGAGCTGGATATTCTAAAGATGGTAAATTTAAAGAAGATCAAGTAGTTTTAGGTATGGTAACAGACACAAACGGAATACCATTAAATTTTGTTTTATTACCAGGTAATATAGCTAAATTAAAAAACTTTTATCCCTACAATTCATGAATTAAGTGAAATATACAATTTACAAAATGTAACTGTTGTTGCAGACAAAGGAATGAATTCGCACAAAATAAGGATTATGTAAAGTATCAAAATATGCATTATATTTTTCCTATTAGATTGAAAGGCGAATCACACAAATTCAAGCAATATGTAGTTAGTGAAACTGATTACCAAAAAGTTGATGGTTTATTATATAAAGAAATTCAACAAGTAGATGATAGAGCAGAAAATAGAATAAAATACAGAAGAATTATTATATATGACACTTGAAAAGCTAAAAGAGACAAGATATTAAGAAAAGAAGTGCTCGATAGATTTGACAAAATCAAAGGAAAAGACGGTACAGCAACAGCAAAAAGTATGATTTCCTATAAGAAATATAAATTCTTCAAAGAAATTCAAGAATCAAAGATTGCAATAGATGTAGAAATGCTAAAAGAAGATGCTAAACTTGATGGTTATGTCGCATTCGAAACAACTAGATATAACCTAACGGCAAGAGAAATAGTTGATATATACAAAAAACAATGAACAATTGAGAGAAATTTCAGAGATCTTAAATCAACATTAGATGCTAGACCAATGTATGTAAGAACAGATAATCACATTTTTGGACATATAACCATTTGTTTTTTAGGATTAGTTGTATTAAATTATTTAACTTGATATATAAATCATAAGCAAAAAGATAAATGAGGTGTTTTAGATAGAGTTACTCCATCTCAAATAATAGAATCAATAAAAGTAGCTAACATAAACTTCACTAAAGTTGATGGCAAAATTACTTATTCATCTTCATGAGATAATGAGATATTTAGAAATGAAATTGAGTTATACAGAGAAATAAAAATGCTTGTATCTGATGGTTTTTCTGTGTAATTTTCACTATGTCAAAAAATATAGCCCTACACTGTAGAGCTATTTATTTTTTCACTTTGTTAACTTGGAAACATAGGATGAATCTGAAGATGAATAATAAAAGTTGAAACAAAGTCAATAATTAGGCTTTGTTTTTTATTTTTTGCCTTATCCTAAGTTTCCAAGTTATAACGGAATAAAAAACGAACATTTCTACCGTATAGACTTGTTCGTTTTTCATGCTCTAAATTACTTGTACAAATTTATTAAATATCGTTTTTATTAGTTCAAAATCTTGTATTAATGAATTATTTTCACTATTTTTTATGTAAATTTCGTCTACAACATTACCATCTACAACTTTTACAAATTTTTGTGCAGATTTTATCGCTTCTATTGTTCTTTTATTTGTAAATTTATCTATAACACCATAATCATTTAATGATTTATTTTTATTGTATACAGCAAATATTTGAAAATAACTAATGAAATAAAACATAACAAGAAATGTCCATTTATATGTGCATCAGTTCATACATACATAGGTCTTAACTTCAAGTGAATTTTTTAAAGTTCTAAAGTTTTCTTCTATTTGTCATTGCTTTGCATAAATTTCCACTATCTCTTGTGCTGATAAATCTCTTCTTGATGTTTCATAAATATAAAATCCATCAAATTGTTTATCTTCATTTAGCTTGATTAAATCTAATTCGTATCGTGCATCACCATTTCTTTTAAAGAATCTATATTTTTTGTTGCCTAATAACTTTGAACCTTCTACATAACCATCTTTATTTTTTAATTTATTGAAATTATTAATCAATATATCTCTATCAGCTTTATCTTTTAAAGCTCGTTTCCTGCTATATGTTATGATTTTTTCTTCTCTGATGACCATTAGGTCTCTTTTGTTATATAAAGATGCTACTGTTTGTTCCTTATATTTAAATTCTTCAGTTCCTATATAATCAGTTTCGTTTAAAACATATTCTTTAAAATCTTTTGGACCTGATTTTAATCTGTATGAAATAACATAATCTATACCTTTTTGTTCTAAAAATCTTAAATTTGCAGTTACAGACATTCCTTTGTCAGCAACTATTGTTACATTTTTTATGTTATAAATTTTGCTCATTTCTATTACAAAAGGAATAAATGTTTTTGAATCTGTTGTATTACCTTTAAATAATTTGTAATGAATCGGAATCCCATTTTCATCTGTTGCTAAACCAATAACAACTTGATTTTCTTTAAATTTACCATCTTTTGAATAACCAGGATATCTCAAACCTGTTCTTCTAAAACTTTCAAAATAAGCTGTTGAAGAATCATAAAAAACTAATTCAATATTTCTAGATGTATTCTTTGTTATTTTTTCGTTTAATTGTTTAAGAATTTTGCTTTCATTGTTGTTCAAAATATCAAGCAATGTGTAATAACTAGATTTTTTATAATCTGGTGTATTTTCGTATTGAAACTTATTTTTATATGTAGAAATTAAGCTATCTGCATTCAAAATTCTTGATGAAACTGTGTACTTTAGTAATCTGTTTAAATCTTTATGTCTTGTTTTTGGTAATGCACTAAATATTTCAAATTTATCAATTAAATCATAAAGAAGATTAATTCCGTAATTAATATTATATGTTTCAGACTTTGAACTATTTAAATCAAACATAATTGCTTGTTTAATTTTGTCTTTTGATTCACTTATTGATAAATTCTTTATTGAATTTTTAATTACATTAATAGGATTCTGAATTTTTAATTCTTGTAATTTTTCCAATCTTCCTAATCCTATTTGATTACTATAACCTTTTCCATATCCATTTGATGTGGCTATCGAAATATATGTATGGTCTTTTCTTTTATGTTTTATGACTATAAATTTTACTTTCCATACTCCTATTTTTATCATATTATACAAGTAATACAAGTAAAAAAATGAATAATTTATGGGATATGAAAAATTCCATATACCAAAGGTATATGAAATCTTATTTAATTTTAAAATCAATATTTTGAGTCCGTAACTTGGAAACTCAGGAGTTGAAACAAAGTCAATAATTAGGCTTTGTTTTTTATTTTTTGCCTTATTTGTAAGAATGTAATATAATACAAACATGAATTTAAGCACAATTTTTGAAATGCAAAAAGAGCTAGATAAACAAATCTCAATCAAGCGCAAAGAAACTCATCCAGAGTTAAATAGTGAAGATATTAAAGTACAAAAAACTCTAGCGTTAATCATTGAAGCAGCTGAATATATAAATGAAGTTCAAAGCTTCAAATATTGAAAAATACATCGTGATATTAAAAAAACAGCAGTAACAGAAGAGTTTGCTGATTTAATCCATTTCCTTGTTAATTTCGCATATAAATATAATATTGATCCTGAAATTACACCTTTAATTGTAAGTAATGATATTAATATTCAATTTCAACAACTATTTATTGATATAGCTGAAATTATGAAAGAAGTAAATAAAGAAAATATTCTTCGTGCCTTTAAAGTTGCTTTGGGGAGTTTTACAATGCTAGGATATGATTATGATGATTTATTTTATGCATATGAAAAGAAAAATCGTAAAAATTATGAAAGAATAGCAAATAATTATTAATACAATAAAAAAGCTATATAATATTATAGCTTATGCCTTAGTGGTGGAATGGTAGACGCTGCGGACTCAAAATCCGCTGGAGCAATCCCGTGCAGGTTCAAGTCCTGTCTAAGGCACCATATGACTCGTAAGAGTCTTTTTTAATGCCTTTGGAAATTCTATCTAAAGAATAATTTATTATTATTGGATATCATAATAATAGTATCAACAATTGATGGATGTATTATTTTATAAATAAATAATTCAATATTTTTTTAAAAATAGTATTATTCTATAGATATAAATAACATTAAACAATAAATATTTTTTAATAATCAAAATAAATTATAGATTTTGAATATAGTTTTCAATAATGTTTATTAAATAGAATATCACTAATGAGATTTATAAAAACTACGAGGAATTCGTAGGATAGGGAGTAAAAAATGAAGAAAATCTTTGCATATTTTTCACTTGTAACATTATTGTTAATAATCCTAAATCTTGTGGTAATCTTACCTTTATACTTAAATGTTTTTGTAAATCAGAAAATATTAACTTATAATGAAATAGATTATAATTTACCACCTTATCTTGAGCGTGGAATTTACCTAAATAAATTTTATTTTTTAAAAGATTACACATTAACTCTCTTAATTCTTGTTATAAATTATATTTTTACTGTTATTTTCTTCTGTAATAACAAAAATAATTTATTAATATCTTTTTACCGTTTTTATATTTAAATAAATTAAATGATTCGAACATATCAAGAAATAAGTTTATTATTGCTTCATCAATATTATTTGCAATAAATGTTCTTGTAATAATTATAACTTTCATATTTGCTATTAATTACTTTACATTAGGATCATTAATATCATTTGTCATTTGAATCGTATTTGTCATTGTATATATTTTGACTTTTTACCTTATGATGTTTTTTCATGTATATAAAAATAAACAAGTAGTTCTAACTCAATAAATTCCGCAAAATAACTATAAATTAAAAAGCTGTCAATCCACCTTATTGTGAGCTAACAGCTTTTTTTGTAGTTCCTTGTATAATAAAATCGCAAATCTAAAGGAAGGAACTAACTTAATTATAATGTTAATAGATTTGAAGTATAACAAAAAAGAGTATTTTGCATAAAAATTGAGGAAAAAGTATATCAAAAACTCAAAGAGAAGCATATTATCATTTTGCAATAATGGATTCACTAAATGATAACGAAATAAACAAAATCCATAAGGACATAAACAAACTCAGAGAGCAAAATATAACTCATTTCAACATGGAAAAGCTAGCTATTATGTTTAAAAATTTCGCAACACATGAAACACTGAATGATATTTCAAAAACAATGAACGTATCAGCTAAAGTTCTCAAGCAAAATTTAAAACTAGCTATGTGAGATTACACAGCAGAAGACTCATACAAATTTTGCAGTAATTGTAAAAATAGACTAACAACAATTTTTAAAGTTTCACATCGTGAATGAGTTCAGCTCAAAATGCAAAATGTTCAAAATCCAGTTCAACAAATTCATGAAAACACAATTTCAAAATGAGATGATATTGTTCGCTTCTGAAGGTTTTGAAGTAAACAACACAGAATCGTTAAGAGAAAATTATCTAAAGGTATTTTACTTTCAGATAATGAAAAGAAATTTGAACCACTAATATCAGTAACGACATTCTTGGATTACTATAAAGAACAATTGAAGGATAAAAATGCTTTTATACCTACGCCACAAGCTTTTTTATTACTTTATGGATTAAGAATATTTAAAGATGTTGATTTCTCTATTTTTATTTTGAAATCAAAAGAGGTATTTCAAAATCTAATTGAGATAAACTACGTGGCAAGGAAAAAGCCTAAAGGAGTGCAATCTAAGAAAATTAACTTTGGTATTTCTATTCATCTCGCACCATTAACAATTAGAAACAGAGAAGAATTTGGACATTATGAAATGGACACAGTAATTCTTAATTTAAGAGCTAAATATTGCATTCTTACCTTGCTAGAAAGAAAGACAAGAATGTTATTTGGGATATTAACTCGGCGAGATGCAGATTCAATAAAAGAATCACTTCTTAAATTGATTAATCATCACAATTTAACCATTTTATCTCTAACCATAGACAATGGTTCGGAAAATGTGAAGTTAAATGAAATAAGAGAAATTCCTGTTATTTACAAGTGCGATACATATTCATCATGACAAAAAGGAAGCATAGAAAATGCTCATAAAAAATCAGAAACTTTCTACCAAAAGGCAAGTTTCCGAGATATGTTAATTTTGAATATATTTTACAAATGTTCAACGCAATAAATGATCAATATCGTGATTTTATTGATGATAAAACAGGCAGAATAATTAGGTTAAAAACTTCTAAATATTTCAACAGTTTCATCTAAATAACAAAGAATTTTAAGCTCAGGCTGTATTTTTCTTCACACTTTTGGAACATTTTTGTAAAATTTATACAGCAATATTGAGGAACTACTCAATTTACCACATAGGCGGACTTTCAACTTTTTAATTAATATCCGCAAAATAACTGTGAATTTTTTTCTATAATTTTTTTCATATAATATGATTACTAAAAAATATATTTAGTAAAATTTAACTATTAAATTAAAGGAGAAATATGAGAACAGTAAAATTCGGAAATAAAGATTATGAACTTGCTGGAACACAACCAATTATTGGAAATGAAGTAGTTTTAGTTGGTGCTAAAGAAGGAAAATTTACTCAAACTAAACCTGAACGTAAAAATAAATATATGGTACTTGGAACATTTCCTTCAGCTGATACAGCAGTTTGCGATATGCAAATTTTAAAAATGGCAGAGTTATCACATAAATACAAAAATGTTGATTTCGTTACTTTTTCAATGGATTTACCAACAGCTTTAAGTAACTATAGTGAAGATCATGAAGTTGGTAAGGTTCAATTATATTCTGATTACTTAGATCATGAAGTCGCTCGTGGACTTGGTGTTCTAATTGAAGAACTACAATTATGTGCTAGATCATTATTTATCTTAGATGATTTAAATAAAGTTCAATATGTACAAATTAACGAAAAGACAGGTGAGCAAGTTGACTTTAAATCGATGCAAGCCAGATTAGATGAATTATTAGGAGAAAATAATGGATAAAAAATATGAAAAATTAGCTAATCGTTTAGCAAAATACATGTCAATTGAAGCTATTTCACGTTTTGAAGAACCTGTGGCTCAAGAATTATTAGCTAATGTCAAAGCTTCTCAATTTGAAGTTTCAAGAGATAATTTTGGATCAATTATTTTTCATAAAAAATCAAAGAAAAATGATGTTCCATCTGTTATGCTAGCTGCACATATGGATGAAGTTGGATATATGGTAAAATCAATTGCTGATAATGGAAACATTTTATTAACAACAATTGGAGGAGTTTGACCAAGTGTTGTTATAGGTACTAAAGCAACTGTAGTATCTAATACAACTGGTAAAAGATTTGAGGGTGTATTCGGACATACTTCAATTCACATTATGGACAGGGACAAAATGTCTGTAGCTTTAAAAGAAGCGGATTTATTTGTTGATTTAGGTTTTGCTTCTAAAAAAGAAGTGCAAGAAGCTGGAATCGAAATCGGAGATAAAGTATTTCTATCAGGAGAAACAATTCAATTTGCTAATAACATTATTGGTGGAAAAGCAATGGATAATAGAGCAGGTGTAACAGCACTTGAATTTATTGCTAATAACATTGCTGATTTAGATTTAGATTGTGATGTTTATTTAGTTGGAACTGTTCAAGAAGAAGTTGGAACTCGTGGAGCTAAAACTTCAGTTTCAATTATTAATCCTGATGTAGCTTTTGCTGTAGATACAGGTGCAGCCCACGATACAACTGGATGTAAACCAGGAACACCAGTACTTGGTAAAGGTGTATCTTTATTAGTTAAAGATGGCGGAACATTACCTGATCCAAAATTATTAGCTATATTAATGGAAATCTCTAAGAAAAATGATATCCCAGCATATAAATATGTAGCTGAAGGTGGCGGAACTGATGCTGCTGAATTACAATATGCTCAAGGTGGAGCTTCAGTTATGACAATTTCTATTCCTCAAAGATACTTACATTCACCAATAGGTGCTTGCTCATTAATTGATATACAAGCAACAATTGACTTAATGACTGAGTTTTTAAAATCATTTTCAAAAAAAGTTTATGATGAAAAAATAGCATATAAATAATACTTAGTTAAGTTGGTATCATCCAACTTTTCTTTTTACATTTTTTGAAATAATAAAATAATTAAATTAAAATATAAATATAAAGTTGACTTTTATGGAGCAAACTATGAGTAAAAAAACAAAATTAATATTGTTATTAAATATTGGTATAGTAATTCCTGCTACAGGAATTGTGGCAACTAGTTGTCATAAACCTCAAAGTACTATAACATCTGAGACGATTATTCAACAGGATATAAATGCTATAGAGAGAATGAAACTAACAGAAACTAAAAACAACCTGTTAAAATTACAGCAATCACAAATGAGAGATAATATCATCAAAATAATTGATGATAAAATTTTAGCTATACCTTATAACATTAAATATAATGATGTTGATTGGAATTTAATAAAAATAAATGCTCTATATAATAGTTACAAAAGTTTATACTCAAAACTAGCGGATAAAAAAATATTTAATACTTCAGATCATAATAATCAAAAAATACATATAGAACAATTACTAGCTACAAGGTCAACTAATTTAGAAGAGATGGAATCTATATTAAATAGCATAACACACTATATAGATTCATATATTAATTCAATTGATAAATATAATAATTTATTAAAAAAATTTGAAGAATTAAAAGAAAAATATTTATCAAAAGTAATGGATTCAGTAATTAAAACAATACTTTTAAATGAAATAGAACATCAAATTACCAATATTAAAAATGGTTCTACTGAGCTGATGAGTATAGAAAGTGCATATAAAAAAATATATGGTAATCTTATAAATATACTCGATTTAAAATTAGATGTTTTACTTTCTAAAAATGATGATTTTAAAATTGAAGAAATATCCAAAAATAAAACCTTAGAAATTATTAATGATAGCGAAATAAAATTCGATCAATTGGAAGAGAAACTTGTATATATAAAACAACTTTGGCAAAATAATGAAAATATAATTACTCAATATCATCTTAAGCAAAATAACATTCTTAATATTGAAAGCAAATTCAGAAATAGCTTAAGTAAATATGAAAACTACATAAAATATGATCAAACTGAAATCTCAAATGAAATTAACGAATTAAAAGAACAAATAGAGTTTCTAAAGAAAAAAAGCAATTTAACTCTAGATGATATAGCAAAAATAGATACAGAAGCAATAGATAATTCATATATACACAGAATACAATTATTACAAGAAATTTCTCTAGATAAATTTAATTCTTTTAGAATTAATAATTTATTTAAAAACACACCTATATTAAATAAGATTATTTCATCCATATCCGATATTATGTATAGCATAATATCAAACGGTAATATTAACGAATATAAGAAAGAAATAGAATATCAACAAGGATTAATTTTAAGATTACAGAACTTAAAAACTGTTCGTACAAATTATAATGAATGAATATATGTAGAGCAAACTAATAATCTTATAGATAAATTATTTAAAATTACTAACTTGCATACTAATGAAATTAATAAATTAATAGATGAAATTAACTCAAGAAACTTCATTTTTGAACAATACAAAAATAGCTATCTTGATGCATCAAAAAATTATTCAGATATAAAATTTGGTGCTAATTTAGCTTTTAAATCCAAATTTGTAACAGATATTTTAAAATTTGCAAAAAATGAATATGATAAAATCAACACTAATGCCTATTTTAATAATACATACAGTAATCTTGCAAAAATAAATGATATATTACATTCATACAATGAACTTAATTTAAATACTAATTTTAACAAGTATTCTGATAATTTGCAAAATAAAATCAAATCAATTCTAGATTCTAAATACGAAACAACGGCAGATTTTACCAATGTTATTGATGAAGTTAATGATGTACTAAGTAATTACGGAAAGTATGACAGTATTTTAAGAAAATATAATGACCTATTAAATAAAGCTAAAGAGCAATATCCTTCTAATTTATTAAATAATTTAATTACACTGTTACAATCACAAATAGATAGCACAAATAGATATATAAATTATGATGAAATTCTTTCTTCTTACGAACAACTTAATAATATAGTTGAATCATATGTTAATTTCGGTTTAAAAAATACTATATCTAGTTATAAGATTGAAAAATCAAAACAAAATCTTGACTTTATACTCAATAAAAACATTACTTCGATTCAAGAACTTAAAACAGCTATATCACAACTAAAATCTACTATAGATATAAATGCAAAATATGAAGATTTATTAACTAAATATAATGATGTTTGATTAGAAACAAATAATTCATATCAATCTGATTTATTAAAAAGTTTGCAAACAATAATAAGAAATAAAATTTTACAAATAAGAAACCACGAGAATCATAATGATTATCTTGAAGTGCTACAAGTAATTAATCAACAATTAAATAAATATCAAGAATTAAATTTAAATAATTTTTATAGTGACTCAAATAATTCTTTACAACTAAGATATAAAATAACTGCTCTAATAAATAAATCCACCAATGATTTATCAGCATTTAGCCAAATTTTAAATAATATTAGACTCCACATTAACAATAATAGAAAGTTTGAGTTAGATTACAATAAAACATTAGAAAAACTTAAAAAAGAAAGCAATTATATAAAAGCACAAATACTAAAATATAATGGTTCTATTTCAAATCAAAATCAAGATTTGTTAAATATAAAATTAATAAACGACAAGTTAATAGATAACAAAGCTAATAATGAGTTATTTGACAACGATGAATTAGATAAAATCATTTCAAGTATTGATTTAAATAATATACATAACAAATATGTAGATATTGAATTACAGAAATTGTTATTTAATACCGTTGATTTAAAAATAAATGACTTATTTTCAGACTTAAAAAACGAAAAATATAGACTAGAAGAATATAATGATGATAAAACAAAGGCAAATACATTAATTGAAAAATGACATGAACTCAAAAACTCTTATTTAAATAATCCTAGTCAAACAGCTTTAGATAAATTAACAAGTTTTAATATTCAATTAGATAGTGATATATCGAATATAAAAAATTCTGTATTTATCAAGTATGCTAATTTAAATTTAGAAGTTAAATTACATGAAGATAAACATAATTATGATATTAAACCTTCATCTGCGTCTATTACTGATGATAATTTCTGAATTTATTTAGATGAAAATGTATCTGATAAAAGTATTCAATACAAAAGAGAAAATTATCATATTGACAAGGATGATCCTAATACTTTAATAATTAATTACAGAACTGTTGCTGATAATAAAACTCTAAATATAGCTAAAAGAATTAAATTTGATGATGCATATAGTGGTATTGAAAAATTAATTAGTGATTTTGAACCTAAAACCTTAGATGATATTTATAATATTAATTACTATAACTTAGCATTCTTAAGTACTGATGATTTAAATATAAACGATAAAATACTTCCGATATTTAGTAATAAGAATATAGATGTAAATAGATACTTTGATTTACAAATACAAATTAATTCTATTAAATTAAATAATAATAAATTGCAAGCTACTATTAAGTTATTGCACAACAACTATGAAATTAAAGAATTTCTTTTAGAAAGTAATCAAACAGTAACGTTGCAAAATCCATATCAATACTTAATTCAAGTTGAACCAACTGAAAGATATCAAAAAACTGAATTTTATAAAAAACCATTTTATAAAGCTAGCGGAATTACTCCTGTAAGTTTTTGATTGGAAGAAATTTTAAGCATTGCATCTGAATTTAATTATGCAATTCCATATACTATTAATAATGATGTTCCTATTGAATTTTTCATCATGATAAATACTGTAGGTAGAATACAAAATTTAAACTCTATACCTGCATCGCTTAGAGAATGATTTAGAAATAATCAATATAGTGATGAAATGAAAATAAAAATTCATGAACAATTTATTCGGCGTAATTTTAAAATAAAAACACAAGAGACATTACAATGATCATTATCTACTTATAAGCAAAATGAGCAATATGCTTCATTTGAAAATGATAAAAACCTTATTAAATATAATTTAACTGTTAATATAAATAGTAAAACATTAAAAGGATCATTTAATTTTTCAACCGGAGATTATCAATCAGAAAATATAAATGATTATTTAAATGCTACATATATGCTATCTCTACCACAAAGTTCAAACAATAAAGTCTTGCAGAAAGCAATATTTGAAAAAACAACTTCGAAAAATCCACAAATAACACACTCAAATATAGTTGCTTGACAAGTAGCTTCGAAATTAAATGATATTTATAATTGGCCAACATTTGGTAGATATCAATTGCAAGTAGACGAATCACAACCAAATATTGTTGATAAAATAAATGGTACAGCTCAAATTAGATTTGTAATATTAGATACAAAAACTAATACTCTAGTAACTAAGTATGATCCAATGACTAAGCAAGATATTGTGCTTAAAAGTCAAAGCTTCAAACTAGAATGATTTAAAAAGTTCGATCAATTTGATGTAGAGAAAAAAGGTGAAATCTGAACCGATAATGATTTCATAACAAGTGATGCTAAGTTAAGTAAATATCAAAGAGACATTGCTCTAGCAAGAATGATTAATTCAACAAATATAACATATCGAAATGGTTATCGAACACCTAATAATAGAATGATTGATGTAGCTACATTACTAGAGGAGCAATCATTTGATAAAATGCCTTATATGTTTAAGTTTATTAATTCAGATAAAGAATTGAAAAACTCGCAAAATGAATCTGGACCAAATAATGATAGCAATATTATTCAAGATAGTGCTGATAAGATAAATAATGTAGATATTGAATATATAAAGAGAAATTATTATATTTATTTCATTGATGTATCTGGAGAACACAATTCCAAAACTAAACTAGGACATTTAAGATTTAAACTCGGATTTATTAATAAAAAGGATAATGATATTCGTTTTACAAGTGATAAATATATTAATCTATATAACTTACAAAATGATTATTATGAAGAATATTATCCTAATATGATGTTAAATATGATATCTCGTGATGAGCTAAATCTTGATTTATTAGATGTATCAAATATAACTGTGGAACAATTTATTTCACAAGATATGAATGTTATTAATTCATGATTACAAAATCATGGTGGAATTTTAAAATATAACCTTAACTATAATAATCGCTATGAAATAGAAAAAGAATTAATAAGTATTGAAAAAGTATGAAGAGTTCCAAATGAAACAAATTCAGTATTTATAACTCTTAAATATCAAAATAGTAATCGTGTAATAAATGGAACAACTTGATATCAAATTAAAGGATTTAAGCAAAATCATATTTATCAAGCTAGTGATAGTACAATTATTAATTCTCTAGGCAGAGATAGGGATATCTGACATGCTAGACCAGAAAATTTAAAAACAATATTTAAATCAAATGGAGATATTTTAAGACATCGTAATGTTGATTTAAATATTAATGATAACTTATGAGATATAACACCACAGCAAGCTAAATGAACATTACCTAAGCAATATTACACTGATATAATGGATAATGTAAATAATCGAGATAAATGACTTAATTTACATTTATTTTCAAATATTGTTTTTTGAGATGATGCAAAAGAACATCGAATCTTTAGTCTTAATGCTGGGTTAAATTTTGATATTAATTATGATGAGCTAAAACAAAAAGGCACATTATTTATTGATACAACAACTAGTGCTATTACAGATAAAAATAATATCACTCACCAAATACCAGTTCGTTTAGAAATAAAATACACTAATGAAGGCATTGAATTTATTTACAAATCTCTAGATCCCCAATATAGTATAGTGGCTGATAATTTAAGATACGATTTCTTTTCAGATAAAGTTCCAAGAGATAAAGAAAACACACTAAATCAAAATGGACAGCTATATATTGATAGAAATGGTTCTCTAGTATCAATGAGATATACTAATAATATAGTTAATGAGAAATTTAGCTCCAATCCAACTAATATAATTTCTTATAAAAACTTAGATTATAATGAAAAGAATTCACCTTATTATCTTTATTCAGAAGATAGAAAAGATAATGTATTTAAATATAATCCAAATCAAAATGTTGAATATAAATTACATAATGGATACAAATTCCCTATAGAAATCGCTAAAAAGCAATATTATGCAGATCCTTTAGTGGCTGAATCTAATGATAGATTGCTTGGAATGTTTATTTGGCCTAAAGCTGTCTTTGATTCAATTTATGTACTAGGAAAAGTTAATAATGACCCTAAAGATGGAAGGTTTTATGCTGTAACTAATGAACATGTGGTTAAAAATGACAGAATTAGATGACAACCACAAAAAGCTTTTGAAGATGAAGAATATTTAACTACAGTTACATTAATGAAAAAACCTGATTTATTTACCACAGAAATAGATGGCGGAAGTACACACCAAGCTGTGGGATTAAACGGTCAAAGAGGAAAAGTAAATATTGTATGAACAGGATATAGTCAAATTGGTTATAAACGCAATGTAAAAAGAAATGATAAAACATTAATAAAAGATAAATTCGTTGATATAACAGTGTTAGAAATTGACATTATTCCTTTTATCCAACAAGCTAAATTAGATGGTAAATTTGCTTTAGCAAATTACTTTGAAAAATGATTTACATTCAAAAACAAAAATTTAACCGATTATATCGCTACATGATCAGGTGCTACTGCATATAATGATGTATCTGTAACATGAAGTTCATTTGGAAACTTCCAACACTCAAGTCATATTGTTAATAGATTATCTACAATACATGGTGCATATGCAAATGGAGACGCAGAAAACGGTATAAGATGATTTATTCATGATTATAAATTCATGCCTATTTATGACGAAGGTGGTTCATCTGGTAGTGGATTAGTTGATACTCACGGAAATTATATTTCAACATTTAACTCATCAACCTCTAACCACATTGGAGTATCATGATCAAATACTAATGATAGTTTCAATTATTTTGGATTAAATTATAATAATGAACATCCACTTGATTTAATTAATAGTAAATCATTAGTTAGAAATATTTTGAAATTAAATGCTTATAACCCAAAACAACATTTAGTACCTTGATGAGTTAAGAAACCTAATAATTAGTAAAGTGAAGCATAAAAAAAGTGCTTCGCTTTTTTATGCGAGCACTATAGTATTAGAGTTTTTCTAATGTGAATAATAAATATGTAGTTAATTGATCATCTAATTTAGATAATTGATTTTGTAAGTCATTAAGTTCTTTAGCATTTGTATCAAGAACTTTTGTAATTTTCTCTTGATATGTAGCTATATCTTCATATTTTGTAATTGGTAATTCGAAATCTTGACTAGCTTTATTAATTCATTCAGTAATTGTTAAAACTTGCGTAATTTGATAATCTAATGCTTTAATTAAGCTATTGTGAGCAGATGTAGTTTGTTGTTTACTATTATTTAATCCTTCGATATTTTGATTAATTTTAGCTTTTTCCTCTTCACTTGTAGCTTTGCTTAAAAGATCTTGTTGGTTTTTAAGTTCATTATCAATTTGTTGAATTGTATTATTAAATTGTTCTGTATCTTTTGCTTTATCGTTTTCAAGCTGTGCTATTTTAGCTTCTTTTGCTTGTTGATCAAAGTTTTGTGCAGGAGCACTTTTTAGGAATTCAATAACATTATTTAACATTTCGACTAATTTTGCTTGTGTAATAAATTGTTTATCATCTTTTGTAATTATATATTTTGCCATTTCTTGTTTATAGTATTCAGTTTCGCTTAAAGCAGTTTCTTTAGCATCTTGTGATAATGAATCAAGATATATACTATATTTTGGTACCAAGAAGTTTTTAACCAATTGATCATATCCGCTTGGTAAAGTAACTTCATTTATTTTTGCATTATCATTTCATTGTTTAATTTGATTTTCCAGATTTACAGCTTGATCTCTAACTGAAATTATTTTATTCATAACTTCATTATCAATTCCAATATAAAGTTCAACATTTAATGATTTAATTTGCTCTTGATTAATTAACATGATATTTTGGAATCCAAAAATTAATAAATCTCAATAATTCATTATGTATCTTCCTTCAGCTAACCCTTGGAAAATTGAAGGAAGTTGTATAACACCTTTTCCAATCATTTTTTGGTCAATAGGTTGTGGAGTTCTTAAAGCATAAAGACCATATCCAGTTGCTGAAGTGAAATTATTTATAGCATCTACATCAGATACAATACGATTTAATGGAGTTAAAATTTGCATTTCGCCAAAAATTGAAGCTGGCATTGATACTTTTATAACATTGTTAACTTGTGAAGCATCAAATAATTTTGCCATTGAGTTTTCATTTGTATTATTAGATGTGCTAAATGAATTAGTTTCTTTATTTCTTGTGTATAAAGTTCCTTGTAATAATGGAGTATCTACTCTAGTACCCGTAGCAAATGATGAAAAAGCAATATTATCAAATGGTCTTGCATTAGCAAAATCAACTGAAATGCAATCTCCATTGCAACATAAAGAATTCCTAGGGATTAAAATAATCTCTAGATTTTTTTATATAAAAACTAGGTTTAAATAACCGAGACACTCTAATATTTCTTGTTCTTAAAGAACTTGTTTTTCTTGTAATTTGATTCACGTTGTCTTTTAGTTTTTATGAAGAATTTTTCATCATCTGGTATTGGTGTTCATTGTTCTTTATAATAATTTCAATTATAGAATAATTCATCTGCACTCATTCAATCAAATATTTCTCTTGGCATAGAATTAATTTTGTCTTGAGTTTCTTTAATTTCATCGTCAGATACTAAATTAAAATTTTTACCTTTCTTGTAAAATCTTCTAACAATATCATTAAAGTTTTCTATACTTCCTTTTTTGAAATGAAGCATAAGGATTAGCTTTGTAGACATAAATTTTAAGTCTATATGCAAGATAAAAAGAGTTCTAAATTCAAATCCATTATCAGCTGTTACACTTTTTAACATTTTAATCGATATTTCCTTATCAAGTTTCATAAAGCTTCTGCTATTTTCCACTGGATTTTTACCTTGGAATTTTGTTATTATTCCATATCTTGTTAATCTCTCTTGAAATATTAATAAGTCATAATTATCAGCACCAGATTTACCAACTATTAAATCTACTTCTCAATGTCCAAATGTATTTCTTTGATTAATCTCTCTGGTCTGGAATCAAAACGGTCTTACTCATCTAGCACCAACTAGTGTATCAACAACAGTTTTTAATTCTTTGCCACCTGGTTTATAATACATTCTTAATCTTTCTTTTTTCTTAATAACTCATTGATTAGAATTTATTCAATTAAATACAGTTCTCAATGATGGAATTTTGATGTCATAATTCATTTTCACAAATGTATATGTTGGCTTGACACCAAAAGTTTTCTTATCGTATTTAGAAACAAAAATACTTGAGAATTCCTGATATTGATTGATTTGATTTAATAGCTTAAAATGATTTTTTCATTCATTTCTAATATCTGATTTATTTTGAGCTGAAAATGCATTATATCCCCAAAAATCAGAGTTATTTGTAATTTCTCTATACAATGAACTTTTATTAATTTTAAGAATTTTAGATATCTCTATAACTGAGAAATTTTGACTTAATAATAGCTCGATTTGAACTCGTAATTTGAATGTGATTCTTGTATAATTTATTCGAAATCCTTCCCGAGGGTTTTCAGTGGAGCACAAAAAACAGTACTCCACTTTTATTATACTTTAATAAAAGTGTTGCACTGCAGATTGCAATTCAGCTGGTCTTGCATTAGCAAAATCATTTACTTTATTAATAGTTGTCACATTATAACCATGATTATCCATATAAACTTTAAATGTTTCAATTGCATTATTTGCTTCTGGTTTATCTTTTAATGTTTCTTTTATACTTTCAAGAGTATTTGTTAGATTTTCATCCTTAGCATTGTTTTTATATTGTAACTGATAGTAAACAGGACTTTTATTAAAAATAGATTGAACTTGAGTTTCAGGATATCTTGATTTTATGACTGCATTTTGTAATTTTTCATAGAATGGATTATAAATATTAGTATTAATATAACCACTAATATCATTAGTAAGAGTATTTAAGTCATCTGTAGTAAATTTTGTAATTTCTTGAACTGAATAATTATTGAATTTCTTATTAGTATCAATTATATATTGTGTACTTCTGACTACATTTTCATAAGCTAATTTTTTAATATCTTTATTAACATCTTTTTTATCTTGGAAATGAATTAACATATCATTAATTCCATATACCTTGATAAACTGTTGAAGAGTCTTAGTATAAACGTTTGATAATCCATAAAATACTGCAACATTTTGTCTGAAATCGGTATCAAATTTGTTAAAGTATTCTTCATATTTATCATTTTTATCAACTTTTAATTCATTTAAAATTTGAAGATATGTTTGAAGATAAAAATTAGATAAATTACTTAATGCTTGTTCGGTTTTTGACAATCTTTGGATATACATAAATGGTTCAGTCATATCCATTTCCAATGCTGGTTGGAATATATCTTGATAAGTTTTGGTCAATTCTTTTTCAACATCACCTTTGCTCTTTTTACCATTATAGTATGAGAAGAAAAGATTTTCAAATGTTGGATTATTTAAGCTTTGTTCTTCATATACTTTATCAACATATGGTTTTAATAATGCATCAGCTTTTGTTTGATCAGCTAGAGTAATCATAAAGTTAATACTTTGATTAGTATATTTTTCAGATAAATTCTTATATGTTTGAATCGAATTTTTTAAGTTAGCTTGATTTTGCTTAGTTGTATTAAGTTTACAATCACAGCAAGAGCTAGCTACCATAGGTAGTGTTAAAGCACTTAATGGTGCTATAGTTATTGCTAAATTTCTAAATATTTTTTTCATAATATCAATTTTACTATTTAAATTCATAACAAAAGAAAATAATCTAAATAGATTTCTGGATATTATTTCACTTTGATCTACTACGAAATAATTTACTAAATACATTTTTGGAATTAAAATTCATACTAAAAGACCATATTTTTACATATAAAAACACAAATTAAAATGTTGTTATTTATGGTATTATTTAAATAATATTTAAATATTAGGAGGAAATGTGGCTACATTACTTGTTGTCTTGCTAATGGTTTTAGGGTTTCTAATTATCATTGTTTCGTTTTTAATGTCACCTGATTCAAATGGTTTTTCAGGAGCTCTAGTTGGTTCGGGAGACTTAGATTTATTTAAACATTCAAAGGAAAGGGGAATCAAAAAGGTTCTTAAATATTCAATGATTGTACTAGGTACATTAATCATTGTAGTTTCAATTATTGTTAGAATCTTGTACTAGTATGAAAAAAAATTCAATTTATGAGTATATAAAATCAAGTAAATCAAAATCATTTCTTGATATAGCAAAACATTTTAAAATTCTCCCTAAAGATAATAAATCACTAACTAAGGTTCTCTCAGAACTGCAAAGTGAATATTTAATATTTAAAAATAATCGCGATGAATATTATGCCCCAGTTTTAGAAGAAACTATTGAAGGAACATTAAATGTTGCTCAAAAAGGGAACTTCGGATTTGTTGAGTATGATATTGATGAAATAAATAACACTAAGAAAAGTGTTTATGTTAAATCATTCAACTTTAATGGAGCAATTAATGGCGACACCGTAAAGGTAAATGTTTACAAATCAGAACAACAAG
Source organism: Mycoplasmopsis verecunda (assembly GCF_033546915.1). Classification (NCBI taxonomy): domain Bacteria; kingdom Bacillati; phylum Mycoplasmatota; order Mycoplasmoidales; family Metamycoplasmataceae; genus Mycoplasmopsis; species Mycoplasmopsis verecunda. The sequence continues at coordinate 259,022 of NZ_CP137850.1, forward strand.
GTGTTGATGATTTAACACATGGTGTAGTTGTTCAAACTTTAAACAGAAACAATGAAGATGTTATCGGATTTATAAAAGTTAAAAATGAAACTAAATATTTTGTTCCTGTTGATAATCGTTTCAAGACATCAAAATGAAGATTAGTTTCATCTACAGTTCCGACTAAATTAAATGATTTAGTTTCATGTAAGATTATTGCTTATGAACACAATTGTATTGATATTCAAGTAAGCAAAGTTATTACAAATGAAGCTGACCCAATGGTTTTTGTAAAATCATATTTAGAACAAATCAAAGCCCCATTATCATTTCCTGAAAATATGGAATCAGAAGTTACTAATATTCCATCAACCATAGTTGCTGAAGATTGAAGTAACCGAAAAGATTTCAGAAATGACATGATTGTAACCATTGATGGTGATGATACTAAAGACTTTGATGATGCAATTACAGTTAGAAAACTTCCTAATGGTAATTACTTCTTAGGAGTTTATATAGCTGACGTTTCTTATTATGTAAGAGAAGAAACTAAAATCAATGAAGAAGCATTAAAAAGAGGAACAAGTATTTATTTAGTTGATAGAGTTATTCCGATGCTGCCTGTTGAACTTTCAAACGGTATTTGTTCATTAAATCCTAATGAAGATAGATTTGTTCTAGCTTGCGAAATGGAAATTGATTCAAACGGAAATAATGTTAATGTCGAAATTTCACAAGGAATTATCGAAAGCAAATTTAGATTAACTTATAAAAACGTTGATAAGTTTTATAAAACCGGGCTTATAAATGAAAATGATAACCCTGAAGAAGTAAAAAGATTGAAAGAAATGTTAACTGAAGCTAGAGAACTTAGCTTAATACTTCATAAATATAAAATAAATGAAGGTTATGTTGATTTTGAAATCCAAGAACCTAAAATTAAATTAGATGAAGAAGGAAGAGTTAAAGCAATTGAAATCAATCAACGCGGATTTAGTGAGGTTTTAATTGAAGACTTTATGGTTAGAGCTAATGAAACTGTAGCTAAATATCTGTATGATCAAAAATTACCTGTGCTTTATCGTGTGCACGAATTACCTGATGAAGATAAATTGACATCATTAAAAAATTCGTTATCTGCAATCAGTATTAATGCATCAGAATTAAATCCTAATACTATAACCCCAAAAATATTTGCTGACTTTGTTAACAAAGTTAAACAAGAACGTGATGACGACTTTGTTAAATTAATGTTCTTACGTTCAATGCAAAAAGCAATTTATTCTGATAATAATATTGGCCACTTCGGATTAGCTTCTAAATATTATTGTCATTTTACAAGTCCGATAAGAAGATATCCTGATTTAGTAATACATCGTACTATAAGAAACTTCTTAATTAATAAAGAATACGATAAATTAGATCATTTTAGAGAAATGCTTCCAATATTTGGTGATTTAAATACAAAAAGTGAGCAAAAAGCTGTACAAATTGAACGTAATGTTAATGATTTAAAATTTGCTGAGTTTTTAAAAAATCAAGTTGGAAAAACTTTCAGGGTTCAAATTTTAAGTATTTTAAATTTTGGATTCTTTGTTGAATTTGATTTTAAAGCCAGTGGATTAGTTCACAAGTCTACTTTAATAGATGGCGAATATGAAGCAAATGAAGTGCTAACAAAATTAATATCAGCAAATAGAAGTTTTACTCTAGGAGATTATGTAGATGTAGTTGTAGCAGGTGTAGATTTAGTTGAAGGAAAAGTTGACTGTATACATGCTGATTTATATCAAGACTATATAAATAAAAAACAAAAAGAAGAAGCTGAGAGACACAATGCAAAGTTCAAGAAACAAAGAAAGTAATTTAGTTAAGAATTCTTTAGGTTTCGATTCAAATTTATATGTTTACCAAGATAAAAGTATGTTTAATTACTCAGTTGACACAATACTTCTTGGTAATTTTATTTACCTAAATAAGAAAATAACTAATGCATTAGAAATAGGAGCAAATAATGGTGCATTATCTATTTTTGTAGCCTCTAGAAATCCAAAATTACATATTGACGCAGTTGAAATTCAAACAAAAGCCGCACAACTTGCTGAAAGAAATATTGCATTAAATAATATGCAAAATCAAATCTCTATTATTAATCAAGACTTTAATGATTACTGAAAATATATGTCTAAAACAGCACAAAAGAAATATCAAATTATTTTTTGCAATCCTCCATTTTATCCATATGATAAAAGTAAAGTTAAGAAAAACATTTCACAAGAAAAACTAATTGCAACTCATGAGATTCATTTAAATTTAGAACAACTAATTAAAGGCTGCAGTAAAATTATTGAACAAAAAGGATTTTTAACATTAGTGCTACCTGTAGAACGTTTAGTAGATACATTTGAATACTTAAGAAAATATAAATTCGAACCAAAAAGAATTCAATTTATTCTTCCACGTGTAAATGATAAGCCAAAATTTGCATTAATTGAGGCAAGATATCAATCTGGCTGAGGTGTTCATTTCTTACCTAATTTATATTTACATGATAGCAATGATAAGGATAATCATTCATATTTACCAGAAATCAAAGAACTATATAAACCTATCAAAGTATAAGGAGAAAATATGAAAAAAACTTTTTATATAACCACCCCGATTTATTATGCTAGTGGTAATTTACATATTGGGCATTTATACACAACTACTCTAGCTTGAGTAATAGCTAATTACAAACGTCTAGATGGATATGATGTAAAAATGCTAACCGGAAGTGATGAACATGGATTAAAAATTGAACAAAAAGCTCAAGAAAACAATATGGAACCGCAAGAATTTGTTGATAACTTAGTTGCTAAGTACCAACAAATGTGAAATGATTTTGATATTTCATATGATTACTTTTCCCGCACCAGTAATCCACATCATATGCAAAAAGTTAGACAAATATTTTCATATTTTCTTGATAAAGGATTTATCTATCGTGGTAAATACGAAGGTTTATACTCAGTTAGTGATGAAGAGTTTTTAACTGATACTCAAGCAGTATTTAAAGATGGTAAATATTTCCACCCTCAAAGCGGTCATGAATTAATAACTGTATCTGAAGATTCATATTTCTTTAGAATGAATGAACTTGCAAATTGATTATTAAAATATATTGAACAAAATCCTAATTTCTTAGGTCCAAATAAAATTATTAATGAAATGAAAAATAATTTCATTTTGAAAGGACTTGAAGATTTATCAGTGACCAGAACAAATATTAATTGAGGAATTAAAATTGATGAGGATCCTAGTCACACTTTATATGTATGACTAGATGCTTTATGTAACTATATAACAGCTTTAAATTATGATGTAACAGCATCACACCAATCACAAGATTTTATAAATTATTGACAAAATGCTGAAGTTGTTCATTTAATTGGAAAAGAAATCGCTAGATTTCACATGATATATTGACCTATTTTCTTACAAGGGCTCGGATTAAAACAACCAAGCAAAATTCAAGCTCATGGATGATTAGTTACACCTACTGGGAAAATGTCTAAATCTAAGAATAACGTGGTAGATCCTTATGAATTATTACAAAAATATCATCCTGAAATGATTAAGTATTATTTAGCATCTCAAATTCATTTAGGAGAAGATGGAATTTGAGATGAAAATAGATTCGTTGATGTTATTAATTCTGATTTAATTAATAATTATGGTAATTTAGTAGCTCGTACTATAAAGATGAAATCAAATAGTTTTGTTGACCCTTTAAAATATCAAGAATCTAATTTGGATATTGATTTAGATATCGAAAATAAAATTAGAGATTCGGTTGCTAAATATAAGAATCATTTTGATGCTTTGGAAGTTGATAAAGCATTAAATGAAGCTATTAAATTATCTAGCGAACTTAATAAATATATTGATGAAACTAAACCATGAACTCTAAAAGGAGATTTAGATAGATTACAACAAGTACTAATAAGATTATTAAATGGTATTTATGCAGTTTCTCTATACTTATCACCTGTATTACCAAGAAAAACAAAAGAAGTAGCAGAAATTCTTGGAGTAAATAATTTTTCATTTGATTTAGTTTCAATATATTCTAAATTTGATAACATTAATCAAGGGAAAGAATTTATTCTTTTTTCACGCATCAAAAAATAGTGTTTTATAAGCAATTAAAATACTTCAATTAAGAGTAAATAATATGATTTATGCAAAAGCGACAAGATATATAATAAATCCTGAAAAAATGAAAGGGTTTATTGATTATCTATATATCTTGACTAAGAAAACAAGAATGAAAGAAGAAAACCTTTCTTTTGAATATGGTCTTGAATCTGAAGATAAAGTATTAGTAATTGAACGTTGAAGTTCAAAAGCTACATACGAATCATTTATCAAGATAGAAGAATTTAAAAAAGAATTTGCAACAATAAGAAAAATGTCTAAAAATGTTGTAAATATTTATGAAATTGAGCTCGCAAAATAGCGAGTTTTTCTTTAATTTTAAAAATGTGGAACAAAATGTGGAAATTGAATTAATTCTCTTATAAATATTTTTATACCTTATAATTAATATATAGAAAATTTAAGCGAAAATAAAATAATAATTGAAGAATGTGATTAATAAGCTTAAATTTCTATTTAAAATATTTAATTATTTTAAATAAGGAGATTTAATATATGAATTTTAAACTTAAAAATATTTTATTAGGGGGAATAGGACTTATTGGTGTTACAGCAATTGGCTTATCAGCTGCTTGTGATAAAACTAAAAATACCCCTGAAAACCCTGGAGATGGTAATCCAGCTAATGAAACAGGTGGTCAAAATAGTGAACCAATTTGAGTAACAAATCCTGAATATGGAAAAATTAACTTACTAGGTATTGAATCAACAATGAATGAACGTGTCCTTAATGCTACCGGAAACAAAGCGAATAATAAGGATGTTGATCAATACTCTCAAGAAGAAAGAAAACAAATAATAATTGGTCATACATTTAGTCAAGGTTCTGTACAATCTGATGGGATTGATCAACTTATTAATGTTTATAACAAACTTGTACAACAAAATAATGAAGATTTTAAAAAATATAAAGAACAAAATCCTAATGATCAAGATGGAATCAACTTCAAGTCTAAAGTTGGATTATCATTAGCTGCTAAGCCTGTAACTACAGCACCACTTGGTTCTGGATATTCAGCAGGGGCTCAATCTGTTCAACAAGCAGTTAAAAATGGAAACCCTAATTTCGCTGATATTGTTTTAAATTATGCTCCAGTTGCATCTACATTAGCTTCAAGAAACATGCTATTAAGTTTCAACGATGATGATCCGGAATTAAATGTCGATTTATATAATTTTAATTCTGAATTTTCATCTATTAATGCTGAAACACAAAATGTAGATAAAATTTCTTCATGAATTTTACCTGGTCTAAAAAGTACAAATGTTCTAGCAATTAATAGTCCTGTAATGAGTTATATCTTAACCACAATTCTTGAAAACGGTGGAAAAATTCAAGATAATGATACAGAAATGACTACTTTATATAATACAATTAAACAAAAAGGAACAGCCGATTTATCAGAAGTTAAGAAGAATTGAGGAGAACCAGTTGATAATATTAAAGACCTTGCTAAGGGAAAAGTTATCTCTTCAACAATGTTTAAACACTATCAAGAACTATTAGAATTCTCATCATTTGCTCAATCATTATTTAAGAATTCAGCAACCACTAACCCAGTTAAAGCAAATGTCCATGTCTTTGGTGTCGACTCTGCTACATCATTATATGAGCAAGCATTATTCTCTATTCTAGATGGTGATACATCTAAAATGATTCAGTCAGTTAACCGTAACAGAGATGGTGTAACTATTTCTTATACAACTCTTAATAAAAATGGTACACCTGCTAATGTAAATTCACAAACGATATATAATGCCTTATCAGAAGCTGTAAAATCAGGTGGAACTAAATTATTCCCTGGTGGAAGATTCTCATCAAACGATCAACAAAAACACAAATTTGCATTTTCAATTGGATCAACAGCTGGTTATAACCACAACTTTGTTAAGGGTGAATTTATTGAATACAACTATACTCAAGATGGTAAATCAAGTAATGGTTTAAGTTTTGATGATAAAAAAGGTAGTTTTACTGATATACAACAAAATTATGGTAAAGGATATCAATTACTTCAAATACCTACTGAACCAGGAACAACAGATATTCAAGCAGATACTCCACTAGATAAAATACTACCTTTATACAAAATTGGTGGAAGATTAAATCCAATTTTTGCGTACAACTTATTCAATTCTGAAGCTGCTAAAAAAGCAGGAAATATAAATAAAATAGCTAAATATGCAACAATGTTTAAGTCACAAGAAGATCAAACACATTTTGCTGCACAAATTAATGATGTTCTAAATACAAAAGACTCTAGATCAAGATTAAAAACAACAGGTTTCTTAGTATTGCCATATGATGAGAAAAAAGATTCTGCATTTTTAGCCAAAGCTAAAGAATTGAACTTATTTGGAGGATTGATTACCACAGGACTAACCGAAAAAGATCAAACATCTATCATTTTAGTGTTTAAAGACGGTGTTACAAGTTCATATGGAATTTCTGATACCGCTAAAGCTGAATTTACTAAATTAGGATACACAGTTTCACAAAAATCACAAGCACAATTCTTAGGAGAAGATGAATTAATTTCATTACCTACACCAACAAAATGAAATAAAGATAACACAAAGAATGTTGTATTTGGACAAGGTCCATCAATCATGGGTATTGTTTCTAACGCTGTAGATCAACTAGCTACAAAACAATTTATTAAATGATTAATCTCTTCAACTGATAAATATGTTTTTGATCCAGATGATGAAACTAAACCTGAATTTACACCTAGAGACTTTATTCAAAAACAAATGTCATATGTAATGCCTTATAATGGATTTGAAAATGTAACTATTCAACAAGCTAATGAAAGCTTTATTGGTACAAATGCATATTTAAGAGTTGCCTTTGAACTATTCCAAAAAGTTGCTAAAGATGACAGTTATATTTTATTTGAAGAACCAGGTTCAGAAATGGCAGATGCTTATAGATCAGCCATTGACTCAGCTTTTGATGCACTTCAAACATCAATTGAATCAGGTCAAAAGATCCAAGGTTTCGATCAATTCATCAAGAAAATTCAACAAGAATCAACAAAAACTAAACAATCATAAAATAATCAGATCAGATTATTCGATAATAAATTAGTAATATTTTTATAATTTATCCCAGCTGGGATAAATTATATTTTATTGTTAAGGATTATCGCAAGGGAGAAAATATGAAAAAATGACATAAAATCATTATAGGTCTCAGTATGCCGATATCACTCATTTCTTTATCAGCAATGGCAATATCATGTAAGACAATCGAAGACGATAACACACGCGCTAATAAGTTTTTAGGTAAAGAAGTGAAAGAACTAAAGCTAAATTATGTAAATGGTATCAATACACCATTCAATGTTGAATTCAAGTCAAATGAACGATTCAAAGTAAAAAATGGTGAAATAGTTCCAGCTCGTAATTTACCAGCTAATTCAAAACTTGCATTTAATAGAAGATTAAGTGATTTGGTTAAAAATATAAGTGATGAATTTCTTAAGTCTGATTCTATAAACATAAAATATACTAAACCAACAAATGAGGATAAAGATTATTTATTAACACCAAATAAATATTTTTCAAATATTCCTAAGTACTTTAAAGTTAATGTAAAACAATCTAATGGTTCTGAATTTGAATTGTTATATGTATTATCAAACTTTGCACAAAGTTTTGAAAATTGAAAAGATGGTTTGGAATTAGGAGTAAACAACCCTACTGAAAAAGATCAAAAGAAGGCATTAGACTTAGCGAATTTAACTGCAATTAATTCATTTGTCTATTTACCTTATACCAATGAAAATGTATCTATTAAAGATTTAACAGTAAATATTAGCATCAAAACAAATCAAACTATTGATCCGCTACTTAAAAATTACAATACTAAATTTGATACATCAATATTTGAAAAGAGTAATATTGATTGGTCTAAAGTACCAACAGATCAATATTTCGACGGTTATATAGGTAAAGTTTCTGATGGAGATACATTCTCTGTTATACTACGTGAAGATAAACAAACAATAAATGGGTTATATAAAAAAGGTGCAAACCCGCTATCTTCACATGATAAAAAAAGAGATAATATGCAAGAGCCTTATATTAGATTGCAAGGTATTGACACCCCAGAAAAAGCTGTAAGCGAAAAATTATCACCACCATTTGAATATGCTTTTGCACTAATGCCTACTCATTTTGCTGAAGCATTATGAAATAAAGATAATGGTTTCAGTCAAAATGTAAGAGTTGCATTCTTGGAGAAAGATGCATATGGAAGAACGGTAGCTGATGTCTTTTTCGGAGATGATTATCAATATTCATATAATACCGAAATAGTTAGAGCTGGATTTACATTACCAATGTCTTCTAATAATGTTCAACACGATGGAAATAATGTTCATAGTATACCGGGTTCATACATTGATTTATTCTATGAAAAAATAGCTATTGCGATGTTTCAAGCTATGGAAAATAGAAGAGGATTCTTCCATTATTTTGAAAAACCTTCTCAATTATCTGATTTTGTATACATGGCTAAGAAAAATACACAATGAGTAACATTCTGAAACATTTATCAAAATTGGTTAAAAAAACAAGATAAATAATTAATATAGCTATAAATATAAATATTTAGTAAAATATTTAACTGTAGTAAAAACATTTAAAGAAAGGAATTATATGAAACTAATTAATAAATTAATTTCATATGTAAAAGAGTTATCAACATCAGTTACTGATGAAGATGTTAAGCGTGTAAAAGAATATGTTGCTGAACTAGAAGAACTAGATTCAGAAAATATTCCTGCAATTGAATTAAAAAATCTTAACATTGACTTCGGAGAAACATTAGCTGTTGATAATGTTAGTTTTAAAATACCTGAAGGAAAATTAGTAACACTATTAGGTCCATCAGGATCAGGAAAAACAACAACACTAAATGCTATAGCTGGATTATTAACTGTTACATCAGGAAAAGTCCTTTTTAAAGGAAAAGATGTTACAGATTTCACTCCGCAAAAAAGAAAAATAGGTTTTGTTTTCCAAAACTATGCTTTGTATCCACATATGAGTGTGTATGCTAATATAGCATTCCCGTTAAAAAATGATTTAGATTGACAAAGAAAGTTCTATCTAAACAAAGAAAAAGCTAGAAACGAAATTAGAATAGTTTATCTAGAAAAACTTGGAGCAACACCTCAGGAAGTTACTGAATTAAGACAAGCTTTAAATGCTTATATTCTAATATCAGAAAAAACTTCACATAAAGTTGCTGAGTTATATGCAAAATTAGTTGATAAATATGAAAAAGCACATACTGAATATAAAATTACTTTAGTGCATGAAAATTCTGAAATTTCGTTACTGACAAAAAATGTTATTAAAACAAATTCAAAAATTCATAAAGATAGTAAAACCAAAATACATGAAATTAAAGAAAAATTTAATTCTGATAAAGCAAATAATTTACTACCTGAATTAAAACAAGCTGATATTTTAATTAATCTAGATAAAAATAAATATTGCTACAAACCATTAAAAACAAAAGAAGAAATGCAAGAAAGAATTAACGAAATTCAAGAATTCGTTAGTGAGTTATTATTGGTTGATTTTAGTAATCTAGTTTTAAAAGATAGAATTAAAATTGTTAAACTAGAAGAAAAAGCATTAAAAGTTTTAACAAGATATAAATATTTAATTAAACAAGAAGAAATATTAGCTACATATGCTGAATTAAAAACAACAACTAAAGCTAAATATCTTGAAGAAAAAGCAAACTTTAAAAATATATTAAATACAAATGCTGAGTACCAACAACTAGTTAATGATTCTAAAAAACTTCCAATTGCTGCTAAATTGATTTATAAAAATCTAATTTCTTTACTTGAAACTAAATATGGACTAAAATTATATCTTAAAGAAGAAAGTAAAGGACTTTCTGCTAATTCTTTAACTGACGATGAAAAATCTAAAATCAAAGAATTTGCTAAACAAGATATTACATTGAAACAAGCAATACACAACGAAGTTATGGAAGTTGCTTCACGTGTGGAAATTGTTCACATTTTACAAAAGAAACCAACAAGATTATCTGGTGGACAACAACAACGTGTTTCTATCGCACGTGCAATTGTTAAAAAGCCTGAAATTTTATTAATGGATGAGCCATTATCAAACTTAGATGCTAAATTACGTATTTCTACACGTCAATGAATTAGACAAATTCAACAATCTCTTGGTATTACAACTGTATTTGTTACTCACGACCAAGAAGAAGCTATGTCTATTTCAGATATCATAGTATGTATGTCAATGGCTAAAGTACAACAAATGGGTACACCATTAGAGCTATACAACAATCCTAAAAACCAATTTGTGGCTCGTTTCCTTGGAATGCCAGAAATGGGATTATTCCAATCTGAATACAAAAACGGAAAATTAACTATGGCTGGTGTAGAATTACCTGTCAAATTAGTTGATTCAAAAGACTCAATTACATTAAACATTGGTGTACGTTCTGAAGATTTCATTATTAAAACAAAGAACCAAAAACATATGTTTAATGGAAAAGTAGCTGTTATAGAAAACTTTGGTAAAGAAAGTAAACTTGTTGTTGATGTAGAAGGCTCAGGAAAAACCAATTTCTTAATCGATAACACATATGAATTTAAAATTGGTGATGATATCTACTTCGATGTGCCGATAAATAAATTACATATTTTTGATGCTGCAAGCGAGGAAAGATTAGAATATGAGATTATTAAATAATAACACTCATCAAACACTTCAACGCAAGGTACCGTTCTTATTTAATTGGTCTGTTAAAAAACAATCATCAAGAAAGTCAACACTTTCGCATTCAATATTGGATTCAAGAACTCCAGCTTGAAAACCTTTATTGTTACTATTGCCTGGTATCATATTACTTTCACTATTCACAATTGCTCCGATGTTTATTAACATCATCGAGTCATTTAGCACATCTTCTTCATCATCTACAAATAGCTTCACATGACAAAACTATTTAACTGTTCTTACAGATGCTAGATTTGCTGTAGGGGTAAGAAACTCATTCATTTATGGAATGTTTGTCCTTCCATTTGTTATGATGATTTCTTTAGTTATTTCATCTGTTATAGCTAAACTATATAGAAAATATGCAAAAAGCTTTTGACAAACAGTATTCTTCATGCCTTATGTAACAAATGGAGTTGCTGTGTCTTTAGCATTTATCCAATTATTCGGAACATATGGATTATTAAATCAAATTTTAGGGACTCAAGTCCCATGACTTCAAACCAATGATCAGTATACCTTTAATGCATTGATTGCTATGATTATAAATGGTATTTGAAATGGTTTAGCATTTAATATTTTAATATTCACAACAGCAATGTTAGGAGTTGATAAAAATCTATATCGTTCAGCATCTATAGATGGAACAGGAGAAGTAAAACAATTTTTCACAATTACATTACCATCAATTAAAAGTACAATAAACTTCTTGATAACACTAGGAATTATTGGTGGACTAAAGGTATTCCCATTAGCATTATTTGAAAACAAACCTGCAAATGCATTTAACTATGGTGGTGGTTCATTGATGTTATATGTATACCTTCAAACACAAACTGGAAATATTAATATAGCTGGTGCCGCATCTATTTCATTATTTATTATTGGTGTAACATTCTCATCAGTAGTTAGAGGTGGATTCTTTATGGTGCAAACATCACTAAATAATTTAGGAGAAAGAAATGTTTGAGTTAAAGTTAAAGCTACAAAAGCGCTTAATGCAAAAGAAGCTTCGTAAGAACCAAGAAAGAGTTTCTTCACAAGTTAAAGAACACAGTACTTCTAAAGTAGTTACTTCCAGTTTATTAAAATTATTTATTCTCGTTGTTTTTGGTATACTTGTACTTTTCCCATTTTTCTATATGATTTCTATCTCCTTTATGGATGATAGTCAAGCACAATCATTAAAAGATGAATTTTCATTCTTGCCGACATTTAAACGTGGATTAACATATGTTGTCGGTAATAAGACGACACAAGGTTCATTGCAGTATTTACCATGATCTGATATAGTAGCCAACACTTATAAAAAAGCTATGGCTTCTGGATATTGAAGTGCAATTTTATTAACATCATTAAACGTTCTTGTTTCAGTAGTGCTTAAAGTATTCGTGACATTCTTAATGGGTTATGCATTTTCATTACGTAATTGAAGAGGAAAAGGATTCATTTGATTCTGTGCATTAGCTCTTCTAGTATTGCCTGAAGTTGCACTTCTCTCAGGACAATATTTTGTTGTTCTTAAAACAAAATTAGCTAGAGATTACTTAGGATTCTTATTAGCAATTGCATTCCCATTTACTGCAAGTATATTTAATACTTTAATGTATAAAAACGCATTTGAAGCCATCCCTGGTAGAATTAAAGAAGTTTCATTAGTTGATGGAGCTTCAGGTGCTAAATATTTATTTAAAATTGCATTCCCAATGGTTATGCCAACAACATTAACTATCATTATATTAACATCATTAGCATCATGAAACTCATACTTATGACCATCAATTATTTCAACAATCGGTCAACAAAGACTTGATGTTGTGTCTGTATGACTATTCCGTGCAGGAATTGACCCAGCTGACCCTGGATCAGGAGGAGCTGTAGCACTTAATGTTAAGTTAGCTGCCAGCTTAATGGTTATCTTACCAATGTTTATTGTTTACTTAGTATTTAGAAAGAGAATTATGGCTGCAATTAGTAGACAAGGTTCAACTATTAAAGGATAATTATGAAAAATTACAAAAGAAGAGTAATTACTTGGTCTATACTCACTGTTTTAGGTTTAATAGGTATAATAGTTTTATCTGTTCTAATTACTCAGGTCCAACCTATAATTGATTTAAATGATAAAGTTGTATTGGACACTCAAATCATTGATTTAGCCCAATATGTAAAAGCATATAGTATAGGAGGTTTAGCATTTTCATGTTTAATATTTGTTATGGGAAGCATAATAACTTATGCGGGATACAAATCATTAAACTATGTTGAAATGTTTAATTAGTAGTTATGAAATTAAAATTTAAGAAATGAAAATTAATTTTAGGCTCAACAATTATGTTAGCCGGTTTACCTTTAACTGCTGTTTCATGTTTCTACAAAGATGATTCAACAGTCAAATATGCTCAGAAATTTATTTCAGAAGGTGGTAATGGATTCACAGTAAAAGAAAGAGTTACCTCACAAGCTAAATATAATAAGCCTAATTTAGTGAAATTTGAAAATGAATTATATGATAATGGACTTCTAAAATATTCATTTTCATCTTTTGTTTATGCACCATCAAAATCCTTACAAGTAAACAATGATAATTATATATTCACATTTAAAGATTTATATACAATTAATGAAAATGACAATAAATTTATCCCAAATGATAAAGTTATTAATTTAATCCCAACAAAAGAGGGTAAAGATATCGCTTTAGAAAAGATTCAAAAACTAAATGATCAAATGCAATCTTATCTATCTGATATTAATTCAAATAATTGAAAATACAAAGGTGTTCCAAAGGTATATAGAAGTTTCCAACAATTAGTTGATTTAGCTAATTTACCACTATCTGAAAGAACAAATATTTATAATGATAATGCTATTAATTCAGTTGATGAACAATCAAAAAATGTAACAGACAATGCAGATACTACCATTACTGCACAGGTGCAAAGTTTAGTTTCATTAATTTCTGATGCATGATCTATCAAACTATTTAAGTTTGATAATCCGTCAGATGAAGTAACTATGGATGATGCTTTACAAGTAATTGATAACTTCCTTAAAGATACACCTTTTTATGCCAAATATTTAATGAATATGGCTGAATTTCCTAACACAAACGAAAATAGAACCAAAAGAATATTTTATTGAGATGATATAAACAAAACAGGAACATTTAATTATTTAACCATTTTAAAACTTTATAACAATATACCTACTCCTGTATTTCAAACTGTACAAAAAGATTTTTTCAATTCAATAACAGAATTTAACTTTATGAATGTTTATAATCAACCTAAAACTTATCTTAAAAAAGTATTCAATCTAATGAGTGATAGATATAAGAATTATTCGGTTTCCTTATCAGCAAATGAAAATAGAGGTATTGCTTTAGGTTTTGCACCTGAATACTTAATTCTAGGGGTTAACCCAGATGTTATCTCTGATTATAATACAGATGGATTAATACAAAGTAACAAATATCAAGTTTTTGATACTATTAATACTGATAATGGAAGAGGTGGAAAAACATATACATCAGTTTTAACTGATGAACAACAAAGAGAGTTTCTATCAGATCCTTATATATTCTTCTGATCTCATTTATCATCAGCATATGTGCCTGCCTTATATGACATGCAAACAAATATAGATACTCAAAAGAAAAATATTAAAAATTTAGAAGAAATTATTGAAACTAAGTCAGGAAAAGAAAAAGCGAGAGCTCAAGCTTCTAAAAAAGGTGCTGAGCAATTCATTAAAAATGAAGAAGTGAAATTAGAAGGTCTAAAAAAAGTAATGGAATCAATTAAATTATTCTCTGATAGAGAAATGGTTCCTGCATTTAAAACAATATCTGAATTAAAAACCAAAATTGACAGTAAAATAGCTTTAACACTTGAAGAAGCACAATCATTATTTAATGCTTATGTTTCATATTCAACTAATTTATTAAAATTAAAAGGTGGGCCGGCTATTTCAAATCAACTTCTAGATGCAACATCTATAACCGGAACTGACGACGAAAAAGTTTCTAAATATATGGTAAAAATTAATGGGTTATCAGGTGTTCTTAAAAATATGACACATAGTACAACTATATCTGATGATTCAATGATTTCACAAAATTCTTATTTTAAATCAGGAATTGAAAATGATTTTAGTAATTTAACCAAATACATTAGTGGTGCTATTACAAATGTATTTTCACTTAACCAACTATATGCTCAATTATTATTTGCTAATGGTGCATTTAAATTACAATTAGTAAAAGGTACAAATTCAAAACTTATTCAAGATTTAGAAACTCAATTACAATCATCTACATCAAAAATTGATAAAGAAAACTTAGAAAAATCTATCGAAACTGCTAAAAATGGTATTTATTGAATAGAGTTCTATGATTCTGAAACTAATAGTTGAATTGCAATTGATATTTATAAAGCTTATTTATCTGTAAAATCACCTCAATTATTCCCTAATTATGTTGGAGATTATAATATTGATAACGAATTATTAACAAAGCTTTCATCAGATTACACAATAAATGATGTATTCACTAATGTTGCGCATGTAAAATAATGATAAAAAATCTAGAAGATAAACTTCTAGGTTTTTTTATCCAGCATATGGTGCAAAGAGTAATAAAGAAATAATAATGTTTACCCTAAGTTTCCAAGTTATAACGGAATAAAAAACCCTAAGTTTCCAAGTTATAACGGAATAAAAACGAACATTTCTACCGTATAGACTTGTTCGTTTTTCATGCTCTAAATTACTTGTACAAATTTATTAAATATCGTTTTTATTAGTTCAAAATCTTGTATTAATGAATTATTTTCACTATTTTTTATGTAAATTTCGTCTACAACATTACCATCTACAACTTTTACAAATTTTTGTGCAGATTTTATCGCTTCTATTGTTCTTTTATTTGTAAATTTATCTATAACACCATAATCATTTAATGATTTATTTATTGTATACAGCAAATATTTGAAAATAACTAATGAAATAAAACATAACAAGAAATGTCCATTTATATGTGCATCAGTTCATACATACATAGGTCTAACTTCAAGTGAATTTTTTAAAGTTCTAAAGTTTTCTTCTATTTGTCATTGCTTTGCATAAATTTCCACTATCTCTTGTGCTGATAAATCTCTTCTTGATGTTTCATAAATATAAAATCCATCAAATTGTTTATCTTCATTTAGCTTGATTAAATCTAATTCGTATCGTGCATCACCATTTCTTTTAAAGAATCTATATTTTTTGTGGCCTAATAACTTTGAACCTTCTACATAACCATCTTTATTTTTTAATTTATTGAAATTATTAATCAATATATCTCTATCAGCTTTATCTTTTAAAGCTCGTTTCCTGCTATATGTTATGATTTTTTCTTCTCTGATGACCATTAGGTCTCTTTTGTTATATAAAGATGCTACTGTTTGTTCCTTATATTTAAATTCTTCAGTTCCTATATAATCAGTTTCGTTTAAAACATATTCTTTAAAATCTTTTGGACCTGATTTTAATCTGTATGAAATAACATAATCTATACCTTTTTGTTCTAAAAATCTTAAATTTGCAGTTACAGACATTCCTTTGTCAGCAACTATTGTTACATTTTTTATGTTATAAATTTTGCTCATTTCTATTACAAAAGGAATAAATGTTTTTTGAATCTGTTGTATTACCTTTAAAATAATTTGTAATGAATCGGAATCCCATTTTCATCTGTTGCTAAACCAATAACAACTTAATTTTTCTTTAAATTTACCATCTTTTGAATAACCAGGATATCTCAAACCTGTTCTTCTAAAACTTTCAAAATAAGCTGTTGAAGAATCATAAAAAACTAATTCAATATTTCTAGATGTATTCTTTGTTATTTTTTCGTTTAATTGTTTAAGAATTTTGCTTTCATTGTTGTTCAAAATATCAAGCAATGTGTAATAACTAGATTTTTTATAATCTGGTGTATTTTCGTATTGAAACTTATTTTTATATGTAGAAATTAAGCTATCTGCATTCAAAATTCTTGATGAAACTGTGTACTTTAGTAATCTGTTTAAATCTTTATGTCTTGTTTTTGGTAATGCACTAAATATTTCAAATTTATCAATTAAATCATAAAGAAGATTAATTCCGTAATTAATATTATATGTTTCAGACTTTGAACTATTTAAATCAAACATAATTGCTTGTTTAATTTTGTCTTTTGATTCACTTATTGATAAATTCTTTATTGAATTTTTAATTACATTAATAGGATTTGAATTTAATTCTTGTAATTTTTCCAATCTTCCTAATCCTATTTGATTACTATAACCTTTTCCATATCCATTTGATGTGGCTATCGAAATATATGTATGGTCTTTTCTTTTATGTTTTATGACTATAAATTTACTTTCCATACTCCTATTTTATCATATTATACAAGTAATACAAGTAAAAAAATGAATAATTTATGGGATATGAAAATTCCATATACCAAAGGTATATGAAATCTTATTTAATTTCTAAAATCAATATTTTGAGTCCGTAACTTGGAAACTCAGGAGAAATAATAATGTTTACCCTAAGTTTCCAAGTTATAACGGAATAAAAACGAACATTTCTACCGTATAGACTTGTTCGTTTTTTCATGCTCTAAATTACTTGTACAAATTTATTAAATATCGTTTTTATTAGTTCAAAATCTTGTATTAATGAATTATTTTCACTATTTTTTATGTAAATTTCGTCTACAACATTACCATCTACAACTTTTACAAATTTTTGTGCAGATTTTATCGCTTCTATTGTTCTTTTATTTGTAAATTTATCTATAACACCATAATCATTTAATGATTTATTTATTGTATACAGCAAATATTTGAAAATAACTAATGAAATAAAACATAACAAGAAATGTCCATTTATATGTGCATCAGTTCATACATACATAGGTCTTAACTTCAAGTGAATTTTTTAAAGTTCTAAAGTTTTCTTCTGATTTGTCATTGCTTTGCATAAATTTCCACTATCTCTTGTGCTGATAAATCTCTTCTTGATGTTTCATAAATATAAAATCCATCAAATTGTTTATCTTCATTTAGCTTGATTAAATCTAATTCGTATCGTGCATCACCATTTCTTTTAAAGAATCTATATTTTTTGTGGCCTAATAACTTTGAACCTTCTACATAACCATCTTTATTTTTTAATTTATTGAAATTATTAATCAATATATCTCTATCAGCTTTATCTTTTAAAGCTCGTTTCCTGCTATATGTTATGATTTTTTCTTCTCTGATGACCATTAGGTCTCTTTTGTTATATAAAGATGCTACTGTTTGTTCCTTATATTTAAATTCTTCAGTTCCTATATAATCAGTTTCGTTTAAAACATATTCTTTAAAATCTTTTGGACCTGATTTTAATCTGTATGAAATAACATAATCTATACCTTTTTGTTCTAAAAATCTTAAATTTGCAGTTACAGACATTCCTTTGTCAGCAACTATTGTTACATTTTTTATGTTATAAATTTTGCTCATTTCTATTACAAAAAGGAATAAATGTTTTTGAATCTGTTGTATTACCTTTAAAATAATTTGTAATGAATCGGAATCCCATTTTCATCTGTTGCTAAACCAATAACAACTTAATTTTTCTTTAAATTTACCATCTTTTGAATAACCAGGATATCTCAAACCTGTTCTTCTAAAACTTTCAAAATAAGCTGTTGAAGAATCATAAAAAACTAATTCAATATTTCTAGATGTATTCTTTGTTATTTTTTCGTTTAATTGTTTAAGAATTTTGCTTTCATTGTTGTTCAAAATATCAAGCAATGTGTAATAACTAGATTTTTTATAATCTGGTGTATTTTCGTATTGAAACTTATTTTTATATGTAGAAATTAAGCTATCTGCATTCAAAATTCTTGATGAAACTGTGTACTTTAGTAATCTGTTTAAATCTTTATGTCTTGTTTTTGGTAATGCACTAAATATTTCAAATTTATCAATTAAATCATAAAGAAGATTAATTCCGTAATTAATATTATATGTTTCAGACTTTGAACTATTTAAATCAAACATAATTGCTTGTTTAATTTTGTCTTTTGATTCACTTATTGATAAATTCTTTATTGAATTTTTAATTACATTAATAGATTCTGAATTTAATTCTTGTAATTTTTCCAATCTTCCTAATCCTATTTGATTACTATAACCTTTTCCATATCCATTTGATGTGGCTATCGAAATATATGTATGGTCTTTTCTTTTATGTTTTATGACTATAAATTTACTTTCCATACTCCTATTTTATCATATTATACAAGTAATACAAGTAAAAAAATGAATAATTTATGGGATATGAAAAATTCCATATACCAAAGGTATATGAAATCTTATTTAATTTCTAAAATCAATATTTTGAGTCCGTAACTTGGAAACTCAGGTCTAGAAGATAAACTTCTGGTTTTTTTATCCAGCATATGGTGCAAAGAGTAATAAAGAAATAATAATGTTTACAACAATTATTAAAAACAAAGAAACTTTTCTCTTAGCTAGGAAATATGAACCTATAATTCCAATTGGAACATAAATCTTTAATAAAACATTTTTATAACCAGTAAAATAATTACTTTCTGAAATACCTAAATATCCTTTGGTAGAAGAATTAAAGTAATACTCAGGAACTAATATAGATATTAATAAAGAAATAGCAAGTGATATCATAATACCTGCGACTATTGGTTTCATCACAATTAACATATTAGCAACAAATGAATTAGTTTTAAATTTTTTAACATATTTCATTGTTATTACCATAACAATAATAGCAGGAAGACAAAATACCAAATATGTAATAAACATAGTTATATATCCTCATCAAGAGCCATTAGCAACAACATAACCTGTAAAGAATGCAAATTTAGTCGATACTACACCTGGAGTAGTATTGGCAACTGTGAAGATATTATTAATAGCTGTTTCATCTAATTGAGTAATACCAAAAGTAGAATGCATTAAATTTCATAATCATTGAAAAATGGGCATAAATACTTGACCACCACCAAAAACCGATAGTGATATAAATATAATTAAAGGTATACAAACTATAAATCCTATAATAGGTGTCATCATTTATCCTCCAAATTAATATTATTATAAGTATTATGCTTTATAGTACATTGCATATTTGTTTCTAAATTTGATTCAATTAATTCTTCTTTACCTATTTCACATATTTTTACTTGTTCTTCTTCCTTTTGTTTTTGACTTAATTTTGCTTTTTTCTTTTTAGTTAATAAGTATCAAAATGAATAAATAGCAATAACTACTACTATTGCAACAACTGGTAAGTTATAAGGAGCAGGTATAAATAATGAATAACCAGCTGAAAATAAGAATATTAAAATTCATAGTGGAGTAGACATAGTTTTATGAGCTTGTTTAGCATATCTAACACCAAAATTTATTAAAAATGCAATAATTGCTACTAGCACACCAACTGAAATTATTTTTAAGTATTCAGGCGGAAAGTATTTAGTTAAAACAACTAAGAAAGTAAAAGCCAATAATACATGAGGAATAATTGCCAGTAATGTTAAAATAGTACCTTTTACTTTTCCTAGTAAACTAACTGCTATATAAGAAAGAGTTTGAATAACTGAAGCACCAGGAAGCATATTAGTAACAATTACAATATCATCAAATTCTTCTTCGCTTAATCATTTCTTCTTTCCTACAGCCTCACGCTGAATAACAGGCATTAAAGCATTACCACCACCAAAACCAATAATGGTTACTTTTAAAATAAATATAAAAACCTCTCAAAATCCAGCCTTTCTATTGTCTTTTTCTTTAACTTTTTCCATTCAATCCTTTCTTTTGTGTATTTTATCAATTTATAAATAATTATAAAAATCCAAATTTAACATTTTTTAGTTCATAAAAATGAAATACAAAAAATATTAACTAAATTTAATGATTTTATTAATTACTATATCATAGGTGTAAAAATTACATAATTATATAATTTGGTACAATATCGCAATAAGTGTATACAGCTTATTTTGTGATATAATTATCTCATGAAAACAGAAAGAATTATTTTTACAACTAATATTATTAATAATTTCATCCGTCTTACATGACAAATTATGATGAATAATATTTAGTTGTATCTGTTTTATAAATAACAGATTCAACAGAAATCTGTTATTGCTAATTAAAAACTATAGAGGAGCTTTTAGTAATAGTAAATATTCTAGTGGGCACACGATAATGAATATTGAAAGGATATAAAAGCCGAAGCATTTAAAGTGGCAACTTTAAAGCTGGTAGAAAAGCATAAAAGATTTCTACTCTTTGTTAACAACATTGGTGCTATAGATTTGCAAATTCTCTTTTAATGATTATTAAAGAAGGTTTTGTGAGTTTATGGCTTGCAAAACTTTCTTTTTTCATTTAAATAAGGAGAAAAATGGTAGCTAAACAATATAAAAAATATTCTGATGTACCAAAACAATATCGTTGGGATTTGGAAGATATCTTGCAAGGAAAAACTTTAGAAGAATGGATTGAGCAATATAAAAATGTTTTTAAGAAAAGAATAGCTAATAAAGATACTAAATATACTAGTATTGAAGCTTATTTAAGTGATTTAAAAGATTCTGAAACTCAAACATTAATTAGTTATAAGATTGATAACTATTTATCGAATAACCATAATATCAATATCATTGATCCCAATTTTAAAAAATTATTACAAGATTATGAATTTTTAAATCAACAATTAGAAGAAGAATTTGGCTCTGAATTAAATCGCTTCTATGCACATATAGAACAAATGAAGCAATGAAATGATGACCCTAGATTATCTTTATATAAGAGAGGAATTGAAGATTTAATTGAACAATACTCTCATAAATTAAGTGATGAAGTTGAAGAATATATTATTAAAACAGCTCTTGGGGAACCAGACCCACATAATATTTTTTCTATCATTACTAATAGCGAACTTGATTATGGCTTTATTAATATAACAGATAAGAAAAAAGTTAAACTCAATCCAACTAATCGTGTGCAATTTGCTAAATCTAAAAATAAAGAAGTTAGAAAGCAAGCATATATTAATTTTTGAGATGCTTACTATAAGCATAGACAATCATTATCAGAAACCTTATATCAACATTTTAAATCTATTACTGTGGAAGCAAAAATTAGAAAATATGATTCTGCTGTGGTTATGCTTACAGCAAGTGATAAGGTTTCAGATGAAATATTAAATACCTTATTTAAACAAGTTTCAAATAGAGCTTCAATTTTTAACAAATTCTCTAAAGCATATAAAAAATTCTATAAAGCGAAATATGGTGAAAAAATGCAAAAATGAGACACTACAAGAGATTTGGCTAGTGTTAAATCTGAATATAGTGTAGAAGAAGCTAAAGAAATTGTAACAAATGCTATGAAACCATTTGGTGATGAATATAACACAGAAGTACATAAAGCATTTAATGAACATTGAATAGATTATATGCCGGTGAATAATAAACGAAGTGGAGCTTATAGTATTGGTGGAACTTATGGTATTGATAAGAAATACATATTAATGAATTTTGATGGTAGATTAGATAGTATTGAAACTTTAGCTCATGAGCTAGGACACTCAATGCATTCTTATTTTTCGTCAAAATATCAACCATTAGTTAATTCACAATATCCAATATTTTTAGCTGAAATTGCTTCTATTTTCAATGAATTAATGTTATTTGATTACTTACTGAAAACATCAGATAATGATAATTTAAAATTTAAGATATTAACCAACATGATTACAGGATTCTCGGGTACTGTATTAACACAAGTGGAATGAGCAAATTATGAATATGATTTATATAAAGAAATAGCATCAGGAAATGCATCTGGTAGCTATGAGACTATTTCTGAAATTTATTTCAAAAATTCTTTAAAATATAAAATAGATAAGAAAAAACAATATAAGTATAAAGAAAAAGATAATTTAAAATCAATTTATGTACCACATTACTATTATGGTTTTTATGTTTACAAGTATGCCATAGGACAATTAGTAGCAAATTACTTTTTTGCTAAATATAAAAAAGAAGGTGTTTCAGCTCTAGAAAGTTACATTAATAATTTCTTGAAGGCTGGATGTTCTAATTATCCTATTGAAATTTTAAAAAATGTGGGTGTTGATTTAAATTCTGAAGATTTTTATTCACTAGGATTTAAATATGTACAAGACTTAATTGATGAATGAATTAAATTAGGAAATAAAATCTTTAAAACTAAGTAAGGAGACATATGAAAAGGAAATTATTACTAGGAATTATTTCTCCAATTGTGGTAATGGCACCAATAGCTGTATCGATTAGTTGTGGTGATCAAAAACGTACAAAAGAAACAACTATTAACAATGAAAATACATTAACTCAATATCAGAATAAAGCTAAAGAATTAAATTTACAATCAAGTGCTTTATGGAATGAATATGTAACATTGCAAAATCAAAAGAATACTAAATTATCTGAATTATCACCATTAGTTGACACATTAAGAAAAGAACAATCTACATTACTGCAAGAGCAAGATAAATTAAATACATTAAAAGGTGAATTGCAATATTTTGAAATGGCTCAAGGAGTAAGTGATTTTGATACTTTATCTGATTTAGTTAATAAATTACCTAATTCAGGAGTTAATGCTAAAACTAGACAATATTTAGAATCGCTAGAAAGCGCTTCATATGAAGTTGCTCAAGGTTCAGATAAAACAAATAGCATTTCATATGATAATGCAACTGCTTCCTTAAAGAAAGCACAAGCAGCATTACAGAAAGCACAAGAAGATGTTAAAAATAATGATTTAGCCATTAAGAACCTACAAGAAGAGTTAAATACATTAAAAGAGCAAACAAAAGATATTGAAGATGCTGATGAATTAAAAACATTGGGTGAAAAAATTCAAAAGCTTAATGCAGATATTACAAACAGAAGCACTAAAGTAAAAGAAGAATTAGAAGCTAATTTGCAAAAAGCACAAGTAAATATAATATCAAGCACAAATGTATTACAACAAGTAAAAGATGCTATTTTAAAAGTGTCTTTAGTAGGAAATACTAATGGATATCAAGAAAAATCACAACAACTAAATTCTGATATAAATGCTCAAAATACAGTTGTAAATAATATTCAAAACAAAGTTACTCAAGATGATAATGCATATAAATCCAAAAAAGAAGAAGTATTAAACTATATTAGTCAAAATATTGAACCTTCACTTAATCAAAAATTTACTCAATATACAAGTATATTTGATCAATTAAAAGAAGTAAGAGAAGATATTTATTTATATGATATCAATGCTTTAGATACTTATCAAGAGCCTACATATGATACTGATAAATATTTAACTCAACAACAGTTAAATGCGATTATAAATCCTGATTATACATTTAGTAATTCGCCGGTTGGAGATAGAATAGCAAAAGCTAGAGTATTCCAAATTGGATATAATTCGCCTTATTCAATTTCTAGTTCACCATATGATTTTTCAAGTTCATATGGAGGTAGAAGTGCTTCTTCGACAGTTGATTCCACAACATTAAGTTTAATATCTATAGAAACACTTGGAAGAACTGTTGTTAAAAGCACAGATAATTACAGCATAGATGAAAAAGGATACCACCAAAAAGTAACTCAATCAATTGTTTCTCCAGCTATCCAAAGATACAAATTGGAATTAGCTGATGCAATTTATGTTTATAGTAATCCTAAAACTGTAGATGGCAAAACAACTTATGATGTTGAAATATTTGATGCGGATGATGCTGGATTAGTTCCAAAACCTGATAAAGAAGACAATACATATTCATTATCTGTTGTTTCAAGAACTTCAAGTAATCCTAAGTCAATTAACTCGCTACATTTCCAAGATGCTTTATCACATGCAAGTAAAATCGGTTTCAGAATTAGAAAAGGACAAGTTTGAGTTGATGCAAATGGTAATAGAACTAAATACCCAATTCAAGCTGAAGACTTTTATGTATCTGTTGTCAGAACATATATGAATGATGCAAAATATAGATATGCTAATGGTGGTAGTGAATATATTGATGAAGAAGCTAGAGACTTATTAAGCATACCTGGCAATAAATATGATTCACATGGAACATTCCCTAATGAATATTTATACTCATTATTCAACATTAATTTCCAAGCTTTCTTAAATAAAGACACAGCAGTTGAAAAAGAAATAAATGCTAATGGAAATGTGGATGAATTCTTTATGGTTCATAAAAACATTCAACAAGACCCGGCTGAATTTATTAAGTTTCTAGATACAGTTGCAATTAATTATGATTTTGTTCCTGCTCCATCAGCCTACTTACAAGAAGCTACATTAACAAATACTGAAGATATCTATGCACAAGATATTTCGGTTAGAAATGATGAAGCTAAATACAATCAAATTAAGGAAGCTATTTTATCTGCTTCTGGACTAGTAAGAGAAACTGGTGTTTATTGATATGGAATTAATCCTAAAACAACTTTATTCGCAGGTAAATACTACGGAACACCATTTGATTCAGATACTTTTACATTCTCGCAACATTTAAATAAATATTATTTTGATGATACTTATACTGGTTCAAATCAAACAATGTTGAAATTTACTACATCATATCAACAATCTGAAATTTCTGATGATACTTATAAAGTTAATTCTTATAATCAATATCTAGCAGGTGGACTAGCAACATATGCATATTTTAATTTAACTAAATCAAATGCTAGATTAGTTAATACTAATCCACAAGCATATGGATTGCTTTACAAACAAATATTATCGAAAGATGCTTTAACTCAAAAATTAACTTGAAGATTACTGCCTAAAAATTCAAGTCAAGTACATTACAATGATGCTTTTGCTTATACAATGTGAAACATTTCAGCTCAACAAGCTTCATCTGGTGTTGGTAAAAATTTACTTGAATATACGACAACTGGATTAGGTGGAGAATTTAGAACTCTACTTTCTGCAGCAATTAATTGACAATTCTTAGCATCATATACAAGACCTGGCGTGGAAGTTAATCCATGAATTAACCCATTTGCTCCTGATGCTAATATTACGGATAATGATGCTGATGATTCTGCGCCTAATACCTTAAGATTAAATATGGATTTAATTAACTCAACATATGCTATAGATTCAAGTACAGGTAAAAGAATTGTTTTTGATGGATTTGATACACCTTATCTAACTACAGGCGATTCAACAACAACTGACGTTGCTGTTCAAGATGCTGCTAAATCAGTTGTATACAAGCAAATACAAACAAGAATTAAAAACTTACTTGACCAAGTATATGCAGCACACCCAGAGTTAAATGGTCAAAAAGTACAATTTGACATTATGTCTACCTATACAAATACTACAGCTGAAATTAAACAAGCTTATATAAACTATGTAAACACAGTAAATTCACTAGATCCTAGATTATCATTTAAATATAAAGAATTTGAGCCTCAAAAAAGAAATGAATGATTTAATTACTGAATAAATGACTCAACAGGATTTGTTAGAATGAGTTGAGGATATGACTATAATGGAATTGCATCCGGAATTACAGGTATGTCTCAATATCAAATCTTTATAGCACTATTTGCTAATATCTTAACTAATCAATCTTATGCAGCTAAAATGCAAGTGCTTTATCCTCAGCTATATAAAGCATCACAAATATTTGCTGAATATATTAAAAAAGATGGTAATAAAATATCTGTTTCATTAGAAGATATAGCTAAAAATATGCCAACTAGTGATGTGCTTAATATGGAAAATTGATTAGGCACCTCAAAATATGAAAATGGACAATTTATTCCACTAGCTGATGAAGAAATTGCATCTGGTCAATATATAACTTTTAATGATTTCAACGCTAAATTCTGATTAGCATATTCACAAAGAGACGATGTGGATAAATTAGATTTAGTAAACTTAGCTCAAGAAATCAGAAATATAGCTGGTTATGCTCCTGATATGTTTTCGATATCAGCCTCAAAATCGCCATTTTCTAAAACACTATCAAATCCTAACTACATCATGCCAAATACTTACAATGGGTATGAAGATAATACAAACTATAGAGTTGTAAAACAAGCTAAATAGAAAGGAATTTATGTGAAAATATATACTTAAGCGTATTGGATTTGCAATACTAACCTTGATAATCATTACGCTAGTTGTTTACTTATTAGTAGCCCAGTTTGCAGAAAACCCTTTTGCACAAAAAGCTATCCAAGCACAACAATCAGCTAGTGGTCATGCCGGGACTACAGCAAAAGAATTACGTGATTTATACGACAAATCTGTTCAGTATCACTTAATTCCTAATAATTTAAACTATGAAGAAGTAAAAAATACTTGAATGAACATGAGATTAAATCCATTTATTCGTTTCGGATACTGAATTCAAGAATTATTTACAAACCCAAAAAATCCATTTGGATTACCATTTGATCAAAATTTATTACAACAAACAAATACAACATCTATTTCAGAGTATTTCTTCAAATACCTTAAATACTCAATTATTATTACATTGCCTGCCTTTGTAATATCAGCAATTTTAGGAATTACATTAGGTATTTTTGCAGGATACAAAAGAGGAAGTGTATATGATGCTGGAATTAATTTCTTCGCATTATTCTTCATTGCACTACCTTCATTCGTTATTGCACCTATTTTAATTTCGATCCTATTTTCTCTAAACATACCACCACAATTTATTAACTTTAATAATAAAACAGATGTAGAAGCTTATGGTGTAGGCAAAATGATTGTATCTTGAATACCGCCTATTGCAATTATTGTGCTAGGTTCATTATCAGGATACATTACATATACACGTAACCAAGTTATTACAGTATTAACATCAAACTACATTTTAATTGCTAAATCAAAAGGACTTTCAAAAAGAGAAATCTTTTTCAAATATGTTTTAAGAAACATCTCTATTCCATTAGCAGCAATCTTAATTCCTTCATATATCGGATTGCTTAGTGGTGGGATAGTTATTGAAACATACTGAAATGTACCAGGGACATCACAAGTAATTGCGCAAGCATTCCCTAAAGGTGAAATCAACATTATTATGTTCTCAACTGTATTCTTTACAGCATTAAGTTTATTTACCACTATTATTGTGGATGTCTCATTTGCTTTCTTAGATCCAAGAATTAAATATACAACTAGCTCACCATATAGTTACACTAAATTTATAGCTGCTTGAAAAGAAAGAAATAAAGAATTCGAAATGAATGAAACAGTAGCGAAAGGAGGAAAATAGCATGAATGCCAAAGAGTTTGAGAAAAAATATAATCTTTCATTAAATCAACTTAGACCCGCTATTACTTCTTTTGCACCTCATGAAGAAAGTTTATTAAATAATATAGCTGGAAAACCTAAAAAACTACTTGTTGAAATCTTTAAACGTTTTTTCACAAGTTGATCATCAGTATTAGCTTTAATTGTTTTCATCGCAATTCTAGTTATCTCAATTGTTGTTACTGCTTCAGCTAAATATTCGGCTACTGAACCATTATCAACAACAATTCCAATTTATCTTCCTGGTGGAGCTAAATTAGATACAAGTACTCCAACAGTGCAAAATTTACCACCAATATTTTCACCTTGATATTCAGCAGATAATATTAATGATTTTGATAAAACATTAAATACTTGAGCTGATAAACAATATTACCACGGATTATTATGATCAAGATTTATGTATTTTGGTCCAGACAACCCTAATAATGCTATTAAAATTATTGATTTAGCTGACGGGATACAAACTACACAAGTTAATGCATATGTATTTAATAAAGTAAGTAATATTGCTATCGCACTAAATAAAATCTTTGATGGAAAAGCTAATGTAGCTACAGTAGAACAAGTTAATGCGCAAATTGATAAAATAATTGCTTTAAATCCACAATTCAATTTATCAACTTATTTAGGAACAAATAGAGAAGGAATCGATATTTGAACATTATCATGAGTTGGAACATGACAAGCAATTAGATTAGCTATTATTGTTGCTACAATTCAAACAATAATTGGAGTAGCTATTGGAGCATATTTAGGATTCCATGTTGGATCATGAATTGATACAGTTATTATGCGTCTAATTGATATCTTTGTTGCTCCACCTACACTTATTTGATTATTAATCTTTGCTTCAACATTCGGTACAACTGACTTAACACTAGGTATTGCTTTAGTATTCATTGGTTGAGTTGGTTCAGTTGGAAGCACAAGAATGTTCATCATTACAGTTAAAGATCAAGAATACATCACTGCTTCAAAATCAGTTGGTGCTTCGAAATCAAGATTAATTTACAAACATGCTCTACCAGCTATTATTGGAAAAATTTCAACTAGCTATGTGGCTTCTATACCATCAATTATTATGTCTGTATCATCTCTTGCATTCCTTGGTTTCTTCAAATCAGACCAAGCAAACCTTGGGGCTATTTTATCAAGTGCAGCTTCACAAGCCGGAGATAATGCATTCATTCTAGTATTGCCAGCATTAATTCTATTATTAATTTCGGTTTCACTTCACTTTGTTGCTCTAGGAGTACACGATGCTCTAGATCCGAAAGTTATTAAAACAAGATAGGAGTTTATTATGGAAAAAGAAAGACTTTTAACAGTCGAAAATTTAAAAGTTTCATTTAAATTAAGACGTAATAAATTTATCACTATCGTGCGTGGAGTAGATTTAGAAATTAATAAAGGTGAAATAATTGGTATAGTTGGTGAATCTGGTTCAGGTAAATCTGTTACTTCTAAATCATTACTTAATATTAATGAAAATGCTTTTGTTACAGCTAATAAAATGGAAATAGATGGTATTGATTTACTACAAAGTAAAAAAGATTCATTTTGACAAAACATTCGTGGACATAAAATTGGATACATTCCACAAGATCCACTTACATCTTTAAATCCAACTAGAAAAATTGGAAAACAATTGTTAGATGCGTTAAATAAAAATGCTGAATGAAAAGATAAAAATTTATATGAGAAAAAAGAATACTTAGTTAAGCTACTAAAACAATTTGGTATCAGAAATGCTGAGCAAGTATTTGATATGTATCCTCATACATTATCAGGTGGTATGAAGCAACGTGTTGTTATTACAATGGTAGTGGCTTTAAAACCAAGCTTAATTATTGCTGATGAGCCAACTACAGCTTTAGACCCAACTGTGCAAGCTTCTGTATTAGCCTTATTTGAACAAATTAGACAAGAATTCCAAATTACAATTATTTTAATTAGTCACAACATTTCGGTTGTTGCTAAATTCTGTGATTACATTTATGTAATGTATGCAGGAAAAATTGTTGAAAGAGGAAGCAAAAAAGATATCTTTACAAATCCAAAACACCCATATACATGAGCTTTAATTTCAGCTATCCCTGAAAATAAAGAAGATAGATTATATTCTATTAACGGAACACCACCAGATATGAACAATCTACCATTAGGTGATGCATTTGCTCCAAGAAATGAGTATGCATTAGAAATTGATTTCTTAAAAGAACCACCATTATTCGAAGTAAATGAAGGTCATTATGCAGCTACTTGATTACTTCATCCGGATGCACCAAAAGTACAATTATCAAAAGAATTACAAGCAAGATTAGAAAGCTTTAAGAAGGTATTTAATGAGTAAGAAAACTATTTTAGAAGTAATTAACCTAAAGAAATATTTCGTAAATAAAAATGCGGTAAATAAAGCTGTAGATAATGTAACTTTTGATGTAAAGGAAGGCGAAATAGTTGGTTTAATTGGTGAATCAGGATCCGGAAAAACTACAATTGGTAGATCGCTTTTAAGATTATATGATGATTACAATGGATTTGTTAGACTAGATGGCAAAATTATTTCTGGAAAAAGAATTTCAAGAAAACGTAAGAAATTCATGCACAAAAATATCCAAATGATTTTCCAAGACCCAATGGCTTCGCTTAATGGTCAAAATACTATTTATAGTATTTTAAAAGAACCTTTAATTGTTAATGGAATTATTAAAGCTAAACATAAAGATATTAAATCTGATTGAAAGAAAGTTAAATCAAACTTCAGATATACATTTATTGAACATGCATTAAGATTCCAATTGAAGAATTTAGAAATATCAAATAAATTACATGAACCATTTATTAAAAAATGAGAAGAATTATCAGGCAAAATTAGTTTTAATGCAAAAGGTAATTTAGATGACCAATTTAACTCATATTTTGGATATTTAGAAGAAAGAACTAAAATTAATTCAATAGTAATTAATAACTTGTATAAAAATACTGAAGAATTAATTGCACTTTACGAAGAAAAACAGGCTGATTTCAGAAACAAGAAAATTGATTTTGATGAAGTTGAACTTGAAAATGCTAAAAATAAATATCTTCATGAAAAGAAATTATTTTGACATACACAAAAATACTATGATTTAAAAACTGAATACAAAGCACTTAAATCAAGTTATGATGAAGATAAAACAAACTATAAAGATACAGCTAAAATTTCAAAAACTTCTATTAAAAACTTTTTAGCTGAAGTTAAAAATGAATATAGAATGCATAGAAATGATGCATATTCAACAACATTTTTAGACTTCTACTTCCATAAATTAAAGTTATATTTAATTAATTACCGTTTATATAAAGAGCTTAAGAAGAATTACAAATACTTAAAATTCTTATCATTTGAAGATTTACTTGAATTATCAGATGATTTTAAAATGTATTCTCAAAAATTTTATGCAACAAAATTAAATATTAATACTTCAACAAAAGCTTCAATTAAAGAATTAAAAGGAATTGTTAAGACTCAATACAACTTTGATTTATCTAAATACATTAATAAATCTCGTGAATTAGAAAAACAACTTAAAACTAAATATCAATCATCTAAAAAAGAAATTAATTCATTGAAAAACAAAATGATTATTGAATCATTTAGATATGCTCCTGACTATTATGAAGATAGAATGAGAGCCAAAGCTGAATTAGCTAAAGCACAGGCATTATTCGACGAAGAATCTAAAAAATACATAATTGGTTATAAAGAAAGAATTGCACATTTACAAGAACAAATTATTGCACAAAGTGCAATTGAAACAGATCTTCAGGCTAGAGATAAAAAAGTCTTTGCTGAATTTATGAAAAATAATGATAATTTCGTTAAATTCTTTAAAAATGAAATTATTAAGCCGCTTGAAAACTCTAAGAAAAATTCTAGAGCTTACAAGAAGTATCAACAAAGAAAAATCGATCTTAAAGTTTATCAAACTAATGTAGAAGATAGATTAAACGGAATTAAATCATTCAAAATTGAAAGTAAGTACTTAAATAAAAACCTTTATAGTGTTTATTTATTAATGGGAATTACCATTAAAGATAGAAGATACCGTAAATTAGGTAAATTTGGTAATTTCTTAGTTGCCATAGGACAACCATTAAGAATGAAAAGAATTTCAAACCTATATACTCAATCAATTATTTATAAAGCGCTTGAAGATGTTGGATTACTAAAACAATTTGCTTATCGTTATCCACATGAATTCTCAGGTGGGCAAAGACAAAGAATTGTTATAGCTCGTGCTTTAATCACAGAGCCAAAAATAATTGTAGCCGATGAACCAATTGCTTCACTTGATATTTCGATTCAAGCCCAAGTTGTTAACTTATTAAAAGATTTATGTAAAAAGAAAAATATTGGTATGGTATTTATTGCTCATGACCTTTCAATGATTGAATATATCGCTGATAGAGTTCAAATCATGCACTTAGGTAAAATTGTTGAATCAGGTAAAACTGAAGCAATCTATGCTAATCCAATTCATCCATATACAATTAACTTATTTAAAGCTATTCCGAAAATTTCTAATGCTAACGAAAAATTCCAAGATGTTAAATTTGAACTTTCATATCTTGAGGAACAAATGTTCCCAAATATTGCTGTAGAACAAGAAGTTGAAGATGGAATACATTATGTATATGGAACAGATGATCAAGTAGCAAAATGATTAAGAAAAAATGAATAAGTTTATTTATAAATCAGGTCTTAAACTCAAAAATGAGTTAAGTTCATTACGATTTTATTTAATTAATTTAGTTTATCTTATTATTTATTTTGCTATTGTTTTAGCATTCTATTTAGTCAATAAACAACACTGAGACTATGCAAAAATGATAGATGCTTTTTCTGTTCCTGCTTTCGTTACTTTCCTTATTAGTTTATTTGCTTTAATTATTAAATTAGGATATTTTGAAAAAACATTTTCAAAATTTAAAATAGCATTAAATAACTTTTCAGATTCTAGAGAACAAAAAGAATTGAAAAAAATGTCAAATGAACATAAAAGAAAGTATCTAGAAAAGAAGGAAGAAATTCGAAAAAAACAAGAATTGCAAAAAGCTTTACATCCAAAAACCAAATTCCCATTTGTTTTTGCAAGCACAATTTATTTCATTATATCAATTGTTTTTATCATTGTTATTTATGCTTAAAATCGCATAACGGACTCAAAGAAGAGTTCGTTTTTTTATTCAACTAAAAATACCAAATAACTCTATAATATAATGCAAAAAAGAAAAATAATGTTATTTTAAAGGAGTAAAAGAAAGCAAAATTTATTAAAAAAATCGCTATGTTTTATTTGATTTATTATATAATATAAACACTATATGGGGCAGTACTCAAGAGGCTGAAGAGGTGGTCCTGCTAAGACTATAGGGGAGGCAACTCCCGCGGAGGTTCAAATCCTCTCTGTCCCGCCATTTTTAACTAGGTAACTAGTTTTTTTTATACCTTTTGAGATCATGTAATATGGAATAAAATAAAAATTTCCACATCCGCAATATAATATTTTTACAAAAAATATTTTTTTGTTCTATAATATAGATATAAACAACAAATTAACCTAATGAGAGGAATAAAAAATATGACTAAAAAAGAATTTATCAATGAAGTTGCTGAACGTTCAGAATTTATGCCAAAAGATGTAGAAAAGATTTTTGATGCAATGGTATTTGTTCTTAAAGAACAATTAATTATGGAAGAAAAAGTTAGATTATCTCGTTTCGGAATTTTCTCAACATCTATTAAACCAGCAAGAACAATGACAAACAAATTCAAGAAAACTGATAAAGAACCAGACTTCATCGAAGTACCACAAAGACGTGTTGTTAAATATACACCATCTAAATACTTACGTGATTTAGTTGATTTTAAAGCTTAGTTAAATATATTTAAATATCCAGGAAATTCAAGAATCATAGGTCTTGAATTTTTCTTTATCTCTTCATACTTAATGTTTTTGGCATATGCAAAGTGTTGATCTAGAAATTGGATTGATAATTTATAAAACTCATTATATAATGCAAAATATACAATTACAAAAGCGATTCCACCATTATTGCTAATTAATCTTAAATAAGAAAGTTGATGTGGTCTAAAGTTTTGATATTCCAACTTATTTTCATTTGTACTTTTAGCTTCAAAACAAATAAATTGACCTTTATACATTCCTATATAATCTACAGTAGATTTACGCAGTGAAAAAGAACCTACAAAAGTATGCGATGATTTTCGTTTAATATTATTAATTTCTATGGGCACTGATTTCTTCTCGATGTAGGCAATATTTTCATTTCAATAATAGTTAATTGTTTGATTAATAATTGTTTCAAGAAACATTCCTTTATTTTTATTATTCATACAATATTCATATATTTTTTTGATATTATGAACTATTTTTAAACTATTAATATTTAAGTAGTAAAATTAATCTATATTGCTATATATTAGGAAAATATGACTAATTTATAATTACTAATTAGTGATAAATTCTATAAAATATATAAAGAAGGTAATTATGAATAAAATATTAATTATTGGTAATTGAAAAATGAATATTACATTTTCAGAAGCTCAAGATTTTATTAATCAAATAAGTGCTCTTTATCAAAAAGATAAAGAACTTTTTCAAAGTAAAATTTCATTTGGAATAGCATCTCCATTTACTAATTTATCAGCTTTTAAAAACATAAATATTGATAATTTCGTACTTGTAGCTCAAGATGTCTCAGCTAATGAATGTGGTTCATTTACTGGAGAAATTAGTGCTTGTATGCTAAAGGATTTAGGTGTTAAATATGCTATTGTTGGTCATAATGAAAGACGCGCAAACCATAAAGAAAGCAATATGCTAATTAATGCTAAAGCTAAAGAGCTAATTAAGCAAGATATTATTCCAATTATTTGTGTTGGTGAAAATTTATCAGAATTCGAACTAGGGATTACTAAAGAAGTTATTAAACAACAAGTTTTAGAATGTACAAAAGACTTAGAGGTGGATAAATATGTAATTGCATATGAACCTGTTTGAGCCACAGGAACTGGTAAATGTGCTACTTCATGTCAAGCACAAGATATATCTGAATTTATTCGTTCATTAGTGAGCAGAGATTGTCATATTTTATATGGTGGTAGTGTTACTGAAACAAATGTCGTTAAATTAATTAATAAAGATGATATTGATGGCTTTTTAATCGGTAAAGCATCACTTAATCCTGAACAATTTTATGCAATATTAAAGGAAGTTGCTTTAAATGAAAGATAATAAAATAAAAGTTTTTATTGATTTTGAAGCTATTACTAATAATTATTTAAAAAGATTACCAATTAACCTTAATATTCGTTTTTTACCATATTGCTATACCATTGGCATTTATCGCGATAATGACCCTAAAAAAGCTTTTATGACTCGTACTTCAATTATGTCTTTTAAAAGCTTTAAATACCGTGTTTATATTAATAAATTAAAAAGTAATTTATTATCTGATATTTCAATATTAGCTAAAGAAGAAATAACAATTCAAAATATTAAAAATAAAGTTGAATTTTATGGTTGAAATCCAGAAATGGAAAATGTAATTTTAAATAAATTATTTAATACAAACTGTTTTAATGTATCAAGACATAAAGGTAGACCAGTTGCTTTAAAAATAATTGTTCCACATTTAGAAAATGTTGATTATTTCCCCCAAACTAAAAAAATATTGACTGAAAAATTTGATGATATAAATATTGAAGAATTTAATGAACCGGGATTTGCATGTTCTTATTTAGGTTATATTCGCCTATGTTTATTTAATAAATTTAAAATGCCTGGTAAAATTCGTATTACTCAATTAGATTTTCAAACAATTGATAGTGAAATTGTTAATTACAATAAAGAAGATGTTATAAAACTTGATTATTGCTATAAGAATCAAGAAATTATATTAGACCGTAGTCGAAAATTAGAATCTATAAATCAAAGAATTGGAAAAAGCTCACAAGAATTACATTCACAGCGTAATCAACTAAAACGATTTAAGAAGTTTGCTTTAGATGATAAGAAAAAAACTCAACATATAGATATTGAAAATCTTAAGAAAACAACTGAATATCAAATTCAAGAACTTAAGTCATTATTAAATTTTATGAAATCACTTCCAGAAAATGTTGCAACAATTGAAGAAGCAATAATGTGGTCTGAACTTAAGATTGAAAATACTGAAGATAGATTGCAAAATCTCAGAAAAGAAAAAGTTGAGCTATAACAATTTTACATTTAGTGCAGTATTCGCTCCATTTACTATTTATAGTTATTATCAATTGCACAAAATGCGAAATAAAGATATTAACTTGAACATAAAGTAATTAAAAAATACATTCCAATTAAGGAGTGTATTTTAATTATTCTATAAATATGTATCACTAGGTTTTAACAATTCGATAGCAAATTCAACTTTAACTTTTTTACCGAATGATTCAAGTTCAACAATCGCAATATCTTTATCAATATCAAGTAAAGAGATTGGGCCAATTTCACCTTTGTAAGGCCCATCAATAACTTCAACTAAATCTCCAAGTTTTAAATCAAGAAGATTTTTACCTTCATTAAACATTTTTTGATATTCAACTTCTGCTTTAGTCATCTTTCTAATTTCACTATTAGATACAGGTGTAGGTTTTGCTCCCTTACCTGATGATCCGATAATACCAGTAACATATTGTGTGTTACGCAAAACGTATCAAGCTTCATCTGTCATATCCATGTTTGCAAATATATATCCGGGATAAATATTTACATATTTGATTTTGTATGGTTCATTTAGACGTTTCTTTTCCATTTCTTTTGGCGTTAATGTTGGTTTAGTAAACATTTTAAAAGCACCATTTTCAGTAGCTTCATTATTAAATGATTCAGCAACATTTTCAGCAATAATTCTGTTTCTTAAAGCCTCTAGAACTTGTTCTTCTTTTCCGCGAATTGTTGAAATCATATATCATTTAAAATTTGAATTCATAATTACTCCTTAATTAACCAGCATGAATTACTGATCATAATTGTGTAAACCCTATAGTTACACCATAAACAAATAAAGCAAAGAGAATTGTAAATACTAGTATAATTGCAAGATTTTTTCAATTTTCTTTTGGTGATGGTCATCTAACACGTTTAATATCTTTAACAACTTTTCTAAAGAAATATCTTTTTTTACGCTCTTTTCATCTTTCTTTTAGTGAAGGTTTTTTATCTTCAACAACAACAGAGGTATCGGTATCTGGTTGTTGCAATGATGTATTTGATAGATTATTTTCAGTCATTATACTTCCTCTTTATGAAGTGAGTGTACTTTACAACGTGGACAGTATTTTTTAATTTCAATTCTTCCAGGATTTCCTGCACTTTTGTCTGTGACATAATTCTTTTTACGGCACAATTCACAAGCTAGTGATACTTTATTATTTTTCATATGTTTATTTTATCATAAGTTCCTAAATTTAGATACTTTTAATTTAACCATATCATAGTTTTAATTTACAAAATTATTACATTTACAGTTAATTAAACTGATAAAAATATGACTAATTTTAGAATGCATTTTAGATATAAATTG
This sequence comes from Mycoplasmopsis verecunda, assembly GCF_033546915.1. Lineage (NCBI taxonomy): Bacteria > Bacillati > Mycoplasmatota > Mycoplasmoidales > Metamycoplasmataceae > Mycoplasmopsis > Mycoplasmopsis verecunda. The sequence goes on from NZ_CP137850.1 coordinate 297,038, forward strand.
AATAATTTTATCCTTACTGATTTTTATTAATTCCATATTCATAAAAAGTATATTTTTACTAAAAAAATATTACAATATTTTATTTTTTTGCTATACAATATATGTAATGAAAAATATTACATATAAAAATACAAATACAAAAACAAAACATTGCTTTAGTGATTTTATATCATTAATCCATATTTTAACTATACTTGGCCATAAGAAGCAAGCAATGAGTAGTGCAGAAATAGGAAAAAACGTTGATATAAATCCAGTTAAAGTCCGTGAAATATTAAGAACATTGGATGAAACTAACTGAATCAAAAAAACGCGCGGCAGAGATGGTGGTTACCAACTTGCTGTAAACTTAAGTGAAATTAAATTAAGTAAATTACTGGACTTGCTTAATTTAAATTTAATAAATAATTCATGGTTTAGTGGAATGCAAAATTCAAATTGTATTATCTCTAAAAATATTCAAGCAGTAGAACAGGAATTAATTACTTCACTTAATAATTTAATTTATCTAGAATTATCTCGCAAGAATCTTGCTCAATTTGAAAGTGAGATCTTGAAGAAAGGACAAGCAAATGAATAAATATGATGTAATAATAATTGGTTGGGGTAAAGGTGGTAAAACTCTTGCTGCTAAACTCTCAGCTCATGGCAAAAAAATAGCTATAATTGAAAAAGATCCAAAAATGTTTGGTGGAACTTGCATTAATATTGGTTGTTTACCAACAAAAGCACTAGTTCACAGCGCGAAGGTTGAAAATCAAGCAAGAAAACTTGATGTTAAACTCCCTTGAATCAAAAAAGAACAATATTATCAAGCTGCTATGAAGCACAAAAGAGACTTTGTTAAACTCTTAAATAAAAAGAACTTTAATGTTTTAGATAGCAAACCTAATGTTGACACTTATATAGGCGAAGCTTCATTTTTATCGCAACATGAAGTAGTTATTGGCAATGGTAAAAAACAAGAAGTTATTTACGGAGATAAAATTGTTATCAATACAGGTGCTAGATCTCGTTTATTAGAAGGTGTTAAAATTAAATCTCACAAAGTACTATATAGCACTGGAATGTTAGATTTAACTGAATTACCTAAGAAATTATTAGTAATTGGATCAGGATTCATTGGACTTGAATTTGCAAGTATGTATGCAAACTTTGGTTCAAAAGTTACAGTGCTTTCTCCACATGATTCTTTTTTACCTTCAGAAGACAAATCTGATGCAGATGAAGTTAAAAAAGCACTTGAAGCTCAAAGAATTATATTTATCACTAATGCTAATTTAACCTTAATTAAAGACTATGCTAAAGGCACTAAGGTACAAGCAGAAGTTGATGGTCAAGAATGAGAAGATTATTTCGATGCAATTTTAGTTGCTATTGGTAGAATTCCTAATGTTGAAGGATTAAATCTTAAATCAGCTGGTGTTGAAATGCAAAATGGTGCAATCAAAGTAGATGAAAACTTAAAAACAACAACAAATAATATTTGAGCTGTAGGAGATTGTAAAGGTGGGGCATTTTTCACATATATTTCTCTAGATGATTCTCGTATTGTACTGCCTCAATTATTGGACCAAAATAATGATAGAACTACAAATAATCGTCCTGTAGTTCCATGAAGTATGTTTATTGATCCGGCATATGCACGTGTAGGGTTAAATGAAAAAGAAGCTGATAAACAAGGCATCAAATATGAAGTTCGTAGATTAGCTACAGCAGCTATGCCGAAAGCTCACGTGATAAATGAAACAAGAGGATTTAATAAAATATTAGTTGATGAAAAGGGATATATTATTGGAGCTACATTATTTAATTATGAAGCAGCCGAAATGATTAATATTATTTCATTAGCTATGGTATATAAGATTAAATTTATGGACTTAAAAAACTTTATTTATACACATCCAATCTTTATTGAGAATTTAAACGAATTTTAAGATATAAGAAAACAGCCTTTATCGGCTGTATTTTTATTCGCTTTCTGGTAAAGCATTTACTATGTTAGTATCTTGAACATTCTTTTTCTTTGCTTGTAAATGATTGTGTAGTTTATAGAACTCAACACAAATCATTAGAATAAATCCAAGTAATATTGGTACTAATCAATATACAGGTGAGTAAAATTTATCAAATGTCATTATATCAATGTTTCCAAATAATTGATTTATTCCTGGTATAAATGCTGTTAGTATCATGCAAACTAAACTAAAGGCACTTGCTAAATAAACTAATTTGTATTTTTTAAATGAACATTTAAAAATTGAATTAGTAGACATTAAGTTAAGTGAATTTATACTTGAACCAATTCCTAAAGTAATAAATGTAGCTGATGAAGTTAATTCAACAAAGTTTTTCCCATTTATATCTTGTGATTTTGCATATAATCCGACTATTAAGTATGATGATAATGCTGCAAATGATAGTATTGCACTATGAATAATCAAACGTTTTCCTAATCCATTAGCAAATAAGCTTTGTCTCTTGTTAATTGGTTTTTGATGCATTACATCAACATCACTTGGTATCATACCTAGAGCAATAGCTGGTAATCCATGTGTTAGTAAATTAATTCAAAGCAATTGAGCAGCAGTTAAGACAATAAATTCAGCTGAATTAATTTGATCTTTAAAAATAAATCTAAATAAGAATAATCCCACTAACATTACAATAATTTCAGTCAATGAGGAAACTAATAAGTTTAAAATAACTGTTTTAATTCTAATGAATGTTTCTCTACCTGATTTAATAGCTCTTACTATAGTATTAAAGTTATCATCGGTTAAAATAACATCAGCCGCTTGTTTTGATACATCAGTACCAGTTATACCCATAGCACAACCAACTTCAGCTGCTTTTAATGCTGGAGCATCATTAACACCATCTCCAGTCATAGCAACAACTTTATCATGTGATTGTCAAGCTTTTACTATTCTAAGCTTATCTGATGGATTTACTCTAGCATACACTGATATTTTTTCAACTTGAGCAGCTAGTTCTTCATCACTCATTTGAGCTAAAGCAATTCCATCAATAGCTTTATCGCCTTCACGATAAATATCTAAACTACGTGCAATAGCAACCGCTGTTGTTAAGTGATCCCCTGTAATCATTACTGTTTTAATACCAGCTTCTCGAGTTTCTTGGATACTTGCTTTAACACTATCTCTAGGTGGATCAATTAATCCAACTAATCCTGAGAATGTTAAATTGTTTTCATCACTATTTGCTATTTCGTATTTATCATTAGGAAGTATTTTGTAAGCTACAGCTATAACTCTCATAGCACCATTAGCCCATTGTTCATTTTTTTCTATTACTTTTTGTGGTAAATTATCACATCTTGAAAATATCACATCAGGAGCACCTTTAGTAATTAGTATATGAGCTCCATTTGGTGCTTTAATTAACACCGACATCATTTTTCTATCACTATCAAAAGGCAGTGAAGAAAGTTTTTTGAATTTTGAATAAAACTCTTGTTTTGAGTTACCTTGTTGCAATCCAAATCTTAAGATTGCTGTTTCGGTTGGATCGCCAACTTCAACATAATTTCCACTTTCATCTATAGTAACTTCAGCATCACAACAAGCAACAAAACTTCCTAATGCTTGTGATTTATTTAATTCATTATTATGACCGCTAGCATCATAGAATTTAACTACAGTCATTTTATTCTCTGTTAATGTTCCTGTCTTATCAGTACATATTACTGAAGCCGATCCAAGTGATTCAACTGCAGGAAAAGCTTTAATAATTGCATTTTCTTTTGTCATTCTAGCTACACCAATAGCTAGTAGCACAGTAGTAAAGGTAATTAAACCTTCTGGTATAGCAGCTACCGCTAATGAAATACCAATTTTAAATGCTTCTGAATAAAGTTTAGCTTCAGCTCAATTATGTGAAAATGCCCCTGTAAGAACAATTTGAAGAATAGTTGTAACAAATAATAAAATAACTCCAGCTATTCCAAATATTTTTGATAATTTATCTAATTTAATTTGAAGTGGTGTTTTAGGCATTTTTTGTTCTTGAATGCTTGAATTAATTTTTCCAACTTCAGTATTTTTTCCAATTGCTGTAACTATAGCTATACCACGTCCAGCAACACAATATGTTCCTGAAAAGAGTGTGTTATATCTATCCCCAAGAGGTAATTGTTCAATATTAGGAATTTCTCCTACTTTTTTATCAACCGCTAAAGCTTCTCCTGTAATTGCTGATTCAACTACTGAAAGTGAAAAAGCTTCAACTAATTGAGCATCAGCAGGAATCATATCTCCTGCTTCTATTACAATTAAATCTCCTAGTGTAACTTGTGATGATGGAATAGACACCATTTTCCCATCACGGATAACTTTTGCATAAAGTTCGTTGCTTTTAGCTAATGCTTGTACAGCTTGATCACTTTTAATCTCTTGATAAGTGCCTAGCATTGAGTTTAATGCTACTACCAGTAGTATAATAAATGGCTCAATGTAAGCAACAGCAATTTCACCTTTTGTTTTTAAATTTCCAACAACATGATCAGAAATAGCAACAGCAAATGAAAATGTAGCAGCAATTAAAAGTAAAATGATCATAAAATCTTTAAATTGTTTTAAAAAGATGATGAAAACACTATCACGTTTTTTGGTTTTAATAGTATTTTCACCAAGTGAAGCAATTCGAGTTTGTGCTTCTTCTTGTGATAAACCAGAAGTTAAATCTGTATCTAATAAATTCTCCATTTAATCCTTTCTAAATTTGAATAATTATATTCTTAATTATTATTTAAATTATTATTTATAGTCATCATTATCAATTTGATTATGTAAATATTCAAATAAACCGTTTTCTAAATCGCTAATATTATATATATTCTCTGAATTTATATATGTTTCACGAAGATTAGATAAGGCATTTTTTCATCCTAATCCATCAGTTATTCATATAAAATTGAAATTTTCAATATCTTTAGTTTCTTGAAATAGCATTTTATAGCTTCTAGCAGTTTCATTTAGTTTAGAACCGCTACTTGCATAAAAGTTGCATTCAATAGCATACACTACATCATTAATTAACAATACAAAATCAAATCGTTTATTAGCTTTATTTTTGTCAGATATATTTAAATTAATATTAAATTTATCCTTGAGAATTGAAGCATTCATTTCTTTAAAATAGTTGACATCTTTAATAAATCCTGCTTTTGTAATAAATTCTTCAACTAAATTTTCCATCATGTGTCCACCACGATTTTTTCTAGCATTAGAATTTAATCCAGTCTCAATTCCAATTGCAAAATCAACAACATTTGTGATAATAGAATTTTGCAATAAGTAAAATAATCCTGTTTCATTCATGAAATGAACTAAGTTATCAAGATATTGATTAATTTCTAAACTGCTCATGTTATTCTTATTAAATTGAAAATTAAATACTTTTATATCATTATTATCTAGACATTTTAATACATCATTTCTATCTGCTAATAATAATGGTATTACAGATACTACTTCAGGGTATGATAAGCACAATTCTCTAAAATCATTTTCAATATTGTCAGTCCCAATTAATGAATTAAATAGTTGTAACTTAATTTTAATTTTATTTACATTTGAATAGACTTTGTCAAAATCAATAAAATATTTATAGTCTGATATTGTTTCTTTGAAGTTAGAAAATCATTCATTAAAATCTTTATTAATCATTGTTGTCCTTAATATTATTGTATCTTTTTATACTCAACTCTAAATAATCTTTATCTGTGTCAATTCCAATATATTTTCTATTTAGTTTTATACAAGCTATACCAGTTGTACCACTGCCATTAAATGGATCTAGGACAATATCGTTTTCTTTTGTAGATGCTAAAATTATTCTTTCAAGTAATTCAAATGGTTTTTGTGTTGGATGTTTTCCAAAAGTTTTCTCACTTTTAGAAGGTAATTTAATGGTTCAAACATCTTTCATTTGTTTATTATCATTAATTTGTTTCATTAAATCATAATTGAAATAATGAGCAGCTTTTTTATTATTAATTATTTTTCTAGCTCATAATATTGTTTCAGTAGAATGAGTAAAGCATCTACATCCTAAATTAGGAGTCGGATTAGGTTTTTGTCATGTTATATTATTAAGAATTGAAAAGCCTTCGAGTTCTAAGGATACACCAATGCCATAAATATTATGATAAGTACCTGAAATTCAAATTGTCCCATCATCTTTTAATACTTCTTTAGCTTTTGTGATTCAAGCACGATTAAATGTGATTTTTTCTTCTATAGTTTTGATTTCATCTCATGAAGCTTTATATACCGAAACTTGTTTACCTGATTGGCATGAAATTCCATTACCTGATAAAAAATAAGGCGGATCTGCAAATATCATATCAATAGACTTAGGTGGCAATTTACTTAATACATCTATACAATCATCATTATATAAAGTAAAATTAGAATCTTTAAAATATGGTTTCATATTAATAATTAGTAATTATTACTTCCTCCACATTACCGCGACCTGAACCTTTAGAATTAATCATTCTTTTAGCTTTAATGACTTTTATATTATGACCTTCATATAACTCATTGATTAGTGGTGTATTGTGGTTTGATAGCATAACATAACATCCTTGTTTATCTAATTTTTTAAAGACATCCGCAAGTCTTCTTTGCTCTTTTTCACTAAATCCATCTTTTCCATAATTAACAAATCCATTTTTATCTGGATATACATCATATGGAGGATCTAAATAAATAAAATCATTTGCTTTAGCATTTGATATTATTTTTTCAAAATCACCTGACATTATATGAATTTTATTATTTGCAAAATATTGTCTAATAGCATTAAAGTTATCATAACTATATGCAACAACTTTATCTTTTTTACCAGATGGAACATTAAAATAACCTTTAGAATTTTCTCTATATAGTCCATTAAAACAAGCTTTATTTAAATATATTAATCTAGCTGCTATTTGTTCATTAGATTTGTTTCAAAAGTTATCTTCTCTATCTTGTTCTCTTATTAAATAGAAATACTCTTCACTATGTTTATTTTGGTGATTATGTAATAATTTAATCAAATTTATCATTGAATTACTATCATTAAAACATTTATATGAAGCTATTAAATGTTTATTAATATCACCTATTACTGCTTTTTTAGGAAGTAATGAGAATAATAATGCTCCGCCACCAATAAAAGGTTCATAGTAAGTATTAAAATCTTTAGGAACTAGTTTTAAGATTTCATTTAAGACCTGTGTTTTACCACCTGCTCATTTAACAAATGGTTTAGGTAAAATAAAATCTTCACTTATTGAAACTAAATCTGATAATTTTGTACCTAAGGCTTTTGAAATTCGGTGCAAGGTATCAATTGTCATATTGATTTTACCGGATTCTATTTTTGAAATCTGTGCCCTATCAATATTTACTATATCAGCAAATAATTCCTGACTCATATTTAGAATTTTTCTTTGTTTTTTTATATTTTCACCTATTTGTTTTTGTATCATAAATCCTCTGAAAGTATTATAACTAATTGTGAGTTAAAGCACACAAATTAATATTAAAATATTTTTGTGATATTAGTATTCAATAATAATTTAATAATTGATTAAAAAATAACCAAAATTACTTATTTATAGTAATGTTGGTTAATTCTGATTATTAGTTACAATAAATATCACTAACTTGATTTCAATATTAATTGAGTTTATATTATCTAAAAAAATAATTCTATAGTAATTCAATTCCTTTTTCACTCATTTCGTCGCGATATTGTTCTGGCCAATGTGATGCTTGAACTTCTCCAATATGAGCTTTTTCAAGTAGATACATAGAAACTCTACTTTGTCCAATTCCTCCACCAATTGTAAGTGGTAATTTGTTATCTATCACATTTTTGTGATATGGTGATAATTCTTTAACATGTTCCTTGTCAAATCCACTTTGTGTGACTAAAGATTCTGAATTAACTCTAATTCCCATTGAAGAAAGTTCAATAGCTTGATTTATTACATTTGAATATACAATTAAATCTCCATTTAATTTTCAATCATCATAATCAAAAGCTCTAGCTGAATGAATTAATCCAGATTTCATTTTATATCCAATACCATAAATAAATACAGCACCGTGTTCTTTAGCAATTGCGTTTTCTCTTTCTTTAATATCTAAATCTGGATACATATCTTCTAATTCTTGAGCAGAAATGAAAAATACTTGTTCCGGCATTTCTTCTTCTAATTGATAGTATTTTAATTTAAGTAATTTTTTAGTTACTTTTAATGAATCGTAAATTAGTTTCACGATTTTCTTCAAGTAATCTAAGTTTCTATCTTGTGGTAGAATCACTAATTCTCAGTCTCATTGGTCAACATAATATGAATGCAAGCCGTCTAAATCTTCTTCTTTTCTAATTGCATTCATATCTGTATATAAACCTTCATAAGGCAAGAAGTTATATTTCTTTAAAGCATCTCTTTTTCATTTGGCAAGTGAGTGAACAACTTCAAGTCTTTCGTCTTTATCTTTTGGTAAAAATCATACCGGTTCCTCACCGTTTAATCCATCATTTAATCCTGATGAGTGTGAAACAAATAACGGAGCAGTAGCTCTAGTTAAGTTAAGATGTACTTTTAATTGTTCCTGAAAATATAATTTTAAATCTTGAATAGCACTTTGTGTTTGTCTAACATTTAATTTCGAATGGTACATTATTCATTTTCTCCTAATATATAGTATTAATGTATAAATTATATTATATAAATAGCATAAGGTGCAAAAGTATAGAAAAAAGGTTGCTACTTGCAACCTTGTTCTCATATGGGGCGAATGACGGGATTCGAACCCGCGAATGACGGGACCACAACCCGCTGTGTTAGCCACTTCACCACATTCGCCAATTAGTACATATATTATAAAGGAAAGCATTCAATTTCCAAATATAATTTTTACAAAATTTGTTCTATAAATTAAAAAGATAGTCTTCCACTAATTAGATAATTTTTGTAAAATTTAATCAACATTAATTTCAATAAGGAAATTAGACATTTAGTGGAGAATCAATATTTTAATTACTAGTTAAATTATGCTTTGACATACTACCTACCTTACTTGCTTATAATGTATGATTTTTATATGGAACAAAACGAAAAACAACAAAAAGTTAATGCTCTTATGCAAGAGATAAAATTAAAAAGATTACAAGCTTTAAAATTGACTAAAGTTAATAACTTTATCTTAATTCCTGCTCTTATATTTTCTGCTTTATAAATAGTCATAATGTTATTTAGTTTTATGGCAATGCTTATACCAGCTAATGGTAATATTTTAGCTTTTCAAACTGGAATGTGGCAGCACGATATGTGATATGATAACCTAGGTACAACTACCTTTTGATTTATAATCACAGTTATTGTTTGCTCTACTTACTCAGTTGCTATATATTTCATACTAAAACAATTTAGGAAAATAAAACTAAAATCAATGACTTAGAAAACGAACGAAAGGAACTTCTTGCCTCTATCAACATTCTTATGTAGGGTGTTGTTATTTTTCAACTGTAATTTTATATGCTTTTATAAACTCGTCTCTAATAGTAGTATTTTGTGGTGTTAAGAATATTTGTTATTACTTCAATATGTTTTTTGTGTTAATATTTTTCGAATTTTCTCAATATAATTTTATTTATTCTAGTTTGCCTAAATATTACAAATAGATAATATAATTTGTATATGAAAGATGAAAAGAATTGATTTAAGACTCGCCCACTATTAGGGTTATTAGTAACTCTTTTAGGTACAGGAGCTATTATTGGTGGAGTTTTTGCTATAACATACTACACCGATAATGATAGAAAAGAACGGAAAGGCAAGTTGCATGATACCGAATCATTGGTTGCAAAATATGAGAGATTAGAAGCAAACTTAAATAATTTAAAAGATGTTTTTGATAAACTCAAATATAAATACTACTCTAATGTGGTTGGTGAAAAATTAAATGATATAGAGCAATTTATTAAAGAAACTAAAAAAGACTTAATAAAAAATAAGCCTCTAGAATCCGATAGCGAGTATTGAGAAAAAGTGGATCAATATGAAAATGATTATGATGAATTAGAGGAGCTTTTTGTTAAGGTATATATTCCTAACATGAATATATATGAATCATTTTTAGAAAAAATACAATCTTTTAGTAAATGAATACAAAATAATCCATTTGCTCAGCAAAAATTTAGTAATTTAAATCATGTTAAACAAATAATAAGTATCTATAACAATTGATACAATACTGATTACGAGACAAATTCAAATAATTATGACAATTCCAAATGATTAGTAGATAATATTATTCAAATATTTAAAAATAATTTACAAGATAATAATGCGATATTTAGTAATATCAAACTCATTTTTGAAGAATCATATAATATAAAATATTTATCTAATTGAAGTTTACTTCAAGAGCAATTTAAAGATAAATATTTACATATAATGGAAAATTTAGAAAATTTTTCTAATCAAGCTCCAACCAATTTTGAAGAATCATTAAATACTGTTTTAGATCAAATTTCTAATTATATTACTGAGTACAATGTATATTCAAATGAAATTCCAAGAGTAGATAAATATACATCTGAATATAAAAGAAAAATTTCATCCTTGAAATATTTTCTTAATTTTCAACCTTTTATTAATGAATATCAAACCAGTTTACAAAATAATAAAAACTTACTCGAACCTTTAAATACAAATGCTGATTTTAAAACAATTAAGCAGCAATTTGATGAATTTGCATCTTTTATCAATCCGATCTTACAAAAAGGATATTTATTATTAGGGTTTCAAAAAGCTGAATATGAACCATTCAAACAAGCTACAAGTGAATTTAAATCATATTTAGCTAGTAATGTAACTCAATATTCATGAGTTTTTGATTGGGTATATGATGAATTTAATCAAGTAAAAATTCAATATGATAAACAATATGTTGAAAATAAAACTAATATACAAGAATTAAACAAAATATTAAATTCATATAAAAATCAATTAATTAATTTACAAAATAGAACAAATAAAATAATTGAAGATATAAAAAATATAGGAAATCCAAATAAACCTAGAAAAGAAGAACCTAGAAAAGAAGAACCTAGAAAAGAAGAACCTAGAAAAGAAGAACCTAGAAAAGAAGAACCTAGAAAGAAGAACCTAGAAAGAAGAACCTAGAAAAGAAGAACCTAGAAAGAAGAACCTAGAAAAGAAGAACCTAGAAAAGAAGAACCTAGAAAAGAAGAACCTAGAAAGAAGAACCTAGAAAAGAAGAACCTAGAAAAGAAGAACCTAGAAAGAAGAACCTAGAAAAGAAGAACCTAGAAAAGAAGAACCTAGAAAAGAAGAACCTAGAAAAGAAGAACCTAGAAAAGAAGAACCTAGAAAAGAAGAACCTAGAAAAGAAGAACCTAGAAAAGAAGAACCTAGAAAAGAAGAACCTAGAAAGAAGAACCTAGAAAAGAAGAACCTAGAAAAGAAGAACCTAGAAAAGAAGAACCTAGAAAAGAAGAACCTAGAAAAGAAGAACCTAGAAAAGAAGAACCTAGAAAAGAAGACCTAGAAAAGAAGAACCTAGAAAAGAAGAACCTAGAAAAGAAGAACCTAGAAAAGAAGAACCTAGAAAAGAAGAACCTAGAAAAGAAGAACCTAGAAAAGAAGAACCTAGAAAAGAAGAACCAACTAAAGTAGAAGAGCCAACTAAAGTAGAAGAGCCAACTAAAGTAGAAGAGCCAACTAAAGTAGAAGAGCAACTGAAGTAGAAGAGCCAACTAAAGTAGAAGAGCCAACTAAAGTAGAAGAGCCGACTAAAATGGAAGAGCCAACTAAAGTAGAAGAGCCAACTAAAGTAGAAGAGCCAACTAAAGTAGAAGAGCCAACTAAAGTAGAAGAGCCAACTAAAGTAGAAGAGCCAACTAAAGTAGAAGAGCCAACTAAAGTGGAAGAGCCAACTAAAGTAGAAGAGCCAACTAAAGTAGAAGAGCCAACTAAAGTAGAAGAGCCAACTAAAGTAGAAGAGCCACTCGAGTAGAAGAGCCAACTAAGTAGAAGAGCCAACTGAAGTAGAAGAGCCAACTAAAGTAGAAGAGCCAACTAAAGTAGAAGAGCCAACTAAAGTAGAAGAGCCAACTAAAGTAGAAGAGCCAACTAAAGTAGAAGAGCCAACTAAAGTAGAAGAGCCAACTAAAGTAGAAGAGCCAACTAAAGTAGAAGAGCCAACTAAAGTAGAAGAGCCAACTAAAGTAGAAGAGCCAACTAAAGTAGAAGAGCCAACTAAAGTAGAAGATAACAATAATAAAGTCTTAACTACAGAAGAAATAAATAAATATTATGAACAACATCCATCATTAAAAAGATTTACATTAGATAATACTCATAATAAAGCTTATGATAAGAATGCTGATTATTTAAATTCAATATTATCAAGAACATTTACTTTAATATGAAGTTTTTCTGATGGAACTAGTACAGCCGGAACTCTTTGATTATTCGATTACCACAAGGAATCTGATACTAAATATAAATTATTCTTTGCGACAAATTATCATGTCGCCATTGAAATGTATCATGATAATGATTATGGATTTAATAAACAACCAAATAGAAACAAAAAAGTTATAGAAGTTAGATTAGGAACATTAAGTGATAGATATGATTTAAATAATACTTCTAATCCTAAATTTACTTATAAGGTATTAGATAAAGATATGTGACCTAGAAATTTATTTTTAGCACATAATTTTATGGATGATTCTGTTTCAAATTTATACAACGGTAGATACTACACAGAATTTGCAATAATGGAATTTGATTTTGACATAGCACAATTTAATAAATTACCTGCTATTGATCCTAATTTACCATTATCTGAAAGAAAAATCAAAATAGTTGAAAATAGACGTATAAGAGATGAAAATCGCTATTTAACTAAAAAATTAAATACTGCTATAGTTTCATTAGATACTTCTATAGCAAGGTTTGCTTCAGGCTCTTATCCAATGCAAACTAATTCACTACCATATGCAACAATGGATTATGGTTCAGTTAATTGATATGTCAATAATGTATTAACAAGAGATGAAGATGGTAACTTTATTCCGCCTAATACAATAAATAAAATTAATAAAGTTAGTGAAGATATAACTTCATATTTTGGTGATGTTAAATTACAACAATGACCACAATGAGATTATTTTGCTGGATATCCTTTTATAGTCGCAAATGCTAAAAATAGATTGCTATACAATGTCGATAAATCTTTATTAAATTCAACTGATCAAGTAATTCCAAAAGTAAGTCAAAACTTTTGACGAACATTGGTAGATTATAATGGACAACCAATTGCTAGTCATGGTGTGCAATTTAATGAAGAAGAAAAAAGCAAATTCTATGGGTTAGCTTATGAAAATCTTGCACCATATGATATTGTTGGGGGTGCATCGGGTTCACTAGTAGTTAATGAATCTAATTTACCAATTGGATTATTATTTGGTAAAGATAGAACTCAAAATGTTTTAAATAATGATGATAAATGAATTACTACTTATCGTTCATTAAATGTTGCTTTTAGTCTAAATGCACCATTTTGATCTAATAATATAAACGCTTATGTACAACCATATAATTTAATTGATGGTAGAAATAAAAAGAAATTTCCACATCAAATCAATTCATATAAAGAAACTTTAGATAAAATATATGGCAATAACTATCAAACCGCTATATTTAAAGACAATCATGAATAATATAAATTTATGAAACAAGTAGATTTTATATGGTTATAAGCGCTATAACATCACTTATTCTATTAAAGAATAAAGAATTTCGAAAGTATTGAATGCAATCATATGAAAGTAAGGAATATTTTACAAATAATAGCTTAAAAGTTCAAGAATCATATTTTATTAGAGCACATAGAAAATTAAATTTTAATAAATGAATATCTATTAGTCTATTAATTTATAGCTTTACTATATTAATTGTAGCTATAGTCCTTTATAATCTAGCCGATCCAGAAGGAAGACTTATTTCGAATATTTCTCCAATCATTATTTTTAGTATAGGAGGAATTGCTATTAACTTATTGTTTTTTCATCATTTCAATGGTATTGATAAAACATTTAAGAATTGAGCAGAATTTAATTCAACATTATCTGATGATTTATTAATTGAAAAAACAATTGATTTTTCACAGAAAAACAAAGTATCACAATTAAATTTATCTACAAAACGTAATCTTTTCATTGTGGGTAATAAATATGATTTAGAAAGATGTGAAAATAAATTAACTAACATTAAAGTCTATAGAGCTGATAAACAATGGTTTCGAAGTAAAAAGTTATCTAAAGTAAAAGATAAACAAGAATATTTATATTCATTAATGATTTTAAATTATGACAAAACATTTGTTAATAATGAAAAGTGTAATATTAATATGTTTATCAATGAATATAGAGAATATTTCTTGAGCATAAAAACATATTATTAAGATATTAAGTATAAATTAAAAAGCTGTCAATCCACCTAATCGTGAGCTAACAGCTTTTTTTTAGTTCCTTGTATAATAAAATTGCAAATCTAAAGGAAGGAACTAACTTAATTATAATGTTAATAGATTTGAAGTATAACAAAAAAGAGTATTTTGCATAAAAATTGAGGAAAAAGTATATCAAACGGTTATATCAAAAACTCAAAGAGAAGCATATTATCATTTTGCAATAATGGATTCACTAAATGATAACGAAATAAACAAAATCCATAAGGACATAAACAAACTCAGAGAGCAAAATATAACTCATTTCAACATCGAAAAGCTAGCTATTATGTTTAAAAATTTCGCAACACATGAAACACTGAATGATATTTCAAAAACAATGAACGTATCAGCTAAAGTTCTCAAGCAAAATTTAAAACTAGCTATGTGAGATTACACAGCAGAAGACTCATACAAATTTTGCAGTAATTGTAAAAATAGACTAACAACAATTTTTAAAGTTTCACATCGTGAATGAGTTCAGCTCAAAATGCAAAATGTTCAAAATCCAGTTCAACAAATTCATGAAAACACAATTTCAAAATGAGATGATATTGTTCGCTTCTGAAGGTTTTGAAGTAAACAACACAGAATCGTTAAGAGAAAATTATCTAAAGGTATTTTACTTTCAGATAATGAAAAGAAATTTGAACCACTAATATCAGTAACGACATTCTTGGATTACTATAAAGAACAATTGAAGGATAAAAATGCTTTTATACCTACGCCACAAGCTTTTTTATTACTTTATGAATTAAGAATATTTAAAGATGTTGATTTCTCTATTTTTATTTTGAAATCAAAAGAGGTATTTCAAAATCTAATTGAGATAAACTACGTGGCAAGGAAAAGCCTAAAGGAGTGCAATCTAAGAAAAATTAACTTTGGTATTTATATTCATCTCGCACCATTAACAATTAGAAACAGAGAAGAATTTGGACATTATGAAATGGACACAGTAATTCTTAATTTAAGAGCTAAATATTGCATTCTTACCTTGCTAGAAAGAAAGACAAGAATGTTATTTGGGATATTAACTCGGCGAGATGCAGATTCAATAAAAGAATCACTTCTTAAATTGATTAATCATCACAATTTAACCATTTTATCTCTAACCATAGACAATGGTTCGGAAAATGTGAAGTTAAATGAAATAAGAGAAATTCCTGTTATTTACAAGTGCGATACATATTCATCATGACAAAAGGAAGCATAGAAAATGCTCATAAAAAATCAGAAACTTTCTACCAAAAGGCAAGTTTCCGAGATATGTTAATTTTGAATATATTTCACAAATGTTCAACGCAATAAATGATCAATATCGTGATTTTATTGATGATAAAACAGGCAGAATAATCAGGTTAAAAACTTCTAAATATTTCAACAGTTTCGTCTAAATAACAAAGAATTTTAAGCTCAGGCTTTATTTTTCTTCACGCTTTTGGAACATTTTTGTAAAATTTATACAGCAATATTGAGGAACTACTCAATTTACCACTTAGGTGGACTTTCAACTTTTTAATTAATATTAAGATATTAAGTAGCAATCATATTAAATTATAATAAGTATTATTTCTAGATTTAAACAAATCCAATTGCTGGCTAATTAGTAATAATTAGTCAGTATTTATTGCTAAAAATCAGTTATAAAATATAGTAATTTTTAACTATATGAATTTTAAAATAATATAAAATTTAGGTAATATTTTAAATAAGGAGATATTATGTTTGAAAACATAAAAAATAATAATGTTAATCAAAAAGATATGTGTGATTTAGCTGGAATTATTGATGCGTTCGGTGGTTTTGATAACATTTTAGCTTTTAATAATTCAGTTTCTCAATTAAGATATGATGTTAAAGATTTATCTCTAGTTGATGTGGAACAATTAAAAAAATTAGGAGCTAGCGAAGTGAAAGTGTTTGATGGTGCAAAACATGTTCAAGCAACATTCCCATGTGCTGAAGAATTAAATGGTTTTGTTAAATCAAACAAAGAAGAATTAAAACCTTTATGTAATTCTGTGGAAAATAATAATGATGCAAATTGTGGTTGTGATTCAAAACAAAACAAAAATCAAGAATGTGCTTCAGAAATAGAAATACTAGCACCAGTATCAGGGAAAGTATTCCCTCTAAGCGAATTAAATGATGGTGTATTTTCTGAAGGATTAGTTGGAAATGGTTTTGGAATTAGACTTGAAAACAAAACACAAGCTCAAGTAATTGCTCCATTTGATGGAAAAATAACAATGATGCCAGCAAATAAATCACAATTTATTTTATCTAACTCAACACTAGAAATTGAAGCTGTAATCGTTTTAGGTAAAGATAGCTATAAGTTAGATGGAATTGGTTTTGAATCATTTGTTAAATTAAATGATTCGGTAAAAGCAGGTGATAAATTATTTGAATTAGACTTAAATAGATTCAATAATGAAAATATTAATAAAGATGTATTATTCGTACTAACACAAGATTCAAAATTACAAAAAATTACAAATTTAAAATCAGAAGCTAGAGTTAATGATATATTATTCACATTAAAATAATTAAATTAAAAGACTAACATTTGTTAGTCTTACTGAAATGCAATCTCCATTGCAACATAAAGAATTCCTAGGGATTAAAATAATCTCTAGATTTTTTTATATAAAAACTAGGTTTAAATAACCGAGACCCTCTAATATTTCTTGTTCTTAAAGAACTTGTTTTTCTTGTAATTTGATTCACGTTGTCTTTTAGTTTTTATGAAGAATTTTTCATCATCTGGTATTGGTGTTCATTGTTCTTTATAATAATTTCAATTATAGAATAATTCATCTGCACTCATTCAATCAAATATTTCTCTTGGCATAGAATTAATTTTGTCTTGAGTTTCTTTAATTTCATCGTCAGATACTAAATTAAAATTTTTACCTTTCTTGTAAAATCTTCTAACAATATCATTAAAGTTTTCTATACTTCCTTTTTGAAATGAAGCATAAGGATCAGCTTTGTAGACATAAATTTTAAGTCTATATGCAAGATAAAAAAGAGTTCTAAATTCAAATCCATTATCAGCTGTTACACTTTTAACATTTAATCGATATTTCCTTATCAAGTTTCATAAAGCTTCTGCTATTTTCCATGGATTTTTACCTTGGAATTTTGTTATTATTCCATATCTTGTTAATCTCTCTTGAAATATTAATAAGTCATAATTATCAGCACCAGATTTACCAACTATTAAATCTACTTCTCAATGTCCAAATGTATTTCTTTGATTAATCTCTGCTGGTCTGGATCAAAACGGTCTTACTCATCTAGCACCAACTAGTGTATCAACAACAGTTTTTGATCTTTTGCCACCTGGTTTATAATACATTCTTAATCTTTCTTTTTTCTTAATAACTCATTGATTAGAATTTATTCAATTAAATACAGTTCTCAATGATGGAATTTTGATGTCATAATTCATTTTCACAAATGTATATGTTGGCTTGACACCAAAAGTTTTCTTATCGTATTTAGAAACAAAAATACTTGAGAATTCCTGATATTGATTGATTTGATTTAATAGCTTAAAATGATTTTTTCATTCATTTCTAATATCTGATTTATTTTGAGCTGAAAATGCATTATATCCCCAAAAATCAGAGTTATTTGTAATTTCTCTATACAATGAACTTTTATTAATTTTAAGAATTTTAGATATCTCTATAACTGAGAAATTTTGACTTAATAATAGCTCGATTTGAACTCGTAATTTGAATGTGATTCTTGTATAATTTATTCGAAATCCTTCCCGAGGGTTTTCAGTGGAGCACAAAAAAAACAGTACTCCACTTTTATTATACTTTAATAAAAGTGTTGCACTGCAGATTGCAATTCAGCAAGACTAACATTTGTTAGTCTTTTTTATTCGCTAAATCATCGAATTTAACTACAGCAAATCGATCTTTATTTGACATATCTTTGTAAATTTTAATATTATAAGTTTTTGATAATTCATCTCAATATTTCTTATGAAATGGATTAATTTCGAAAAATAATGTTCCATTTACCTTTAAATATTTTGGTGCATGCTTAATAATTGCATCATAAAAATAAAATCCATCTTCTGGTGCATATAATGCATGCAGTGGTTCATAATTAATTACTGAATCAGCTAAATGTTCGCTTTCTTGTATATATGGTGGATTTGAAACAATAACATCAAATTTTTGATTAATATTTTGAAATAAATCACTTTGAATAATATTGATATAAACATTATTTTCTTTAGCATTAATATTACATTGATTAATAGCTTCTAAATCAATATCACTAGCTGTGATATTTCAAGTTTTATTTTCATGTTTTAAAGCAATAGCTATAAAACCTGAACCTGTACACATGTCTAGAACATCAATATTATTAGCATCTTTATAATATTGTTCAACTAATAAGATTAATTCTTCTGTTTCATATCTGGGGATTAAAACTTTATGTTGTAAATAAATTCTAACATTATGCATATCAACATATCCCATGATTTTTTGTACCGGCATTCCCTGCTTTAGTTGTTGTAATTCAAAAGAAGATATAGTTTGAGGTAAACCATATCTTCTTTTTTCAAGCAATAAATCTTCTTTAGTAGGCATTAAATTCCTGCTTCAGCAATTTTTTCATTTTGTTCTTCAGCAAGCAATGCATCAATAATTGAATTAAGTTTTCCTTCCATAACGGGTAGTAAACTTGTTGAATAAGAAATTCTATGATCTGTAACTCTATCTTGTGGGTAATTGTAAGTTCTAATTTTTTCGCTTCTAGCACCTGAACCAGCTAATTTACGGTAGCCTGATTCTTCGGCTTGTTTCTTTTGAAGTTCAATATCATAAAGTTTTGATTTAAGCACACGGAATGCAATATCTTTGTTTTGAATTTGATTTTTACCTTCTTGACATGTAACAACAATTCCAGTTGGTAAGTGTGTTAATCTAACAGCTGAATCTGTGGTGTTAACTGATTGTCCACCATTACCACTTGAACGATATACATCTACCCTAACATCTTCTGATTTAATTTCGATATTAATATCATCATCAATTTCAGGCATAACTGTTACTGTAGCTGTTGATGTATGGACTCTACCTTTAGTTTCGGTTACAGGTATTCTTTGCACTCTGTGTACACCTGATTCAAATTTTAATTTAGAATAAGGTTTATCCCCTTTAACTGAAAATACTACTAAGGTAAATCCACCAGCTTCAGCTGCTGAACTTTCAAGTAATGTTAATTTCATATCATTTTGTGAGGCTCATTTAGAATACATTCTAAATAAATCACCTGCAAAAATATTTGCTTCATCCCCTCCAGCTGCTCCACGGATTTCAACAATAACGTCTTTATCATCGTTTTCATCTTTAGGAAGAATAAGAATTTTTAATTCATCACTTAACTTAGACATTTTCTCTTCAGCTTCAGAAATTTCCATTTTAGCTAATGAAACAATTTCTTCATCATCTTCTTTTAACATTTCTTTAGCATTTTTTAAATTTGATTCAGCATCTAGATATTGTTCAAAAGCAAGCACAATATCTTTAATTGAGTTAATTTCCTTATTTATTTTTGTGTACTTTTTAATGTCAGAAATAACTTCAGGATCTTGAAGTTGTTTTTCTAATTCATCATACTTTTGCTTAATTTGCTTTAAAGAGTTATACATAGTTGTTTCCATAATTGTATATTTTAACATATAGCTCTATTTTTTGCATTGTTTTTTAGAGCTAAACAGTAGAATTTTAGCTATTTATTTTCTTTAATGGACTTGCATAAATTATCATTTAATATATTGTATATGGAATTAGTTTTATAGACATACCAATTAAATTACTTTAGTAAATTAATGTATTAAATATCTTGCATTATACCTAATTACTGTTAAGTAATATATTAAGGAAATTTTATATAAAATATAATAAAATATTTAATATAGTAATTCAAAAATAAGGATGTTAAATGAAAAGAAAAAAACTGTTTATTTTACATGCTACAATACTACCTACTACATTTGCATTAAGTACAATATTATCACTAAATCCAAATGTTAATTATGAAGTAACGGTTAATAACACTGACATTTGAAAAGATTTGAATAATAATTATATGGACAGTAAATGGCAAGTGGATTATGATAGACTTGTAGCTCCATATCAATTTAATCAATGAATGAAAGGTGTAAACGATAATAAAACATTATTTGAAATGTCTCTGCCTGGAACCCATGATTCTGGAGCTCAAGAAGGATATGGATTTATTTGATCTTTCGGATGAAGAATTGCGAGAACTCAAGCTATGACAATTCCACAGCAGCTTAATGCTGGGATTAGAGCATTTGATATTCGTTCAAACCAAGACTTAAGATTACAACATGGGCCAGCAAATTTAAATACAAATTTTTATCAAGTTTTAGCTCAAAGTGTAGAGTTTCTAAAGCAAAATCCATCAGAATTCATCTTTATGAGAATAAAAGATGAAGATTTTAGTCCATCTAAAAATCAATCCGATGCAGAAACAGCAGCGAAAAATTATTTAGGTGCTTTAAGTGATCCGAATATTTATCCATATTTATTCAATCCAACAGGAAAGCAATACGAACAGTTAAAACATGAAGATTTTAAACTTAAAAATCTAAGAGGAAAAATAATAATTGCTAATTTTTGACACCATATTGTTCAAGAAGCAATGGATAAATATAGCAACAAATATACCGCAAATACTTGAAGTGGTGGTTTTGATTATGATGATGTTTTTTCTCGTCGCTATACTGTTCAAGATAATTACGATGTAACTAAAAAAGAAAAAGAAAAATATGTAAAAGATTTTTTCGAAACAGTTAATAACGATCGTTTCAACAATACACTGTTATATGCTAATTTCTTTTCAATAGCTAAAGATGGATATCCTTATCAAACTGCAAGAGAATTAAATCCTAAATTCCATAGATTTATTAATGAAAATCAGCAATACAAAAAACTTGGAATCATTTTTATGGATTTCCCAGCTCCCGGTATTATTCAATCTATCTTTAAAACAAATTATTATCTAACTGATGATCAATTAAAAAAGAATTATTTATTAAAATGAAATAATAAATTAGTTACCACAACCCCAATTGTTAATGATAATAAAGTATCAATCATAGGAGATACTCTAAAAGATTACATATTTGAAATTAGTGAAAATAACAAGTTAATTAAAACTATCCAAGTACCTAATGATGCAAAATCTTTTGTTATTGATTTAGGAGATGATTATTATTTTAATTTAAATGATAATATCGAAATAAAAGCATATCGCAATACCCCCCCAACAGCTTTTTATGAATCAAAAAAATATAATGAATTTACTTTAAATAATAAAGTAATAAATAGTGCTCATAACGAAAGATATTTAGCTTTACTTGAAAAGATTAAGCAATATCAGCAAAAAGTTTCATTCCTTAATAATGAAAATCTAAATAATTACTTGAAAACAAATTATTTAGATAAGACATTATCATACATTAGACCAAATAGCACTAATGAAAAAATATTAGTTAACTTATCTCAACAATTTGATTCCGAGTCTTTAAAAATTGATAACTTAATTGATAAAGTTAATAATCTAATTTCTGCAGTAAACGATCATATTAATGTAAATAATAGTACTTTAAGTCTATTATTAAGTAGTGATCTAATTAACGGCTTCAAAAATATAGTAACCAACATTCAACATATATTAAATTCATACATTAATAATTCAGGTGTGAATTACTTATCTATTGAGAAATATATTAATAATTATTTAAGTTTTATTAATAATATCGTAAAAAACATAAAAGATTTTCTAGATAAGATTAATCCTTATGTATTAGTATTTAATGAAAATCTAAAATGAAATAACTATGGATTACAAAAATGAAATAATCAAATTGATAGCATCAAAACATTGTTACTACAACAAGCTGAAGAATATACAAGTGAAATAACTAATAAGTTGTTAGCTTCAATAATTGAAAATAATCGAAAAATCGAATCATTAAATACTAATGTAATAACTCTTAAAGGTAATATAGATACATTAAATTCACTACTTGAAAGCAAAAAAATAACTCAAAATCGATTAGAGTTATTTAAAGATAGTATTAAATCCGAAATGGAAGAACCTAAGGTATTAGATGTTTCAATTAAATCTATTGATACTTATTTAACTAATATAATTGTTGCAAAACTTGTCATTGAAAAATATGATGATTTTGCAAAAGAGTTCTTATTTAAGGAAAATCCAAATAAATCAAAAGAAAAATATAGTAATTTAATTAATTCATTAGATTCTTCTATTAAAAATCTAGATAATCCTATTAATCCTGATTATTTAATTACTACTTTACGCGAGTTACAAGTATTATCAAGTTATATTCAAGGAAATTATAAACAAGCTATTATTGTTAAAATAAATAATTTAGCACTATTTCATTCTCAAAAAGTAGCATTTGAAACACATGTGCAAAATTCAAATAATGAAAAAGAAGCAGATGACATATTACATATAGCAAATAATATTGCTGAATTAAACCCATTACAATTAATGGTTATTGAATCTGATTCAAACATTAATAGCAATATCAAACAATTAATTTCTAATATTAAATCAATAATTGATTATGAAGATTTTAAAAATAAATTAGAAATTATTTTAAGTCTAGTATCAAGAAATAATCAATTATTAGAAATATCAAACAAAATTGGAGATATCAACAAATACAGACTAGCTGGTGTTATTAATAATGAAACTGCAAATCAATATCAAGCAATTGATCATAATATTCAAACTGTTTTGAACAGTTCGATAGATTTAGAACAATATGAAAACGCTATTACTCAAGCAAATGAACTTAAAAATAAATTAGATACTTTACTTTCTAATAGATTTGCTCAATTATCTACAGATATTGAAAATGAGACAATGCTTTATTTGTTCCAAAAGAAACAACTAGAAAAGGAATTAAAAGAAATAACAACCACAAATGTCAATAATTGGATAAATGATACATTAGATAAATTAATAACATTTATTGATAAATATAATGAAATTATTGATAGCAATCCAGTGCAAAGTGACAAAGATTCACTAGTTAATTTATCAGAGCAACAAAAAAACATTGTATTTAATGAATTAAATGGTTCTGAAACTAAAGATGATTATTCACAATTATTAAACAAATTTAAAATATTTAATCAAGAGTTAGGTAACATTAAAGCACAATTTAATGACTTAGAGCAAATAGAAAAAGATAAGGAATATGCTATTAATTATTTCAAGAATTCAAATAGCAAAGTTTTATTAAATACATATAAAAAAGAATTAAATAATTTATTAATTAATTCAATCAATATCAGTGATATAAGTAATGGTCTTAATAAACACCAAAACACATTAGAACTTATGAAGCAAACTTATATTAACGATTTAAATATTGAAAAAGATAATTTATTTAATTTGATTTCTGAACTAAATACATATATTGAACAGGAATTAAATAGTGATCAATACTCATCATTTAAAAATAGATTAAATCAATTAATTTTACATAACCAGGTATCTAATGAAAATGATATTTTACAATATCAAAATGCTATAAAAAGCATTAGAGAATCATTCGAACTAGTAAAAGATGACGTAGTTTTATTTAATTTAGCAAATTCATTAAAAAATAAATTACAAACAACGATAAATAATTTAAATGATTCAGTAATAAAATCTGGTTATTTAATTAAAAATGAATTTACTACCTCTTTAAATAATTTAATGACAGATTTATCAAAAGATAATATAACTCAAGACACAATTGAAAATGTAAACAAGCAATATGGTGATATTTCTAACCAAATAAAGACATTTAAAAATAATATTGATTTATATAACAACACTGACTCTTATATCAATAAGTTTTTAAACACTATTAAAGAAGATAATAATTCAGAAAGCAATATTGATTTTATGAATCAACTTAATACATTATTAGTTGAATTAAATGGTTATAAGCAAACATATAATGATATTGCAACATTAAATCACGAAAAAGTTGAATATTTTAAAAATAGAGCTGATGCTATTTATAATGAATTTTTAAAGAAAAAAGGTTTAATTCAAGCATTAAATGAATCTAAAACAAAGTTACTTGAAAAAATAAATAATTTAAAGCAAACCATTTCACAAAATAATGAAATATCTAATAAATATTTAGATAAGTTAAATGATATTAATAAGAAAATAAATAATGCTGTTTCGATATCAGAATTAGATCTGATTAATGATGAAATAAAGAGAACGGAACAAAATATTTCAAATGATTTAACTTACTTAAATAAATTAAATGAAACAATTGAATTAATCAAAACTTATGCATCTAAAAGCGAAGAATTTAGTAATTCTATTTATGAAAATGTAAAAGAAAATTATGATAATTATATTGCTCTAATTGCTCAAAAAATTTATGAAGCAAATTGAGATAAGAATGTTTTTGACTCAATACCAAGTCAATTAGAAGAAGCTTTTGATAAAGCATTAAAACAAAAACAACAAATTGATAAACTTGAAAACGATAAAGCTTCTTTGATTAACAAAATTCAAAAAGATATTCAGATAATTGATGCACAAAATGATACTGATTTAAGTAAGAAATTAAAAGAACAATATACTGATTTAAGTACAAATGTTATTAAAACAAATAATAATAGTCAATTATCACAGCATGTTAATCAATATGGATTGTTAAGCAAACAATTAGAAGACAACATTAAATATTTAAATGAATTTAAAGAGTTATTAAAAGATTTTGATACATATTTATACAAATCATCTGAATTTAATTCAGAAAAATTAAATATGCTAAAGAATTCTTATATCAACAATATTACAGAGTTAAAAAAATCACTTATTAAAGATTTTAATAAGTCTACATTATTAAAAATAAAGAAAAAACTCGATGATATTTATAAGAATGCTATTGAGCAAAAAGAAATTATTTTAGCTAAAGAGGAACCTGCTAAAGAGGAACCTGCTAAAGAGGAACCTGCTAAAGAGGAACCTGCTAAAGAGGAACCTGCTGAAGAGGAACCTGCTAAAGAGGAACCTGCTAAGAGGAACCTGCTAAAGAGGAACCTGCTAAGAGGAACCTGCTAAAGAGGAACCTGCTAAGAGGAACCTGCTAAAGAGGAACCTGCTAAAGAGGAACCTGCTAAAGAGGAACCTGCTAAAGAGGAACCTGCTAAAGAGGAACCTGCTAAAGAGGAACCTGCTAAAGAGGAACCTGCTAAGAGGAACCTGCTAAAGAGGAACCTGCTAAGAGGAACCTGCTAAAGAGGAACCTGCTAAAGAGGAACCTGCTAAAGAGGAACCTGCTAAAGAGGAACCTGCTAAAGAGGAACCTGCTAAGAGGAACCTGCTAAAGAGGAACCTGCTAAAGAGGAACCTGCTAAAGAGGAACCTGCTAAAGAGGAACCTGCTAAGAGGAACCTGCTAAAGAGGAACCTGCTAAAGAGGAACCTGCTAAAGAGGAACCTGCTAAGAGGAACCTGCTAAAGAGGAACCTGCTAAAGAGGAACCTGCTAAAGAGGAACCTGCTAAAGAGGAACCTGCTACTGAATTAATTGAAGATAATATTAATGATAGTAACTCAAATAAAAAATGATTATGAATTCTAATGATAATACCAACATTAGGAACAGTATATTTAATCTACTGTTTAATTTCTAAATTTAAAAGAAATAAACTTTAATTAATTAGTATTTAAATATTGATTAATGTTATTAATCTATATATGATTTATTAATAAATACAATGATATAGATTGCTTCCACAAAATGTGGAAGTTTTTCATATCGGAACATTATATGCTTAATTTATAAATAAAAAAATATAATTAATAATATAAGCAAATTAATTTAAGGAACATAATTCAATATGAAAAAAATAAAAGCCATCATTTTACCCTTATCAAGTTTATCTATTTTAACATTACCAGTAATAGCAGCTTCTTGTGGTAATGAAGGGAATAAGAGTGATTTAGAAGTAAAACCAACCCCGCCAGTAGAAAATCCAGTAGAAAATCCAGTAGAAAATCCAGTAGAAAATCCAGTAGAAAATCCAGTAGAAAATCCAGTAGAAAATCCAGTAGAAAATCCAGTAGAAAATCCAGTAGAAAATCCAGTAGAAAATAGTAATAAAATAACTCTTATTAAAGAAAATAAAGCAATTCTTACAAGTATTAGAGTTGATTTAGAAGATATTGAAAAAGAAGAAGTTTCTGAAGAAAAATTTTATATTGATAATCTTGAAAAAGAATTGAATCAAGATGAGATTGAAAATAATGAAAGTCAAAATATTGAATTCTTAAGAGAAAAACATAAGAAATTTAAAAACTTCAAAGAAAGAGTTGAAAAATATAAACATAATATTAAAAAGTTCAAAAGAAATCGTGCTTTAATACACACTATTAGAGAACTATTAAATTCTAATGGTTCAATTAAAAATTCAATTATTAGTAAGAAACTAAGCACAATTTCTATAGAAGCTACAAAATTATATGAACTAAATAAATTAAGAAAAGATAACAAAATTACTGATACAAGTATTTTAAATAATCTTGAAATATCATTAGATACCATAATCAAACAGCTCAAAGGTTTAAAAACTGAATTTATACAAATTAATAAAAATGCTATTAAATTAATAAGAGATAAGTACAGTGAAATAGATAATCTAAATATGCTTGATACTAATGATTATTTATATAATATTGATCAAGAGTTAATTCCAATAGATGAAGCTAACGTACAGACTGCTAAATTAATTCAATTAGATGAAGTAAATACTAAAATTGAAGCTTTATTAAATAAAATATCTACTTATGCTACTGAAATTCTAAATAAATACAATGCATATATTTCTGAAGAAATATTAAAAGATCTAGATGATGAAAAAACATTAGATATTTACAAAAATATTGTTAAAGCTATTTTATCTAGCTATCAAATAGAAGAATATACAGATGAAATGACAGATATTTTTGAGTTAGATTTATCTGCACAACCATCGTCATCTAAAATATTTATTAAGATAAACAACAAAAATAACTTTTTAGCTACATATAATAGTGAAACATATGATTTATTCATAAATAAAGAAAGATCTACTAAAAATTCAAGAAATAGAGTTTTAACAGGTACATTTAGTCCTAAAAACGGAATATTTACTATTTTTGCTTATGATAAAAAATCTGATAAAGATGTTTTACAAAAGGTTGATTTATCATCATATAAATATGAAAATATTCAAGATAAAGAACCAGAAGTAGTTGATAAACTGGGTAACGAAAAGCAACAAGACAAACCTAATAAACCAAGTAAACCAGGAAAACCTAGTGCAGGTAGTGAAAAAACGTTCGTTAAACCAAACGAAATAGAAGCTCCTAATATTAATTTTGCTAATAATGAGTATGTAATTAAGTCAAATATTAAAACAGTATATGTTAGACCACCATTTGGTGCTCAATTCCATTTAAATATTGATAATAATGCAAATATTACTACAGTATTTTCTCATTTAGACTCGCCGGGCGCAAGAAAAACTGTTACAGGTGAACAAATAGTATCACCAAAAGACTTCCCTATTGTACAGAAAAAAATTGGTAATCAAGAATTATCCGAATTCTTAGCAATTCCAAATATGATGAATAAATTTAAGGAATTATCTGAAGACAATGCATTCTTAATTTATGGTGGTGATACTAATATAGAAACTGAAAACTTCTATTTACAAGATGCATTCAAATCTGCTTATAAACCTGTTATAAGCAATTTAGAAGATAAAAGATATTTAACATCAATTGGAACAACTAATCCATATGTTAATCCATATGATAAAATGTTTTTCAAGAACCAAAATATGGATGCACTAAAAGGATTAACACAAGCTACTAATCCTGAAATTCAATTTAAAA
Organism: Mycoplasmopsis verecunda; assembly: GCF_033546915.1. Taxonomy (NCBI): domain Bacteria; kingdom Bacillati; phylum Mycoplasmatota; order Mycoplasmoidales; family Metamycoplasmataceae; genus Mycoplasmopsis; species Mycoplasmopsis verecunda. The sequence continues at coordinate 325,619 of NZ_CP137850.1, forward strand.
TAGATATCTTAAGAGCATTTAATGATGGCATTTTAAAAGAATCAGATAAGCAATTAGTTGGTTGGCCATCTTCTGAAACAATACCATGAGCAATCAGAAATAGAGTTAGTGATCATGCCCCAGTATTCTTTGATGTCGAAGTAAACAATGATAAGTTTAAATCAAATCCAGCAATTACAAATTATGCTAAAGGAAATAAATCATTAAGAGTCGCTCATTGAAATATTCTAAATTATGGAACTAAAGGTGGAATTAAAGAAACTAATGAATTTAAAGTAGTTTCAATCGCAAAAATTATAAAAGCTGGTGGATTTGATATAGTTGGATTAACAGAAATTAATGATGGAAATGCTCAACAAGTTCAATATATTTTAGATGAATTAAATAGAGATAATCAAAAAGGTACAAAATGAAAAATGATTTTACAAACTCAAGAACAATCTAATTGAGATCCGAAGAAATATCCACAAATTGCTAATCAAAAAGAACAAGTTGCAATTATTTATGATTCATCAATATTAACTCAAAAAGCATTTAAAAACGGTAAAATGACACATTCTTACAGAGACCAAATTCCTGCTGTCAAAGAAAGAATAAAAATAAAAGGCAAAAAGAATTAAAAATATTTCACATGCATTTAGCATGTGTTTTATTCAAAAATAAACTAATAAAAGTTTAGATACTTAAATCCAAAATAATATAATTTATCCACATATAAGGAGTATAAAATATGAAAATTTGAATTAAACATGCAACAGTTGTAACAATGGATGATAGTGAAAGAATTTTATACAATGCTAATGTTTACATTATTGATAAACACATTAGTGCTGTTTCAACTGATATTGATCACAATTTTATTGCAGACCAAATAATAGATGCAAGACAAAATGTAATAATGCCTGGATTAATTAACACTCATTCACATATACCTATGGTATTACTTCGTAATCATGCTAATGATGTAAATTTGGAAGATTGGCTATATAAACATATTTTTCCAGTAGAAACAAAATTAAGTGCTAAAGATATTTATCATGGTACTAGATTAGGAATTTTAGAAATGATTTCGACTGGAACAACAACATTTGTTGATATGTATTTCCATGTTGAAGAAATAGCTAAAGCAACTAAAGAATTAAAAATGCGTGCTTATTTAGGAATTGGTATAACTAAAGATTCTTTAGAAAGAAATTTAAGTCAAACTAAAGAATTATTTAATTACTATAAAAATGATGATTTAATTAATATCATCGTTGCACCGCATGCAGTTTACACTAATGATGAAAGTGATTTAATTCAAGCAGGTAAATTAGCTAAAGAATTAGGATCGTTAGAAACAATACATCTAAATGAATCGTGAAATGAAGTAAATAATTCTATGGAAAAATATAACACTACACCATTACTAGAAGCTTATAAAACTGGTAATTTAACATCAAAAACTATTGTAGCTCATGCAGTACATTTAAATGATGAAGAAATTAAATTAATACAAGAAGTTGGATGTTCACTAGCTCATAATCCTTGTTCTAATTTAAAGCTTTCTTCAGGAATTATGGAAGTACATAAATTACTAAGCAAAGGTATTAATGTTACTTTAGGAACTGATGGAGCGGCTTCAAATAATAATTTAGATATGTTTGAAGAAATGAAATTTGCTTCATTATTACAAAAAGGTGTATTTGGACAACCTGATATGCTAAATGCATGAGATACTTTGAAAATGGCTACAGTAAATGGAGCCAAAGCTTTACATAGAGAAAATGAATTAGGTAAAATTAAAGCAGGATATTTAGCGGATTTAATTATGGTTAATTTAAATAACTTAAATCATACCCCAAGAGCTAATATTATTGATTCCTTAGTATATTCAACATCTGGTTCTGATGTTATGATGACAATGATAAATGGTGAAATTTTATACCAATATCATGAATTTAAATTAGCTGATAAACAAAGTGTTATAAATATGGCTAATTACATATATAATAAAATAACAAATAAGGAATAACATCATATGATGTTTTTTCTTAAAAATTTTTCATTAATGCAAATAATTAATATATACTATTGCGGTATAAAGATTACAAAATAGATATGAGGTTTATTTATGAGTAAAAAGAATTTAATAATCGTTGAGTCACCTAATAAAGTAGGTACCATCCAAAAATATGTTGGCTCAGATTATGAAGTTATAGCTAGTGTTGGTCATATTTTAAAAATGAAAACCACTGGGCAATATGGTTTTGGAATTGATATGGAAACTTGAGAACCAGAATATGTTGCAGATCCAAGCAAGAAAAATGTTATAGCACAGTTAAAAACTGCTGTTAAAAATGCTGATAAGATTTTTATTGCAACTGACCCTGACCGTGAAGGAGAGGCTATTGGAGCTCATTTGGTTTATTATCTAAAGGTACAAGATAGATATTCTCGTATTAAATATAATGAAATTACTAAAGAAGCAATTTTAAAATCTTTAACTAAGCCACAAGAACTAGATTTTAGTTTAATTGATGCTCAAAAAGCTCGTAGAATGCTTGACAGAATCATTGGGTTTAGATTATCTAAATTAATGAGAACTAAATTAAAACAAGCGCCAGGAACTCCAACAGCAGGTCGTGTACAAAGTATTGCTCTAAAATTAATTGTTGACAGAGAAAATGAAATTAGAGCCTTTGTGCCCGAAAAATATGCAACTCTAGGAGCTAAGCTTAAAAATAATGAAGTATTAGCATATTATTTTAACGATAATATAACAGGTGATAGAAAAGATTGAATTCTTGAAAATCAATTAGATGATTTTAAAAAATACTTTGCTACAGCTAAAAATGAATTAGTAGTAAGTAATATTAAAACTAGCGAACGTAAAATGCAAGCTATGCAACCATTTAAACAAGCTGTCATTTATCGTCGTTCGCCATTATCATCTCAATCTACTCAATATGTATTGCAAAAATTATATGAAGGATTTGGAGATGGTGGGCTAATTTCATACCCAAGAACTGATTCTACCCGTTTATCACAAGATTTTATTAATAAAGCACATGCTTACATTGAAAATAAATGAGGAAAAGATTATGTAGCATCTGAAATCAAAGGATTTAGCGGTGATCAAGATGCCCATGAAGCAATTAGACCTACTGATGTAGAATTAACTCCTGAACACGCTAAAGCTCTTTACAATTTATCTGAATCAGAATATAAAATTTATAAAATGATTTACGATAATACATTACAAGCTTTAATTAAACAACCTGTTAGAGAAATTACAGCATACACATACCAAAATGGTGATTATACTTTTAGAAATTCATATTCAAGAATTAAATTCGATGGATACTATGTTGTAACTGGAAAAGAACTTGAAGAACAAAACCCTGGTTACAAAATAAATGAAATAGTACCTGTTGAAGAATTTATCTTCCAAGATCATGAAACTAAACCTACACCAAGATATAATGATGGTTCTTTAATTGAAGCATTAGATAATATCAAAGTAGGTCGTCCTTCAACATTTGCTTCAACCGTAAAAATTGTTAAAGATAGAAATTTTGCAGTTAAAGAAAGTGGAGCTTTAGTTCCAACTGAATTTGGCGAAATATTACTTAAGAACCTTATTAAAGCATTCCCTAATATTATAAATGAAGATTACACAGCTAAAGTTGAATTAGAACTTGATTCAATTGCTGAAGATCAATTATCAAAAAATGAAGTTATGCAATCATTCTGAGATAAATTTGAAGTTGAATATGCTCAAGCGGATGAAAAAATTGATACTTATAAATTTGAATTAAAAGAATTTCCAGAACCATGTCCAGAAGATGGTGGAATATTGGTGCAAAGATATAATAAGAAAAATCAACCATTTGTAGCATGTAAAAATTTCCCTAAATGTAAGTATACAGCAAGCTTACCAGAGGAAAGTTCGGATGATGTCGAAGAAGAATTAAAAGATGTGTTTGTTCCTACACCTGAAGGTGATTAATCCAATGAGCTAGTATAGCTCATTTTTTTGTAAAAAAATTGTCCCTATAATAGGGACAATGCATTAATGATGATTGTTTCAATGATAGTGTTTTCGTGTGTGTTTGTGTGAATATATTTTTTTAGCATTTTTTTGCGGTTTAGGATTATACATTTGTGATCTAAATAAGGTTTTTGTTCTTATCTTAGGTGAAATGTTATATTGATATCATTTCTTAAGTAAGAATCCAAATCCTACAAAAGCTAAATAGGATACTAAAGCTACAGTATTTTTTATGCCTCATGAATCACTGATTACTCAAGGAGTATAAAATAACATTAATAAGAAAAATATAGCTATCATAGTAACGATATATACAATTTTTTCTAGTCAAGGTATTTTCGGAATTCGCTTTTTCTTTTCTAAAGCAAAAGCCATATTTAATGTGATTATATCCTCGATAAATAATGCTGTTGTAGTTCCAATAATTGTTCCATCAAAGAATTCCTTACTTCCTTGTTCATCCATAAAAGAAGGAATGATTCATAGAACAACCATCGAAACTAGAATTACAACAGTTGAAAATACAATAGCATTTTTAAATTCACCATTTTTATTTCTTTTAGCAAGTGATTTTGGAAAATATGTATCTTCAGCAAGTGGAACAACTCTTCTAGCAGTTGTAACACTCTGGAACAATTTAAAGCTTAAGTCATTAGATAAAAATCCAATGATAAATAATATGACTCCTGATAGTCCTAATGAATAAGAATAAATGGTTGACAAATTAGCACTATTTACTAATAGTATTTTTAGTTCTTCAGGTAAAAATAAAAAGAATGTAAAAAATATTAAATAGAATGTAAATATACATGCAAATGAAATTAGTAAAATTTTTCTAAAATTTTTAAACTTTACATCCTTTACCATTGAAGATACATCTTCAATTCCTGAGAAAGCGTACATGAAGAGTAATGTATTAGAAATAATTAATTTGGGTTGAATAGTATTAAATTTAGGATCTTTATCAATATTAAGATGTGGTAAAGTTCCATTTTGTGCTATAGCAATTATCATTAAAATAATAGCTAAAACTAGGATAAATCATTTTCCTAGTGATGAAAGAGCTATTATTTTTTTATTAGTTTTTAACCCAATAGTAGATAAAGCAACTATTCCGATGAAAAACAAAATAGAAACCACACGAGTAATTCATATAATTAAAGTACGATATTCGTAATCGTGTGGAATAACTATTTCAACTGCATCAGCTAAAAATAATGGAGCAATAGCTGCTAATAATGGAGATTGGATGAATTGATTTCAACCAACGAAAAAGACTAAATTATCTAATCATTTATTTTTTGACCTAATTGCACGATTATTTGCAACATCATCATCTAAATGACGTGCGAATGAATAAGAACCGCCATAATGGTCGTTATAGGTGTTAGCTAGTCTTGAATAAACTAAAGCTACACCAAATACACAGAACCCAGCTAATAATAAAACTAGGTATCCTCAATATGAGATTTGTAAAACAGTTGAAACTGTAGTAATAAAGCCAACACCTATAACAAAGTTAATTGTAAAAAATGTAAAACTTTTTTCAGTAAACTGCTTTTGCATAGATTACTTATCCTTAAATGTTAATGATTCTTTTGGAGATTTATTCTCAAAAATTACTGAATATATTTCATCATAATTTTTTACTGGAATATATTCTAATTTTTCTTTAATTTCAAGCGGAACATCTTTAAGGTTTTTTACATTTCCAGCAGGAATGAAAATACGTTTTAATCCTTTAGAAGCGGCGGCAAATGATTTTTCTTTTAATCCACCAATTTCAAGCACTTTGCCTCTTAATGTAATTTCTCCAGTCATACCAATTTCGTTTGATACAGCTCTATGAGACAGTGCTGAAATGATAGCGGTTGTGAAAGTAACACCAGCAGAAGGACCGTCTTTTGGTACAGCTCCTTCAGGTACGTGAATATGAATGGTGTTAGATTCGAAATCAAAATCTTTAATTCCAAATCTATCCGCATTAGCTCTAACATAAGTTAAAGCAATTTGTGCTGATTCTTGCATAACTTCTTTTAATGAACCGGTTAATTTAATTTCAGATTTTCCTTGGTATGTTGTAACTTCAATAGGAAGAGTTGAGCCTCCAAATGATGTGTAAGCTAATCCAGTAACTGTACCAGGAGTTAAATCTTCTTCTTTTTCTTCATCTTTAAATTTAATAACACCCAGTAAATTTTCTAATTCTGAAATTTTTACTTCATAAGACATTAATGCTTCATCGTTTAATTTCTTTAAAACAATTTTACGAGCAATTTTATCAAGAATACGTTTTAATCCACGCACTCCAGCTTCTTGTGTATAGTGTTTAATAATATAAGCTAAAGTCTCATCATCGATAATAAACATTTCTGCATCTAATCCAGCTTGTTCAACAACTTTAGGCATTAGATATTTCTTAGCTATGTTTACTTTTTCATTTAATGTATAAGCTGATAATTCAATAATTTCAACTCTATCTACAAGAGCAGGTGGTATATTATCAAAGTAATTTGCTGTTGCAATAAAAATACATTTTGATAAATCATATTCATGTTCAAGATAGTGATCTTGGAATTTAGTATTTTGTTCTGGATCTAAAACCTCTAACATAGCACTAGCTGGATCGCCTTTGAAATCTGAAGCCATTTTATCAATTTCATCAAGTAAAATAACAGGGTTAGATACACCAGTTTTAGTTATACCTTTAATAATTTTTCCAGGCATAGCGCCAACATAAGTTCTTCTGTGACCTCTGATTTCACTTTCATCATGTACACCACCTAGAGAGATTTTTAAAAATCTTCTATTAAGAGCTTCTGCAATAGCTTTAGAAAGTGATGTTTTTCCAGTTCCAGGAGGACCTACTAAAGTAAGGATTGGAACATTGTTATATTTGTCTTGAAGACTTTTTCCAGTCTCTTGGAATAAATTGTGATCGATTAAAGTTTCATCATCAATTTTTGTATATTCATCTTTATCTTTATTTTGATTTCTAACATTAATCAAGACAGCTAAATATTCCAAAATTCTTTCTTTAATTTCTTCTAGACCATAATGGTATTGGTCTAAAGTATCTTTTACATGAGAAATATCTAATAATTCTTTTTGCACTTTTCTTCAAGGTAATTTCTTTAAAGTAGATACATAATTTTTAGAAATAGCAGCTTCAGGTGATGCGGGCATCATTTCAGATGAACGTTTTTCTTCTTCGGCGATTAATTTAATAACTGATTCAGGATAAATATCTTTTAATTTTGGATCTTTAATTATTTTTGTGTATTCATCTTCTTCTGCTGGAGCACCCATTTCTTCAAGAAAATCTTGTAATTGTTTAATTTTTTCTCTAGCTATAAATTCTTGTTGTTGACGATTTAATTTCTTAGAAAGTTTTTCATTAACATTTGAAGCTACTTGCATTTCCATAGCAATGATTTCAGTTACTTGATTAATTAAAGCTTGAATTGGTGTCATTCCACCATCAAATAAATCATTTTGACCTAATGAATCGTATTTAATCATAAATTCATTTGGGTCTAAGAAGTTAAGTACTGTACATAATTTATCATAAATATATGAACCAGATGTTTTGCTCTTTCTCTTATCTTCGTATTTATCAAATAATTTTTGAATTTCAGAGAATGTATATCTTTTAGCTTTTGAACCACGTTTGAATTTAAATGGAATTATATTTTTATCTAATGCAACAATATTTGGATCTTCTTGGTCCATAGCAAAAGGAAGCCCTGTATTTGAAATATTAGTAATTGTATCAAGGAATCCTTGCATTACTTTAATATCCATATCAGTTTGCATAAATTGTTTTCAATCTTCCCCAAACCCTTCAAGTAAGTTTCCAAATGCAATCATTTTAGGAGTAACTAATAATCCATCATCAATACGAACTTCATCAATTTCAGAATAATATAACTGTTTAAATACATTTAATGATTTAAAAGTGAATTTAATTGTATTGGTTTTAGTATCTTTTTCGATTTCAAGAGGTTGAACCAATAATCCAAATTTATCTCTTGTATCTTCGGGGTCTGCGATATTGAATTTATTAAAGTTATAAATTAGTACTAAACGGTTTTTGCTATCGCTAATATTGATATTTGGCTGATTAAAGAAATCGTATAATGTAGCAAATTGTTTATCATCACTTGATGCTTCTATTACACCAAATCCAGCTGGAAAACAAATTTCACTAGCATCTAATACAAGAGCAAATTTTTTCATTATAAATTTCTTAAGCGATTTAGAACCGCTAACATTTTGATATAGTGAGTCTAAAGCTGCATCAAATGCATTATTTGCTTCAAAAAGATCTATTAAATCTTCTGTATTTGTTATAACTAATCCATTATTTAATTCTTGTTGTTCAAGATTCTCTGTTTTCTTGGTTGTTTTTTTAGGCATTTTTTTCTCCTTATTTGATTACTAAATTAATTATTTTGCCAGGAACAAATATCTCTTTAATAATCTCTTTATTTTCTATTCATTTCGCAACTATTTCTTTTGCTTGTGCTAATACTTCATCTTTATTTGCCGATTTAAATATTTGAAGTTCACCACGAACTTTTCCATTAATAGTAATACCATATGTAACATAATCAAGCTCTAGAGCTTTAGTATCGATATAAAAATCTTTTAAGTTTTCAAGATTGAAATATTTATTTGATAATTCTCATGCAAAGTGAGGTATAAATGGTTCTAAAATGTTTAATAATATATAAAACATTTCTGTAATTAAATCACTTCGAGTTATATTATCATATTCATTTAAAGTTTCCATCGTTCAAGAAACTAATGTATTAAAAGCATAATTATTACTTCTGTCTTCAAAAGTGACAATTTGTTTTTGCATACCAGTATATAACTTAAATCTAGCTAACTTTTCTTGATTGCTTAAAGCATCAGCATCAATAGTTTTATAGTTGGAATTTATATCTATTTCTTTTGAGCGTTCATACAAACGGTTGATAAATTTAAAACATCCCACTATGCCTGAATCACTTCATTCAAGTTCTTTTTGAGGAGGTGCTGCAAAAAGAATAAATAATCTTGAAGTATCAGCACCATATTTCTCTATCATTTCGCCAGGTTCCACTACATTGCCTTTTGATTTTGACATTTTAGCACCATCTTTTAGCACCATACCTTGAGTAATTAAGTTTTTAAATGGTTCTCTAAATGTAACTAATCCAACATCGGCTAAAGCTTTAGTGAAAAATCTAGCATAAAGTAAGTGCAAAATAGCATGTTCAATTCCACCGATATATTCATCTACTGAATTCCAATAAGCTAAATGATTTGGTTCAATTGCATATTCTTCTCTTAAATAAGTTGGGGTAGTGTATCTTAAAAAATATCAACTAGATTCAAAGAATGTGTCTAAAGTATCAGTTTCGCGTTGTGCATATTGTCCACAATTAGGACATTTAATTAATCTTCAGTCTTCATTTGTGCTTAATGGATTTCCTTGTCCTGTAAAAGCAACTTTTTCTGGTAATAAGACTGGTAAAGTATTTAATGAAACTGGATGAGTTCCACATTTATCACAATTTACTAAAGGAATTGGTGTTCCTCAGTATCTTTGGCGAGATATCCCTCAATCTCTTAAGTTATATTTAATTTCTTTAGTTAATAATGAAACATCAATATCATCATTAATAATAAAGCTATATGGTAAATTATTAAAATCCATATAAGATTTTTGTGTTTCATTTGTAGCAGAAACAATAATAGCTTCTTTATTCGGATTATTTGAAGCAAAGTCTGAAATAAATACAGAAACTTCTTGATTATTAAATGGATTAATAACAGTAAATGGAGTATTGATATAAATTTTCTTTGAAAAATCTTTCTTAACAAAATTTAAATTGATTTCTTCAAGTAAATTAAGTTGTTCGTCTGTAAAAAAGTTTTCGTTTTTTAGTTGTTCAACTAACGGATGTTTATTAGATACCGTAATATAATCAATGTTTGAAATTACATTAACATTTGATTCATATACATTCAACATCGCTTCATTTGAATATGGATTTGTGTTTAAACTAAATTCAACCTTATATTCTTCACTACGACCAATTCAGTTTTTTTGCATTGTTAAAACTTGTTGTGGTCAATGTCCTTCAAGAGTTTTTAAATCTCTTAATAATTCGTCTGCATAAGCTGTGATTTTTAAATAATAAGTATCCATTTCTTTTTGGACAACTTCTCCATCACATCTTCAGCATTTATTATCAATCACTTGTTCATTAGCTAAAACAGTATTATCGTTTTCACATCAGTTTAATTGTGATTTCTTTTTGTAAATTAGACCTTTTTCTCAAAGTTTAATGAAGATGTATTGTTCTCATTTAGTGTAATCGTAATCAGCTGTAATGCATTCATAATTCCATGCAAATGAAATACCTAATTTTTGAATTTCATTATCCATTGATTCAATATTTTCATATGTTCATTTTCTTGGATGAATTCCGTGTTTAATAGCTGCATTCTCAGCAGGTAATCCAAATGCATCTCATCCAAATGGGTGTAAGACATTATATCCTTTACGACGATAGTATCTAGCTATGGCATCACCAATTGAATAATTTCTCACATGTCCCATATGAAGCTTTCCACTAGGATACGGAAACATACTTAAAATATATTTTTTTGGTAGAGCAAAATCTTCTTTAGGTTCAAAGTAGTTTTCATCCATTCAAATTTGTTGTCACTTTTTGTCTATAAGTTTGAAATCAAATTTATCCATTCATACTCCTTTAATAATAATTCGATTTTCTAATTTTATAAATAAAATTAGCCTTTGTCTCTCATATAATAAATATATAAATTATAATGAAATTTATTAATATGTTTGTTAAATTAAAAATAAAATAAAGTGTAAAAGAACCAACAAAATAATTAGGTATAAAAAAGAAAAACGCCTTAAATGAAGAATCGTATTTTTCAATTACATCTAATAATGAAAATTCTGTCATATTTAACATTCAAAAATATATAACATTAAAAATAAAAGTATTTAGTAGTGGCATAATTACAGAAACACTTATTAATGTAATAATCATAGAAATCGATATTTTCGCCAAGATATTTTGTTTATAAAATAAATTTAACACTCAATATATTAAATAAAAAATTATTAAAATGAACAAATGACTAACTAAGACAATAAAATTCCCTAAATATTCATAAGGAATACCGGCACTTAATGTTGGAATAGTACTTGAGATTACTGGAACTAATAAGAATCTAGAAACAGATATTATTAAAGCATATTGTAATCCAATATACATAAATGTAATAAATATAGGAACTAAGGATAGATTAAATGATAAAAAACTATTAAATTTCATTACTGATCCAATTATTGATAGTAATATGGAAATAGCAAGCATTAAACCTGAAAAAGCAATCTTAAACGATGGAATAAGATTGCTTTTTCATCTAAAAATGTTTCTTTCATATTGATCATTTACTAAATTGCTTGTAATATTTTTCATATTTACTCTTCGATAATATTTAAGTAAATTATATTATATATTTAAATTACATATATGAGAGTTTAAAAATAAAAAATTAGTTTTTATATGTAAAATATTGAAATTTTTAACTTTTTAATAAAATCATAGTAAATTTAATAAATTACTATTAAGTAATATAAATTAGTAAAATTGTGATATAAATTAATAGCAAGCATAAATGTAAAATTTTTAGTAAAATTTTAGATATTTATCAAGCTAATTAAAGAGGTTATTATGAGCAAAATCACAAGTTATCAAAACAATAGACCGATTTATGATAAACAAGCTGCTCTAGATTATTTAGAAGTGATTAAAAACTTCTTACTTGAATATTTAGAAAAAGCTAATGCAAATGCCTTTGTTGTAGGTATTTCGGGAGGAATTGATTCAGCTTTAGTATATGCTATAGCTAAAAATATTCGTCCAAGTCAAACCTTTGGTATTGTCATGCCTGTTGGTAAAATGTTACAAGAAGATTTAGGACATATTGCTAAATTAGAAGAAACATTTGATGATAAATTTGAAGTAGTTGATTTATCTGAAACATTTAATTCAATTTATAATGCTGTAAATGTTTCAAATCCTTTAGCAATAGCAAATATTAAGCCTAGATTACGAATGACAACATTATATGCAAAAGCACAAGATAAAAATGCTTTAGTGCTTGGAACTGATAATCTAGACGAAACATATATTGGATACTTTACTAAATATGGCGATGGTGGAGTTGATTTGCTTCCAATTTCACGATTAACCAAAGGTGAGGTTAGATTTTTAGCTTCATTGTTAAATGTACCAAATGAAATTATCAATAAAGCTCCATCTGCTGGTTTATGAGAAAACCAAACAGATGAAAGCGAACTTGGATTTTCATATCAACAACTTGATTTTTACTTAGATAATCTTGATAATAAAGAGTTGATATCAAAAGTTTTATCAAAAGATACAGTTGATAAAATTCAACATAAGCATGCAATTTCTCAACATAAGAGAGACGCAATATATAAGCCATCTGAAATTAAATAACTAAAGGAGATATTATGGCAGGACATTCACACGCAGCCAATATTATGCACCGTAAAGGGGCACAAGATGCAGCAAGAGGAAAAGTTTTTCAAAAATTATCAAAAGAAATCTTCGTTGCAGCACAAAAAGGACCAGATCCTGACACAAACCCAGCATTAAAGTTAGCAATTGCTAAAGCAAAAGCTAAAAACATGCCAAAAGATAACATTGAAAGAGCAATTAAAAAAGCCGCAGGAGACAAAAATGCTAACACATTTGTTGAAACAGTTTTTAATGCAACAGTAAGTGGTGGAGCAACATTTATAGTTGTTACATTATCTGATAATTTAAATAGAGTTAAATCAAATATTCAATCATACTTTAATAAGCAAAATGCTACACTTGGTAAAACTGGACAAATTCCATTTGCTTTCGATAAAAAAGGGATTATTGAAGTTTCTAAACAATATGTATCAGAAGATGACATTATGTTAGTTGCTTTAGAAAATGGAGCAGATGATGTTGAAGTTGCTGAAGATTCATTTGTATTAACTACAGCACCAGAAAACTTCTCAGATTTAAAATCAGCTCTAGAATCATCACTTGGTATTAATGAATATATCCAATGTGAAGTTACATATTTACCAAATATGTATGTAGAATACGATGCAGAAAAAGAAGCTAAACTTCTTGAATTTGTTGAAAAATTAAAAGATGATGATGATGTTCAAGACGTTTACCATAATATCGATATCAAGGAATAATGTCATTAAATAATTTTTATGAATATTTAGCAAATTTACCCGGTAGTTCAGCTTCGCTAGCAACTTTTATAATTATATTAATTGCTTTATTATGTTTGTTAGCAGTACCTACTTTGCTATCACTAATTTTGCCTTTATTCCATCGACTTAAAGATAAAAGATTTAAAAATTTTACATTTTACCTATATGCTTTTTCAACCGGATTTTTCATTGCACTTGCAATGTTTGGATTTTTAAGAGAAAGTATAGAACAATCTTCACATGGAGCAGCTGCTCACTTCGGAGATCGAAACAAAAGTATTATTTATGGAATTAATATAGGAACTGTAGTTTCTGGATTAATTTTTGGATTACTATTTTCATTTGCTTTAAAATTTGTAATTACATACCGTATAAATAAAGTTCTTAAAAAAGATCGAAAACTAAGTGTTTTTGTGCATGATCATGGTGTTGAACATCATTCACATGATCATGATCATAGTAGTTTAGTGGTTTATTCACATACTAATAAAAAAAATGATAATACTGATAGTTTATTGAATGCTGAACAGAAAATTTCATCGTCTGATGTAGTGATATATAGTGGTGATAAATATATTCACCAACATAAACATCTTAATCACACACATTCTCATGCGCACCCTGATTATATTTTCGGGCAAGAAGAAAATTTAGCTCAAGCAGAAGAAACGATTATTAATAAAACTTCTCCTAAAATGAAAGTCATTGCATTGTTATTGTTATTAACTCATCGTATTCCTGAGGGAATTTTACTAGGTTACAACTTAACATTAGCTACCGAGGGACAAACAAATAACTTAACAATAGCATACTTTGTTTCATTAATACTACACTTAATACCTGAAGAATCAATATTTTATTTCAGATTAAGAGAAGCAGGTTTTGGCCGTATTAATTCATTACTTTTATCATTTTTAGGTTTATCATTATTCTTGCCATTTATGTTAATTGGTGCTTATGCTGGCCAATACATAAATGAATTATGATGATTAAAAGCAATTATGTTTTCAGCAATTGCTGGTATATTCTTATTTATTGCAATAGTTGAATTTATTCCTGAATTCTATCACAATCATATGAGCAAAAAACAATGATTTACCGTTCTTGTTTCATTATTCATTGGAATAATAATAGGAGTTTTAATTCTATCATTCCACTCACACTAGAGTGGATTTTTATTACTGTATTATTAGCTAATTACTATACTTACGATACAATAATTAATTTTGTGTAAATTAAAAAACCTGAGTTTCCAAGTTATCCAGATAAAATCTACTTTTAGCTCTATTTTATAGTGCTTTTTTGCTTTTCAGCATCAATAATTACACAGAAATTTTGAAGTTTTCAAAAATTGTATCTTTTATTATTTATGAATCTAATTCTCCGCTAAATATTAGTGGAATTATTTTTTCTGTGTAATTTGAGCACTTTTATACAATAATTTAACTATTTTCTAGGGACAAAAATATTTTTGACATTCTTAACTTGGAATCACAGGTTAAGATAACGGGAAGGAGTATACTCATAATAATTAAATTAACAGTTAAAAATATTTATTTAGATATTTTAATATCTACTGCATTAGTGAAAATATCTAAATTTAGTAAAAAATATTTAATTATTTATGTTTTTACATATATTTCCACATTTCCACAAAATGGTATATAGATGCCAAAAAGAGTAAAATATAACTAGGTAATATTATTAAATATTGCTTAGAGGTAAAGAATGAAATTTCTCAAAAAATATAGTGGTTATTTACTGATGGGGTTTGCATTTCTAATTTTAATTTTAATGCTTGTACCTAATCAAATTATTATCGCAAATGTAACAAATACTGATGCAAAACTAACAACAATCTATAGTTACATATCATTTATTGGCGGTACATCTGAAGGGCTACCTGGTGAATTTTTAACAACAGGATTTGTTTTTTCATGAATAATACTTATTATGTTATTAATAATTAGCGAATTCTTAAAACAATACCATAATAAAGTAATAATGCATACATCACAATTTGTTACATTAATTTATTCAATATATATTTTCATCTTATGTGCATTGGTAGCGGCATATATTAAACCTAATTATGCTAATGGTAATACAATTAGTTCATTGCCTACAGTAATTGCATCATTTGGAATAATTTTAATAATTTCAATGTGAGCATTAGCTATATTGCAAAGTATTGAATGTAAAAAAACTAAAGTTTGTAAACAAAATTAAATTAATTTAAAGATAAAGTAGAAATGGGAGTTATATCCCATAGCACTCAAAGTTTATAAACTTTATTATTGTAATTTTCTGCATCTAGAATCTAGGTGCGTTTTTTTCTAATTGAGTTGAATTTTATAATGTGGTAGTTACATTCTTATAGAATTATTTAACTAAATTTTAAGGAAATCGACATTATAAATATTTCTCAAGGTACAAAATTTTGGGTTCATTGAATATGTGCCTTAAATTATTATATAATTTAAGAAATTATTGAAAGGGAGCTGATGCGCAAGAAACAGAAAGTTTGAATTTATTCTGGATTAATTACATTATTTATCATAATGTTCATTTTATTAATATGAGCATTGACAAAGATTAAAACAGATTTATTTACAAATATTTTGATTATATTTGGAATGTTTGTAGTACTAGGTATTGTTATAATGCTGCTTTATTTTGCAATTTATAATTTTGCTAAATCAAGAGAACTAATTAACAAGTCCTTTAATGGATTTTTAGAAAAGATTATGACTAACAACAATATTGGTTTGATAATTTATGATATTGATCAAAATATTGTATGAACAAGTAATTTCATTAAAAATAAATTTCATAAAGACTTCATTAATTGATCAATTAATCAATTTTTTGAAAAGATTGATGATAATTACCAAAAAGAAGTCGATTTAAATCAAACAAAATTAGAGTTTTATAATAATAAAAACATTTATGAAGCGCAGTTTTGGCCATTGTCTAATACAATTGTAATTCGTGATATAACATCAGAACATTTATTCAAGGTGGAAGCTTGAGAACAAAAACCTGTAATTGGTGAAATAGAAATAGATAATTATCAAATGTATCAATCTATTTTATCTGAAGAACAATTATTTATCGTAAATAAAATCGTTATAGACACAATTAAAGAATATATGGAAAGATATAATTTAATTTATCGTCAATATACCAATGGTAAATTTGTTGTAATCACAAATGAAAAATCATTACAAGAAATGTCTAAGGATAATTTTTCATTATTTACTAATATCCACCAAAATGTAAATGATACAGCTATTAATAAGTTATCACTTAGTGTCGGATTTGCACATGGATGGAGTTCTTTAAAAGAAAAATTAGAACAAGCTAAAAAAGCTCTTGTGCAGGCACAAAACCGTGGTGGTGACCAAATTGCAATATTTTCTAATGTGCAACCTGCTGTATACTTTGGATCAAATAGTGAAATTATGTCAAATAATAATAAAACCAAAATTAAAGCAGTTGCTCTAGAGTTTTCTAAGAGATTGCAAGATAAAACTATTGAGAAAGTAATTGTTTATGGTCATAGTTTAGCTGACCTTGATGCGCTAGGTTCATCATATGCAATTGTTGAAGTAGCTCGTAGTTTTGGAAAAGATGCTTATATTTGTAATATAACATTTGACCAAACAACAGAAAAATACTTAAATGAATTAAAGACTGAATCTGATTTTGATACAGGTATTTTCATAAAACCAGCTCATGCAACAAAAATAACTGATGCGAATACTTTAGTTGTACTTGTAGATAACTCTGATATAAATCGTACAGATAATAAAGATGGAGTTATTAATGCACTTAGAAATAACATATTTGTTTTCGATCACCATCGTGTTGGAAAAAGTATTGACTTTTGTCCTTTAACCAATATCTATATTGATACAACTGCTTCATCAGCCTCTGAAATAGTAACTGAAATAATGACATTTATGGATTACAACTTACATATTTCACAATTATGTGCTCAGTTACTTTTAAGTGGTATTTATTTAGATACGGCTCAATTTTCAAAATCAGTAACAACAAGAACATTTGAAGCAAGTGCTTGACTTGAATCTAAAGGTGCAAATGTAATTAAGAGTGGAAATCTACTTAAAATAGATGATGAAACAGAAGAACAAATTCAAAAATTATTGCAAAATACACAAGAAGTAAAAAGTGGATATTATTTAGCTTACTCAGATATTGAAGTTTCAAATGATGTAATCTCAATGGCTGCTAATGAAATACTTAGAATCAAAGGACGTGAAGCTAGTTTTGTGGTCGCTAAATTAAAAGATACTAAAAAATATAAGCTTAGTGCGCGTGGTATAGCTACAAATGTGCAAATTATTTGTGAACAAGTTGGTGGTGGAGGGCATTTTTCTACAGCCGCTGCCACTTCCGATGAGGATCTAGAAACATTTGTTGATAATATTAGACATGCAATAATTACTAGTGAAAGAGAGATACAAGATGAAAGTAATATTAATTAAAGATTGTAAAGATGGAAAAGCTAATACAATCGTAGAAGTTTCAAATGGTTATGGATCAAATTATTTGATTAAAAATGGTTTTGGTGTTCCATATAATGAACAAACACTTCATCAACTAAATAGAAGATTAAATAATTTAGTTGCTGAAGAACATGAAAAAAGAACATCAGCTTTACATTTAAAAGATGAATTAGAAAAAATAGAACTAAGCTATGTATTAGAAGCTAATACAGATGCAAACGGAAATTTAAATGTACATGGTTCAGTATCAACTAAAGACGTTGAAAAAGAATTACAAAATAGAGGTTATAAACTGGATAAACACTCATTAAGCAAAGTTCGTCTAGTTTCAGAAGGGCCACATGATATCGAAGCTATATTGTATAAAGATATTAAAGCAAATATAAGAGTTGTGATTACATTAAAACATGTCAAGAAGTAAAAGATTTTTCGAAGAAAAACAATATAACTATATTTCAGGTGAATTAGTTCCTCTAAAAGATACTTTATTTCACGATGAAAGTGTTGAACGTGAAGTGCTTAGTAATATGTTTAATGATTTAGATAAACAATCGCTTGGTTTTGATTATTTAACTCCACAAGCATTTTATAATATTGCTTATCAACAATTATTTAAACTTGTAAAACAAACCAGATCAAATTCAAATAATAAAACAATAACATTTGATTATAATGATGTTAAAAAGTTAATTGAAACACATAATACACAATTTGAATATAGTGCTTTAAATATAGCTATTCTTAACAAAATTACTTCATCATTTTATAATGAAGATAACTTTGTAAATAACATTGAAAAATTAATTGACCTACAAAAAATGAGAAATTTAGAATCATTTTATACTGAATATTTAAAATCTTTAGGACAAAATAAAGTGATTTTATGAGATAAAAGTATTCAAGACTTACAAAATTTCTTATTATCAAACAATAACATGTCAATTAAAAACTCTGAATTCATTCCTTTGGATGAAGCTGCTATGCAACTAGCTGAAAGAATTAATTCTATTTTGCAAAATAATGCAGAAGAACAAAAATATCTTTATACAGGTTTTTACTCAATTGATAAATATATAAAAGGATTTAAACCCGGACAATTAATTATTCTAGCAGCTAGACCCGGAGTAGGAAAAACTGCTTTAGCTTTAAATATTGCTAAAAATATTGTTGATGAAGCTAATATGAAAAATGAAGTGAAAAATGTTGCTTTTATTTCATTAGAAATGCCAACTAGTGAATTAACAAGTAGATATTTATCAACTTCAAGCGGAATTGAACTTTATAAAATTCAAAACCCCAAATTAATTAATAGCGGAGATGAAGCATTAAAACTTTTCCATACTATAGAAAATATGAAAAAAGATAGTGTTGTTTGATTTGATGATGAACCAAAAAGCAATATTTCTGAAATCATATTTAAAATAAGACACTTAATGAAAAATCTAGAAGGCAAACTTGATTTAGTTGTTATTGATTACTTACAACTATTATCAGGTGATGCTAGCGGAAATAGACAAACAGAAGTTGCTGCAATATCTCGTTCATTAAAAACATTAGCTTTAGAATTAAAAATTCCTATTATTGCATTATCACAACTATCTCGTAGTGTCGAAAATAGAGAAGACAAGCGTCCACAATTAAGTGATTTACGTGAATCAGGACAAATTGAACAGGATGCCGATATTGTACTTTTCTTAAGTAGAAAACCTCTTAAAAAAGGTATTTCCGAAGAAGAATCTAATAAAAATGAACATATTCCAGTAGTACTTACTGTTGCTAAAAATAGAAACGGACAACCATTTGTTTCTGAAACATTAATCTACACTGGTAAATATGTAAAATTTACAGATGAAAAAGAAGGGAACAGTTATTAAATTATGGATGGTTACCCCAGTTTTATAACAAATTTTCAAGAAACAGTTTCAAATACAGTTACAACTAGTGATTCAAATAAACCTCTAATTACAGGAATTGTTGCAGCTGTGCTAATTATCTTATTCTTATTAAGTAGCATTTTTTCAGGTTCCGAAACAGCTTATAGCACTATATCACCTGCTAAATTGCATGATATGGCTGAAAAAGAACATAAATTTGCTAACTTAATAAATAAACAAGTAAAAAAATATAATCAATTATTATCAACTATATTAATTGGTAATAACTTAGTTAATGTTGCTTCATCAGCATTAACATCCTATGTGCTTTCATTATATTTTGCTGAAGGTGATCCACTAACAGTAATTATTTCTACAGCAGTTGTTACACCTATATTAGTGCTTTTTGGTGAAATAACACCAAAATTAATTGCTAAATATAATCCTGAAAGATATCTAAAAATCTTTTGCTTATTTAACGAGTTGATGTTTTGATTATTTTTCCCATTAACATATCCAATAAGTAAACTATCAAAAAATGTTTATGTAACTAATTCTGAAGAAGATATTAAATCAATGCTTTCACTAGCACAAGAAGAAGGTGTCTTGCAAACTGGAGAAAGTATTCTAGCTCAAAATGCTTTAGATTTAGATTCAACTAAAGTAGGACAACATTACATTAAATTAAAGGATGTTACTACCATTTCATATAAAAGTAATATTAATGATGCATTAGAAATATTTAAAGAAACCAATTACTCTAGATTACCAGTTGAAAAAGACGGGCAATTAATCGGAATTGTTCTACTTAAAGATATCTTTAAGCTAAAAAAAGGTAGAGTGATTGATTATATGAAAAATGTACCACTTGTTTCAGCTAATTCAATTCTTTCAAGTGCTTTAGAAAAAATGAGATCAGCTAGAGCACAAATGGCTTTTGTAGTTGAAAACAATAACAGTACTGATGTTTTAGGAATAATAACAATTGAGGATATTATTGAAGAAATCGTTGGTGAAATATATGATGAATATGATGATGATGAAGAAATATACGAAGTATCTCTAGAAAAAGCTCGTGTACAATCAAATGTTATTATGTATGATTTATTCAAGCAATTAGAAATTCATACAGATTTACTAGAAGATGACGAAGAAGATATGCCTTTACGCAATTACTTATTAAAACATTTAGGTACCAAACGTTTATACAAAAACTCTCGTTTTACTTTAGAAGATGAAGTTACTTTTAAAGTGGTTGAAATTGTAAAAAATAAAAAGTTCTCAGCTTTTGTAGAAGTAGTTAAACTATAATTTATATAACATTATAAAAACGCTAATTTTTAGTACTAATAATAACTAAAATTAGTGTTTTTCTTATATTATTCGGTATTTTGCAAAATCGAATATATTTAAAAATATGTATAATTTTACAAAGGAGAAATATGGCAAATTTATTTAATAATTCAGAAATAAAAAACCCACAAGGTTTAGAACCTGTAGCAGATAATACTCCAGTTAAAGCAACAGCTTCAACAGGAGCAAAAGTTATGGTTTATTTATCATTTCTATTAATTGTTCCAATCTTTTTATATATTATAAAAAGAAACAATTTCTTAAGAACACAAAATGAAATCAATGAAAAAGCATCATTAATTGATGTTCAATTACAAAAACGTAGCGATACCTTGACAAAATTAGTAGCTCAAGTAAAATCATACAAAATCCACGAAGAAAAAGTATTTGAAGATGTAGCTAGATTACGTGCTTTAACTTTATCAGGTAATACAGCTGCCAATTCAAATGAAATTGAATCATTAAACAATTCTATTTTCGGACGTTTAATGGCTGTAGGTGAAAATTATCCAGAACTTAAAGCAGATTCAATGTATATGAATTTAATGGATGAAACAGCTTATATTGAAAGAGAAATTGCTTCAGCTAGAAGATTATATAATTCAACTGTTAATGCTTTCAATATGAGTATTATGACATTCCCTGCAAATGTAGTGGCTGAAAATATGGGATTAAGTACAGCATCTTTATTCCAAGCTTCAACTAAAGCCAGATTAGATGTTGACATGAATGAATTAGGATTATAATAACGAATGAAAAGAGTAGCAGATTATTTAAACTTTAGCGATTTTAAAAATGAAGCTGATGAGAAATTACTACCTATCATAAAAGATGTAGTTCAGAAACAATTTAGTACTAATGAATATTCACTTTATCAAAAAAATAAAAAAATAGCTATAATTGTAGCACTTTGTACTATTTTACCTTTAATTATTACATTAGCAACTTTAATACCCGGCTTGATGAATTCTAATGGATCTGCAACATTATCTGGTATAGTATTTTTAGGTATTACCGTTATATTAATTATTGTTGCTTCAGTATATAATGGATTAAGATTAAAAGCAGCACATAATATTTCAAAATCTATTTTATTTAATATTAATAAAGCGGATTTACATCTTAAAGCTATTAATATATTACAACCAAAATGAAAATTTTTAGGTTCAGAATATGAATGCGATAATCCAAGATATTCATACGATAAGAGTACTAGAAAATTCCAAAGAAATGAATATTATACATATCGTCCAAGTGTTGTTCCATCAGATGCATACATAGCTGATATAAGCAATTGTCAAACAATTGTTATTGATGATAAATATCCAGCCCATTTTTCAAATGCGCATTGAATTTATGAAACACAAACTGCAGATGGTCGTGGAAATAGAACAACTCAAGAAACACATTTTTATGTAACCCTATTAAAAATCGACGCAAGATATTTAGAATCAAGACACCGCACAAGTTTTATGTATTTTGGAAGTAAATGGTATAACCCGGCTGGAATGAAATCAATTAAATTAGAAAATAATGATTTCAACCGATTATTTAAATTGCAAAGTAACGATGAAATGAAAATGAGAATGCTATTTACACCACTAGCTATGGAAAATATGAGTAATATGTGAAATAGAAATTACTCATCAACTAATATTAGAAATATCAGTGTGTCTGCACAAAATGATATAATTTATATGTCGTTTTTATCACCAGCAGGTTTTGGATTAATTGATGTTCCAAAATTCGCTAAAGACCCAATTAGAACTACAAATTTCATTTATAGTGATATATTAAAAGATATTTTCTCATTATACTTTTTATTACAATTAGTTTATATTCCTAACTACTTATATTAGAATTTAAATTCAAGTTATTTAATATCAGATATCTATTATTTATCTGATATTTTTTATAAATTCACTCATACATTAAAGCGAATTGATTAATTAAAATTAATTAATAAAATCTATATAACAGTCATTTTAAAAGTATAAATTAAAAAGCTGTCAATCCACCTAATCGTGAGCTAACAGCTTTTTTTGTATCCTTGTATAATAAAATTGCAAATCTAAAGGAAGGAACTAACTTAATTATAATGTTAATAGATTTGAAGTATAACAAAAAAGAGTATTTTGCATAAAAATTGAGGAAAAGTATATCAAACGGTTATATCAAAAACTCAAAGAGAAGCATATTATCATTTTGCAATAATGGATTCACTAAATGATAACGAAATAAACAAAATCCATAAGGACATAAACAAACTCAGAGAGCAAAATATAACTCATTTCAACATGGAAAAGCTAGCTATTATGTTTAAAAATTTCGCAACACATGAAACACTGAATGATATTTCAAAAACAATGAACGTATCAGCTAAAGTTCTCAAGCAAAATTTAAAACTAGCTATGTGAGATTACACAGCAGAAGACTCATACAAATTTTGCAGTAATTGTAAAAATAGACTAACAACAATTTTTAAAGTTTCACATCGTGAATGAGTTCAGCTCAAAATGCAAAATGTTCAAAATCCAGTTCAACAAATTCATGAAAACACAATTTCAAAATGAGATGATATTGTTCGCTTCTGAAGGTTTTGAAGTAAACAACACAGAATCGTTAAGAGAAAATTATCTAAAGGTATTTTACTTTCAGATAATGAAAAGAAATTTGAACCACTAATATCAGTAACGACATTCTTGGATTACTATAAAGAACAATTGAAGGATAAAAATGCTTTTATACCTACGCCACAAGCTTTTTTATTACTTTATGGATTA
Source organism: Mycoplasmopsis verecunda (assembly GCF_033546915.1). Taxonomy (NCBI): domain Bacteria; kingdom Bacillati; phylum Mycoplasmatota; order Mycoplasmoidales; family Metamycoplasmataceae; genus Mycoplasmopsis; species Mycoplasmopsis verecunda. The sequence goes on from NZ_CP137850.1 coordinate 349,516, forward strand.
AGAATATTTAAAGATGTTGATTTCTCTATTTTTATTTTGAAATCAAAAGAGGTATTTCAAAATCTAATTGAGATAAACTACGTGGCAAGAAGAAAAAGCCTAAAGGAGTGCAATCTAAGAAAAATTAACTTTGGTATTTCTATTCATCTCGCACCATTAACAATTAGAAACAGAGAAGAATTTGGACATTATGAAATGGACACAGTAATTCTTAATTTAAGAGCTAAATATTGCATTCTTACCTTGCTAGAAAGAAAGACAAGAATGTTATTTGGGATATTAACTCGGCGAGATGCAGATTCAATAAAAGAATCACTTCTTAAATTGATTAATCATCACAATTTAACCATTTTATCTCTAACCATAGACAATGGTTCGGAAAATGTGAAGTTAAATGAAATAAGAGAAATTCCTGTTATTTACAAGTGCGATACATATTCATCATGACAAAAGGAAGCATAGAAAATGCTCATAAAAAATCAGAAACTTTCTACCAAAAGGCAAGTTTCCGAGATATGTTAATTTTGAATATATTTCACAAATGTTCAACGCAATAAATAATCAATATCGTGATTTTATTGATGATAAAACAGGCAGAATAATCAGGTTAAAAACTTCTAAATATTTCAACAGTTTCGTCTAAATAACAAAGAATTTTAAGCTCAGGCTTTATTTTTCTTCACGCTTTTGGAACATTTTTGTAAAATTTATACAGCAATATTGAGGAACTACTCAATTTACCACTTAGGTGGACTTTCAACTTTTTAATTAATACAGTCATTTTAAAAGTATATTTTATAACCACTTTTAAGCAAATATAATATAATTTCTACATATTAGAAAAAGGAGATATTGATGAAAAAAACAATCGATGACCTTGAATTAAAAGGTAAAAAAGTTTTAGTTAGAGTTGACTTTAATGTTCCGGTACAAAATGGTGTTATAACATCTACAAAGAGAATTACATCAGCTTTACCTACAATTAATAAAATTATTAAAGAAGGCGGAAAAGTAATTTTATTCTCACACCTTGGTAGAGTTAAATCAGAAGCAGATTTAGCGTCTAAAACCTTACGTCCAGTCGCTATTGAATTAGCAAATGAATTAGGTAAAGCAGTAACTTTTGTTCCTGAAACAAGAGGAGAACTACTTGAAAAAACTATTGCTAAAATGCAAAACGGTGATGTTGTTCTTGTAGAAAACACACGTTATGAAGATTTAAATGACAAAGCTGAATCAAAAAACAATCCTGAATTAGGTGCATATTGAGCTTCATTAGGTGATGTATTTATTAATGATGCATTTGGTACAGCACATAGAGCTCATGCTTCAAATGTTGGTATTGCTTCAAATATTAAAGAATCAGCATTAGGTTACTTAATGCAAAAAGAAGTTGAATCACTTAACAAAGTTATTGAAAATCCTGAGCACCCATATGTTGCTATTATTGGTGGAGCTAAAGTTTCAGATAAGATTCAAGTACTTGAAAACTTAGCTAAAATCGCTGATAAAATGATTATCGGTGGAGCTATGGCTTACACATTTATGGTAGCTAGAGGAGAAACAACAGGAACTTCATTAGTTGAAACTGACTATATTCCATTAGCAAAAGAATTCTTGTCTAAATATGGAGATAAAGTAATTTTACCAGTTGACCATGCTTGTGCAAAAGAATTTGCAGATGTAACACCTGAAATTCAAGAAGGTTCAATTAAAGATGGTTATATGTCACTTGATCTAGGGCCTAAATCAATTCAAAATATCAAAGATGCATTAAAAGGTGCAAAAACTGTAGTTTGAAATGGACCTATGGGAGTGGCTGAATTTGTTAACTTTGAAAAAGGAACTTTAGGAGTATGTGAAGCAATCGCTAAACTTAAAGGTGCTTACACATTAGTTGGTGGTGGAGATTCAGTAGCTGCTGTTGAAAAATTAGGAATGGAAGATAAATTCACTCATGTTTCAACAGGTGGTGGAGCTTCATTAGAATTACTTCAAGGATTAAAATTACCTGGTGTTGAAAGTGTACAAGATAAATAATATTACATATTAGGAAACAATTGTTTCTGTTAATTGTAATCTTAACTGCAACAGTTAAAATTACTTTCTCAACATTAATTTGTTGAGATTTTTTTAATAAAAACTCAAGCTTAATTAATGCTTGAGAACTCATTGCAATAAGTTATGTTTTTCAATTTATAAAGAATTTATTTCTTGTTTTATTTGAATTTCTTTTTCTTCGAGAATATATAAATAGATCGGTATCTTTTGGTATAGGTGTCCATTTATCTTTATAATAATTTCAATTTACGAATAATTCATCTGACGAAAATCAGTCTAAAATTTTCTGGGCATATTATTAATCTCATCTTGAACTTTTTGTATCTGTTCTTAACTAATTTTATTGAAGTTTGTCCGTTTAGGAAAATATCTTCTGACAAGACCATTAAAATTTTCTATTCCACCTTTTTGAAACGATGCATAGTTATCAGCTTGATAAACATAAATTTTAAGTCTATATGCGAGATAAAATAAACATTTAAATTCTATACTATTATCTTTTGTTATGGATTTCACATTTAAACAATATTTCTTTATAAGATTTCAAATAATCAGATCAATTTTTCATGGATTTTTATTATCGATTTCAACAATAAATCCATATCTTGTTAATCGTTCATGAAATGTTAGTAGATGACAATTGCCATTACCGTTTCTACCTATAATCAAGTCAATTTCTCAATGTCCAAATTCTGCTCTCTCATTAATTTCTCGCGGTCTACACCAAAAAGGTTTTACTCATCGAACACCAACTAATGCTTGTGCTGCCGTTTGTTTTCTTCTTCCACCTTTTTTATATGATTTCCTTAATAAATCTTTCGTTGTGAATATTCATATATTAGAATTTATTCAATTGAAAACAGTTTTTAAACTAGGTTGCGAAAAATTAAAGTTATTCTTGATGTATTGACAAGTTAATTCCACACCAAACGATTTTTTATTAAATTTCTTTACAAATATATCAGTGAAATCTGAAAATTTTTCAAATTCATTTTTCAATATAAAATGTTGTTTTCATCTTTGTCTTAAATCATGTTTTCTTTGTGCATTGCTAGCGCTATATCCTCAGAAATCAGAATTATTTTTAATCTCTCTTGATAATGTGCTTACACTAATGTTAATAATATTAGAAATTTGATTTAATGACTTACGCTCAGTGTTAAAAAGAAATTCGATTGTTATTCTTGTTTCATAATTGATTTATTTATAATATATGTGCACCACTTTCCTGAGTTTTTAAGTGGTGCCTTTTTTATTTATTCAAAAAACTGCACCACTCATTATTTTATTAAAAAGTGTTGCAGTTAGGATTACAATTCAGCGTTAGATAACAAGAAATTTGTTTATCTATATCTAACTTCACATTTGAATGGTTAGAAAATGACAAATAAGTACCCTCAAGATTTTCTTTTTCTACTTTTGAAAAGTCAATTGAATCAGCAAAAACTCTAGCAGGAGTTCCAGTTTTTAGTCTTTGTAATTCAAATCCTAATTTAGCTAATGATTGACTAAGTTCAGGAGTTGTTTTTTGATTGTCTGGTCCTGAAATAGTAATATCTAATCCTCTAAGGATTCAAGAGTTCTATAAGTTCCAGTAGTAATCACAAGAACATTTGCATTTATAGTAACATCATTTTCAAGTTTTGTAGTGAACCCCTAAAGTTGGGCCAAATTTGAATCAAAAGAATTTCTGTAATCTAAACTAGGACATATTATTTGGACACATAAAAAATAATATGTTAATAATCAATAATATTGAAATTACTGATCAACAAATTAAGAGATGTAAATATGCAATTGAACTTTTAGAAAATTGTTCATTGTCATATGAGAAATTTATAAATGTATTTAAATTAATAACAAATTGCACCATAAGTAAGCAAAACTTATATCAAGTAATTGTTAAAATAAAACAATATAATTTAAATACTATGTATAATAAAATTGAAACTGTAAAATTTGCAAAAGATAATCGCGGAAGAAAAAGAAAAAATAATAAAGTAAACTGAGATAAAGTATCTAAAGAAGATATGATTCAAATATTAGAAATCTGACAAAAATACGGTGAAATAACAAAAGAAATTCCTACAGATATATTAAAGAAAATCAAAGAAATGAAATCATGTAAGAAAGAAGTTGCTAAAGCTTTTAATATGTCTAAAAGTACATTTTATAATCTTATGAATAAAGAAAAGCCATCTGAAAAAGAAATCCAATATGCTGAGGAAATCAAGACTTTACATAATAAATATAATCAAACATATGGCAGAGCTAGAATAGCTATTATGCTATTGAAAGAATATAATATAACTCTATCTAGTAGAACTGTTGGTAGAAAATTGAATAAGTTAAATTTATTTTGCAAAGTAAGACAAAAGACTAGAGTTAGAGAACTTAAAAATACAAACTTTGATGCTAAAGATTCAGTTAAAAGGGATTATAACGATGTTAATGGAAGAAATATTGTGGCTACTGATGTAACTTATATTCCAGCACCATTTGATTTGAAGAAATATTTCAATCATATATTTTTATCTATAGCTATTGAGCACAGAACAAAACGAATTATAAATTACAATATTTCAACGAGAAATGATAATGACTTAGTGATATCACATATAAAAGATATTAAATTCAATACAAGTTGAATTATTCATTCGGATCATGGTTATCAATATACATCAAATTTATATAATGAAATAATAGCTCAAAATAACGGTATTGTTTCAATGAGTAGAGTTGGTAATTCATTAGATAATAGAGAAGCAGAATATTTCTTTTCGATATTAAAATCAGAATGTTTGAAATTTGTAAATTTTAACAACATAACATTTGATGAATTAAAATCAATTATTGACACATTCATTCAATTTTATAATAGCGAAAGAATTCAATCTAACTTAGGTTGATTATCACCTAACCAATATGCAAATTTAATTGCATAAAAAAACACATTCATTTGGAGGGAAGTGTCCAAATAATGTGTCCATGTTTAATCAACTGGACTACTTTTTAGTCTCAACTTGATTCTTTTGTTGTTGTAATATCAAATATATCCGTTTAGTTCACTAATGAATTGTTCTATTGAATCAAAACGTTTTCTATTTGGATAAAAGAATTCAGTTTTTGATAACGCCAAACAAGATTCGACTAATCCATTGTCTGGACTATTACCTTTTCTAGACATACTTTGTGTTATATTGTGTTTTTTTCAATGTCTCGATAAAGTATTTATGTTGATAATGTCAACCTTAATTGAATGCATTATACTTACTTTCATACCTTTTAATTTAGGTAATAAAGGTTCTAATGTATTTTTAATAAGTTGTAGGTTTGGACTTGTAGAAATAGCTCAAGAAACAATTTCAGAATTGAAGCCGTCAACTATAGCTGAAAAATATAGTTTAACATCTGTTTTTAACTTAAATTCAGTAATATCTGTATAAAGTTTTTGTAGAGGAAGACTTGATAAGAAGTTTCTGTTTATTAGATTTTCTGCAACTTTTCCTATCTCGCCTTTGTATGAACTATATTTGCGTTTTGATTTTTGTTCTACTTTAAATCCAAATCTTTTCATAAGCTTTCTTACTTTCTTACGATTAAAGAAATAACCGCGATTTTTAAGTTCTATTTGCATTCTTCTGTAACCATATGTTTGATTTGAATTTGTAAAAATTTCATTCATAACAGCATATAGTTCTTTTAGCTTTTCTTCCATTTTATGAATAGCATTTACTTGGTATTCATATGTTGATTTAGGTATAGAAGCAACTTGCAATAGAATTCTTAATTTAAATCGTTCTCTTAATGACTCGATGGTTCGAACTATTTCTTCTTTTGTTGCTTCAGTCGGAAGTTAACTCTTTGTTTAAGTTCTTCGTTGAAAGCAATAGTAGCTTCTAATAGTTCTACTCTTTCTTCGAGTTCACGAATGTATTTCTTTGTATCTGAATCTTTTGTTACAACTCTTTTTCTCTTCATATTTACATTATAGAGATTTTTACGAGCATTAACTACTTTCATCATAAATGATGAGGCTGATTCAAGATTTAAATCTACAGCTGATTGGAAGCAAGATTTCTTATTTCTAAGAACTTCATCAATTTCTTTACTAATGAGACTATTTTCAACCGATTTAAGTGCTTTTGTTTTTAAATATTCATCTGCACTTTTATGTTGAAGGTAGTATCTTACATAATGCAATTGCATATGGTTCTTAAACTTATTTTTTCTAATGAATGAATTAAATTTTTCATTAGAGTTTAAATAACATTCAATAGTTTCAATTAATTTGTGTTTTTGTACCATAATAAAACCTTTCCATTTTGGTCCAGGTTTTGGGGTGCACTACATTTAATTCCTATAAATTCATTTTTATCATTAACTAAAATTTCTTCACACACTGCTTCAATTAATGAAATATTAGGATGATTTTGTTATGCTTTCAAAATTAGATTAGAATATTTTTCTTTGTCAATTTGTGTTCTTAAAGCTCTTACTGCTGGTACTTTGCTTTCATTAAGCATTTTAATTTGAATCATTGCTAAGTCTGAATAATACCCTTGCACACCAACTGAAGCATTAATTTCTCTAGTGATGATTCCTTTTGCTGGTCCACCAATAGATGGATTGCAAGGCATCATTGCAACTTTATTTAAATCAAAGGGTATTAAAGCTACTTTATGACCCATATTTGCAAGTGCAAAAGTAGCTTCAACACCAGCGTGTCCGGCTCCTATAACTATAGCTTCATAATCATTATTTGTGTTATTTTCTTGTATTTTCTCTTTCATAATATTTATATTTTATATTACTATTTAAATATTTATAACAGAATAATTTTGCTTTTTATCACTTAAAATAAGTGATAAAAGTCATTTTTTTATTAATAAAAAAAATATTATTAAATATCTTGTTTCAACCAATATATGGAATTTTTAAAGTATTATAATAAAAATATAAAGATGATAGTTTACATCACTATTTTTTGTAAGCTATCTATATATATATATATATATAGATGGGAGTTATTATGAGTAAGAAAAATCACAAACTTTTATTATTAGGTTCAATTCCTTTAACTTTAGCATCATTGCCAATTGTTGCAATGAGTACAGAAGATGATGATCGCAAATTTAAACATTCAGATGAAGATTATGCTTATTTATCTGACTATCAATTGGATTATTTTAATAATGAATTCAAAAAGATTGAAAAAACAGATGATAATGAAGAAGAATATAATGAAAAAGTAAAAGAATTAAAAGAAAAAGCTAAGTATTTATCATTATCAATGGGTTTTATTGATGAAAAAGAAGATGATTATGATGCATCAATTATATTTCTTGAAAAAAACAGTGTATTAGATGATATATATGATGCTACATATGAAAAAGCAAAAAAATTAACAGTCGATGAAGATGTTGATACTTTATATGATGAAAATATAGATAGATTTATTAAAGAACAAAAAGAAAAATTTAAAGATTTTAAAGAAACAGAAAAAGCAAGTAATTTTGTAATTTCATTTTCAGATTCAAATAACATTAATATTAACTTACCAGATATTATTGATAAATCTAAAAATATATCTGAGTATCAAAAAACAAAAACATTTTTACTAGAAGTAAAAGATAAAGTAAAAGATGATATAGAAAGTATTGATAATGAATATAAACAAACAGAATATATTCAATATTCTAATTTTTATGAAATTTCTCATAACAACATAAATTATATTTATGCTGATAATGAACTACAAAATAAATATAAAAATGAAGTTAAAAATTTAGAAACTGAATATCAACAATTAAAAGGACAATTAATAGTACAATTAAAAAATGATGTTAATAATTTTCTTCAAACTAACATATATTCAAAATCAGAAAAAATAGAATTCAATGATAATTGAAATACTTTAGTATCTACATTATTATTAAAATTCAACGAAAAAATAGATGAATTTAGAAAACACATTCAAACTACAAAAGATTCATTTAATGCTTTAAATGGTGAACAAATTATAGAAGAATATAAGAAATTATTTTCATCTCTTTCATATACCAAAAATAGAGCAGTAGAATGATTCAATGATTTATTAAAAAAGAAAGAAAGTATAGATGAAATAAAAGCTTGGTATAAAATATATCAAGAAAATAATGAAAAGATTAAAGAATTATTTAAATATTTCAGAGAAATATTAAATTTTGTTCAAGAGAAGCATCCTAATAAAAGAATTATTATTAATCATTCTGAAGATGATTTTCAATTTTCTTATGATCCTCAATTTTCTGATGTTATGTATTGAGAATATCAAAAAATATTAGATAGAAGTTTATTTGCTAATAGTTTTACTTCATGGATGAAGGAATCAATTTTTTACAATCCAGAAAATCCAGGCCAAGGTAAATATGACTATCATTGAGAAGAAAGTGCATATTATTTTGCTCTAACTGAAAAACCTAAAAATCGATATGAGTTTAGACACAATTGACAATTACCAGATGATTATTTACACTCAGATTATTTGGAGATGTTTAAAAAAGTAGCTGAAACAATTCCTAAAATTAAAGAACGTACTCAAAAAGCTATCCAACAATTAAAAACATTAGATAATCTAACTCCAAAGCAAAAAGAATATTGAATGAATAAAATTAAAGATGAAAATGTTTATAGTGAAACAGAATTAAAATCTATTTTTGATCTTGAACGTGATTACACAAGTTATTACGGATATCCTTTCCCTAATATATCAGCTGCAAAACAAGATAAAAGAATGAAAGAATTTACAGAACTTAAAAATAAGATTTTAAATGATAGAAACTTGAAGTTTGCAGACAAAAAAAACTTAAATTCTGTAAAAGATAGTCTTAATAACATACCAGTAGATCCAAATTATTTCGACTACTTTTTTAATAAAAAGATTGATGATAATGCCAGAATGGCTATTAACAATGGAAAATATAATTTAAAAAGTGTTTCAGAAAAACTTGATTGATTACAAGATTTAACTCCAAAGCAAAAAGAAACTATCAAAAACACAATTAATAATAACGACTCCAAAGCATTAAATTCATTAGAAGATTTAAATAAAATTTACGAAATAGCTAAAAAAATAAATGAGATTAATAAATCATATAAAGCAGAAAAAAACGAAGTAACTTCTGATAAATTCACAAATTCAAAAGAATATTTATTAGCTGATAATAAGAATGAATTTGATACTGTAACAGAAGCCTTAAATAAAGTTATTGAGTCTTTAGGTACTGTTGATTCTATACCAACATTAACTGATATAGAAAACGAAGTCAAAAAAGCCACTGAAAAACAAGGAGAATTTAAAAATCAAAAAGAAAAGTTAAATGGTGAAGATAATTTTGACAAAGCGATAAGCGACATTAATAATCTCGGACATATTGACAATGAAAACGTCAAAAAACATTTTAAAGAAGAAATTGATAAAGCTGTAAAAGATAAAAAAACATTACAAGAAATTAAAGATATTGTTAAAAAAGCCACTGATGTTGATGAAGAAACAAAAAAACTTCAAGAAAAACTAACTGAGGTCGAAAACTGAACTAACAATAATAACTATAATTTGACCTCTGACGAGACAATTAATCAATTAGATAAGAATGTTAATGATGCTAATGCTATTCTTAATGATGAAAAACTTTTAAAAGATCCTGCTAAAACTAAAGAACAAATTGAAAATATAAAAACAATTATTAATCAAACTCAAGATAAATCTCATAAAGAAGTAGACGAAGTTATTAAAAAACAAAAAGATGCTATTGAGAAGCTTAATGAATTATCAAATATCAATGAAACACAAAAACAAACAATTATTTCTAAAATTAATGACCCAGCCAATAAGGCAACAATTGAAAAAATATCTTCTGATGCTAATCTTTTAGACCAAGCAATGTCTAAACTAAAAGAAAACATTTCTAAAGCAAACGAAACAAAAAATACCAAAAAACACTTATTATCTGATTCAGAAATTAAAAAGAATTTCGACGATATATTATTAGATGATAATGTAAATACTGGGGATTTATCTTCTATTGATCCAAATGAAATTAATAGTAAAGGTACAAAAATTAAAGAAGCAACTGATAAATTAAATGGGGATACTAATCTTCAAAATTCAAAAGATTCGGTAGATGAAAAATTGTCGGATTTAAATTCACAGTTAGAAGACAAAATAAAGAAATTATTAGATAACTCATCAAATATTCATGAACTTAAAAATATTACTGATAAAACTGATGAGTTAAAAGAAATTATTAAAAAACTAATCAAATTAAAAGAAAATAGTCAAAATATAAAAAGTACTCCTAACTATACAGAAGCATCAAATAAAAAACAATATGATGATAAGTTAATTGAAGTATCTAATGAAATTTCAACAAATAAAAACATAGAAATTCCTGATTATAATTCACTTGAATCATTAATTACTGAACTTAATAAATTAAAAGATAGCCTAATTGAAAAACAAAATCAATTAAACGGTAAACAATTATTAGACGAAGCTGCTAAAAAAGCTCGTGATGTTATTAATGAACTTAATAATTTAAGTAATGAAAACAAAACTCAAATTATTAATGAAATAAATAATAAAAAGACTATTCAAGATATTAATGACTTAAAAGATTCATCAATTAGTCTTAATAAGAAAACACAAGATTTATTAGATGAAATATCAAGTCTTGAAACAATATCAACTAAAGATGATTATCTAAAATATGTAAATCAAGACAATAAAAGTAACTTAACTAATATTTTAAATAAACAAAAAGATATTTTAGAAAATAAAAAACTTAGTCCTAATAAAACAATTAGTGATATTGAAAATTACAAAACAGAATTAAGTAATGTAAAAACAATCATAGAACGTGAAATTTATGATTTTAAGAAATACATTCAAGATTCCAAAGATGAAATTAATAAATTGAGCAATTTATCACCTACTCAAAAAAAATTAATTGTAGCTGAAATCGAAAAAAGCAATGACAAAGCATTTATTAATAGCTTAAAAGAAAATTCTAAAAAACTTAATGAAACAATTGAGCAAGCTCTTCAAACTAAAAATAATTTAGAAACTAAAAAGACTGAATCTAATTATCTTGAAGCGGATTTAGAAAATAAAAATGCTTTAGATACAGCATTTAAAGAATTAGATAAAGCACTTGAAATTACTAAAAACTCTGTGGATGTAAAATCACCAGTAAATATTGATTCATTATTAAATGCATTAAAATCAAAAATTGATTCAGCTAAATTATCAAATAATAATTTAAATGGAGATGCAAACCTTCTTTCAGCTAAAAATAATGCTGCAGAAATTATAAAAAATGCAAGCAATTTATCAGATGAATATAAAGACGATTTAAATAGTGAATTAGAAAAGATTAACTTAAATAATCCTTCCGTTTCAAAATACAATGAGTTATCAAAAAAGGTTTCTGATTTAAATAACAAAGTTCCAGAATTAATCAAATCATTAAATGATTTAAATTCATTAAAAGAAAGTAATGATTATAAAGCTTCTTCAGAAGACACAAAATCAAAAACAACTGAAGCACTTAATAGTAAAACTTCATTGTTAAATGATGATAATAAATTAATTAATGATAAGTTACTAGAAGACATTAATAAAGCAATAACAAATATAAATAATGCTAAACAATTAATTTCAGAAGATAAAAGCAATTTTGAAACTTCTAAAGAAGGTCTTCTTGGTAACTTGTTAAATTTATCTTCAAAACAAAAACAATTATTACAAGAAAAAATTAATAATTCAACAAATAAAACTGAATTAGATTCCATTGTTTCTAATGCTAAAGAGTTGGATAAAGCAATGGAAAAATTGGGTAAAGTAACTGAAGAAGCTGCAAAACAAGCTAAAACTATTAATTACTCATTATCTACTGAAGAAAATAAAAAAGAATTTGATAATGTTGCTTCTGAAAAAGAGCTAGAAAAACTTCAAAAAGAACAAATAGATTCAATAGAACCTTCTGTTATAAATGATAAAAACAACAAAATTGAAAAAGCAACAAACAATTTAGATGGTGAATTTGTATTTAACAAAAATAAACAAGATGCTATTAATACCATTAAAACTAAAGAAAATTTAATTCAATCTCAAAAAGATAAATTAATAGAAATTATTAATGATGTCAAATCAAATGAAGATTTAGATCAAATAAAAGATAAAAGTGATAAATTAGATCAACTAATTGGTGCTTTAAAAACAACTATTAGTGATGCAAACACAACAAAATCTACCCCATCATATACTGAAGCCAGTGACAAAACTGATTTTGATAATAAATTAAAAGATGCTGAACTCTTAAAAAATTCAGTAACTACAAACACTGATTTTATCCCTAACACTAAATTAGATAATTTAATTAAAGAACTAACAGATACTAAAAACAATTTATCTAATGCTAAACAATCATTAGATGGACAAAGTAGATTGAATAAGGAGATAGAAAATTCTAAAAATGCAATCAATGGTTTAGAATATCTAACAAAAAATTATATTGATGCAATCAAAGCTGATTTAGATAGTAAATTAACAATTAATGATGCGCAAACCACAAAAAACAAAGCAATTGATTTAAATCAATCAGCTAACTTAATGCTACAAGCTAAAACAAAAGCAATTAGTTTGCAAAGTAATCCTGATTATAAATATGCAACTAATGAACAAAAAACAGCTTTACAAACAGCTATCGATAATGTAAATAATATCCTTGAACAAGACAAACTTAAAAATAATAATGTTAAAGAATCAGTTGATTCATTAACAGATGCACTAAATCAAGCGATGAAATCTATTAATGATAGAATCACAACTATTAAAGACGCAATCCAAAAAGCTGACAAAACAATTGCGGACTTTGAAAACTTAACCGCAGAGCAAAAAACAGCTCTTAAATCAGAAGTAGAATCTAAAATCACAACTGATGATATTGCTCAAGTTATTTCTAAAGCAACTGATTTAGATTCACAAACAAAAGAACTAAAAACTGCTCTTAAAGAAGCTGATAAAATCGATAGAGAATCTGATAAATATAAATTATCTAGCGGAACAAAAGCTCAAGATTTTGATTCAGCACTTAATGATGCCAAAACAGCTTTACAAAGTGGACTAGCTAATAAAACTAAAGAAGAAATTAAAAAATTAACTGACAAGTTAAATGATGCTAGAGGTTCATTAAATGGTGATGAAGTATTAAAAGAATTAAAAGCAAACTCAAAAGCAGAAATTGACAAACTTAATAATTTAACTAAAGATCAAATTAAACAAATAAATAATGCGATTGATACTACAGATATTACACCATCAACAATTTCTTCACTAGTTGAAAATGCTAAGAAATTAGATGAAGCTATTAAAAAAGCAGATCAAATTAAACAAACGGTTGCTGAATCTAAACAAACTCCAAATTACTTAGATTCAGACACTGAAAAACAAACAGCTATAAATAATAGTGAAAAAACAACAAATGAAAAATTCAATGACGCTAAAAAATCTTTTGATTCTGTAACACCGGAAGTTTTAAATAATCTAACTGTTGAATTAAATAAAGCAAGTGAAAAACTTGAATTAGATAATAGTCTATTAAATGGTAATGAGCTAATTAAAAATGCTAAAGCAGATGCTATAACTTCAATAAAAAATAAAGAACATCTATCAACAGAGTTACAAGGTAATTTAATTTCTCAAGTAAATGAGAAATCAAGATTATCAGAAATTTTAACAGTTAAAAATGATGCAAATAATTTAGATGATTTAACTAAAAAATTAATTGATGCAAAAAACAATCTTCAAAAAGTAAAAAATGATACGAAAAAATATCCTGCTGCTTCTGAAAATACAATTTCAAAGGTTGATGAAGCATTACAATTAACAAATGAGTTATTAACAGAAAATAAACTTAAGAATAATAAAACAGCAGATGAAATTAAAACTGCTACAAAATCACTTGAAAATGCTTTACAATCTATTAATGATGATAAAGATTCATTAGAAACTGCTAAAACTCAAAAAATAAATTCAATTAAAGATTTATTAAATCTTTCAGAAAAACAAAATACTACAATTAAATCAAAAATTGCTGATACCTTAACAACAATTGATTTAAATAATATAGTAGATAAAGCTAATAGACTTAATGATGAAATGGGTAATTTAATTTCAGTTGTTGATGAAGCAACTAAAGTTAAATTAACAAATAAATATGACTTATCCGAAGAAACTCTTAAAAAAGCATTTGATAATGTTGCAAATAAAGATAAATTATTAGAGCTCGATAAAGAAAAACAAGATTCAATTGAACCCGACATCATTAAAAATAAAGCTAAAGAAGTTTCTGATGCAACAAAAGCATTAAATGGTGACGATAAATTTACAGAAGCTAAAGAATTAGCAAAAGAAAAAATATCTAATCTACAAATTTCACAAGATCAAAAAACAAAAATTAAAGATTTAATTGATAATACTGAAACTAAGTCTGATTTAGATTCAATATCTAAAAATTCTAGTGATTTAAATCAAGCATTAACTGATTTACAAACAGCTATTGAAAATGCTAAAAAACAAAAACAAACTCCAAATTACACAGAGGCTTCAAATATTCCTTTATTTGATAGTAAATTATCTGATGCTATTACAGGATTGCAAACAGCAAAAACAGCTGTTATAACTGATGTCAATTCAATTAAGGCACTTATAACACCTATTAATACTTTAAAAGATAATTTAACTAATGAAACAAACAAATTAGATGGTCAAGAAAGACTTAATTTAGCAATTAGCTCTGCTAAAACAGTTATTGATGAAGAAGTAAAATCATTGCATCCTAATAATGTAAAGAATTTAGTAAAAGACTTAGAAAGTCAAAAGACTATTGAGTCTGTTAATAAAGCTGAACAAAGTATTTTAGACTTGAATCAATCGGCACAAAAATTAATCGAAAAATGAAATGATGCTAAGAGTTTAACTCAAGATCCTAAATACAATTTTGCTACAGAAGACCAAAAAACTGCATTAGCTCAATCAATTCAAAAAGCAAACAATATGCTTGAAGAATCAAAATTAAAATCTGATATTTCTAAAGACGAAGTTGATAGAGTTACAAATGAACTTCAAACAGCAATTGATGAAATTAACAAAATAGCATCTAAAGTTAAAGATGTAATTAAACAAAATAATGATAATGTTGAAAAAATGTCTAGTTTAACACCTAGTCAAAAAGAAAACCTTAAAAAAGAAATTTCATCAAAAACTAATGAATCAGATATTGATAAAGTTATTTCAAAAGCAAATGATTTAAACGAAAAAACTAAAGCATTAATAGATGCTGTTAAAAATGCTGATTCAATTAAGGAAAATGATAATTACAAATTATCAGACAAAGAAAAATCTTCAGAATTAGATAATGCTCAAAAGAGTGCTAAAGACATTTTAGAAAATGGTTTAGAAACTAAATCACCTGAAGAAATTAAAAAACTTACTGATGATTTAGATAAAGCAACCAAAAATTTAAATGGTAATGATAATCTTGATAAATACCATAATGATGCTATTTTAAAATTGGATGATTTAAAAGATATTCCAGATGATGTAAAAACTAAGATAAAAGAAGCTGTTAACAATTCAAATAAACCTGATGTTATTAATTCATTAGTTGATAAATCAACAAAATTAAACCAATCAATAAAAGAAGGTAATGAACTTAATGACAAGGTTCAAAAAGATAAAGAAACAGCAAACTATTTAGATTCAGATCAAGATAAACAAACAACTTTGACTAGTGTTCAAGATTCACAAGATAATAAGTTAACAAATGCTAAGAAGACACCAGAAAATATTACTGTAGATTATCTTGATAAAATCACTACTGATTTAACAAAAGAAAATGATAAATTAAAAACAGCTCTTGAAGAGTTAAATGGTGATGAAAAAATCAAACAAGCAAAACAAAATGTAAATGATTTAATAACTAATAAAGAATATCTTTCTGATCCATTAAAACAAACTTTAAAAACTCAAATTAATGATAATTCAAGATTAAAAGAAATTGCAGACACTGTATCTAAAATTGACAAATTAGATGATTTAGCAAATAAATTACAAGAAGCAAAAAGCAACATTGAAACAGCTAAAAATGATTCTAAATATAAAGCTGCTTCAAATGAAACTAAAAAAGCTGTTGAAAAAGCTTTAGAAGATGCTAAGAAATTATTAAATGATTCTAATAAACTTATTAGTGATACAAATAATCAAGAAATTGAAAAAATTACTAATGATCTAAAAGAAGCTTTAAAATTAGTTGATAATGACAAAAAAGAATTAGAAGCTTCAAAATTAGAAAAATCTAATTATGTCGAAAATGAATTACCAAACTTATCTAAATTGCAAAAAGATGCTATAAAAGCTCAAATTACTGGTGCACTAACTCCTTCTGAACTTAATGATAAAGTTAATAATGCAAATAAACTTAATAGCGAAATGGGTGAATTAGCTAAAGCAATCAAAGAAGTAAGTGATGTTAAATCTACTAACAAATACTTATTATCTGATGGTAATCCTAAAGAACAATTTGATTCTGTAGCTAGTGAAACTGAATTAGCTAAACTTGCCAAAGAAAATCAAGATTCAATTAATCCTGAAGAAATAAAAACTAAAGCAACAACTATTAAAGATGCAACAACAAATCTTAATGGTGATAGTAATTTTGAAACATTAAAAACAAATGTTAAAGATGAAGTTGAGAAAACAAAATTATCTGATACTCAAAAAGGTGATTTTAAGAAATTAATTTATGAAGCTACAACAGATCAAGAAGTTGATAAACTTAAATCACAATCAAAAGCTCTTGATCAAGCTATTAATGATCTTCAAACAGCAATTAACGAAGCAACAAGTGAAAAGACTAAACCAAATTACACTGAAGCTTCTGCTGGAGTTGATAAAGTCAAAGATTTATTTGATAAACAATTATTAAATTCATCAAATGATTTAAGTAATGCTAAAAATGCTTCTTTAAGTAATGATGAAGTTATTGATAAATTGATTAAGGATTTAGTCAAATCAAAAGACACATTAAATAATGCAAAAAATAATTTAGATGGTCAATCTAAATTAGATAAAGCAAAAGAAGATGCAAAAGCTGATATAGAAGCATTAAATAATTTAAGTGATAATAGTAAATCACAAATTAAAGGTGATATTGATTCTAAAAATACAATTTTAGATGTAAATAAAGCAAAAGAAGATGCTGATAATCTAAACACTTCTGCTAATGATTTAATAACTGAACTTAATAAGGCAAAAGATTTATTGAAAGATAATGATAAATATGCATTAGCAACAAAAGACCAACAAGTTGCTCTTACAGGTGCAATAGAATCAGCTCAAAATATGCTTGAAACTAATAAACTTAAACAAAATGTTTCTAAATCTTCTGCTGATACAACTAAAAATGATCTAATAGGTGCAATGAATGCAATTAATGGATTAGCCAAAGAAATCAAATCCGAAATCCAAAAAGCTAAAGAAACTATTGACTCTCTTGAACATTTAACTAAAAACCAAAAAGATTCTCTTAAATCTGCTGTAGGTACTAAAACAACTTCTGAGGATATTAAATCACTTTTAGATGATGCACAAAAACTTAATGTATCAACAAAAAATCTAAAAGATGCTATAGAAAAAGCTAAAGAAGTAGATAAAGAAGCTAATAATTATAAATTAGCGGATCCTGAAAAACAAGTTGCTTTTGATAACTCTTATGATAAAGCTAATAAAGCAATTATTGATGATTTATTAGGTGATAAAACACAAAAAGATATAGATGATTTAACAAACTTATTAAATAATTCTAGATCAGCTTTAAATGGTGATAATAACCTTGAAGCTAAAAAAGAAGCAGAAAAACGCAAAATAGATAATTTAGATAAATTATCTACAGAACAAAAAACATCTATTAAGAATGCATTTAACAATGTAACTACTCCTTCTGATGCTGAAAATATTACTAAAGCAGCTACTGATTTAAATAAATTAATTTCTAAAGCTGAGTCATTAGATACTTCAATAAATGAAGCTAAACTAACTCCAAATTACACTGAAGCAACAAATAAATCTGATTTAGATACTTCAAAATCTAATTTAATTAACAGCATTAGTAAGACTAAAGAAAATAATGATTTAGATAATGTTTCTAAATTAAATCAATTAGCTAGTGAATTAAATTCTAAGATACAAGATGCTGATAATAAATTAAAAGCTTTAGATGGTAATGAGCAAGTTTCAAAAGCAAAATTAAATGCTAAAGACTTTATTGATAATCTTGATAAATTGTCTACAAAAGCAAAAGAATCAATTAAAAACAAATTAGATGATTCTAATAATGTAACAACTATTTCAGATGTAGAAAAGATTAAAACAGATGCACAAGATTTAAATAATAAAGCAAAAAGTCTTAAAGATAGTATAGACACATTAACACAATTAAATAAAACTAATAAAATTGATACTTTAGATAAAGAAACTAAAGATTCAATAAGTACAGTTTTACAAGAATCTAATGATTTATTTACTGATGAAAAACTTAAAGATAATATAAGTGATAAATCCATATCACAACAAAAAGAAAAAGTAGATAAAATTATTGAAAAAATTAATAATCAAGCAAAAGACCTTGATCAATATAAAGAATCTAAAATACCTACTTTTGATGATTTAAACAATTTATCAAAAGCTCAAAAAGATGCACTTAAAACAGAATTGCAAAATGCAACAACTAAACAATCAGTTGATGATGTAATTGTTAAATCAAATGAATTAAATACTGAAATGGGTGATTTAGAATCAGCATTAAATGCTTTAAAAAATAAAATTAATTCTACAGATGAAAAATTATCTAGTGATACACCAAAAACAGTATTTAAAAACCTTACAAAAGATACAGAAATATCAAATAATACAAAAGAAAATATTTCGACAACAAATAAGGATGAAATTAAGGCTAAAAAACAAACCCTTATTGATGCTGTAAATAATTTAGATGGTAATTCTAATTTACAAGCAGCAAAAGAAGAAATATCTAAACTCAATAATTTATTTTCTGATTTAAAAGATTCATTTATTGATTTATTAGATAAATCATTAAATAAAAAAGCATTAGATTCTATTGTTTCAGATGCTAAAACAATTGATAATGAAATTTCATCAATTGACACAAATCTTTTGGAAGTAAATAAACTTATCAAAAGATTTGAACCAGAAAAAACTGAGCAAAATATTAATGCTATAAAGAGTTTAATTAGTGAAATTGATAGTAATAAAGATGTGTTAGACAAATTGAAAGAATCAATTACAGACATTAAAAATAGTAAATCTACTAATCCACAGATTTATACTAACTTAAAATCTGGAATTGAAAAAGCAATCGAAAAATCAAAAGCAATTATTGCAAAAGTCAATAATAAGGTAAATGAAGAAATAGCTGATACACAATTATCAGATATCAAAGATAAAGATATTAAGCAATATGCTCTAGATAAATCTAAAGAACTTGAAAATTCTGAAATTAACTTGTATAAAGCTTTAGATAATGCAAGAGCTATTCAAGTTGCGCCTTATTTAGATAAATATAAAGAAGTGTTACTTAATGCTCCTGAAAAACTTCAAAAATCACCTTCATGAATTAAATACTCACTTAATAACTCAGAAGAATTAAAACAAGCTTCAACTCCTGAAAATGATAAGCTCATTCTTCAAAAACTACAACATCAAGTAGCTAAAGCTAACTTAGCATATGCTTATGATGATGTTATAGGTATTACAAATCCTGAACTTGCTGAAAAATTAATTCCTGAATTACAAAAAGCAGTTGATTTATTATATTTCAATACTGTTACATCGATTGATAAATACAATGAACAAGCTGAAAAACTTACTTGATTTAAATTAGCAAATGAACTTGATAAGTTAGTATCAAAAACAAATCAAGAAATTTCTAAACCTTGAAGTAAACAATTAACTAATTTAGTTAATGATGCTAATAGTGCTATAAATAATAATCAAAGCACTAACCAAACCTTACAAGATTTAATTAATAGATTAAACAAGATTAACATTAAAGAACCTTTAATTAGTGCTATAGAAGAAGCTAATGAATTTATTTTGGAATTATCTAAATCAATTGAAAAAGATAATAATGATTTATTAGTTTCTAAAAAAGAGCTAGTTGAAAATGCTGTAAACAGTGCTTTAAATCTAGTTAATAAAGATGAACTTGAACCTAAAGAAAATTATGTAAATGAAGCTTTAAAACTTAAAAAATTACTTAACAAGGTTCAAGAAGAAATTTTAGGACCTAGAAAAGCATTGCAAAAAGTTTTAGAATCAGCTAAAAAAATCAATCCTAAATCATTAGCATTGCAAAATGCTATTAATGAGGCAAAAACTCTTACAGATAACTCTGAATTAAGTGATATTCAAAAAGTATTAAAACATTTAAATCATAAAATTACAACAAATGATCTTGATTTAACAATTGATGCTACACCTAAAATTAAAGATGGTATTTATGCAAATATAACACCAAATATAATTGAAAACTCAAAACAAATTAGCGCAAATGAAAAAGTGACAGCTAAAGAATTAGAAAAAGCAACAAATAAACAAAAAGTTAATAATAAACAAATTGATGCAATCAATGGTGTATATGACTTTAGCAGCTTAAATAAAGCACAAAAAGATAAATTTGTTGATAATGTAATAAAAGCTAAAGATATTGATTCTATTACTGATTTTGTAAATGAAGCTGCAAAACTAAATACATCTATGAAGAATTTAGCTAATACATACAATAATTTAGACTCAAAACTAAAACAAAGTCCAATTGTTCACTCAGACTATCTAAATTCAACTAAGAATGAACAAATTAAAGTTGATAAATTATTAAAAGATGCAAATGATTTATTAACTGAAAACGGTATTCTTTATAAAGATAATTCTTCTACAGCTGTTGATGATTTAATTAAAGAGATTAATAATACTTTAAGTAATTTATCTGGAAAAGATAAAGATATGCAAAAACTTAATGATTTAATAGACAAATTCAATAATATTAAATCAAGTGTTGATGCTAACAAATTATTTAATTCACCTAAAGCATTACAAGATATTTATAATAACTTGTCAACTGATATTAATCAATTGATAAACCTAAGAGATAATTTAGTTGAATTTAACAAAAATGGTGGAATTAATAAGTTAGAAACTTTAATTAATAATTTAGATACTAATAAACAAGAAATTGATAAATTCTCTTCAAAAATATTTAAAGATAATGGCGGAAACTCAATTACACAAGCTCAAAGTTTTATTAATGAAAATGCTAATTCATTAAGCAAAAATTATCAAGCTAAGTTGTTAAATGAATTCAATAAACAAATCACTTATAAAGATGCAAATAATATTCTAAATCAAGTTCAAAATCAAAACAATGATGTAAGTGATAAACTTAATATTATTGAATCATTAATTAGTGAAATGCTTAAAAACATAAATTCTGATTTAACTTCTGTAGTAAATCAAAAACTATATGAAATTAAAGATTTAGCTAATGAGCAAAAAGTTACTGATTTATTTAATTTAAATAATCAAATTTCACAATTAGAAGATATTAAAAATAAATTGTATAAAGTTATTAATTCAGATGCAAAGACACATAAATTTAATAACTTAATGACTAATTTATTAGTTGATATAGCTGAAATTAGTAATATCAAACTTAATTCATACCCTGAATTTGAAAAACAATTTAATAATAAATTAGCATCTTATTCACATAATGCAACTACTTTGGATAAAGTAGTTAATGCAATAAAATCAGATAATCACAAAGCACTTGAACAATTGTTATTTGATAATGAATTTGATAATAATAATATTTTCATTGCTTATATTATGAAAACACCTCATGATATTGATAATTTTAAAGACAAAGAAAGTTATAACCAATTTATTTCAAATGAAAGTTTTATGAAAGGATCAAGAGCTTTACAATCATTATTTAAAGCTCCTTCATTTAAAGAATCTTCAGTAATGTTTTGACCTTATCTAGTGGCAATTGCAGCACTTACTTTCATAAGTGGTATGATTATTGCTATGAAAAGAAAAGTAAGCAAAAATAAATAATATTTTTAAAATTCCATGGATTATTTCTGTGGAATTTTAATATTTTTTTGTGTCATCAATATATATATATATATATAAGTCTAAAATATAGATAAAAAAGTATTAGTTTTGAAACTTTTGTGCTATTGATATGCACTTTTTATTTATATATAATATAAATAATTAAATTATTTATTTTAATATTTTCATTGAATCAAAACATCTTGTTAATAGTTAGCAAGAGAATTTTGATATCTATTAAACAAAACTGCTTATATATAATTAGAAAATATTATTTTATTTAGGAGGTTTATATGTCCAAAACATCAAAAGGAACTAAGAATCAAATTATTTTTACATTAGCTTCAACTGTTCCATTGCTTGCTATACCATTAACAACAGCATCAGTTTCTATTATTGATGAAAGAGTTTACAAATTTGTCCCAGATAGAATCGTTAATGTAAATTCAGAAGTTCAACATAAAAAAGAATATGAAATATTACAACCATCATTTTTTGGTTATGCGCATTATAAACAAAAAACAATGCCAAATGATCAAACAGCAAAACTTGTTAAATTTATTAAAACACCAACTGAAGATGAATGAAATCAAGAAGAACAAACCTGAACATTAATGTTTGAAACAGGACCACTTGACAAAGAATACTATCAAAAAGGTACTTGATGACACAATGAATATCCATTTGGTCAAAGAGTATATGGATTTGCACTTAGTGATGACTTGGAATTAATTCCAGGTACTGTTTCTGTTAAGTTTGAAAATGCTGGTTCTGAAAAAGAAATAAGTGATGTTAATGCAATTGATGAAAACATAAGAAGAAAAACTAAATATGGTATCCAAGGTGAACCTTTTGCTAATGGTAAAGGTAAATACTATGATGAAAACCAAAACTGAAGTAATCAAAAATATGGTGCCTATGTACGTTTTACAGATAAATATGGAAATTTTGATCAGTCAGCTGAGCAAACTTTTAGTACAAACATTCCTCATGATAATAAAGATGATTATGTACAAATAACACAAAGTATTAATACACAAGATGGAACATTTTCAAAAGGAGATTTATTTACTGATTTTAATAATGATCCAAATGCTCCAGAACCAATGCACATTTACACTATTCCTAGATATTCAGGATTTGATGATTCTGGATACTTAATGTATTTACCTGGTATTAATGGTGTTGAATATATTACTTCTGATGTTGCATTTAGAAATGCACAAAAATCATTTACACCTGCTGAAATAAATGACGCCTTATCAAGAACCAAAACAACAGATGATAAAATGCCTAGACGTATTTTTGGTATTGGTATAGGTAACTTATTAAGTGTGCATTCTGATATGTACAATAGAGCCAATGGTGGATATAATCCATTTTACAATAACGTTGGTTCAGCTTTCCTTATTCACTATCAAACTGGTTTAGAAAAAAATAGATATGATGGAAACTTAAGACCTATTCCAATTGTTACAATGCAATTTAAAACCAGAAGAAAATACACTGATGTTTTAACTAATTCTGACGATACAACATTTAGTCAAGTTAAATCTAAAGTTAATCCATATTTAAATAAAGGAAATATCTATAGCAATGAAAAAACATTCGTTGCTGGTTTATTCCACAGTGATAAATATAATGATAAAGGTCATGAAAATGTCTGAAAACAAAATAGTAGCAATGTTGATCTTAATCCATCTGCTTTAGGATATTCAGAAAACCAATACACTGGTGTTGCTTTTCAATTTGCAAATCGTACAGCTAACAGAAGTATTAATATTGAATTAACAGAAAAATTCGAAGATACTTTTGATCCTAAAAAGAAAGATCAATTCCCTGAAATAACTGGTTATAAGATTAAATATAAAGGCAAAAATGCTGTTGATGATCAAGTAATTGATCAATTTGATATTCCTTGACAAGAAAATAAAAACAGTGAAGAAAATTTAAAATCTCATACATATAGATTATTATTAAATGATTTTAAATTAAACACAGAATTAGTTGATGATTTTGAAAACATTACAATCGAACCTATTATTAAAAATGTTGAGGATAAATATAAATGAACTGTTTCTAGCACGGGATTAAAATTAAAACCAATTAATAATCGCTTTGAGGTAGAACTTAAATACAAACCTTCAGCAGAATTTATAGCAGAAGTTGGTGAAGAAACAACGAAGTTAAATAAATTAAAATTAGATTTAATAAATGAAATAGATTCTAATCAATATTTAAATCAAGCACCTGAATTTGTAGTTAAAGCTAAAAATGAAATTAATAAAGCAACCCAATTTAGTCAATTAGATGGTTTAGATAAAGCTATTATCGCAATGTCTGATGCAGTTAGAAAAGTTTCGGAACGTATAGAAAAATTTGAAAAAGAAAAAGAAACGGATGTTTATAAAAAATCAGATGATAAAACAAAAACTCAATTAAATGAAGTTATTAAGGATAGTAAAGATTTGATTACTAGTCGTGTTGCAAATTCTAAAATAGATTCAAACTTTTTAAAAAGACTTGCTAGTTATGTTGCTTCAAGAACTGGTGCAATTAATGAAGCATATGCAGGATTAAGCTATTGAAAAGACATAGCTAGTGAAATAGAAAAAGCTAAAGAACATATAGATGGTTTAGAAAATATTGCAAATAATGTAAAAGATGAATACAAAAATAAACTAAATAATTTAGTTAATATTTCTGATATTAATCAAGTCACAGAAAATGCAGACAATTTTGATTCTAAAATAACTGAAATCAAAACCGATTTAAACCAATATAAAACTTTTACTAGTTCAAATGATTTTGAAAAAACATCTCAAATTTTAAAAGATAGATATAACAATAGAATTAGTGAACTTGATAAAATGTTTTCTGATTCAAAAGCAAATCAAAGCAATTTAACTTCTTATTCTGATTTAATTGATGATTTAAGTGAAACTAAAGAAAAAATTCTAAAATGAAATCTTGAAGCTCTTAAAACTGAAGCAAAAGAAAAAATACAAAATGCAAAAATTTTAAATGATAAACAAAAAGGTTCATTAACTCAACAAATTAATAAATTAACCACTGAAACAGAAATTAAACAAACATCAGATAATATAATTAGTCTTGTTGATAATTTTGATGGTTTAGATACAAATGTTAAAGATGGAGAAAAATTAAAAACTACAGCTAAATATCTTGAAGCCGATTCTAATAGAAAAGAAGATTTTGATACTACTATAACTAATGCTAAAAATCTTTTAGATGAATTTAAGAAAAATGACAATCTTGAAGATTCAAACACAGTAGATCAATTCCTAATAAAAGTTAGCACAGCTGCCGATGATTTAAGCAAAAAATCAAAAGCATTAAATGGAATTCAAAAGGTACTTGCAAGAGTTCAAGAAATTAGGAAAAAAATCAAAACATTTAATAATTTAACACCAACTTTACAAAATACAATTATTCTAGATTTAAATGCTGCTCAAACCTTAGAAGGGTTAAACGAAAAAGAAAAAGCTGCAGAAAATTTAAATATTGCAGCTGGAAAATTTATTGAAAAAGTAAATGAATTCAAGAATCTTAAAATGTCTTCTGATTCTAACTTTATTGAAGCTGGTATAAGAACACAATTAGACTCATTGTTGACAAATTCAGAACAATTATTACAAACAATAAATGATAATGAACATTCTTCATTAAAATTAAATGTTAATGATTTAGAAGAAGTAAAAGATTTAACAAATAAATTAGATACAAATATTACTATTGCAAAAGCACCAATATCTACTTTAAAAGAACAATTATCTAATGCTTTAAAAGTAGCAGATTATGATAATAAAGATACAAAATCACAATATTTTTATGCAAGTGACTTAAAACAAAATGAATATAATGAAGCTTTATCAAAAGCACAAGAATTACTTAATAAAGTTGTAGATAATTCTAATGCTACAACTGTAAGTAGTAAAATTAGTGCTTTAAATACAGCTGTTAGTTCTTTAGATGGACACAAACAAATTACATCTAAATTAAATGAAGACAAATATCAATATTTACCACAACAAATTAAAAACAATGTTTTAGATTTAATTCAAAAACAAAATAGTAAAACAGATGCTGATGTAATTTTTGATAAAGCAAGTGATTTATCAACTATTTATGATTCATTTAATAAAGCTGTTACAAATTACAAAGAACCTTATGTAAATAATTATTCATCATATACAGAAGCAAGTGATGCTATTAAGAAAGATTATTCTAATATAGCAAGCACCTATACCACTAAAGAAAATGAAATAAATTCAACTGCGATTGATGATAAGAATACTTTAGATTCTATAAATAAACAAATTAAAGAATTATCTAAAGATTTTAAAAACAAATATGAAGCTTTAGACGGAATTAATAATTTAAAAGAAGAAGTTAAAAGACTTGATCAATATGTAACTGAATCTAATTATTTAAGCAATGGATACAAATCTAACTATAAAAATAGTGTTATTTCATTTTATAATGAAATACCAAATAATTCAACTTTAACAGTTGCATCAATTAAAGGTAGAAAAACAGTTGTAACTAACTTAGAAAATGCTGTTAAGTCAGTTAATGAATCACTCAAACAACTAGATGATTTAACAAAAGACCCTAAATACAATAAAGCAACAAATCAAACTAGACAATTAGTTACTTTAGCAAAAAATGAAACAGCAAAATTAATTCAAGATAACAAAGCATTAGCTACTCTTGTTGATCCGTCTCAAGCTAGTGATTTAATTACAAATCGTATTTCACCGGTTTTAAAAGCGATCAACAAAGATTTTGATGATTGAAGTGAATACAAAAATAATAAAACCCAATATGTAAATAACCTAAGTGATTTATCTTCTAAACAAAAAGAAGTATTAGTAACTCAAATAGAAGCAACTAACACTATATCTGAAATAGATCAAATAGCTAAAAAAGCCGATACCCTAAATACAGAAATGAATAATTTAAGCACTGCAGTTGCAAAAGCAAAAGAAGCAAAAGCTACAGATAATTATATTAATTCAGAAGATAATATCAAACAAGCATTTGATAGCTTTTATGAAAGCAAAGCAATAGATAACTGAACTAAAGAAAATGAAACATCAATTGATTCACAAACAATAGCAGACTTAACAAATGAAATTAATACTAAAATTAATTCATTAAATGGTAAAGAATATCTTGAAAAAGTCAGAAAAGATTCTTTAACAAAACTTAGTGATGCAGCTTATGATAAGTTTTCTTCTACTTATAAAAATCAACTCAAGCAAAAAATAAATAAAGCTACAAAAGTTTCAGAATTAAAAAATATAATAAAAGACGCAGATGCAACAAAAGATTTAGTAAATGGTATTTTAACCAAGTTTAACAAGCTTGAAGAAATTAAAAAAACAGATGTTTATGAATCTTTAGATAATAAAATAAAACAAGATGCTGAAGCTTTAAGAGATAAACACTTTAAATCATTTTTTGGAAGTGGTAACTTAAAAGGTGGAGCTGCTCAAGAAAATCTTAAAGAACTAGATAAAGAATACGATGATATTCTTAAATTAATTGATAAATCTTCTAATGATCTTAAAAATGAACTTAATGATCTAAAATCAAAAGCAAATCAAAATATTTCGAATTTATATCCATATCTTTCAAAAGTACAAATTCAAAAAGTTTCAAATAGTATTAATACTAGCAAAACAAAAACAGAATTAGAATCTGCTGTAGATGATGCTAATAAATTAAATGAAGCTATGAAAACATTAGCTGAAACAATAACAAAAGCTGTAAATATTAAAGATGATAATCAATATTTAATGGCTTCGCCTAATTTAAAATCAACTTTTGATTCACTAGTAACTAGTGATAAATTAGCAAAATTATCTAAAGAAAAATGAGATTCAATTAAATTAGCTGATGTAACATCTAAATCTAAAGCAATTCAAGATGCAATGGATAATTTAGACGGAATTGCAAACTTTAATAAACTTAAAACAGATTCAAAAAATGCAATTGAACAATTAGGTTTATCTAAAGAACAAAAAGATATCTTTAAGAATAAGATTGACTCATTTAATAAAGCTTCAGAAATAGAAGAAGTTACTAAAATTGCTAAACAATTAGACCAAGCTATTAAAGATTTAAATAGGTCAATTGAAAGTAATAAAAATAAAAAAGAAACAGTTAATTATAAAGAAGCATCTAAAACTCCTAAAGAATCATTTGACTCACAAATTTCAATTGCATCAACAAAATTAAATGAAATAAAAGGCGATAATGATTTATCAACCAATGATAAAGTTTCTAAATTAATTAAGTCATTAAATGATGAAAAAACAAATCTTGATAATGCTGAAAAACAATTAGATGGACAAACAAATCTAACTAATAAAATTAATGAAGCAAAAGGTGAAATTGATAAATTATCTAATCTTTCTACACAAGTTCAACAATCAATAAAAGATACAATATCTCAAAAACAATCTTCAGCTGATGTTAATGAGGAAATTACTAAAGCTCAAGAATTAAACAAAACTGTTGAAAAATTAAATCAAACTGTTGATAGTGCTAATAAATTAAAAGAAAATGACACTTTTAAATTTGCAACCCCAGAACAAAAGAGACAATTTATTCAATCGTTAAATGAAGCAAATAGACTTCTTCAAGATAAAAAATTAAGCACCAGCACTACAAAAGAAGATATCGAAGCTAAAAACACAGCTTTAGTAGATGTGGCAAATGCTATCACAAATGAAGCTGCTAAAATCCAAGCAAAAATTAAGAAAGTTCAAACTGATATAAGTAGTTTAACTAATTTAACTCAAGCTCAAAAATATACACTTAAAGATGAAGTTGCAAACAAAACTAACGATAATGATATTGATGCTTTAAGTACAAAAGCAAATGAATTAGACGATGCAACTAAAGAGCTTAAAAAAGCTATTGAATCAGCTTCAGCAATAGACAAAAAGGATACTAATTATAAATTAGCAGATCCTTCAAAACAAGAATCATTTAATAATGCAAAATCAAGTGCTGACGAAGCTTACAAAAATCTAGGTAATAGTACTAAAGAACAAATTGATAAATTAAGAGATCAATTAAATAAAGCTTTAACAGAATTAAATGGTAATGATAATTTAGCTAATGCTAAAAAACAAGCTTTACCTAATGTTGAAAAATTAAACAATTTATCTGATGAGTTTAAAAACTTAATTAAAACTGCTATTAATAGTGGAAATAATTTAGATGATATTAGTAATATTGCTTCAAATGCTAAAACTTTAGATGAAACATTAAAAGATGCTAAGTTAGCTAAGGAAAATGCAGAAAAGGCACAAAAAACAGCTAATTATTTAGATTCTGATATAAATAATAAAGATGCATTAGATAATGCTTTACAAGCACAAAATGTTAAATTACAAGAAATTGCAAAAACCAATACTATAACTCCAGAATCACTCAATTTATTAAATGAAGGTATATCAAAAGCAACTAAAGAACTCAACAGTGTTAAAGAAACTCTTAACGGTGATGCAAAAATTTCATCTGCTAAACAAAAAGCTGATGAAATAATTACTGGAAGTTCTAATTTATCAGATGCATACAAAAACACCTTAAAAGAAAATCTCAAAAATTCAACAAGACTAGAAGATATTAAACCAATTAATGATAAAGCAACAGAATTAAATCAATTAGCTAATAAACTAAAAGAAGATCTTACATCATTAGAAACAGCACAAAAATCAAACGATTATCAAGTTGCAAAAAACGATACTATATCTAAAGTTGACAATGCTTTAGAACAATCTCAAAACTTACTAGAAAACAACTTACTAAAAGATAATGTTACAAAATTACAAATTAATGATGCTTTAAAAGCGATAGAAAAAGCTAAGGAATCAATTGCTGCTGATAAAACTAATTTTGATGCTGATAGAAAATCTAAAGAAAATGAAATTGATAAACTTTCTAGTCTTTCTGAAACTCAAAAATCAAGTTTAAAAAATGAATTATCACAAGCTTTAAATGAAACTGAAGTAAGCAAGACATTAGATAAAGCATCAAAATTAGATAAAGCTATGCAATCTTTAGCTGCAGAGGTGCAAAAAGCTAATGAAACTAAATCAACTAATAAGTATCAATTAGCAGATAAAAACTTTAAAGATCAATTTGATAAAGTAGCAGATGTTCAAACACTTGATAATTTATCAAAAGATAATCAAACCTCAATAAGTCCTGAAGAAATTAATAATAAAGCTAATACGTTAAATAATGCTATAGAAGCTCTTAACGGTGATGATAACTTTATTAAAGATAAAAATGCTGCAAAAGAAGCTATAAACAATACTTCGTTATCTCAAAATCAAAAAAATAAATTAAATGAGCTAATAAATGATGCTAATTCTAAAGAAGTAGTTGATAAAATTACAAAACAAGCTAATGATTTAGCAACTTTAATTAATGACTTAAATCAAAGCATTAAACAAGCAAATCAAGAATTAAATACACCTAATTACACTGAAGCTACAACTGGTGATAACCAAGTTAAAGATTTATTTGATAAACAATTAGCTAAATCTACTGAAAATTTAAATAATGCAAAAAAGAACAATGAGTTAACCAATACAACGGTAATTGGGGATCTTATTAAAGATTTAAATAAATCTAAATCAGATTTAGAAGCAACAAAATCTAATTTAGATGGTCAAAATAAATTAAATGAATCTAAGAAAGCAGCTAAAGAAGCTATAAGTCAATTACTTAATTTAAGTCCAGCAAATATAACTTCTATTATTGAAAATGTGGATAAAAAAGACACAATTCAAGAAATTAATGATTTAAAAGACACAGCAACAAAATTAAATACAAGTGCTAACGAATTAATTAATAAATTAAAAGAAGCTAATGATTTAGTTAAAGATACATCTAAATATCCATTTGCTACACCAACCCAACAAAGTGAGTTAACTAAAGAAATTAATAAAGCTCAAGAAATGCTTGATGATCAAAAATTAAAACCTAACTACACTTCACAAACTGTAGAAAAGGTTGTTAATGATTTATCAAAAGCTATAAATGAAATTAATGGTCTAGCAGAAGGTGTTAAAGAGCACATTGACCAAGCTAAAAAAGATATTGACTTATTATCTAATTTAACTAATGAACAAAAAGATTACCTTAAATCTAAAGTTGCTTCTAAAACAACTGAATCAGATATTAATAATGTTGTTTCAAATGCAAAAGAAATAGATAAAGCAACAAAAGAATTCAAAGAAGTCTTAGAAAAAGCAAAACTTATTAATAAAGATGATAATAATTACAAATTATCAGACTCTAATAAACAATCAGAATTTGATTCTCAACTTAAAAAATCTATTGAAGCACTAAAAGATTTATCTTCTAAATCTAAAGAAGAAATTGAAAAACTAAAAAGTGATTTAAATAATGCTTTAGAAGCTTTAGATGGTGATAATGTTTTAAAAACCAAACAAGATAATGCAAAAGCTGATATAGAAAAATTAGATAAATTATCTTCTGAGCAAAAAGCTGTAATTAAAACAGCAATTGAAAAAGCTAATGAACCTTCAGATATAAATAATCTTACTGAAGCAGCTTCTGAACTTAATAAATCTATTTCTAAAGCAGAAGAATTAAATAAAACAGTTGATGCAACTAAAACCAATCCAAATTACACGCAAGCAGCCAACAAAACAAATTTTGATAGTGCTGTTACTAAATTAGCTGATACGACATTAAACGCAAAACAAAGCAATGACTTAGGTTCGGTTGATAAAATTAAAGCAATTGCATTGGATTTAAATAATAAATCAAAAGATTTTGAAGATGCAGTTAAGGCATTAAATGGAACTGAATTAATTAATCAAACTAAAAAAGAAGCCGCTAAACAAATTGATGAACTTGAACATTTATCTGATGATGCTAAAACGTCAATTAAAAATAAAATTAATGATGATAAGATTAATAAAATTATTGATGTTTCACTAATGCTAGATAGTGCAATGCAATTAGATTCTAATGCCGAAGAACTTTTAGAAACTATTAATGATTTAACAGATTTAAATAAAACAAATAAAGTTGATGATTTAGATCAAGAAACTAAAGAATCAATCATTAATGATTTAAAAGAAGCTAATAAGTTATTTACAAATAATAAACTTAATGATAACTTAACAATTACAGATATTTCTAATACCAAAGATAAATTAGATAGCTTAATTGAAACCATAAATGACAATAATACTTCTCTTGATGAATATAAAAAGAGTCAAAAAGAATTATTGAACAATTTAACTAATTTATCAAATGCACAAAAACAAGCATTAGAAAGTGAAATTCAAAACTCAACTACTAAATCTGGTGTTAGTGCAATGATTACTAAAGCTAATGAATTGGATAAATCTATGAATAAATTAGCAAATGATTTAGATAACTTGAAAAAGAATATCAATTCTGTTAATTCAAAACTTGCTAGTGATGACCCTAAAACAGCATTCAATAATTTAACAACTGAAAAATCATTGCAAGATAATTCAAAAGATAATATTTCAATAATTGATAAAGATCAAATTGAAGGTAAAATATTAACAATTGAAAATGCTCTTAAGAATTTAGATGGTAATTCAAACTTAGAATCAGCTAAAGAAGAAATTTCAAAACTAAATAATTTACCTACTGATTCTAAAGATTCTATATTAAAAGAATTAAACAAAGCTAATAACAAACAAGCTTTAGATAATTTAGTATCTAATTCTAAATTAATTAATACAACAGTTGGATTGTTAGATAATAAGCTTCCAGAACTTAATAAATTAATTTCAAGATTTGAACCAGCAGTTACAAATCAAAATCTTAGTCCTGTTACTGACTTACTTGATGAAATTAAATCTCAAAAATCAATTCTTGATAATACTAAGAGCAAAATTGAAAATATTAAAAATGCAAAAACATTAGATGTAAGCACAGTTGAAAATGCTAAATCTAATTTAGAAAAAGCAATCGGTGATGCTAACTCTATTATTGATAAAGTGAATAATCAAGTTTCTAATGAAATTCAAGGTGTTAAACCTTCAGATATCAAAGATAAAGAAATTAAGGAATTAGTATCAACCAAACTAAAGGAACTTGAAAATGATCAAATTAACCTTAATACAGCTTTAGACAATGCAAGATTAATTCAAAGCTCACCTTATTTAGACAAATATAAAGATGTAATTGCAAATGCACCTGAAAAATTAAAAGCTTCACCTGCATGAAACAATTATTCAATTGGTACAGTAGCTAAAAATGAAATAAAGAATGCAACAACAGCAGAAGATGATAAAAACATTTTAGATAAATTTAAACACCAATTAGAAAAAGAAAATTTAGCATATTCATATGATCAACTTAACGATACAGCTGTCTCTAATCCCAAAACAAAAGCTAAAATGCTTCAAGAATTAGATAAAGCAAAAAAACTATTAGACTTTAATAATAATTCAAATAAAGAAGAATATACAAATGAATCAGAAAAATTAAATTGAATAAAAACTTTTGTTGAACTTGAAAATCTAGTTAAAAAAGTTAATGATGAAGTTGCTAAACCTTTTAGCACTGCTTTAGCAAAAGAAATTAATAAAGCTAATGATTTAATTAGTATTATGGATTCAGATGTACATACTCAAAAAGAACTTCAAGATGCTATTGATAAAATAAATTATTTAGTAGATATTGAACCACTTTCAAAAGTGGTTGATAAAGCCAATGATCTTGATAATGTAATCAAAAATAAAATAAAAACTGATGATTCAGAATCCTTAAAAAATAATTTAACAAAACTTGGAAAACTTATTAATGATGCTAATAAATCAATTGATTCAAATAAATTAGATAAATCTTCAGCAAGTAAAAAGGCTAGTGAACTTCAAAATGATTTAAATACTATTTCTAATGATATTTCAAATATAAATGAATTATTAGAACAAAATATAGCAATTGCTGAAGATCTAATTCCTCAATCTAATGAGTTGGCTAAAGCTATAAAAGAAGCTAAACTTTTAAATAAAAATTCTTTATATTCAGAAATTGAAAAAGCTATAAATACCTTACAACAAAGAATTAATACTAATCTTTTAGATATAGAACTTGAAAAAGCACCTAATATTAAAGATGGTGAATATAAGAAATCAACTCCTAATAGAAAACCTATTAACAAAGCTATAAGTGATAATCCTAAATCAACTGTTAAACAAATTTTTGAAGCTGTTAATTCACAAAAACTTAATAATGCTCA
Source organism: Mycoplasmopsis verecunda (assembly GCF_033546915.1). NCBI lineage: Bacteria > Bacillati > Mycoplasmatota > Mycoplasmoidales > Metamycoplasmataceae > Mycoplasmopsis > Mycoplasmopsis verecunda. Next base: position 384,117 of record NZ_CP137850.1, read on the forward strand.
AATTAAAGCAATTAATGGTGTTTATGACTATAACAACTTAAATAAAGCTCAAAAAGATAAATTTGTTTCAGAAGTTGGTTCATCTACAAATGTTTTAGATATTGATGAATTGATTAAAAATGCAGCACAACTTAATAAAGCAATGGAATTATTGAAAAAAGCTTATGATGGTATTGATTCTAAATACAAACAAAACCCAATTAATGTTTCTGAATTTATTCATTCAACTAAAGCAGAACAAGAATCATTGCAAAAACTTCTTAATGATGCTAAAAACTTATTAATAGGTGATGGAACAATTTACTTGAATAATAATGCACAACAAGTTGATAAACTAGTTAGTGATATTCAAAATAAAATTGCTAATCTTTCAGGTATAAACAAAGCCCAAAATGATTTATCAAAAATAAAATATTTATCTGAAGCAATTAGTAAACTAGAAAATACTGATTCTAATAAAATCTTTAATTCACCAAAAGCTTTAAAAGATACATTTAACAATAATTTAGATGAGATTAAGAGACTAAATGAATTGAGTAATAATCCAATTGAATTTAATGCAAATGGTGGTGTTGACAAACTTGAACAACTAGTTCAAAAAACACAAAACCTAGCTAATGAGGTTGATAAATTTTCTTCAAATTCATTTAAAGATGTTGATAACAATACAATAACTCAAGCTCAAGACTTTATTAACAAAAACTCAGATTCATTAAACAATCCATTTATTAACAATAAAATTGATGAATACAATAAACAATTAACTTATGCAAATGCAATTGATAAATTAAGTGAAATTAAAACTCAAAATAATAAAGCTAGTGAAGAAATTAATAAACTTCAAACAATTCTTAAAGATATGCTTGATAAAGCTGATACACAAGGATTAAAAGAAGTAACAAACAATTTAAATCAAATTAAAGATTATGTAAATGAAGCAAAATACTTAGATTTAGATTCAGTTGTAAAACAACTTCCGAACCTTGTAAAACTTGCAAATAAACTTAACAAGTTGCTTAATTCAAGTGCTGATAAATTCAAATTTAATTCAGACTTATTAACCTTAATTGCTCAAGCTAATAAGATACCTGAATTCAAAGCTAAATCATTAAATGACTTAATAACATCATTTAATGATAAATTACATTCAATTCAAACTAATTCTCAAGCTCTTAAAGATGTTCTAGAAGCAATTAAATCAAACGATATTGCAAAATTAGAAGCTGTTAAAACTAAATTTGATAAATCATTAAGTGATAACAATAAATTTGTTCAATACTTAATTGATGTCAAATATCCTTTATTACCTGATGATAATAATGTATTAGAACAAATAACAAAATCTAATGAATATCAAAAAGCTTCTAAGGCATTAACATCCTTAATTAAAGAACCTAAAGCAATAAATTCAAGTTCAATATTAATATGACCTTGATTAACCGCAATAGCAGCTATTACATTCCTTGGTGGAATTATTGGAATTAATAAATCAAAGAAATCTAAGAAATAGATACGAGGATTCATAGGTAATACCTATGAATTTTTGTTTCTCACTTAGTAGCATAATTCTTAGATTTTTTTACAAAAAAATATAGCACCCCTAAAAGTGCTAATTATGCTACTAAGTGGGAAACGTAGGTTAAACTTTGCATATATGAGAAATCCTGAGTTTCCAAGTTGGAAGCTCTTTTTATTTAATTTTCGACGCCTTTTATACATAGTATAAAACAACAAAAAAATTTTTACTTTTTATATATTCATTACATTCATAAAGTGGTATAATAATTATATGGAAAGTAAAGCTAAGTTACATATAATGAAAAGTAAAAACAAAGACAAAATATATTTATCAGTTTGTAAAACTTTAGGTTTTGGAAAAGGATATAAAAGAATTGTTGGTTTAGGATATTTGGAAGAACTTGAGAAATTAAATCCTAATGCATTGGATATATTAAAGCAAAATGCAAAGGTGATTCCGATTGACTCTGAAAAAGAATATGTAAAAGAACAATTAATTAATTCTTTAAATAATGGATATTTTGAAAATAGATTAGTTAACTATGGCATTCAAAACTTATATTCAGTTATAAAAGAATTAGAAATACTTAATTCACTACCTAAAACCAAGCATAAACAGCTAGAACAATTATTGGAATATTTTATTTCCTCAAGAATCATACAAGCTGACAGCATTATTCAGACATTCAATAAAAAGATGATTTCATCAGTGAAATCAAGCTTAAAAAAAGTAGTTTTTTATAATGTTTTAGATTTACTCGATGATTATAAAGTCGACATTTTAAAAAGAGTTAACAAAGTTATTTCTGAAAAGACAAAAAGAGAAATTGAATTAGTATTTTATGATTCATCAACTGTATATTTTGAAACTTTCAAAAGAGATGGTTTAAGATTTCCGGGTTATTCTAAAGATGGAAAAAATCAAAGAGGATTAAGTTGTATTAGGTATGGCAACAGATTCAAATGGTATTCCTATACATTTTTGAGCTTTTCAAAGGTAATACAATGGATGCTTCAACTATGATTCCATTTATCATTAAAATGACTCAAACTTATGATGTTAAAAAATATCACCATCATAGCTGATAGAGGTATGTCTTCAAACAGAAACATCAGATTTTTAGAGCAATTAGGAATTGATTTTATAATTTCATATCGTGCAAAAGCTGGCTCAAATCAATTTAAAGAATATATTTTTAATGAAAGTGATTGAATTGAAAATGGTGAATTTAAATATAAAGAACAAGAATATGCGTCAATGTGAAATAAAAAGAGATTAAATGGACATAAAAGAAGAAGAATTGTAACTTTTAGTGAAAAAGAGCTAAAAAAAGATAAAGCTGACAGAGATGTTTTAATTAATAACTTCATTAAAAAACAAAACAAAAATGGTGTTGTTAAAGGTGAAGATTTAATAGGAATTAAAAAATATAAGTTCTTTAAAACAAATGACTCTATAAATTTTGTTCTTAATTATGAAAAGATTGAACAAGATAAGAAATTTGATGGTATTTATGTATATGAAACTTTAAGAATGGACTTATCACCTGAGGAAATAAAAAATATTTATCATAAACAATGACAAATAGAAGAAAACTTCAGAACATTAAAAAGCTCACTTGATGTTAGACCAATTTATGTGTGAAGCGATAAACATATTCGAGGACACTTTGTATTATGTTTTTTAGCTCTAGTAGTTTTAAAATACTCTTTATATAAAGTTAATGAATATTTACATAAATATGGAGTAATTGATAAATTTACAAATAATAGATTAATTGAATCAATAAAATCAGCTGTTATGGTTGAAGAATTGGTAAATAATCAAATTGTTAGAAAAACATTTATAAATAAAAGCTCTGATAATAAATCAGATTATGAAATTGTAAACAAAGCATTAAATAATATTTTATGTATGTAATTTTTATGATTAAAAAATCATACAGCTCTATTTTGTAGGGTTGTATGATTTTTAATATTATTTAACTTGGAAACTCAGGAAAAGTGCTAATTATGCTACTAAGTGGGAAACGTAGGTTAAACTTTGCATATATGAGAAATTTGCAAAATAAAACAGCCTATTGTATAGACTGTTTAAATGAATATAGAAAACAAATTTATTTATAGTCTTCGAAACATCAACTATTTGTAAATAAATCAACTGCTTTCTTCTTGTTCATCTTTTAAAGAACTGTCATCAATATCGAAGTAAGAGTTTAATTCTTTTGTTTCAGCATATTTTTTACCAGTTGCTTCATGAATTAAAGCATCATTATCTTGTTCTAAATCTTCTTTGATAACTTTTTGTTCCACTTCTTCTTCCATATCTTCAACTTCAGGTTGCAAGTCTGAAATTAAATCAATTTTTGAAGTTGGAATTTCTTTTTGTTCTTCAATTTCACTAGTATTTGTATTAGCATTTACTCCACTAACGATTATAGAAACTTTGAAGAATTGAGTATTATTATCAAGCTCAACAATTTCTTGTCCAATTTTGCAATCAGAAATTAAATTCTCACTGCTTCCTGATAATATTTCATGTACTGTAGAAACTGCTTTTTTAATATCCTTATTTGTAACCATCTTATCATGTTGAATGTTAATCAATAATTTTGATGCAGATTTAATATCATGTTCATATAAGTTTGATTCAAAAGCTTTTTTAACTGCTTTTTCAGCACGATTTTCACCTGAAGCTTGTCCGATTCCGACTATTGCAAGTCCTGAATCTTTTAAAGTATGCTTAATATCAGCAAAATCGATATTAATAGTACCTACACGATTTAAAATATCGTGAATAGCAATGATAATATTTTTAAGTGTAATATTTGATAATTTTAATGATTCAGCAAATGGAACATCAGGATTTTCATAAGATAATTTTTCGTTAGATAGCACAATGAAAGCATCGACATTTCTTTTTAATTCTTCTATACCGTTACGAGCAACAATCATACGATTTTGTCCTTCGTAAAGAAATGGTGTTGTAACAAGACCAATTGTTAAAGCTCCATTTTCTTTAGCTAATTGAGCAATTTTCGGTGTAGCACCAGTTCCGGTACCTCCGCCAAATCCAGCTGTTAGAATTACAACATCAGAATCTTTTAAGGCTTCTTTAATTTCTGAAGTTGATTCATCAGCAGCCTTAGCTCCTAATTTAGGATCTGAGCCTGCTCCAAAACCACGATTTTCTTTTCCTAAGGCTATTTTATGAGTACATTTACTTTTTTCAAGTGATTGAACATCAGTGTTTGCTACAATGAAATCTACATTAGGTAAATTTTCATCAAACATCATGTTAACAGCATTATTTCCAGCTCCTCCAATCCCTATGACCTTTAGAGATATAGCTGTTTTATATGAAGCTTTATTAATATTGTTAAGTTCGTTCATATTTTCTCCTATTTAAAAATGTTTATTTTACTCATAAATTTAGAAATGAAATTTGATTTTGCTTTTGGATGTGTGTAATCAATTTTACTCATTATGGTATTGTTTTGAATTGTTTCTTTTCTTGAATTATTAGTTGCTAAAACAACTTGTTCAAGAATAATATCTTCTAATGCAAATAATTTGAAATTACTTGCATTGTTTATACTTTGTACTATCATGTTATATTTATTAAAATGGGTAAAGAATGTTTTTTCGATATCTGAAACCATTCATGCAAATTGACCAGTAAATGCAATGTGATTTAAATTTGATATCAAAGGATTCTTATAACTTTTAATAATGTGTTGTACTAATGCTTGTAATAACACATTTTTGTACTCATTATATATTTTAGAAATAGCTTTGATTTCTAAAATTTCTTCCTGAGATAAATCTTGAGTTATATGTTCTTGTGAATGTTTTATCAAATATTTTAATTTACTCATATGATCATCGTTTAAATAATGTTGTAATAATCCATAACCATATGGTATTTTGTTATAAGTTAATACTGATCCGTTTTTAACTACAAAATATGAAATATAATTTTGTTCAATATCAGCAATTAGGCTATTTGTTGGCATATCTTTTATGTTAAAACTTAGTATTTGACTTTTTAAGAAATAATTAATTTTGCTATTTGGTATTTTTGGTGAAAAAATACTTTTAAAATCATTTAACTTATCATTTAGATTTGTACTAAATGTTGATAAATATTGTGTAATTGTTTCAGCTTCACGATTTTTAGGAATGTCTCTATATTCCTTAATTATTTCGTTTTTTTGCATCATATAATTAATTGGAGATGTAGAGATAAAATCTTCAATTGTTTTGCTATGAGCAAGTAGCTGATTTTTCTTATCAAATAAATCATGTAATGTTTTTGCATCACAACTTATTTTTGAGCAATTTAATTTATTAACCATAATCTTTTGTTCAAGATTAGGAAATATATTATCGTCAAAAACATAATTAATAATTAATTGTTCATTATTGATAATATTTTTTACTTCCGACATGACTTCATCATGTCAAGTTGTAAGTTCTGTCACATTTTGATATGAAATTTGTGAGTTAGTATTAAGTTTAATATTTAAGTAGTTATTACTGATATTTTTAATGAATGCACAAAAACATTCATTACTACGAATATGAAAGTTTATAAAATATTTTTTCATAACTACTCCTACAAAATAACTCACTAAATCAATTTTTTTATGACACGAAGTTTTGCACTTCGTGATCGATTATTTTCTTCAATTTCTTGTTTTGAAGGTTTTATTTGCTTAATAGCAAATTTCTTTTCTTCCATAACTGGCATTCTTGAGGGTAAATCACTTTTAGTTAATTCCTTAATAAAGTTCTTTACCATTTTATCTTCTAAAGAATGGAAAGTTATAATACTTAATGTTCCATTAATTTTTAACAAGTCAATGGCATCATGTAATAATTGTTCTAGAGATTCAAGTTCGTTGTTAACTTCAATTCTGATAGCTTGAAAGATAGCTTTAGCTGGATTTTTTTGTCTTAATAAAGCGGCAGGATAAGCTGATTTTACAACATCAACTAACTCAAGTGTGGTTGAAATTGGTCTAGCATTTAGAATAGCTTTCGCAACCTTTTTATTCAGTTTTACATCAGCATAGTTTCATAAAATATCAGCCAATTTCTCTTCAGAGTATGAATTTACCACATCATAAGCAGTTAGTTGTTGTTGTTGGTTCATTCGCATATCAAGCTTAGCTTCTTTATTGTAACTAAATCCACGTTCAGCATTATCAATCTGTGGAGATGAAATTCCTAAGTCTGCAATAATACCGTCTACTTTTTCAATTCCTAATTCAAGCAATTTAGCTTTAATATCTTTAAAATCACTTTTAATTAATTTGAAATTATTACCTATTGCACTTAATCTTTTTTTAGATTGCTCTAAAGCATAGTCATCTTTATCAAATGCAATAAGCAGTCCTTCAGGTATTTGTTTTAAAATAGCTGATGAATGACCACCCATTCCAACAGTTAAATCAACATATATTCCATTTGGTTTGATGTTAAGTGAATCAATTGTTTCACTTAACATAACAGAATAATGGAGTTTATTTTCCATTTATATCTTGAGACAAGAATTGTGCTAATTCTGCCATATCTTTCACAGTATATGTTGATTGAATTTCATCGTATTTTTCTTTAGCTCAAAGTTCAACAATTGAACCCACTCCGATAAAGTAAACTTCTTTTTGGATAGCTAATTTTTCAATTATTGGTTTTGGCAGAGAAATTCTATTTTGATTATCAAGCACGACTTCAAAAGTATTACCGAAAATATATCTAGCTAATGTTCTAGTTTTAACATCAAATCTAGATCTGTTTTCAATCATCGAAATGTATGATTGAAAACTTTTTTCAGATCTAACTTCTGCATTACCATCAAAACCGATGGTAATGAAAAGTTTACTTCCAAGTTCATCTCTAAAAACAGGAGGTAAAACCACTCTGCTTTTATCATCGATATTCCGTATTTGTAATCCGTACATAATCTACCACTTTCTCCCACTATCCACCATAATTCTACCATTAATTATTTATAATTAATAAAAATTTATAAATTAAAAAGCTGTCAATCCACCTAATCGTGAGCTAACAGCTTTTTTTTAGTTCCTTGTATAATAAAATTGCAAATCTAAAGGAAGGAACTAACTTAATTATAATGTTAATAGATTTGAAGTATAACAAAAAAGAGTATTTTGCATAAAAATTGAGGAAAAAGTATATCAAACGGTTATATCAAAAACTCAAAGAGAAGCATATTATCATTTTGCAATAATGGATTCACTAAATGATAACGAAATAAACAAAATCCATAAGGACATAAACAAACTCAGAGAGCAAAATATAACTCATTTCAACATCGAAAAGCTAGCTATTATGTTTAAAAATTTCGCAACACATGAAACACTGAATGATATTTCAAAAACAATGAACGTATCAGCTAAAGTTCTCAAGCAAAATTTAAAACTAGCTATGTGAGATCACACAGCAGAAGACTCATACAAATTTTGCAGTAATTGTAAAAATAGACTAACAACAATTTTTAAAGTTTCACATCGTGAATGAGTTCAGCTCAAAATGCAAAATGTTCAAAATCCAGTTCAACAAATTCATGAAAACACAATTTCAAAATGAGATGATATTGTTCGCTTCTGAAGGTTTTGAAGTAAACAACACAGAATCGTTAAGAGAAAATTATCTAAAGGTATTTTACTTTCAGATAATGAAAAGAAATTTGAACCACTAATATCAGTAACGACATTCTTGGATTACTATAAAGAACAATTGAAGGATAAAAATGCTTTTATACCTACGCCACAAGCTTTTTATTACTTTATGGATCAAGAATATGTTAAAGATGTTGATTTCTCTATTTTTATTTTGAAATCAAAAAGAGGTATTTCAAAATCTAATTGAGATAAACTACGTGGCAAGAAGAAAAAGCCTAAAGGAGTGCAATCTAAGAAAATTAACTTTGGTATTTCTATTCATCTCGCACCATTAACAATTAGAAACAGAGAAGAATTTGGACATTATGAAATGGACACAGTAATTCTTAATTTAAGAGCTAAATATTGCATTCTTACCTTGCTAGAAAGAAAGACAAGAATGTTATTTGGGATATTAACTCGGCGAGATGCAGATTCAATAAAAGAATCACTTCTTAAATTGATTAATCATCACAATTTAACCATTTTATCTCTAACCATAGACAATGGTTCGGAAAATGTGAAGTTAAATGAAATAAGAGAAATTCCTGTTATTTACAAGTGCGATACATATTCATCATGACAAAAAGGAAGCATAGAAAATGCTCATAAAAAAATCAGAAACTTTCTACCAAAAGGCAAGTTTCCGAGATATGTTAATTTTGAATATATTTCACAAATGTTCAACGCAATAAATGATCAATATCGTGATTTTATTGATGATAAAACAGGCAGAATAATCAGGTTAAAAACTTCTAAATATTTCAACAGTTTCGTCTAAATAACAAAGAATTTTAAGCTCAGGCTTTATTTTTCTCACGCTTTTGGAACATTTTTGTAAAATTTATACAGCAATATTGAGGAACTACTCAATTTACCACTTAGGTGGACTTTCAACTTTTTAATTAATAAATTAATAAAAATTTGGTAAATTTCATTACAATATAGAATTTTATGGTATGAAAATAAAAAAATGTGGAAATTTTCCACATTTAAATTTTTCATTCAAACAGTAGAGAATACCTAAATTTAAGGATAATAATTGGTGTTTTAACAAAAAATACAAAATTATTGATTTTTTACTTTGATAGAATTTCATATATAATTTTTATATCTTTGTTGTGAGGTATAAAAAATGAATTATGAAGAAAAATACTGGTTTTTAAAGCATAATTTTTTGTCTTGAACAGGTACTGATGGTAATTATGCACAGAATTTACATATTACTAAAATAATGTTTACTATAGCACTTATTTTAACAATATTATTTGTAATTATTTGATGAATTTTTAAAAGGCAAATTTATGCTCATTGGCAAAAACATAAACCAAGTGAAAGAGTACAAGGTATTCTAATACGAACAATGGGTGCTTTATTATTAATTGGAATGTTGCTAAGATCTTTAAATATGGGGCTACATCATTATCCAAGAATTTGAGAAACAATACCGCTTCATTTTTGTAGATTAATCGGTGTATGTTTTGGTATTATATTCTTATTAAATAAACCAAGATGAATGAAATATTTTGCTACTCCAGCTTATATAGGAGCATTTATTGCTTTAATCATTCCTGATTTAAAAATAGTATACACACCTGATCAAACATTTGAAGTTTTTGGTGAGCATTTTACAAACGGAAAAGATGTAGTATATTATGTAGCTTGAAATAATGTTATTTTCTGAGAATGACTTGGATTACATATGTTTATGATAATTTCAGCTAGTGTAGTATCTGTACTATATCCTTATAAATTAACAAAAAAAGATGTTATTCAACAATGCAAAATATTTATGGTATTTTTATTAGTAACATTTACAATTAATACTTTTACTGATGGATTAGCTCCTTTAGAATGAAAAAGTAATTACTTCTATACTGGTTTTGATAAATATAATGGATTTAGCAATTTACTTGGTCCATTACTACATTGACCATTTTCATTGTTTACTATGTCGGTTGCTATATTTGCATATGCTTATCTTGCTGCATATATTTTCGATATTCAAGATCGAATTCATTTCAATTTCAAAAAAGGAAATATTGTTTCAATATCTAAATATAGTACTAAAGGATTTATTGAATCATTTAAGAAAACATGAATAGTAAGACTCAATTGAGTCTTATTTTTTCCTAAGTTTCCAAGTTATAACGGAATAAAACGAACATTTCTACCGTATAGACTTGTTCGTTTTTTTAATGCTCTAAATTACTTGTACAACCTATGTTTCCAAGTTACTAACCTATTTTTTCAATCAGTTAATGTCTTCTTATACATATATAAGGAGATAATTTTTTTATCTTTTTTATTACATAATTACACAGAAAAATGTAAAATATTAGTGATATGAAGAAGTATTAGTTACAAAAACAAAGAAAAAGATGATTACTATGTTGGATTAGCGATATGAGCCAGTTATGTAAAGGATACAGATAAAAGCATAAGTATTGGTTCATTATCAAAATTATCTACAAAACACAATAATCCTATTTCTATACTTAAGAAAATTGCTGAAAGTTTACCACTAGATGCTGATAAAAACTATGTGAAGAATAAAGTTGCTGAATATTTTGAAACATCTAAAATAGAAATCGGAACATATAATGTAGGATTGAATTACTTTATAAAGTAATTGATGAAATCAACTTATTTAAGGATATCAATACGGGTAAAGAAAAGAATGTGAACAAATATTTAAGTTTTTAATAGCAAAAAGAATATTAGAACCCGAGAGTTTAATTCGTAGTTTCAATCTGAAAGATAAATATGTAAATGAAATAAACATTCAAAAATCAACAGTTTACAACTTTTGGACTTTGTTGCAGATAACAAACAAAAACTAGTAGCGAACATAAATGAAAAAATGAATGTATCAACTAAGAGAGAAGCAAACTTGATATTTTTGGATGCTACAACTCTATATTTTGAAACATTTGTTAATGCTAACGAGAATTTAAAAGAAAAGTTTTCATTAAAAAAGCTGGATATTCTAAAGATGGTAAATTTAAAGAAAAATAAAGTAGTTTTAGGTATGGTAACAGACACAAACGGAATACCATTAAATTTTTGTTTATTACCAGGTAATATAGCTAATCAAAAAACTTTTATCCCTACAATTAATGAATTAAGTGAAATATACAATTTACAAAATGTAACTGTTGTTGCAGACAAAGGAATGAATTCGGCACAAAATAAGGATTATGTAAAGTATCAAAATATGCATTATATTTTTCCTATTAGATTGAAAGGCGAATCACACAAATTCAAGCAATATGTAGTTAGTGAAACTGATTACCAAAAAGTTGATGGTTTATTATATAAAGAAATTCAACAAGTAGATGATGAGCAGAAAAATAGAATAAAATACAGAAGAATTATTATATATGACACTTGAAAAGCTAAAAGAGACAAGATATTAAGAAAAGAAGTGCTGGATAGATTTGACAAAATCAAAGGAAAAGACGGTACAGCAACAGCAAAAAGTATGATTTCCTATAAGAAATATAAATTCTTCAAAGAAATTCAAGAATCAAAGATTGCAATAGATGTAGAAATGCTAAAAGAAGATGCTAAACTTGATGGTTATGTCGCATTCGAAACAACTAGATATAACCTAACCGCAAGAGAAATAGTTGATATATACAAAAAAACAATGAACAATTGAGAGAAATTTCAGAATCTTAAATCAACATTAGATGCTAAACCAATGTATGTAAGAACAGATAATCACATTTTTGGACATATAACCATTTGTTTTTTAGGATTAGTTGTATTAAATTATTTAACTTGATATATAAATCATAAGCAAAAAGATAAATGAGGTGTTTTAGATAGAGTTACTCCATCTCAAATAATAGAATCAATAAAAGTAGCTAACATAAACTTCACTAAAGTTGATGGCAAAATTACTTATTCATCTTCATGAGATAATGAGATATTTAGAAATGAAATTGAGTTATACAGAGAAATAAAAATGCTTGTATCTGATGGTTTTTCTGTGTAATTTTCACTATGTCAAAAAATATAGCCCTACACTGTAGAGCTATTTATTTTTTCACTTTGTTAACTTGGAAACATAGGTTAAATTACTTGTACAAATTTATTAAATATCGTTTTTATTAGTTCAAAATCTTGTATTAATGAATTATTTTCACTATTTTTTATGTAAATTTCGTCTACAACATTACCATCTACAACTTTTACAAATTTTTGTGCAGATTTTATCGCTTCTATTGTTCTTTTATTTGTAAATTTATCTATAACACCATAATCATTTAATGATTTATTTATTGTATACAGCAAATATTTGAAAATAACTAATGAAATAAAACATAACAAGAAATGTCCATTTATATGTGCATCAGTTCATACATACATAGGCTTAACTTCAAGTGAATTTTTTAAAGTTCTAAAGTTTTCTTCTATTTGTAATTGCTTTGCATAAATTTCCACTATCTCTTGTGCTGATAAATCTCTTCTTGATGTTTCATAAATATAAAATCCATCAAATTGTTTATCTTCATTTAGCTTGATTAAATCTAATTCGTATCGTGCATCACCATTTCTTTTAAAGAATCTATATTTTTTGTGGCCTAATAACTTTGAACCTTCTACATAACCATCTTTATTTTTTAATTTATTGAAATTATTAATCAATATATCTCTATCAGCTTTATCTTTTAAAGCTAGTTTCCTGCTATATGTTATGATTTTTTCTTCTCTGATGACCATTAGGTCTCTTTTGTTATATAAAGATGCTACTGTTTGTTCCTTATATTTAAATTCTTCAGTTCCTATATAATCAGTTTCGTTTAAAACATATTCTTTAAAATCTTTTCGACCTGATTTTAATCTGTATGAAATAACATAATCTATACCTTTTTGTTCTAAAAATCTTAAATTTGCAGTTACAGACATTCCTTTGTCAGCAACTATTGTTACATTTTTTATGTTATAAATTTTGCTCATTTCTATTACAAAAGGAATAAATGTTTTTGAATCTGTTGTATTACCTTTAAATAATTTGTAATGAATCGGAATCCCATTTTCATCTGTTGCTAAACCAATAACAACTTGATTTTCTTTAAATTTACCATCTTTTGAATAACCAGGATATCTCAAACCTGTTCTTCTAAAACTTTCAAAATAAGCTGTTGAAGAATCATAAAAAACTAATTCAATATTTCTAGATGTATTCTTTGTTATTTTTTCGTTTAATTGTTTAAGAATTTTGCTTTCATTGTTGTTCAAAATATCAAGCAATGTGTAATAACTAGATTTTTTATAATCTGGTGTATTTTCGTATTGAAACTTATTTTTATATGTAGAAATTAAGCTATCTGCATTCAAAATTCTTGATGAAACTGTGTACTTTAGTAATCTGTTTAAATCTTTATGTCTTGTTTTTGGTAATGCACTAAATATTTCAAATTTATCAATTAAATCATAAAGAAGATTAATTCCGTAATTAATATTATATGTTTCAGACTTTGAACTATTTAAATCAAACATAATTGCTTGTTTAATTTTGTCTTTTGATTCACTTATTGATAAATTCTTTATTGAATTTTTAATTACATTAATAGATTCTGAATTTAATTCTTGTAATTTTTCCAATCTTCCTAATCCTATTTGATTACTATAACCTTTTCCATATCCATTTGATGTGGCTATCGAAATATATGTATGGTCTTTTCTTTTATGTTTTATGACTATAAATTTACTTTCCATACTCCTATTTTATCATATTATACAAGTAATACAAGTAAAAAAATGAATAATTTATGGGATATGAAAAATTCCATATACCAAAGGTATATGAAATCTTATTTAATTTCTAAAATCAATATTTTGAGTCCGTAACTTGGAAACTCAGGAGTAATTACTTCTATACTGGTTTTGATAAATATAATGGATTTAGCAATTTACTTGGTCCATTACTACATTGACCATTTTCATTGTTTACTATGTCGGTTGCTATATTTGCATATGCTTATCTTGCTGCATATATTTTCGATATTCAAGATCGAATTCATTTCAATTTCAAAAAAGGAAATATTGTTTCAATATCTAAATATAGTACTAAAGGATTTATTGAATCATTTAAGAAACATGAATAGTAAGACTCAATTGAGTCTTATTTTTTTTGCAAAGAAAAAGGCACCTAATGGCACCTTGGTTATTGAATGGAAGTTATTAATATCCACCCTTAGATTCTTTACCTTCAACAATTGCAACTGAACGACTTGTTCCAAATCTTGTCGCTCCTGCTTCATACATAGCAATTAAATCATCCATGTTTGAAATTCCACCAGCAGCTTTAATTAATAAAGCATCTCCACAAACACTTTTCATAATTTTAATGTCGTTTAGATTTGCTCCACGGAATGAGAATCCTGTTGATGTTTTAATAAATTCTGCACCAGATTTCATAACAATTTCTGTTGCTTTTCTAATTTCATCCTCTGTTAACAATGCTGTTTCGATAATAACTTTCAATACATGAGATCCACAAGCTTCTTTTACTTTTTTAATGTCGTTTAAAACATATTCGTAATCACCTTGTTTAAATCTTCCAATATTAATTACCATATCAATTTCATCTGCACCATGTTCAATAGCCAATTTAGCTTCGTGTGCTTTTGCTTGTGTAATCATAGCTCCAAGAGGAAAACCTACAACTGATGTAATACCTACACCTGTTCCTTGTAGTTTTTCTGCTACATATTTTACTCATGAAGAGTTTACACAAACTGTTTTGAAATCATATTTAATTGCTTCATCTACTAGTTTATCAATGTCTTTTTTAGTAGCTTCGGGTTTTAAATATGTATGATCAATCATTTTGTTGTAGTTCATAATATTCCTTTACTTATTTTAATCTATCTAAAATAATTTTATTTTCAACTTCAGTTTGGTTAAATTTATATCCGTTTTTAAGTTCTTCAACTAATTCAGGATCGATTGGATTTGATGAATATAAAGTGAATAATACATCACCTTTTTTAACATATTCATTTGTTTTCTTGTTAAGTGTAACACCGGCTTCAAAATCAATTGAATCTTCTTTTGTTTTTCTACCAGCACCTAATTTCATAGAAACAATTCCGAATGTTAAAGCATCAAAAATTTCTAAAAATCCTTCATGTTCTGAAATAACTTCGAGTTTATATTTAGGATTTCAAAAATCAGGTGATTTTAATGCTTCAACATCACCGTGTTGAACAGCAACGAATTCATAGAATTTATCGAGTGCTTTACCTGATTCAATGGCTTCTTTAACCATTGCTTGAGCTTGTTCATGTGTTTTAGCAATTTGTGCTTGTTCTAATATAGTAGCACATGAAGAATAAACTAATTCATTGAAATCTTTAGGCCCTTTACCTTGAAGAGTTCAAATAGCTTCAAGCACTTCATTTTTGTTACCGATCTCTCTACCAATTGGTCTAGACATGTTGGTAATTTCAGCTCTTACATCAACATTTAACTCTTTACCAATACTAATCATTGTACGAGCTAATTCACGAGCTGATTCTAGGTTTTTCATAAATGCACCATTACCACACTTAACATCAAGTAATATAGCATTTGATCCTGTTGCTAATTTTTTAGACATTATAGATGAAGCAATTAATGGAATAGATTCCACTGTTGATGTCACGTCTCTTAATGCATATAATTTTTTATCAGCAGGCACTAGTTGAGCACTTTGCCCAATAACAGCAATACCATGTTTTTTAACTTGATCAATAAATTGTTTTTCTGTTAATTCAACTGTAAATCCAGGAATTGATTCAAGTTTATCAATTGTACCACCTGTGTGACCTAATCCTCTACCTGACATTTTAGCAACAGGTGCTCCACAAGCGGCAACAATTGGAGCTACAGCAAGTGTAGTTTTATCTCCGATTCCACCTGTTGAGTGTTTATCAACTTTAATTCCCGGAATAGCTGATAAATCCATAACCTCACCAGAATGCATCATGTATTTTGTCATTGTTGCAATTTCTCTAGCATTCATTCCATTAAACATAACAGCCATAAGAAATGCAGACATTTGATAATCTGGTGTTTCATTTTTAACATATGATGTAATTAAGAATTTAATTTCTTCATTAGTTAATTCTTTATTTAAACGTTTTTTTTCGATAATATCTACTACACGCATAATTATCTTGCTAATTTAAGAGCAATCTCCATCATTTTTGTGAAAGCAAATTGACGTTCTTCAGCTGATGTTTCTTCGTGAGTAATAATGTTGTCACTAATTGTTAATAAACAAGCAGCTTCTTTTCCTGTTGCTTCAGCATTTGTAAATAAAGCAAATGATTCCATTTCAACACATAATGATTGTGTTGCTTCAATTCTTTGTTCTACTGGAATAACTGAGTAAAATACGTCAGAAGAGTGAACTCTACCAACTGTAAGTGGTGTTCCGTTTTCTTCAGCAATAGCTTTAATTTCTTCGTTTAATTTAGCTGAAGGTAATGCAATATTTCCTTCTTTTCCTAAAGCAATTCTTCTGAATGCATCAGCATCAGCGAAAGCCTCTGAAGCTAAAACAACTTCGTATAATCCTAAATCAGCTTTATATGATCCGGCTGATCCAATTCTAACGATTCTGTCAACATCGTAAAATTTGAATAATTCGTATGAATAAATTCCGATTGAAGGACATCCCATACCACTTGCTGCGATAGTGATTGGTTTTCCTTTGTATGTTCCTGTGAACATAAACATATTTCTAACTGTGTTTACAAGTCTGTAACCAGGATCTAAGTAAGTTTCAGCAATAAATTTTGCTCTTAATGGGTCTCCTGGCATAATAACTGTTTTAGCGATATCTTCTTTTTTCGCACCTATGTGTGGTGTCATAATTAATAACCTCCTATTAATATATTTTTTATTTAATATGACATTAGACTTATTTTATAGTCAATAATATTTTAACACTTAAAATTTAAAATATAAGTTTTTAACACATTATTAATTAAGCAAAAAGTGTATTTTTGCTACTAAAATATAGCTATTTTATAATTTTTTGCTAAATAAAAAACACTTAGAATTTTTTAAGTGTTTTAATGTGGAATTATTTTGCTAAATCAAGTGCTATTTCCATCATTTTATTAAAAGTAAATTGACGTTGTTCTGCTGAAGTTTGGTCATGTGTTACTCAATTTTCACTTATTGTAACAATAGCTGCTGCATCTTTCCCTAAAGCTTCGGCTACAGTAAATAATGCATGAGCTTCATTTTCAACACAGACTGCATTAGTTTCAGCAATACGATCAGGAATACTTAGGATTGAATAAAATGAGTCAGTTGTATGAACTCTTCCTTCTTTAACTTCTTTACCTTGTTTTTTTGCTATTTCTATTATTTCTTGTCTTAATTTTTCTGATGGATGTGAAAGTTTTTCTTCCTTACCTAAAAGCAATCTTCTAAATGAGCCAGAATCTGATATGGCTTCATTTGGTACAACTATTTCGTATAATTTTAAATTTGCATCATATGAACCAGCTGAACCGGTTCTAATAATTCTATCAACATCATATACCATGAATAACTCATATGCATAAATACCCATTGAAGTAATCCCCATACCACTTGTTGCGATTGATATAGGTCTACCTTTATAAGTTCCAGTAAATATATATGCATTTCTTACACTACTTACTAATTTAAACCCGGGATCTAAATAAGTTTCAGCAATATATTTTGCTCTTAATGGATCCCCTGGCATAATAACTGTTTTCGCTATTTCGCCTTTTTTAGCACTTATGTGTGGTGTCATAATAATCTCTCCTTATTAATAAAAAAATAAAAATTATCCTTCTAAATTTTAACACTATAGAAATAAGTACAAGAATTTTCCATAATTATGATGATAAAAAATATATTTTTATTTTATAAACACATTTTTTATTTCTTTATTTAAGATGCAAAAGATTAAATGTGGAAAAATGTAAAAATTTCCATATTTTTAGTTTTTTCAATTATTTTATATGTAGAAAAAACTAAAATTTAAATAAATAATAAATATTTAAGAGCAAATTTTATTATACAAAATAGATTTTAGAGGTAAAAAAATGAAAAAAATGAAAAAAATGAAACATTTATTAATAACATTAACGGCTGTTTCAACAACTGTATTACCAATAGTTGCAGCTCAAGGATGTGATGATCTTAGTGCAAAGCCAAGTAATGGAAATGGTGATAATAATACAACTCCAGTAACATCAGAGCCAAATCCACAACCAGCACCAAACCAGCACCAAATCAACACCAAATCAACACCAAATCAACACCAAATCAACACCAAATCAACACCAAATCAACACCAAATCAACACCAAATCAACACCAAATCAACACCGGAGCCAGGAACTCAACCAGGAACACAAGATAAAAAAACTGCTAAACCTAATGAGGATTTATCACATTTTAAAATCACAGATGGTAATAATTTATTTGAATTAATACCTAATGCATTAACTGATGCGGTTATGACTTATATTAAAACACACGACAAAATTTATTTTGGATATACAGATAAAACTATAGGGACTGCTAGAAGAAATAATAGAATAGACTTTTTAGTCTTAAAACCTGAATTTAATGGTACAGCATTACAAATAGCAAATGCAACTGATCCAACATTTGAAAGTAAAAGTGGGCCACGACCTAATGCTGATATCAATTATCAATTTAATGATGCTACTAATGAATTAACATTTTCATATAAACTAGTAGTTAGAAATCAAGATAAATCATTCACATATTCTAACAATGTTTATACATCAACAGTTGTTTTAACAATTACTAACAAAACTGATAAAACATCAGATGGTTCAGATAAAACAACCAGACCAGAAATACCTGTTGTAATTCCAACTAAGTTAGCTAAATATAAATATGTATATGATAATACAAATAACTATTATAAAGATGCAGATGGAAAAAGTGGCAGAGAATTATTTGATGCATTATTGAGAATACAACAAAAACATCGTGGTAATCAAGGATATGATCACATCAAAGAAGTTTATAATGAAACAAATGCATTTAAAGATAAATATTATGAAAATGATGGAACAATGTTGGATATTTATTCAGAAAACCCTAGCGGAACTGATCCATACACATATCGTATATATGATGGTTCCGGTGCTAACCAAGAAGGACAAGGAATGAATAGAGAACATGTTATTCCACAATCATGATTTAATAGAGAAGCAACTAGAAGAGCTGATATTCAGCACATATTCCCAACAGATATCAAAGTTAATGCTGTTCGTTCAAATTACCCACATGATGAAGTAACAAGCGAAATTAAATATACATCAGAAAATGGTGGAAAATTAGGTAAGAATTCATTGAATAAAACATCATTTGAACCAATTGATGAATTCAAAGGTGATATTGCAAGAGCTTATTTATACTTCTTAGTAACATATGGTGGAGATGATAAAAAAGATGGAGCAGTTGCTTTAAGAAATAAAAATGGTTCTCAAGTATTCGAAACAAGTTACCCATACATGAATAATCATTATTTAAATGTTTACTTAAAATGAAATGCTTATGATGCCGTATCACAATTTGATGTTGTAAGAAATAATGAGATAATTAAATCTGGACACCAATCATCTAGAAATCCATTTATTGATTATCCTGATTTAGCTGATAGTTTATTTGGACAAAATCCAAAACCTTTTGTTAATAAAGGTGTATTAAAAGAAGCTATTCCATTAACAGAAAGTAACTAATCCCTATTTAGGGATTTTTACTTATCTAGTAATAAATATTGAGTAAAAATATTAATTTAAGAATAGCTGTAATATTCAAATAATAAATAATGATTTTAAATATTATAAACTAAGAAACATGATAATAATAAAACATCTTATGTTATAGGTAATATAAAACTAAAATTCACAAGTTAAAATGCAGATGACACTGCATTTGAAATAAGTATTGAATTTACTAAATAATTTTTAAAAAATTCTCAACAGTATCGATGTTGGGAATATTTTGTATTATGAAACAATTATTTCTCTCGAATAATTACATCGTTAGTATCTAGATTATATATATCACTTGGCTTACCTGATGGTGAACAAAAAGCAAAAATATTTTTAACCATTGGAAATACATTTGCAACTTGATCTATGGATAAAGTTTCTTGACCTGATAAATTAGCGCTAGTCATGTATATAGGACCATTTGTAATTAAATATTGCTGTAACGTTGGACAATTTGGCATTCTAAACCCTTGATCATTAACAATAATACTTACTGCACCAGGTCATTTTTCTTCTGCTAACTTAGTCGCTTGCTCATTTCACTGTTTAAATTGCCTTGCTTGTTCTAATGAGCCGACAAGAATCATTATTTTTTTATTTTTAGGTCTGTTTTTTAACTCATAAAGCAATTCTAATGTATTGTTATTAACTGGTCCGCCGATACCACAAACAGTATCTGTTGTGCAAATTATGATATCTTGATATTTGTTATTTTGCATATGTATCTCCATAATTAAATTTCACTTAATTGATATTTTAATACTTATTTTAAGAAACAAAAGAAATGCTATTTTAGTAGTAAAATCTCTAATTATTTATAAATATATTTATAAATAATATTATAATAAGTCTATGAGAAGAGATAAATTTTTAATAGTATTTTTAACAATAATTACATTTGGATTAATTTGGATCAAATGAAATAAACAAGCTAATAATCAACAAAAAAATATCATATATCAAAACGATAAACTACCATTTAAACTTAATGATTTTCTAGATGCACTAGGAGAAAATAACATAAAGAATGTTGAAACTAGATTAAATCGAATTAATATTAGTTTAGCTGATGTAAAAAAAGCTAATTTAGAACAATTAGGAAAATTAAAAGGCATTAGCGGGATAGTTGCTAAAAGTACATCTGTTTCAGTTGTATTAGGTGAATATACAAAAGTTGTTTATAACGAATTACAAAAACTAATTAAATAATGAGGTGAAATATGCAAGAACAATCAAAATACAAAATCGTACTTGATAACTTACTTGATATAACTCAAAGTGATTCTTCTATTTTTACAAGAATTAATGAAAAATATTACATGGATTTATATTCATTAGTTGGAAGTAAAAATATAGAAACTATTTTCAATAACGAAACTTTTGAAGTATCAGCTCTTGATGATGCAATAGTTGAGCATATTAAAAGAATTCAAAATATTTCTAATTCTGAAAATCTTGTAGTCTATATGGAAAAACATCAGACAGATTTTGATAGATTAAATATTAGATTTAATTCTGAAAATATCTATGAAAACTATGAACATAACAAAGAAAAGATTTTAAATCAATTAGAACTAAAAGTACAAAAATCAATTCTTAAATGAAAAATACTTAATGATAAAGTAACTAATATTTTAGATGAAACCAATATTTGGCCACTTCATATTGGATTTTTATTCTTATCATTAAAAAGAGAAGATAAAGTAATATATGCACCTTTATTTTTAAAAGAAGCTAACATAACATTTGTTAATGGTAAGCCAATAATTAAAAGTGATGGAGATATCAAAGTTAATGAGAAATTGTTATTCTTCTTAAATAACAATGAATTTAATTTAACAATTGATACTGATTTTAAAGATTATAAAATATCATCATTAATTGAAAAATTAAGAAAAGATTGAGATGGATTATACCAATTACCTGAAAGTATCACTCGACCATTTACTAAATTAACTTATGATGATGTACAAAATGAAAATATTCGTTTCCATCCTGGAGCTGTACTTGGCATATATCAACCATGGGGCGGATATTCACGTAATAGAATGAAAGATATCATTTTAAATAATGAAATGGATGATATTATCAAGGTTGAATTTAACAAAAATGTTTATAAAGAAGTTATTAATAAATTAATTTTCAATCCTAATTTAACTTTACTTAGAATTACAAACTCTAATTTATCTCAAGATAAAGCTATAGTATCAGCTTTAAACCAAAATACAGTTATTTGAGGTCCACCAGGAACTGGTAAATCTCAAACTATCGTTAACTTACTAGCTAATATATTGTTTTATGGAAAAACAGCAATAGTAGCTAGTCAGAAAAAAGCGGCTCTAGAAGTTATTAAAAATAGAATGAAATCATTAGCACCATTTTGCTTATTTATTCTTAACACAAAAGATACTAATAGAAAATCATTCTATAAGCCAATTAAAGAATATCTTGATATGTTAGAAAACTTCAATGATTCAAGAAGAATTGAATCAATTGGAACAATTTCCCGCAAAGAATTAGAATTTATCTCCCAGGCATCTGAATATTTAAATGATTCGCTAGCTCAAAATGTTTTAAAAGCATATTATTACATAGCTGAACATAAAAATAATTTTGATTTTATTTCAGATATGGAATTTATCTTATCATTACCTCGTGATATTAAATATCCAAAAGAACCAACACATTGTCAAACAGCTAAAGAATTACTTAAAGTTTCAAAATTAACATTTTTCCCATTTGTTAAGAAATACTACTTACTTAGAAAAATAGGCAATGAAATAGATGCAAAAATGCCTAATTTTGATGGTTCATGGGTAGATTTAATGCAATTTATAACAAGCATTGGATTTAATAATATCGATTCAGAATATTCTCCGTTTAGAAAATTGAATGAATTAATTAAAATGAATTCAGAAATTTCACATAAACCATTAATTTCAAATGAAGAAGCCTTAAGACTGATTATTACTGAAAAAATATTTAATCGAATTAATAATTTTAACGAGGAACAAAAAAGACAATATCGTGAATTTGCACAATCAGTTCGGATTAATAATTTAGAACCATACCGTTTTGTTAAAAAATATGCAGATATGATTAAGCAAATTTATCCAATTATTATCGCAACACCGAATACTGATTTATCTGGTTGAAGCAAAGAAGAATTTGATTATGCGATATTAGATGAATCAAGCCAGATATTTATCGAAAATGCCTTACCAATTTTATATTTAGCAAAAGTTAATATTCTAGCCGGTGATACCGAACAAATGAAGCCAAGCAATTGATTTGGTGTTAGATACACTGATGATTCAATTTTTGGCCAAGTTGAATCGGTACTTGATTATGCTTTATCACTTGGTGTTCATTCTATCATGTTAAATAAAAACTATAGATCAAATCATGCAGCTTTAATGACATTTTCATCTCGTAATTTCTATGAAGGAAAATTAGATGTTTTAGATGCTGCTAGTGTTTGAAATAATGATCCAATCGAAGTGTACCAAGTTGAAGGTGATTGAGACAATAATCGTAATTTAGTTGAGGCTAAATTAGCAATTCAAAAAGTACAAGAAAATCTAAATAAATACAACAAAATCATACTTCTTGCATTTAATGCTAAACAAAGTGATTATTTAACTAATGAAATTTATAAAAATTATCATGATTTAGAAGAAGCAATTTATGAAAAAAGATTGTTAATTAGAAATATTGAAAATATTCAAGGGGATGAAGCTGATTTAGTAGTAGCTACTGTTGCATATGATAAACATACTAAGCTAAATTCAACTTATGTATGTAGACCTGGTGGTAAAAATGCACTTAATGTCGCTATATCTCGTGCTAAAGATAAAATGATTGTTATTAAGACAATTAAATCACAAGATATTGTTACTCAATTCGAAATGAGTGATGATATGAAAATATTTAAGAAGTGACTAGAATTCCTTGAAAGAACACCAGATGATAGATTAAAAATGCTTAAGAAGTCATTTGATTCTATTCATGCATCAATTTCTAATACTATAAATAAAGATCTATGATTTAAAGATATTGTATTTACAAAAATTGCTAAATGTATTGAAGGTAATCCAAGATTTGAAATCTTTAAAGATTACACAGTTGGCTCAATTGATATTGATATTGTTGTTACATACAATAAAATACCATTTAAATGTATTTGTTTTGATACATTTAATTACTCAAATTCAATTGAGAAGTATGTTTCACTATATGATGCTATTAAGTTCTTAAGAGCAAAGAAATATGATGTAACTGTTATCAATCCGCTTTCTTGAATTTATGAGCAAAATAATGTAGCAAGTTGATTTGACACAAAAGAAATCAATAGCTTTGAAAAAACTTCAGTTTCAAATAAGACTAATACATATGCAATTAATAAAATTCAAGATGATGATTATATTTCAACAAAAGAATCAGTTATTGGATTAAATGTGGATGAGTCACAATTATCAACTTCAACATATAAATTAAATCAAGTTGATGATGCAATAATTCAAAATGATGTTTTAGATGAATATGATAAAGAAATTGAACAATTAGAGCATGATCGAGAACTTAATGATTTAAGAACTCAAGCTGAATTAAATCAAACAAAACAAGTTGAAATAAATAACTCTGAAGAAACTGTATATTCTGCAGATGATCAAAATGATTTTGATTTTTATGAAGTTAAAACAGAGGAAGAATCAGATTCTAATAACAATGAATTACAAAATAATGATTTAGATGAATCTGATTATCCAAGTTCGCTAAATGATGTTTATTTTGATAATCAAGAAGATGAATCAATTTCACAAGTATCCAATGTAAATGAAAATGATATTGATCAATCAAGTACTGAATATGATATTTCAGCTGATAAAGAAAATGCTGAGGAAATCGCTGACTCATTAGATGAAACAGTTAATAATGAGGATGAAATTCTCATAGATGACACAAATGACGAATTTGAAACTGATTTTTCTGAATTAGGAATTGATTTATCAAAATTAGAGCAAAAAATATCTATGTATTCAAATCACGAAATATCTAATGAACCAATGGTAAGTGATTCGGATATAGATGATGGACAAATTTCACTTGCTGTAGAAAATAATGCCGATCAATTAACTAGAGAAGTCACACAATTTATTAAAGAAGCTGAAAAAGTTGAACAAGAATTGCCTAGTGTGACAAATGGTTTAGATATTGAAGCAAAATCAAGTGAACCATCAACTGAAAAAGAAGAAATTGATTTTGGCGATGAGGAAGATGAAGCTGATGATGATTTTGTTATAAACTTTAATTTCGATGATTTTGAAGATGATTCAAATAAAACACAAGTTATTTCGCATGAAAATATCGAGCAAATAACTTTAGATAAGATAAAAAATGTCGAAAATAATGTAAATAAAAGAATTACTAAAACAACTGATAAACCTAGTATGCAAGATATAACTGCTGAATGAATAATACAACCAGAAGATGAAGAATAATAATAAGGAGATTTATGAATACAACTCAAGTTTTAACCTTCTTATCTAAGGAAGTTAAATTAAAGCTAATCATTCACTTATATACATGTCATGAACGTGAATGTGATGTGAATGATTTACAAACTGTGTTAAACGAAAAACAACCTAATATTTCGAAACATTTAGGTAATTTAAAACAAGCTGGTATTGTAAAAATAAGAAAAGATGGATTAAATAATTATTATTATCTTGATTCAAATTTCGCAAAGAAATATGGTGTATTAATCGAAGAAATTATGAATTTAGTTAAAGAAGATGTATATAAAGAATATGCTTGCAAATGCCTTAATGATGGCCATGAACAAGTTCATAATCATGAAAATCATGACTGTGTTTTAAAATAATGACTAAAAGTAAGCAAGACAAATTAATAAAGAAGACTAAACAACATCTGCCTTCTTTATTTTCTTTAACTAAGGGATCTCGTATTTATGCAATCATATGTATCATTCTAGTTATAGCTGAAGTAGTAATGCAAGTATTCATGCCTAAAATTGTAGGTAGTGTAATTGATGAAGGTATTTATGCACAAAATAAATCAGTTGTTATTAATAAAGGATTAATATTAATTGGGTTGGCTTTAGCTGCCTTAGCTTCTGGTGTTACAGTTTCATTTGTATCCGCAAAAGCTGCTTCTATATTCTCAAAAAATATGAGGCAAGCAATATATAATCAAGTTCAAGAATTTTCGTTTAATGATATTGATAAATTTAGCAATGGTGTGATATTAAACAGATTAAATAATGATGTAAATAATATACAGATGGCTTTTATGATGATAATTAGAGCTTTTGTTCGGTTACCATTTATGTTTATTGCCGCTATTGTATTTGCAATTAACGAATCATTACTTTTATCTTCTATCTTTTTAGTTACTTTACCAATAATAATTTTATTATTCATTGCAATATGATATTCATCATATCCTAAATATAAGCTGCTTTATAAAGAATATGATGCTTATAACCAAAAGATTCAAGAAAATTTAAATGGAATGAGAACCATTAAATCATATGTAACTGAAAAACTTGAAGCTGAAAAAGTGGAAACATTAGCAAATGCGTTAAAGAAAACAAATACTAAGGTTGAAAAAATAGTTTCATGAAATACACCAGTTATACTAGGGGCAATCTTTATGTCAGTTGTTTCATTAGGTGCTATTGGAACAAAATTAGTTCTTGATGATAGTATTCAAGTCGGAACAATTGTTGCTTTTGGTTCTTATATCTGAATGATATCTGGTTCTTTAATGGGTATTATGAATGTATTAGGAATGGTATTAATGGCTCTTCCAAGCACAAAACGTATTAAAGAAATTATTTATCATAAACCAAGCATTAATAATATTGCTAATCCAATAGTTAAAGAGTTAAATGGAGAAATAGAATTCCAAAATGTATCATTCACTTATCATGGAAATAATGAACCGACATTAAAAAATATTAATATTAAAATTAAACCTGGTGAATCAATTGGGATAATAGGAGAAACCGGTTCAGGAAAAACAACATTTACTTCATTAATTGCAAGATTTTATGATCCACAAGAAGGAAATGTATTGTTAAACGGAATTAATATTAAGGAACTTCAATTACATAATACTAAAGCACAAATATCGCAAGTATTCCAAGAATCAATCTTATTTAAAGGTACAATCAAAGATAACTTACTTTGAGGTAAACCTGATGCTACAGAGGAAGAAATAAATACAGCTTTAAAACAAGCGAATATCTATAATTATGTTTATTCTTTAGAAGAAGGATTAAATTCTCCAGTATCTCAAAAAGGTCAAAACTTTTCAGGTGGTCAAAGACAACGTTTATGTATTGCTAGAGCATTAATTAAACAACCTAAAATTTTAATACTTGATGATGCTACTTCTGCTGTTGATTTTAAAACTGAAGCAAATATCAAGCAAGCAATTGCAAATATACAAAATTGCACCAAAATTATTATTGCTCAAAAAATCAATACAATTAAAAATTGTGACCGTATTTTAGTATTTGAAAATGGAATGATAAAACACATCGGAAATCATGAACAATTATTAAAAGTATCGGATTTTTATAATGAGTTATATCAAGCACAACAAGTAGTAGGAGGTATAGATGAAATCCTTCAATAATACTTTCCATCATCAAAAACTTACTTCACAACAAAAAAAGAGAACATTTTCTAGATTAATAGCTATTTTATGAAAAGATAATAAATGATGATTAATACTTGTGGCTTTTCTAATTTTGCTTTCTGCTGTAGGTATGCTATATCAACAAGTCTTTATAGGTAAAATAGTTGTTGGATTATTTATAGGTCCGGCATTAGAAAACAAAACCGAACCATTTAATTGAGATCAATTCTACTTAATGATATTTGGTTCAGTAGTTTTATTTCTTGTAAGTATTTTTTCAGGATTTGCTGCAACTAGAATAATGATTAATATTACTTATAAAACTATGACAAATATGCGTGTACAGTTGTATAAGCATATGCAATCATTACCAATTAAATTCTTTGATGATAATGCTAAAGGGAATTTAATATCAAGATTAACAGCTGATATTGACACCTTAAGACAATTTTTATCTAAAACATTCCCTTCAATTGTTCAATCATTGATAATACTTATTGCTTCTATTGTAATAATGCTAATTCTTAATTGAAAATTAAGTTTAATAATGATTGGAGTTATTATTCTAATTTTTGCCTCATCATTTATTATTGGAAAATTCTCTTCAAGAGCTTTTGTTAAAAAACAAAAAGGAATTGGAGAATTAACAGGATACGCTGAAGAAATGATTAGTGGATTAAAAACTGTTAAGATTTTTAATCAAGAACAAAATTCAATCAAACAATTTGCTAATATTAATAATTCATTATCAAAATTTACCTTTAAATCTGAATTTTGAGCTAATGTTATTTGACCTACATCTCAAAACTTAGGAAATATAGCATATGCTATAGTAAGTATTTTTGGTGGTATTATGGTTATAAATACCTTAGCAAATGGGCAAAATGCACAAGCGGCAACTTTAAGTGGGTTAACAGTTGGTACATTTATTGCATTTACTCAATTTGCTAAATCATTCTCTGGACCTGTATCTACTATGACTCAAAATGCTAACTCAATTGTGCTAGCTTTAGCTGGAGCTAATAGAGTATTTGACATTATGGATCAAAAAGCTGAAATAAATGATGGTGATATTACACTAGTTAGAGTAGAACAAGTAAAAGATAAATATGTAGAAGTTCCGCAAGCAGAAGGATATGGTATGTATGCTTGAAAAATACCATTTGGTTCATCATATGAATACAAAATTCTTCAAGGACATATTGAATTTAAAAATGTTTATTTTAAATATGTCAATGATACTGAAGAATATACATTAAAAGATATTTCATTCGAAGCTTTACCTGGACAAAAAATTGCTTTAGTTGGGGCAACTGGAGCTGGTAAAACAACAATTACTAGTTTACTTGCTAGATTTTATGAAATATCTGAAGGTGAAATTTTATATGACTCAATACCTATACAAAAGATAGAAAAAGATTCCTTACGTAAATCATTAGGATATGTATTACAAGAATGTGTATTATTTAGTGATACCGTTAAAAATAATATTGCTTATGGTTCTGATGGAATAAATGAATTCGTTATGAATGATGTAACTGAAGCAGCACATTTAAATGGTCATATTGAAAAATTAAACGATAAATATGAAACCATTTTAGTAAATTCTGGTTCTAATTTATCTCAAGGACAAAGACAATTGGTTTCAATCGCTAGAGCAAGTTATAAAAACCCGCCAGTTTTAATTCTGGATGAAGCTACTTCAAATATTGATACTCATACTGAAATAATAATTGAAAAAGCTATGGATAAATTAGTTCAAAATAGAACATCATTTATAATAGCACATAGACTTTCTACAATTGTAAATGCAGATAAAATTATTGTTCTTAATTCAGGTGAAATACAAGAAATGGGAACACACGATCAATTATTACAAAATCAAGGTATGTATTGAAGTTTATGACAAAATGCTTCTAAAAGTAGCGAAGATAATACCACAAAATAATGTGGTATTTTTCTTTAAATTTTCTATAGTACTTTAAATCAAATATATCTACATCATAGGTGCAAAAGAATTATA
The DNA here is from genome assembly GCF_033546915.1 of Mycoplasmopsis verecunda. Lineage (NCBI taxonomy): Bacteria > Bacillati > Mycoplasmatota > Mycoplasmoidales > Metamycoplasmataceae > Mycoplasmopsis > Mycoplasmopsis verecunda. Next base: position 413,815 of record NZ_CP137850.1, read on the forward strand.
AATATTAATATATAGCACTTGACCACAACATAAAATACTATATAATTTATTTATAATTAAGGAGATAAATGAGCAAGATTATAATATGAGATTTATTTGGTGGCGGATGTAATTCTTTAACAAGAGCTATCCAGAAATATAATTATGATGATAAATATTTTGTATATACATTTGATGTTGTTGATACTCACAAAGAAAGTTACAGAGGGCAATTAAATGTTGATTTTCAAAAGTATATTAATATTGATTTAAGTCAAGATAACATAACTAAGATTTTTGACGAACTAATTAAAAATAAAGAGATACAAAAACCTGATATTATTACTAGCTCTACATTATGCCAATCATTCAGTAAAGTTTTATCTATGACCGGTGGAGGTACATGTTTCTGAAAACAATCAATTCGTGGTGATAAAAATTCTCCATTAATTGAAAGAAGTGTTGAAGAATTTGAAATGCTAAAATCAGGTTTTACTAAAAATTTAAAAGCAGATAAGCAATTATTTATTAAAAGATTAGGGGAAAAATGTGCGATAAATTCTGTAAAATTAATTAATCATTTTAAACCAAAATATTGATATATAGAAAATCCAGATAGCTCAATGTTATTCCAATACTTAAGTGTGAATTTAGGACTTAAAGGTTATTTAAATATAGCATGCTATGGTTCTTATGATTTTCCTCAAAATAAATCAGGTGGTTTTTATTCAAATATAAAAATGAATTTAAAAACACAGCGAAGAGAAAGAACGTATGAAACACAATGAGAAGAAGTTACTAAAGAATATTATGATAATTGAATAAATCAAGTTAAAGAAAAAGCCAAATTAGGTGGAACAATGGATACCCGTCATGTCAAAATGGTTGACGGTAAATATTATCGCCGTTGATATGTTGATAAAGGTTATAAAATAGGTGATAAAGGTCATTCATCCTTGAAAAAAACCACGATGACTTTAGGTAAACTCATTCGTGGTAAATATATTTTAAAAACAAAAGGAGATTTTGATACAAGACAAATAGGTGAGGCTAATGAAACATCACATATTCCTCCCTTAGTTTTTAAAGAAATTCTTGATACTTTTGAATCGCATAACAAAAAATAATCTATTTTATCTGTTGATATTTATTGTATATCTCTGATACCTTTTTATCTAATTCATCAGTTCAATCTACATTTAAAAATCTAGCAAATCTTTTTATCTCGGGTTGAGAAGCAAAATCAAATATAGTTTCTTTTCCATATTTTAATTTAAAGTAATTCATAAATAATGGATATTTTCTTTCAAGAATACTTCAGTATCCAGTTAATATAACTATAGTTTTACATTTTACATTACATAATTCATTATAAAATCAATCATGAAATCCAAAGTTCGATTCTAATTTTTCTCAATCAGAACCACTAATTTGTTTAAATTTAGATTCGATAAATAAATAATCAACTCCTTTATAAATATTTTTCCCTGTTGATGAGTTATTTATTATGAAATCAGGTTTTAGAGATGTTCTAATGGTGATTGTTTCGTAATAAAATTGTTTTTGAAATTGTGTTTTAGATAAATCTTCTATACCAAATGCTTCCAAGATATCTCTAACAAAATTTTCTCCAATTAAAGCACCTTCTCTAGTTCGAGCACCTTGAGTTTCTGATTTAAATTTTTTTAATCCTTGTCTCATAATTTAATTATATTACTTATAATCAATAATTATAAAAACAAATAAATCCTTAAAAATAGGACTAAATAAAATTATGATATTATAAAAATCCTTATATAATTATTAAGATTTTTCAATAAATTAATATTAGAAAAAGGGAGGACATAATGGCAAACATTAAGTCAAAAATTAAAAGTATAGCTAAAATGGAAGAAGCACGTAAAAAGAATTCAGCAATGAAATCACGTGTTAAAACAGCTGTACGTAAAGCTAGAGAAGCTGTATTAGCTAAGGATCCAAAAGCTGCTGAATTAGTAGCATTTGCTCACAAAACAATTGCTAAAGCAGTTTCAAAAGGTGTTTTCCACGTAAACAAAGGTGCAAGAAAACACTCAAGACTAGATGAATTTGTAAACAAAAACAAATAGTCATTGCATTAGTTAACTAATTTAATGAGATCAAGGTTTCCTTGATTTTTTTTGTACAAAAAACACACCATTAAATGGTGTGATAATGTTAATTATATTGTTCATAATCATACTCAAACTTTCACATATGTTACATCGTTAATTCCTTATTAAATTAATAAACATACCAATGAATGCTATGTCTATATTATTTAAGTTTTACTTTATTCATATTCAAATTTTTCTGTAATTTGTTGTTTGCTCTTAGCATATCTCAATTGTAATTGTAAGATAGAAAATGGGAATGTTGATCCAAATATTCAAATAATAAATCTTACAATACTATTCTTATAATCATTAACTGTTAAATCATTTCATTTCAATAAGAAATAGACAAATGCTTTATTTGATATATATGCGGCTATAGCAACAAGAACAAATCATATAAAGAATATTGAATAAGTTGAATAATCATTCTCTGGAGAGTATTTAAGTACCAATACTAATCTTAGAACAAGAATTGCTATGTAACAACAAACATTAAAAATAGTAAATAATGTTATCAAGCTCCCTACTGCTAATTTTCTTTTATTTTTATTATGATTATTTGTATAAGAATAAGAACTAACATTTGGTTTTAAATAGAAGTATTTATATACAAATTGTCAATATTTATTCATATTTGAAGGAAATCTATTTTCAATATCATTCTTAGTTTTCTTATTTAATCTTATAAAAAAGTTAAATGTTACATATATTAGAACAAACCCAAACACAATGCTTACAATAAAGGTTCAAATTATAAATAATGTGTATGATGAAATAATATATTCTTTTCCAAGTACTGGTTTTTCACTTAATTCGCTTATAAATCAATATATTCCACAAAAACCAATGAGATAAGCAAATGATATCACAGCATATATTATTGACATTATAAAAGTCTTTTTTGTACTCTTGAATTGTTCCATTAATAGCCTCCTGAATATTTGTTAACAATTTTAGAATTTAGTTCAGAAATTTTAGATATTTTATTTTCAAGAAGTTGCTTTTCTTTAATAAAAATATTCTTTGTTTTATCAACATCAGAAATTAAAGGTTCGATAAATTGCTCATTTAATTCATTATTAGTATTCATTATCTTAAGATTCTTTTCAAACAAATTGCATTGATCGATAATCAAGAAAACAACATTTAAAATTTTATTTTGTTGATATGAGTTATTACTATTTGAATACAATCTATTTTTAATAATGTAATCAGATAAATATAAAGAAATTCTAGATATATTATTTACTAATATATTTATGTTATGTCCGACTAGTTCAACATTTTTCTTGTAACTATCACTTAATTGTTTAGTAGAAGCTAAATCTTTGATAAATGAAAATCAATTTAATCATTTAGTCGCTTGGCCAGCCACATCATCTACTGCACCTAAAAAGCCAATGATATTTTGAGCAGCAATGTCATTTGTATTAGCGATGTGATTTATTTCAGTCAATTTATTTATTTTGCTAAAACTAGAATCTAATCTTCGATGTAATAATTCAACTGATTTTTCAAGAGCACTTAAAAAATTGATAAACTAACTTTATCATCATTTGAGATGCTTCTTGATGATATTTTTATAAATTCTGGTAAAGATTTTAACATTTCCCTTTTTGATGCGAATTTTGATCCAAACAAATAGTTAAAGTCTTTATTATCTAATTTAACAAGTAAATTCATTATTGAATTGTATATATTTCAAGCTTCATCATATGAGTATGATTTATTTTCACTGTCTGCTGAATAATTTAACATAATTTCTCCTAATAACTAGCATATGAATTTCTTGACATAAAACTACTGAGCTTACTTGTTAAATAATCTTTTTCATTTGCTACTGATTTCTTAAACTCATCTAATAAAGAAATAATTTGGTTATGTAATTCTTTATCTTTATTATTTGATAAATATTTAAGATTTTCTTTTAATGCTGAAATTAATTTATTGATTGATGTTTCTATATTATCTAAAATGGCGAATTTTCGGTAATATGATTCTTTACTTTCTTTTAAAGTATCATCAGCTAAATTATATTTACTGAATGATGATAATAACGAACTTATGTACACATTTAAATCATAAATATGAGTATTAATTTCTTTTGCTAAATTTGCATAATATTTTTGCTTATTAGTTAAAATTTTATAGCTTGCAGCAGTTGAAGTTCCACCTATAGTTGAACTATTATATTTACGATAGGAATTCAACATGTGAATGCTGACACAGTAGCTGTTGTAGCTGTTCCAGCACTAAGAGCAACTTGTGCTTTCTTTTTATTACTTTCAGATTCTTGCATATTTTTAGATGCAACTTTTCCGAGTACGCCTTCTAATATATTTTTTATTGTCTCAATTGATTGAATTTGATTCATTTCTTTTTCACCAAATGATCGTGTTGTAGGATTAATTCTATCATTCCCTAATGAATTAGAAATAGTTTTATATAATGCGGAATTTTGCAGTGCATGATTATGATTTAATGTATCTATTAAATCATAAGAGTATAATAATAAACTTCTGTCTCAAACAGTCATTTCATCGATGCTTTTAGATAAATTCTCGATCAATAATTTATTATTTATGACTTTTTGTTCCTTTCCATTAGTTCGTGGTTGTGCTTTTGCTTCTACATTTGTATCAGCAGGTTGAATAATTAACATTTTTACCTCCATTTGTTATTTAAGCTATTCATAGGTATTATATGCTTATAAAAACTCTTTTTCTTGTTCCGCATTTTTTTCTGATTAAAAAAATAATTCATAAAATAATATCTAAATAGCAAAGCAATTAAAAATTAAAAAGACAAAAAATAAGCAATAAAGTATTATCGCTAAACCTGAGTTTCCAAGTTAAATAATATTAAAAATCATACAATCCTACAAAATAGAGCTGTATGATTTTTTAATCATAAAAATTACATACATAAAATATTATTTAATGCTTTGTTTACAATTTCATAATCTGATTTATTATCAGAGCTTTTATTTATAAATGTTTTTCTAACAATTTGATTATTTACCAATTCTTCAACCATAACAGCTGATTTTATTGATTCAATTAATCTATTATTTGTAAATTTATCAATTACTCCATATTTATGTAAATATTCATTAACTTTATATAAAGAGTATTTTAAAACTACTAGAGCTAAAAAAACATAATACAAAGTGTCCTCGAATATGTTTATCGTTTCACACATAAATTGGTCTAACATCAAGTGAGCTTTTAATGTTCTGAAGTTTTCTTCTATTTGTCATTGTTTATGATAAATATTTTTTATTTCCTCAGGTGATAAGTCCATTCTTGAAGTTTCATATACATAAATACCATCAAATTTCTTATCTTGTTCAATCTTTTCATAATTAAGAACAAAATTTATAGAGTCATTTGTTTTAAAGAACTTATATTTTTTAATTCCTATTAAATCTTCACCTTTAACAACACCATTTTTGTTTTGTTTTTTAATGAAGTTATTAATTAAAACATCTCTGTCAGCTTTATCTTTTTTTAGCTCTTTTTCACTGAAAGTTACAATTCTTCTTCTTTTATGTCCATTTAATCTCTTTTTATTTCACATTGACGCATATTCTTGTTCTTTATATTTAAATTCACCATTTTCAATTCAATCACTTTCATTAAAAATATATTCTTTAAATTGATTTGAGCCAGCTTTTGCACGATATGAAATTATAAAATCAATTCCTAATTGCTCTAAAAATCTGATGTTTCTGTTTGAAGACATACCTCTATCAGCTATGATGGTGATATTTTTTAACATCATAAGTTTGAGTCATTTTAATGATAAATGGAATCATAGTTGAAGCATCCATTGTATTACCTTTGAAAAGCTCAAAAATGTATAGGAATACCATTTGAATCTGTTGCCATACCTAATACAACTTAATCCTCTTTGATTTTTTCCATCTTTAGAATAACCCGGAAATCTTAAACCATCTCTTTTGAAAGTTTCAAAATATACAGTTGATGAATCATAAAATACTAATTCAATTTCTCTTTTTGTCTTTTCAGAAATAACTTTGTTAACTCTTTTTAAAATGTCGACTTTATAATCATCGAGTAAATCTAAAACATTATAAAAACTACTTTTTTTTAAGCTTGATTTCACTGATGAAATCATCTTTTTATTGAATGTCTGAATAATGCTGTCAGCTTGTATGATTCTTGAGGAAATAAAATATTCCAATAATTGTTCTAGCTGTTTATGCTTGGTTTTAGGTAGTGAATTAAATATTTCTAATTCTTTTATAATTGAATATAAGTTTTGAATGCCATAGTTAACTAATCTATTTTCAAAATATCCATTATTTAAAGAATTAATTAATTGTTCTTTTACATATTCTTTTTCAGAGTCAATCGGAATCACCTTTGCATTTTGCTTTAATATATCCAATGCATTAGGATTTAATTTCTCAAGTTCTTCCAAATATCCTAAACCAACAATTCTTTTATATCCTTTTCCAAAACCTAAAGTTTTACAAACTGATAAATATATTTTGTCTTTGTTTTTACTTTTCATTATATGTAACTTAGCTTTGCTTTCCATATAATTATTATACCACTTTATGAATGTAATGAATATATAAAAAGTAAAAATTTTTTTGTTGTTTTATACTATGTATAAAAGGCGTCGAAAATTAAATAAAAAGAGCTTCCAACTTGGAAACTCAGGTTAAAAATTAAAAAGACAAAAAATAAGCAATAAAGTATTATCGCTAAAGAAATTATATTTTTTGATTGTTGTCCTTTTATCATTGATACATTTTTATAAATTAACCAAAATTATTTTGTAAGAAAAAAATATGGAAATTTATTTTCTATCATTATTTAATTTTAGATTTAGATTAATATATAATCAGTCTATGAAATTAAATGAAATAAATATAATGAACAAATTTAATAATTTAAATAAATTATTTATCATTCAAGGCAGTGGAGCATTATACATTCAAAATATGCTAAATAGAGTGCCGAATGATGTTGATGTTTTATTAGATACATATGGAAGTGATATATTTGAAAAAAATAAACGATGAAATTCTTTAATAAACAAGTTCGATGTTATAAAACACGAAACTAAGAATGAATTTTTTGATTCTTTATTAATAAATAATAGTTATGATGATAAATATATATTTGAATGTATGTTATTTAAAAATATTCCCAATAATATGATAAAGACGATAAATGATTATAAAGTTATTGATGCTAAATATATGATCGGATTCAAGATATGTCAATTATTTAGTAATTTAAGTGAAGAAAATACACAGCAAAACAAAATTTCAAAATTAAGGAATTGTTTATTAGATTTGAATTATATTTTAGACAATATTTCAATGCTAACTATTGATGAAATATTTCAAATATGAAAAGAATGCATATTTGTTAACATTGATTATGAATTATTAGCATATAGGTTATCTCCATATAATTATTTAGAGAACATAGAATTTGATGAATTATGTCAAATGCTAAATATTGACAAAAATACAATACCTAATTCATTATATTTGTTGCAAAATTTAAAAAAATATCAATCATCAAGTGCATTATTAAATACCTTACAAAATATTTATAGAATAAAAAATGAATTCATTTTTATGCTTGAGTGATTTGCAGATAAACATAATATAGATATCAATACAATTACAAATTATGGTTATTATTTTAATATAGGTGATAGTAAAACTAATTTATCTGCATTAATATTTATATATTCTAAAATTTGTAAATCAAATGATTACCCATTTGAATTTAATTCAAATATAGTTGATTTTTTAGAAGTAAAAAATGAAATTACATACATTAATTTATTCAAGATAATTAAATCATTAGTCCAATTTTAAAAGAAAACTCACAACTATTATGTTGTGAGCTTTTATATTACATTTTGATATTTCCAGTTGTTCTCGGATATGGAATAGCTTCTCTAATATTTTCGGTTCCAGTTACATACATAACTAATCTTTCAAATCCTAATCCGAACCCTGATGTTAACATATGACCGTGTCTTCTTAAATTTAGATATCATTCTAAATCTTTGTCATCAATTCCTAATTCTCTAACTCTAGTTAATAATTTATCATAATCACTTTCACGTTGTGAACCACCTACTAATTCTCCTACCCCTGGAACTAGTAAGTCGAAAGCAGCCACTGTTCTACCATCATCATTTTGTTTCATATAGAATGCTTTGAAATCTTTAGGGAAGTTAATAACAGCAATTGGAGCATTGTATACTTTTTCAGTTAAGTATTTTTCGTGTTCTGATCCTAAATCTAGTCCAAATTCAATATCTTTGTTTTCAAAAATATCTCTAACTTTTTGCAATTCTGCAATAGCTTCTTTGTAATCAACTATTTTTAAAGGTGTTTCAATAAAGTGGTTTAATCTGTCTAATAATCCATTATTTGTAACAGTATCTAAATATTGTAATTCCATTTGATTTTTAGCTAATGTATTTCTAATAACTACTTTAAGCATATCGTCAGCTAGAGCAATTACATCATATAAATCAGCAAAAGCAACTTCTGGTTCAATCATTCAGAATTCCGCCAAGTGTCTTTTTGTATTTGATTTTTCTGCTCTAAATGTAGGAGCAAAAGTATATATTTTTTTCATTCCTACTGCATATGATTCACCATGTAATTGACCAGTAACTCCTAGAGTTGCTTTTTTATTTTTCCCAAAGAATGGGTCATCAGATTGTGGATCAGAAACTAAAAATGTTTCGCCAGCTCCTTCACCATCATTGCTTGTAATTATAGGACTAGCCATTAAATAGAAATCTTTATTAATAAAGAATTTGTGAATTTCTTGTGCTAATGTAGAACGCACTAACATAATTGCTCGTAATAAGTTTGTTCTATGTCTTAAGTGTGGAATTTCACGTAGCGTTTCTAAATTAATTTCTTGATTTTGAATTGGATAATCTTCATCAACTTTTTTGTATCCGACTAATTCTTCTGCTACTAATTCAATTGGTTGTGGCGCATTAGGTGTAGCATGAAGTGAACCTTTTACAATAATAGCTGAACCTGGTTTTAATGTATCTAATACATCAAAATCAAATTGTTCACCTTTAAAAACAACTTGTAGGTTCTTTACTGTAGAACCATCGTTTACTTCGATAAAACGAATTTTTTTATTCCCTCTGTTAGTTGAAACTCATCCTTCAACTTGAACATCGTTTCAGTTATCATAAAATCCTGGTTTTAGAATCATTTTCTTTATTGAATGCATATTTTCCTCCTTATTTAAATACATCTTTCACTTTAATTATTATTTTTTCTTTACTACTTAAGTTTTCATTTGCAAATGTTATCTTGTGTAATTCACCTGGATAAAATAATGCAAATGTATTTTTAGATAAAGTTACTGAATTTTTATATTCTGGTGATTTAATGTATAATATATCATTTTGTTCATTTCTACTTAAAACATCATTTTCATTATAATTTGGTTCACTATCAAAATAAATAATTTCATCATCAATGTGATATAGATGAATATCAATTGTTTCATCGTGTAGCTCGCCATAGTTTTGCTCATATATAGGGCTAAAATTCCGTCTAACAACTTTAATGTTTTCATTAATTATAGTAATTCCTTCATTAAAATCATTAATATTGCTTAGTATATTTTTTAATTCAGAATTTAATTGATCTGATTTGATATATTTAGCAATATTTTGTATTTTGTCATATACCATTTTAGCCCCCTGAATAACTTTTCAATTATAAATGTTTTTAACTTATATATTAGGAAAAATCATAAAAAAAGACAGCTATTTTGCTGTCGTAAAATAATGATTTTTAAACTAATTTAACGCGTTTTTTAGTTTCGAATTGATAATCAATTGCTCATAAAAAACCGTTTGCAAAATCTAATTTAATTCCATTGGGTTTTTTCTCTTTAGTGGCATAATAAATTTTTACCCTTTTACCATTTAGCATGTAGTATGCTCCTGGATTAGAACTAAATGCTCTAATTTTATTAAATGCTGTATCAATATCTAATTCAGGTGATAATAATGCATCTTCCTTATTTAATTTAGGAGAAAAAGTAACTTGTGCATCATCTTGTTTAACCGGAATGTATTTACCATTAGCAAAATTATTTAATCAAGCTACAATATTATTAGCTGCTAAATGTGATAACTTCTCAAATAAAATATCTGCTGTATCACTAGGTTGAATATCTAATTCCACTTTAGTGATCATATCACCAGCATCCATAGCTTTTACCATATACATTAAAGTAATACCAGTTTTGCTATCTCCATTTAGTAATGAATATTGTATAGGGGCTGCTCCTCTATATTTAGGAAGTAAACTTCCATGCACATTTAATGCTCCTAATTTGGGTAATGCTAGTACTTTTTCTGGAATCATTTGCCCAAAAGCACATGTTAGCAATATATCGAAATCTAATTTTGATAATTGGCCATATATTTCTGATATTTTATTTGGTTGAAAAAGAGGTATGTTATATTTTTCAGCTAGCAATTTCGATGGAGTGGGTTCTAATTTATATCCACGATTAGCAGGTTTATCTGGTTGAGAAATAATAGCCAAAACATCAAAGTTTTGTATAACTTGTTGAAAAATAGGAACTGAAAAATTTGGTGTTCCAGCTAAAATAATTTTTAATTTTTGCATAGTACTCCTATATACCTATAAAGGTTTCTACTTTGGTTAGCTCAATTATTAAATAAATTAATTTATCAATTAAAGGTTTTGAAATGGTATTAATAACATTACCTTTTTTATATGTAGATATCTTTTTAGCAAGATTATTTAAAGGTAAATATGATCCAAAGTAAGTTAATAATTTATTCTGTGCTCTATTTTGCAGAACTTTTACAAAAATTGATTCTAAAAACCACTCAGTATAGTTTTTAAGTCCTATTTCATCAATTATTAATACTGGAACTTTTGATAATTCATTAACTAAATAAATAATATCTTGCGGATTTCCAATTAATTGTCTAGCTCATTCATCTAATTGGTTTATATCAATATAAGCTACTTGTACATCATTTAAAGCAAAAGTATTAGCTAAAGCTGATAAATATTTTACTCTGTAGCTATTAGCGGCTCCATGGAAGTAAACACCATATAATTGTTTTAAGCTTTTTTTCTTTTTATCTAGTGATTGTAAAATTTCTACTCTAATACCAGCTAAATCATAATACAGATTATCATTAATTTCTAAATTTTTTAAGGTTAAATCATAAAAAGGTGATGAAATATGTTGAAACATTAAGTTATTTAATATTCTAAACGCATCAGCTTTTTCATTATGTGCTAATTGTTTTTCTACAATTAATTTTCCATTATCATCTCTTTTAAAATTTAATAAATAAGGTGATTGATTTGGATGTTGTACTTGTGTTTTAAAATCAATAAAATAATTAAAGTAATCTCAGATTTCAGAATCTGAGACTTTTAATTTTTTAAATAATTTAGCTAGTAATGGTTCTTTTTTGATTTCCTCAATCAAATTTTCTTTATTAATAGAGTCTAATTTTAAGAAATTAAATGAAGGATTAATTTTATTCATTGAACTCATTTTAAACTCCTTCTAAATTACTTTAACATTGATTTGAGAATTTCTTTCTTTTGAAATACCTTTAAATCATATGTGTTTTTAATTTTTCCATCAAAATAATTTTCAACAGTATTAAAATCACTTAAATTCATTTGAATTATTTCATTTATCATACTTCCAGCTTGTTTAAATCATTCTCTAACCGGGCGTCCTTCTTGTCTTGAAGAATGATAGAATGATAGGAATAAAATTAAGTTAATAATCTTATCATCTTGAACTTTATCTTGTCATTGTTGTAATGTAGCAACATAATTAGAATCAAGTTCACTATTAATTAGTTGTTGTGCAAATGATAATGAATCTAATTTTAAGATTGCTTCATATTCATTTGAATATTGAATTCTTCCGATTTCAAGTTTAGTTGCTGAAAAAGCATCAAATTTATTTTGCGAAGATAATTGATTTTTTCTAATTTTTCCCATTCTAATTGCATCATTAATGAATGCATTAGCATTAACATTTTGATTCATTGAATATTGTCCAACGAATTCAGTAAAGAAGTCTGCTGAAACATCTTCAACATTATAACTATCTTTATATGTTGTGGTTCTTGTTTTTGAAATTATCATATTATTGAAGTTTTCTACACCAATACGATTTTTTAATAGATCTGTAATTAATTGATTATTTTTAACACCGAATGCATTAAGTGGTTTTTGTAATGAAAAAATTATGATTTGTTTATTATGATCAGCATATGTATTGATTAAACCACAAGCTTCTAGTTGACGTCTAGCTGTAGAAAGAGATTCTAAATCCATACTTAAAAATACAGTTAATGAAAAATAATCATAAGTAAATCTTTTAAATGATGTATCTCTGACAAAATCTAATAAATATTGGTATAGAAAAATTGGTTGGGCACCTAAAAATGGACCATAAAATTCTCTGAAATTTACTAGGTCATCATTAGTAATTTCGGTATTTTTTTCAATTGCAAAATATGAGTATTGTAAGTCCATTTTTATCTCCTTAAATCGTTATCAAATTATTGATATCAATCATATTTTACATAACTTAAATATATTCTGCTAGTAGTTTCTTAATTTTAGTTAAATTATTACGTTTATCCAATGAGATATTCACAATCTCTACACCATTAAATGTTTTTTCTAACTCTCAATTATAGTTATTTTGGTTATCTAAGATATTTAAAACAAAGTTATCCACACCTTTATTTTTCAAGAAAATTTGCCTTGTTTTTTCCTCAATTTGCATATTAAAAATATAAGCAAAAAAATTTGAAAAGTCAACATTTTTTGAAAATAAAATTGGTATTTCAACAAAGTCATATTTATTAGACAATAAGTGCTTTTTTATGTAAAAAATTACCTCTTTTTCAATCTTTTCCAAATTTGAAATATCTTGCAAAATTCAGTTCTTAATTTTTTTCTTGTCAACATAATTATTAGTTACTAATAAATCACCATATTTTTCATTTATTTTTGCAATAAATTCTTCATTATGATTATATAAATCCGTAACAAAATGGTCACAATTTAATGTACTGTATCCTAAATTTTTACAATAATTTAAGAAAGTTGTTTTACCTGAAGCTATTTTTCCAACAATTGCTATCATATTAATTTTAATTTATTTATTACAGAACGAAGTTCTAGCTCTTCTAAAATATCAAGTGAATTTTCTAAATCAAGAGCAATTACATAACGTTCCTTATCAGAATCAAAATCTATTACATCAGGATTTAATTTTGCCATTTGCAAACAAAACATTGCTTCATTTTTTCCGGCTTTTAATTTTTCAATAACACTTTTATTTAAATTCTCGCTTCACATTTCTTCACATTCATATAATTTTTTAACATCACCATATTTGCAAAGTATTTTAATTGCAGTTTTATCACCAATACCTTTTACTCCAGGTAAATTATCACTATTATCACCAGCAAGAGCTTTATAATCCACTACTTGACGAGGCATAAATCCATAGTATGTAAAGTAATTATTAAGAGATAGTAATGAATAATCTCCATCAGAATCTTTTTGCACAATTGAAATATTTTCATTAATTAATTGATGTAAATCTTTATCTCTTGAAAAAATGATTTTTTCTTCATTAGGTGCAACATTTTTACAATATGCAGCAATTAAATCATCTGCTTCAAATCCAGGCACTTCTTGATGTACAATTCCTAATTTGCTTAATATTTGTTTAATTAAATCAAATTGAATAAATAAATCATTTGGTGCTTTAGCCCGGCCAGCTTTATAGTCTTGATATAGTTCGTGTCTAAAACTTTTTTCTTTTGAGTCAAATGCAATATATAAATAATCTGGATGATATCATTCTAATAATTTAATTAATTGATGGAGAAATAAATTAATTCCATTAGTTGGAACTCCCTTTGAATTTCTCATTATATTATTAGGATTTCCATAATAAGTTGCATAAAATGATTGAAACATTAAAAAGTTTCCATCAATTAATAAGTGTAACGGTTTATTATTCATCTTCATCCACCTCTTTTCAGTCTATAAATGTATAGTAATTTGCTTTAGATAATTTTATAAGTGCAACAATTTCTCTTAATTGAGAGTGATTTAAAATTTCACTAGCTCTTGCAGAAAATCCAAAAGCAATTACCGTTTTACTATTATCAATTAAAGTAACTCTCGGTCTTCCTTTAGCATCTTTTTGTACTTTGGACATAAAACATCTAACTCAGGTTGGACTTTGAGTTACATCTTGTAATTCTTTAAATCCTGTTTGTGATTTTAAACCTTTTGTAGCATTATAAACAGCGCCCAGAAGTGAAGCTTCTAGTTTCATTTCTTCAGCTATATTAGTTGGGATTATTTCAGGCACTATTTCATTAATTCCTTGTTCATCAATAAACGGTTTGATATATGAAGCTTTATCATTGAATTTTTTATATGATGCTTCAAAAAGTTTATTAAATGAAACGGCATATTTTTCTTTTGCATTTTGAATAGTATTTATTCCGCCAAATTCTCTAAATGTATTTGAATTAATTAAATTTTCAATAACAGTTTCTGAAACTTTAGCAACATTTTTTAATCTTAAATAAGCTTCAATAAAGTTTTTATATGTTCCATTTTGTTCTCTATCACAAACGATTTTATCAGCCGCAACTGACCCGACACCCTTAATCATTAAAAATGGTAAGTAAAGTTCATTATTAATGATTTCTACTTGTTGTGTTGAATAATTAATTTCAGGTGAATAAACATTAATACCTTGTGATGTAGCATCAGAAACATATTTTTTAATGTTTTGCTGATCTGAACAGGAATTAGAAATTAAAACTTTGTAGAAAAATAGAGGATATTTCACTTTGTAATAAGCTAATTTATATGCAATTAAAGCATATGCCACAGCATGCGATTTATTAAATCCATAAGCTGCAAATTTTTCTATATTTGAATAAATTTTTTCTAGTAAATCTTCAGATATACCGTTTGCAATCCCGCCCTTAAAGAAATCACTTTTATAACTATGCAATTTGCTTTCATCTTTTTTAGAAATTGCTCTTCTTAATAAATCGGCTTGAGCAAAACTCATTCCTGCTACTTTTTGAGCTATTTGCATAATTTGCTCTTGATATAAGATAATACCATAAGTATTTTTTACTATTTCATCATATGCAGGATGTAATTTTTCAATTGAAATAGGATTTTGCTTGTTTCTTCCATAGGTAGGAATATATTGCATTGGCCCAGGTCTAAATAATGATATTATGGCATATATATCGTCAAACGAATCGATTCCAACTTCTTTAATTGCATTTTGCATTCCAGGTGATTCTAGTTGGAAAATTCCGTTAGTTAGTAAATTATTTAGTAATTTTGCAACATCAACATCAATAAACTTAGAATAACTTCTTCCTACTATGTTATCAAAATGTTGATCTTGTGGGATTAAAGCTTCAATTTCTTGTAAAATAGTTAAATTTTTTAATCCTAAAAAATCTATTTTAATTAATCCGAATCTTTCTAAATAATTTAATGTAAATTGAACTTGTGGTAAGGTATTTGTATTATAAGTAACTGGAACAACTTCTTTTATATCGCGATCACAAATTATTACTCCAGCAGCATGAATACCAACTTGTCTTGGTAATCCTTCGATTTGACTTGCATATAAATGTAATTTAGGATGGATGTCGACAAGCATTTTATATCTTTCGTTATTCTTATATGCTTCAACTAATGATTGATCATTATTAGTTAATGAATTACATACCTTATCAATATCAGGAATAGGAATTTCTAAATATCTTCCAATATCTCTAAGTGAGTTTTTAAGAGCTAATGTTTGGAAAACAGTAATCAAAGCTACTTTATTTTCTCCATATTTATCTTTAATGTATTGTAATAATTGATCTCTTTTATTATCTTGAATATCAATATCAATATCAGGAAGTGAAACTCTATCTACATTTAGGAATCTTTCAAAAAGTAATTCAAATTCAAGTGGATTTATATCTGTAATACCTAATAAATAAGAAATAAGCGAACCTGAAGCAGAACCACGACCAGGTCCTATTGCTATATCATTTGCTTTAGCATAATTAATAATGTCTTGGATGATTAAAAAGTAATCTAAAAAACCTAATTTTGCTATCACATCAAATTCATATCTAACTCTTTTAGCTACAACATCCTCGCCGAATGTGTAAACTAAATCTCTAGCTTTTTCATTATTCATTAATTTGCCAATTTCTTTTTTAGCATCACCTTGGAATTTAGCTAACTTAATATCTTTTGATGGCATTTCAACATTACATGAATCAGCTATAAAAAGCATATTTTGATATACCAATTCATCTAAACCATTAAATTCATCTTCATCTATATAATCTGTATAAAAATGATTATCTATTTCATTACCACCAATTTTATTAACTATTGGTAATAATTCATTTTGGTCTGTATATAAGACTTTTTTAGCTGGTGCAAAAACACTTTGGTGTTCAAGCGGAGTTCTACTATTAAGATAAAAATTTGATAAATATTTTTCAACAGTAATATTTTTAGCTTTTAATCCGTTTAGTTCATGATCGATGATAAAAACATTATCATTCTCTAATTGATAATAAGATGGAATAATACCTTTACCTTTTTCATATATCAAGTTAGTTAAAAAAACAAAACCATCATGATTTTTAGCTAATAAAATAACATCAAATCCTTCTTGAAGTGTTGTTTGCACTCCGATAAGAGGCTTGATATTATATTTAGATTGCATTTCTCAATAATATTGTAATGCATACATGTTATCAATATCAGTTAAGGGTAAATATTCTAATTTATTTTCAACAGCTAAATTAATTAATTCTGAAACCCTGATAGTTGAATTTAGAAATGAATATTCAGTGTTAGTATGTAGATAGATTTTTTTCATAGTTTTATTATAAATAATAAAACTAAAATATATACTAAAATTCTAAAATGATTACTTCGCAAGACGGTATCTAGAAATAATAAAATAATTATTTTTGCTATTTTTAAGAGCTAAAAAAACTTAATAGTATAATAATAAGCATATAAAAAATAATATTAATTTGCAATTTACTTTATTTTGATAAATAGATGTTAAAACAAAATAAAACATTGATAAAAAATGTTTTATTTTGACCAATTATCATTCAATAATTTGCAAATTAAAATTGAGAAAATTTATTGTAAATAAATTAATTTTAATAATGCTCAAATAAGTACAATATCGCTTATATTGAGTTAAAAAAGGATAGAAATGCTAAATAGTAAAAAAACAAAATTCAAGAAAAGATTAATTAAATATATGGAAATTGAAGCAATGTCAAGATATGAAGAACCAGTTGCCTCTGAATTAAGAAAAAATATCCCTTCAAGCTTTGAAGTGTCAAGAGATAAAATGGGTTCTATTATATTTTTCAAGAAATCAAGTACTCCAAATGCACCAAAAGTTATGATAGCAGCTCATATGGATGAAGTCGGATATATAGTTAGAAGAATTGATAAAACAGGTCAATTATTATTAAGCCCAATTGGTGGAATCTGACCGAATACAGTAATCGGAACTAAAGCAAAATTAATCACAGATAAAAAGACTTATTTAGGAGTTTTTGGTCATACATCAATTCATATTATGGAAAGAGATAAAGTTTCAAAAGCTATTACAAATGATGAATTATATGCAGATTTTGGATTTAAAAATGAACAAGAAGCTCTAGAAGCTGGTGTTGAAATAGGAAATAGAGTTCAAATGTCAGGAGAAACAATTTTATTTGATAATGAAGATTTAATTGGTGGAAAATCAATGGATAATAGAGCTGGCGTTACTGTTTTAGAATATATTGCTAATGCAATTGGCAAGAAAAAACTAAATTGTGATCTATATTTAGTTGGAACAGTTCAAGAAGAAGTCGGAACTCGTGGTGCTAAAACTTCTGTTTCAATAATTAATCCTGATGTAGCTATTGCTCTAGATACAACGTCATCACATGATACCATTGGCACAATTCCGGGGACTACAGCATTATTTAAAGGTGCTGCTTTAAGAATAATAGATGGTGGTAATTTAATGGATACAGGTTTAATTAATTTAATTGTACAAACAGCTAAAGCACATAATATACCAGCATATAAATTTGTTTCAATGGGTGGTGGTACAGATGCTCATGAATTGCAATATGCTCGTGGAGGAGCTGCTACATTAACAATTTCCCTACCACAAAGATATCTTCATTCACCAATAGGAGTATGCAGTATTTCTGATTTACTTTCAGCTGGAGATTTATTAAGCAATTTTATAATCGAATTTGATAAAGAAAAATATGATATAATCAAATACAAATAATAGGAGGTTGAAATTATGGTCACAATGCCGACAATCGGATTTGTATTTATGATAATAGGGGTTGTTATTTTTGTTGGTATCGCAGCCGCATTGGTAGCATTTTTTCTTACAAAGAAAACATTTGAAAAACAACTAAAAGAAAATCCACCTATTAATGAAAAAATGATTCGTATTATGTTTAAACAAATGGGAAGAACTGCATCTGAAGCTCAAATTAGACAAATTATGAAATCAATGCAAAATGTTAAAAATAAATAATTCATTTTAATAATTTATTTCATTTCTTCGGAAATGATTTTTTATTATGGTGTAACTAGCTATTATATTTAATTTATATTTAATATAAATTTAATATAATAATCATATTATAGAAATGATAGATATTTAATTTAAGGAGTGTAATGAAACGACTGAAGTATAACTTCAAGAGTAAATTAGCTGACTCTAAATTTATACGAAGCATTGTTAAGTTTTGAAGATGAAAATCAAATGTTTCAAAACTTAAATATTTACTATTTGTATATTTATTAGTAGTTTTAATCTCAAGCTTATTACTATTTTCGCCTTGAGCACAAAATCCAAAAGAAGAACATTTGGGTTATATAGGATCATTATTTACTGCAGCTTCAGCTTTTAGCGATACTGGACTAGTTGTAACTACTACATTTAGACAGTGAAATGATTTTGGTCAGGCAATAATTGCTATTTTAATTCTGTCTGGTGGAATAGGGATATTTGCTCTCAAATTCTTTATTATCAATTTTATTTTTGGTAAAAAATCCTCATCACTAGGTGAAATGAAATTAGTCCAAGGTGAACGTGGTGGAACAGATACTGACAAGATTGCACAAATAATAATTTCATCAGTAAAATTCTTATTTATTTGTATTTTTGTATTCAGCATTGCTTTAACAATTTATTTTTATTTTGCTAGTCCGATGAATACAACAGGAATTAATGAGTTATTAAAGAACTCAAATGATGGAAATAATTTCCAATCTCCACAATATAATTTCTCATTATCATTAAAATTTGGTATTTTCCATACTATTTCAGCTATAAACAATGCTGGTTTTGATATTATTTCAGGATTCAGTTTAATGCCTTATTATCAGAACTACTTTTTACAGATTTGTTTCATTATTCTACTTGTAATTGGTGGATTAGGGTATCCAACCATTTATGATTTTGCGTGTTACTTTAAACATAAAATGAGAAATGAGAAAAAACCTTATAATTTTTCTTTATTCACTAAAGTTTCTTTAGTTACATATGTTTTAGTATTTTTAGTTGGGTTTGTTATTGCTATCTCTTTTGAAACTTCAACTCATAATGATCCATTCTCAATTTGAAATAGATTTTATGTACCTGACGAATATAATAAGCAATATATTGAGTGATTTAAAAACGGAAAAGATTTTTCTAATTTAAGTACTGAACTTAAACCATATATTTATGAAGGAAATGAAATGTATGGTAATTGATTCGATAAAACTTTTGCTACTTTATTTACTTCGTTTTCAACTCGTAGTGCTGGATTTGCTACTGTTGATGTTAAGAACTTTACACCAGGCTCTACTTTTGTCTTTATTTTTATGATGATTATAGGTTCAGCTCCGGCGTCAACAGGTGGTGGAATTAGAACCACAACTTTTGCTTTAATAATTATGGGAATTTGAAGAGTCATATTTGGAATACCGCGTGTAAGAATGTTTAAACGTGCTATAAATCAAGATACTGTTAATATGTCTTCACAAATACTTGCTATTGCTTTAATTCTTATAATAATAGCTAGTTTGGTATTGTTCACTTCATTCGATGTTAGTGGCGGAGTTATAACTACACTACCAACAAATGAGGATAATTATGTCACATTTAGTGCACAAAATATAGTCTTTGAGGTAGCTAGTGCATTCGGAACTACCGGATTATCTTCAGGAGTTACTTCTAAATTAAATTATGCTTCACAATTAATGCTTATTCTTGTTATGTTCATAGGACAATTTGGAATTTCTTCAACATTACTTGTTTGAGCACGTAAGAAGAATGGAAAACGTACTTACGAATACATCGATGCAGATATTGCTATCGGTTAGGAGATATTTATGAAATTAAATTATAAAAACGATATTGTTGTTATAGGAACAGGACGTTTTGGTCAAGCTGTTATTGAGCAACTTATTAAAATGGAAAAAAGCGTCTTTGTTCTAGACAAAGATACAGAATCAACAAAATTGTTTGCTGATGAAGTAGATCGTATTGTTATTGGAGATGCTGCCGATACAAGAACTCTGAAATCACTAGGAATCGATCAAGCGGAAACAGTAGTTGTTGCTGTATCAGATAATATTGAAATTGTGGCCGCTTTACTCGAACTTAAAGTTAAAAATATTATTGCTAGAGCCATTTCAAAACGTCATGCTAGAGTTTTAAAACAAATTGGTGTTAATGTTATCATTCGTCCAGAATATGAATCTGGTATTAGAGCCGCACTAATAGCAACAAATAAAAACTTTATTAGATACTCACAAAACTTGCAAGAAATAGGTGGTAACTTTGTTATTGGTTCAACTAAAGTAAATAATAAGTACTTAGAAAACCAAAGAATAAAAGATTTACAACTATCTCAAATGGGTATTACTATAGTCTTGATTAAAACAGGAAATGTATTTAAAAGAGCGACAGGTGATACTATAATTCAAAAAGATGATATTGTTACAATTATTGGAGAAGTAAGCAATGTAACAAATGCTTTAGAATATCTTAATTACAAAGAAGAAAATGAATAATTTAATTAGAAATTTAAATCCAATAATATGTTGGATTTTTCTTTTTTCAACTATGTAATAGATATAAAAATAGACATAGAATAAACATTAAATATAGAGAAAACTATATAATTTAATTAATATATTAATTAAATTATGAGGTATCTTATGAGCGAAAAAGAAGCTATTTTAAAAGATCAAGATGAAGAGAAAAAAGTTAAAATCGAAGAAGATGTTGAATTCGAATACGAAGAAAACAACACTATGATTTTCAAGAAGAAAAAAGAAGTTGTAAGCGAAGAAGATGAAGAAGAAATTCCACAAGAAAGTGAAGAATACACAGTGGAATCTCAAATAATTACCGAACCTACTGACGGTTTACATCCAGTTGTTATTGATAATGAAATGAAACAATCATTCCTAGAATATTCTATGAGTGTTATTGTGTCTCGTGCTTTGCCTGATGCACGTGATGGATTAAAACCGGTACACCGTAGAATTCTATACGATATGTCAGAACTGGGTATTACACCAGGTTCACAACACCGTAAATCTGCACGTATTGTGGGGGATGTTCTAGGAAAATACCACCCGCATGGTGATTCTTCTGTTTACGAAGCAATGGTACGTATGGCTCAAGATTTCTCTATGCGTTATCCACTAGTTGACGGTCATGGTAACTTTGGTTCAATTGATGGTGATGCAGCAGCTGCTATGCGTTATACTGAAGCAAGAATGGCTAAAATTGCTGTTGAAATGCTTGATGGTATCAAAAAAGATACAGTTGATTTCGTAGATAACTATGACGGAAGTGAACAAGAACCAACAGTTTTACCTTGCCGTTTCCCTAACTTGCTTGTTTCTGGTTCTTCAGGAATTGCAGTTGGTATGGCAACGGAAATACCACCACATAATTTAGGAGAAACTATTGATGCTACAATTGCACTAGCTAAAAATCCTGAAATTACAGTTAAAGAATTAATGCAATATATAAAAGGGCCTGATTTCCCAACAGGAGCTATTATCCTTGGTACTAAAGGTATTTTAGAAGCTTATGAAACAGGCCGTGGATCAATACCGGTTCGTTCTAAATGTGAAGTTATTGAACAAACCAACGGAAAAAGCAAAATAATCATTAGAGAAATTCCTTATGCAATTAAAAAAACAACAATAATTGAAAAAATAGCCGAATTACACAAAACTAAAGTTATCGAAGGAATAGTAGATTTACGTGATGAATCTAACAGAGAAGGAATTAGATTAGTTATTGATGTTAAAAAAGGTGTTAATCCGCACATTTTACTTAACAAGTTATATCAAAAATCAAACATACAAACAACATTCAATTTCAACTTAGTTGCAATTGTAAATAATGAACCCAAAACACTTAATTTAAAACAAGCTCTAGAAGTATTTATTGAACATCAAAAAGATGTTGTTACAAGAAGATTAAAATTTGACTTAAATAAAGCTGAAGAAAGAGCTCACATTTTAGATGGATTAAAAATAGCTGTTTCAAATATAGATGAAGTTGTTGCAATTATTAAAAAATCTAAAACTGATGCAGATGCTCAAACTTCACTTGCCTCAAGATTCAATTTATCCGAAAAACAAACAAAAGCAATCTTGGAAATGAGATTAAGCAGATTAACTGGATTAAGTATCGAAAAAATGGATGCCGAAATATTAGACTTGCAACACGAAATAGCTCATTATAAAGAAATTTTATCTTCAGAAGAAAAACTTATTGCTGAAATTGTAACTGAACTTCAAGAAGTTAAAGATAAATATAATGATCCTCGTAGAACAGTTATTGATGCTTCAGCAGTAGGAGTAATCTCTGATGAAGATTTAATTCCTGAAAGAGAAATTGTTATAACAATGTCATCAAATGGATATGTAAAACGTATGGACTTAGATGAATACAACACACAACGTCGTGGTGGTATGGGATCTATTTCTATGAAAACTTATGATGATGATGATATAGCAATGATTATTCACGCTAATACGCATACTGATTTACTTTTATTCTCAAACTATGGAAAAGTTTATACCTTAAGAGGACATCAAATTCCAGAAGGATCTAAACAATCAAAAGGATTACCATTTATTAATATAATTCAAGGATTAGATACTGAAAATGGTGAAAAAATAGTTTCAATTCTTGATATAGATTCATATGATAATAATCAATATTTAGTTACAGTAACAAAGCAAGGTATGTTCAAAAAATCTGAATTAGCTTTATTTAGCAATATCAGAAGAAATGGTTTAATAGCTTTTAAACTTCGTGAAGATGACCAATTAGTTAGAGCATTTATAATTGGTGAACAAGATGCTGTATTAATAGCTAATAATGTAAAGAACATAGTTATGTTCAAATCAGATGATGTTAGACCATTGGGACGTTCATCACTTGGAGTTAAAGGAATTAAACTTGAACAAGGTCAAGAAGTTATTTCAGCCTCAGCTGATAATGAAGGTGATTATGTATTAACTCTTGGAGAAAAAGGATTTGGAAAATTAACTAATAAGGAACAATTTAGATTAACAAATCGTGGCGTTAAAGGGGTTACTGGTATAAATGCAGAAAAAGCCGGAAAACTAGTATTTGCTCGTTTTGTAAACTTAGAAGATGAATTATTAGTTATAACCTCACTTGGAGTTACAATTAGAACTTCAATTGATCAAATTTCTGAAGCTTCACGTAATACAAAAGGGGTTAAAATTATCAACCTTAAAGAAGGTGATTCTATTGTATCTGTAGAAGTTATTAAACAATAATAAATTTGTGCATTTCATATGCACATTTTATTTTTAGTAGCAATAAATTAATAAATAATTTGCAATAAAATGTATTTAATTTAGTTCTTTTTATGCTAAAATAATCAAGAAAATTTTCTAATTTAAGTAATTATGAAAATGATAAAATTAAATTAGAAATAATAAAAAGGAGATTTATACAAGTCAAAAGCAAACGTATGTAAAGATTTACACAAAAAATCTTGAAGCGAATCAAAAGCACAACTTAAACGTGGAAACTTATTAATGTTGGCTATAGGTTTCTTACTTGGTGGTGTTTTTACAGCTTTGGTATCATCATTTGCAAATGATATTATCATGGCTGCTATTACAAGAGCATTTGGAACATCAACAAACGATTGAGTTCTAGCACCAGTTATGGAAAATGGTAAAGTTGTAGGTGGAATTTACATTGGTAAATTTATCTCAGCAATTATTCAATTCGTAATCGTATCAGGTGTAGTATTTGGTATCTTATACTTCTACTTCTGATTCAAAAACTATGTAGCATACCGTAAAGCTCTTAAAAACCCTGTTGTTGAAGAACCAGTAGCACCAGCTCCTGCACCAACAACTGAAGAATTAATACTAGCTGAATTGAAGAAATTAAATGCAAATGTTGGTGATGATTCAAAATCATTATTTAATGCAAAATAATTCTATCTAAATGCATCAGTGTATCTGGGTGCATTTTTTTGATATAATTTCCATATAAAAATTAAAGGAATTAATATGCAAAATCAAGAACATAATGAAACAGAAACTTTCGAACAAAAAATAAATGAGTTTATGCCTTTTTATAAAAAATTAGGAATCGTTGTTATAATTTTTTCAACACTAGTACTATCATTTGTAATACCTTTGCTTATACTTGTATCAACTACAGATACTACTGAACATTCAATAGCGATTGATGTTCTTCTAGCATTACTTATAATTTCTCCTTTTGGTAGTGTTATTTATTTCTATGCTTATTACATGCCAAAAGCGAATAAATTTAAAAAAGAAATTATTTCAGACAAATCGCAATTTAAACCTTATTATGAAAAGAATTGCAAAACTTGATTTCAAAAATATCTATTTAGAAGTTTAATACTTCAATTATTCGGATTACAAGAAAGATATAAACTTACTCATGATGTTCCAGAAGAACTAGCAAAGCAATATGATGAACTAGTTGGTGATGTGCATGAGTATAAAACAGAAGATGAAAAATATGAGTCTAATTTAGCAAATGAAGACAAAATTCAAGAGACTGAAGAACTAGTAAAATTAGACGAAATTACTAAAGAACTTAATGATGAGAAAGATAAAGAACAAAAATAAATAAATATCCCAATGGGATATTTTTTAGATATTTATAACTATATCATAGATATATAAGTAGATTTAAGTATCAAACTAGTACAAAAGGCTATTTTCTAAATTATTATATAATTTAGAAACTAAAGGAGCTATTATGAAATATCACAAAACAAGAAGACAATCAAGAATAACAATAGTACATGTTCTGTATAAATACGAATTATTAGAACAACCAATTAATGTCGAAGAAGCTTTTGAAGAATATGAGCTAAATCGTGAAGAATTAGCTAAAGTTAGTGCAATTGCTAAAAATTATTCATTTTTAAAGAAAACACTATCATCATTATTTAACAAGAACTGGCAATGAGATAGAATTTCTCCACTAATTAGAGCAATAATTTTAAATGCTGCTTTTGAAATGTATTCAATTGAACCCAAAATAGTTATTAATGAAGCTATTGAAATAACAAAGCTTTACTTCCCTAAAGACGAAAAGGATGAAGAAAAAACTATTACAGGTCAGTTTTATAAATTTGTTAACTCATTACTTGAATCATATTATAAGTTAACAGTTACACTAGAAGCTGCTCTAGAAAAAGAAGATAAAAAATAATATGCAAAATAATAAAAGAAAAATATCAAATTTCTTTTTAGCAATTGCTTATAAATCACAATATCGCAAAATATTAAATAAGATAAATTTTACTTATCAAAAATTCTACGAATTAAATTTAATCAAAACTAAAAAGCTTGAAAAATTAGAAAGTGATAAGTTTGCAAAACGTAGTGCAGACTTAAATGATTTTATCCAAAGCTTTAATGATGAAATTGAATTTTGTTCAAATGTTACAGAAGCACAAAAACAAATGATATTTAATTTTTATTACTATTTGTTTTACGATCTTTTTATTAAATACTATAACCGTGATGAGTTAGAAGTTAAAAACTACTTAGGTGAAACTTTTTCTCGTATTCATTTAGATAACGATAAAAAGAAACGTAAACAACAATTTAAAATCATAGTAAATAAAATCAAAAGAGAATATTACTATTTATTCTTAGATGAATTTCAAAAAATAGATGGTTACAATACGGTGTTAAGAGCTATATTGAGAAAGGTGCTGTAATGAATCATAGCGAAATAAGAAAACATTTTCCGATTTTAGAAAAAATTACTTATTTTGATTCAGCTGCTTTAGTCTTGAAACCAAAAGAAGCTTCTGATGCAATTTATGATTACTATGTTAATAAATCAATTTCATCACGTACAGCGGATACACCGCTTGGAAATGAAGTTAATAATACTATTCAATCTGTAAGAATGAAAGTTGCAAATTTATTAGATGCAAATCAAGATGAAATTATATTTACAAGCGGAACTACTGAAAGTATTAATTTATTTGTAAATATGATTGCTCAGTTATTAAATGAGGGTGATGAAATATTGCTTAGTGCTTATAACCATTCTTCTAATTTAATTCCTTGAATTGAAATGGCTAAAAAAGTTGGTGCAAAAATTAAAATATCACAAAATATTTATGCAGATATAAATTCAAAAACAAAAATAGTATCACTAAGTCATGAGACAAATAACTTTAATCAAAATTTTGATATTAAACAAATAGCTCAAAAAGCTCATGAAAATAATGCTTACATTTTTAGTGATGCTGCACAATCCATTTCACATCAAAAAGTTTCACTTGAAATTGTTGATGCTGTTGCGTTTTCAACAAATAAATTTTATGGTCCAACAGGGATGGGTGTATTAGCTGTAAAAGGTGAATTACTCACTAAATTAAAACCAGTTAAATTCGGCGGTGGCTCAGTAAATGCAATTGATATTGATGCTTCATGAGATATGAAATGTTCAATCAGTGCTTATGAACCAGGAACTCCTGATATTGCTGGTTTCTTTATGTTTGATAAATCACTTGATTTCTTTAATCAAGTTGGATATAAACAAAGTAAAGAGATATTATTAGATTTATCTATATATTTACATGATCAATTAAGTAAACTTGAAAATGTAGATGTTTATACTAAACCAGGTGATTATATTGCTTTAATAAATGTAAAAGGAATAAATGCACAAGATGTAGCTACTTATTTAGGAACCAAGAATATTTATACAATAGCTGGTATTTTTTGTGCACCATACTTAAGAAATATTCAAGAGCATTACTCTTTTTTAAGAATTTCCCTAGGTATTTATAACAATAAAGAAGATATCGATAAATTAGTTGAAGAATTAAAAAATGGAGGTGATTTCTATGCATTTTAATCAAAATCAATCACGTGAAATCATTATGAATCATTATATGAATCCAGATAATAAAGTTAAATTAGAAGAAAACTTTATTACTTGTTATAGTAATACTTGTTCTGATATGCTACAACTTCAAACTAATTGAGATAATGATATATTGCTAGATGCAAAGTTTGATGGTCATGGATGTGCTGTTTTTATGGCTTCAACTGATATTTTCTTAAGTTTAATTAAAAGCAAAACAAAAAGTGAAATTAAATCACTAGTTGAACTTTTTACTAGATTTGTTAATCAAGAAAAATTAAGTGATAGCGAAATAGAACAATTAGGTGATTTAAAAGCCTTTTATAATGTTAAAACACATTTAAATAGAGTTGCTTGTGCATTATTAACTCCTAATTATTTTTTAAATGATTAAACCAATTATTTTTCATATTGATTTTGATTGTTATTTTGTTTCAGCAGCTCGTACAATTCAGCCAGAATTAAATAATAAACCTGTTGCAATATCTCGTTCTTCATCACATGCAATTGCTGTTTCAGTTTCTTATGAGTTAAAAAATAAAGGTGTCAAAGCCGGAATGAAGAATTTTGAAATTCAAGCCATTGAACCTAAAACAACATTTGTTCCCAGTGATATGGATTTATATGAACGATTATCAAGCGAAATATTTGAATATATTGCTAAATATTACACCGGAAATATTCAAATAGCTTCCATTGATGAATGTTTTCTTGATGTAACGGATTTAGTTACACAACGAAATATAAGTTGTATACAATTAGCTCACAAGTTGCAAAGAGACTTGATGCATAAATTCAGAATACCAGTTACAATTGGTATTTCACATAATAAATTTGCTGCTAAAATGACAACAAATATTTCAAAACCTTTTGGAATTGGTTTTACTGATGAAAATAACTTTGCGGAACATTTTTTCAATTTAGATATTGAAAAATACCATGGTATAGGTAAAAAGACTGCTGACAAATTAAGAAAAGTTAATATTAATACTATTGGCGAATTAGCTAGTAAAAAAGTAAGTGATCTTGAAATTAGTGCAATTTTTGGTCGTATCGGACAAGATATATTACATAATTTAGATCCTTATGTTTATGAACATATTTCATTTAAAGACGAACAAGCGCTAGGTATTGGAAATGAAATAACCTTTGAAGATTATTCATTACCTTATGAAATTAAAATTGAACATTTAGTTGCTTTATGTGAAAAAGTTTCCGAAAGATTAATTAAAGAAAATTTAGCGGGAAATGTAATTACTTTAACAATTAGACAAAAAAGTAAAAAATGAATTAATAAACAAATTAAAATAGCTAATTATATTAATTCAAAAGGTGATATATACAAAATTGCATTTAATATTTTTACGAAATATTTTGGTGAAAGTGATTTTATCGGAATTGGAATAAGAGTTTCAAATCTGATTAATCTGAGTGATATTTATTTACCAATTGAATTAATAAATAGTAATAAAATTAACTTGCAAGATAATTTAATCAAAGAAATTATTGCTGAAGTAAATACTTTATTTGCTAATCCAACATTAGAAATTTTGGATGATTCAACAGATAGAAAACAAAAATTACAGCAAGGTAAATATAAGTTTAAGAAAATGCTATTTAGAAAGTAGGAAAAATGAAAATAGGAATTTACGGTGGTTCTTTTGACCCGATTCATAAAGGGCATATAAAAATAGCACGTTATGTTATTAACAAACTCGGATTAGATAAGTTATTAATAGTACCTTCAGCCACATCGCCTTTTAAACAAAAAGGTAAAAAAGCAAGTAATGAAGACCGTAGAAATATGGTTCAATTAGTTTTAGAAGATAAAATGGAACTATGCGATTTTGAATTAAGACGTGGTGGTGTTTCATATACTATTGATACAGTCAAATATCTAAAACAAAAATATCCAAATGATGAATTATTCCTAATAATTGGAAGCGATCATGTATCTTCATTACCTAGCTGAAAAGATATTGATTTAATTTCACACTTAGTCAGAATTGTTATTGTTCGTCGTGATAGAAAAATAAATAAAATTAATATTAAGAAATACAAAGGAATTTTGTTAGATAATCCTATTTTTGAAGCATCATCAACTGATTTTAAAAAAGGATATTTTGGATTAGTTGATGAAAAAGTTGCTAATTATATCCAAGAACATTCTTTATACATTGAACAATTAATACATAATAATTTAAGTGCTAAAAGAGCTAAACACTGTGTTTCAACTGCAAATTTTGCGGCTGAATTAGCAAAAGCACATAAATATGATGCTAAGAAAGCTTATTTAGCTGGATTAATGCATGATATTTGCAAAGAATATGATGATGAACAAACATTATATTTAATTAATAAATATGAACCTGAATTAGCAGAGAATTTACCGAAATATAAATATCATCAAACGGCTGGTTATGTATGAGCTAAATATGGTTATAAGCTAAAAGATGAAGAAATATTAAATGCTATTCTTTGTCATACTTCAATGAAGGATAATATGCAATGATTAGATAAAATCCTTTTTATTGCAGATAAAATTTGCGAAGGAAGAAGATTTCCAGGTATCCAAAAAATGCGTGAATTGTGCTTTAAAAACTTTGAACAAGGTTTCGCTCAAGTTGTAGAAGTTACTTATCAATATAATATTGATAAAGGTGTTAAATTCAGTCCTGACCAAGAGAAGTTATATAATAAATATAGAGGAAATAAATAATATGGAAAAAGCAGAAAGATTACAAAAACTACTTTCACAATCTGGAGTAGCTTCTCGTCGTGAAGCAGAAGAAATGATTCAGGCGGGAAGAATAACTGTTAACGGTCAAGTTGCAGTTATAGGACAAAAAGCAACCTTTAAAGATGATATATTAGTTGATGGTGTTCCATTAAGTGGTAGAGAAGAAAAAGTTTACTTTGTATTAAATAAACCGCCTAAAACAGTATGTACATTAAAAGATAATTTCAATCGTACAATAGTTACTGATTTAATTGATACACCTTATCGTATTTTTCCGGTCGGAAGACTTGATTATGATACAACAGGAGTTTTAATATTAACAAACGATGGTGAATTAGCAAGCAAATTACTTCATCCTTCATATCAAGTAGTAAGGGTTTATCGTGCCAGATTAAATGAACCGCTTGATAAGAAACAATTAGCAAAATTAAATAAGCCAGTTATGATCAATGGTAAATGATCAAAACAAGATGTAATTCAAGCTGATGTAAAAAGTTATTTTGTTGTGTTAACTCAAGGTACATATCACCATGTTAAAGAATTATTTAAAACAGTTGATAGAGAAGTTATTAACCTTAAAAGAGTTGAATATGGTGGAATCACATGTAAAAACATTCCTGTTGGAATGTATCGTCCTTTAACTATTAAAGAAGTTAAAACACTTTATGCAATGGTTAAATATCCGAAAAAAGAAGAAAAATAAAAATGAT
This sequence comes from Mycoplasmopsis verecunda, assembly GCF_033546915.1. Classification (NCBI taxonomy): domain Bacteria; kingdom Bacillati; phylum Mycoplasmatota; order Mycoplasmoidales; family Metamycoplasmataceae; genus Mycoplasmopsis; species Mycoplasmopsis verecunda. Next base: position 445,004 of record NZ_CP137850.1, read on the forward strand.
AACAGTCTAATTGCACTATGCATGTTTAGTCTGTTATCTTTTTTTGTAAAGTTTGACCCTAGTGTATAGGGATTTATACCGTTTTGAATATTAATTAACTCTTAGTTTGCATAAAGTAATATTGAGATGATTCAGATAATATTTTTTCTGATACTGGTTCTAATTCTTTATGCTCAATAATACCATTATTAATTCAAGCTTCTTTAATAATCGAATTAGTACTTTGGAATATTTGATTAATAATTTTTTTAGATGCATTGATATTATTTTGTTTAATGATATTTTGCACTGTTTGTAAATAGTTTTCTGAGAATGCTAAATCACCTTGTTTATTTTGAATTAATTTAGCAAATAATTGTGTAAAAATGATTAATCTATTTGTTGTATTTGAATTAGTTGCACTAATTATTGTTTCGTTATATAAATTTTGAATTATACTATCTTTATTTTCTTCAATTTGTTTTCATAAATTAGCTATTACTTCAGCATTACTTGATTGAATTGATTCATTAATATTATTTAATAGACTTGAATAAGTATTTAATTTTTCATTTCATAATTCATTTCTAAAGATTAATTCGTTTTCGAAATAATTAAGTTGTATTGTAGGATTTGTTATATCGTCAATTTTATAAATATCAATAACATTTTTATCTTGCCCGTCAGCAACATCAGCAAAATAATTTCTTAAAACTAATTGATAATCAATCTCTTGTGTTGGAACATAGTTGATGTAATTAAAGTTAGTTAAATTACCTCAACCTTCAATATTCTGCTCATTTGATATATCAATTAATCCTATTTTTCTTCCAAGATATAATCCTAAAGTATCTATGTTATTTTCATTGTTATTTAAAAATTCATTTACTTCTTCGAGATTAGATTTAATTAATGAAACAATTACTTTTTCTTCATATGTTTTCGTTTCAACATTATCTAAATTATTAATATTTTGAATAATTAAATTTAAAAGTAAATTATATTTTGCTATGAAATGATTTTTTAATAATTCTGGTGCCATATTAATTTTGGCATCATAATTTACAATTTTATCATCTGTAATAAATTGCATTTTTTGATATTGCTCTAGATATTGCATATTATTATCCAATCCTAGATTAATAATATCGCTTCAACTAGTAATTAAATTTTCTAAATCACTATTTTTAGAATTATTAACTACAGCATTATTTTCTTCATCGAATAATTGTTTAAATGCTTTATTATCATATTGAATTTGTTTTCAAGTTTTAGCAACAGCATTTTCAGTTATCTTTGTTTTAGCATTTATGAAATTTTGGTTATTAGGATCTAGCTCATCAAGTTTGAATGGAAAAATCTTTTTATTACCCACAGTTTCTTTATAATAGTCGGACAATTTATTATAAACACTATCTTTTAAAACTTCTAAATATTTATAATTATCCTCATCATTATTTCTACTTGACAACATAATTCCATCAACTAATAAAAGATTTTGCTTAGGTTTAATGACTTTTATATCTCCATCATGTGTAATTCCTAATTTTTCCTCTTGAGCTGTTGGCGGATAATTGTCTGAACCATAATAAGCATCAATAGCATCTCCATTATACATGATAGCTGCATTGATATCAGGCCGTTTAGGATTAACTAACTGATTTAATAATTCAAGTCCATCACCTTCAAACGAAATATGACGATTATCTCTAACATCATATCCTGTTCCATCTTTGATTAATTGTTTAAATGAGTTGATTAATGTTTTATATGTATCTTGTTCTACTTCTCCAGTAAAATGATCTGAAGTTCTTTGGTTATTAGGTAGCAATCAATATGATGAACCATAAAGCATATTGTCTCTCATGGCATCAGTTATTATTCATCCATTATAATTATTATATTTAACAGAATTTAATACATTAATAAATGAATTATAAGATTCTGAACTAGTTAAAAATTCCTTTTTCATTCACTCAGTTGAAATGCCTGATAATTCATCGACTCGATCTTGTCTTGCGTCAGTTTTAATTGGTTTTTTACGAACATTATAAGCAATTACTGTATCTTGAGAATAATAAGGGAAAAAGTATTCTCATAATTCTTTTCTATCGGTATTAGTATTATTACTTGAATCATTTTGATTAATGAAATCATCATATTGAGCTAAATGATTTCATATTTCATCTCTTAAGAAAAGACGTACTGCATTTTTCATTCTTTCTTTATTATCTTTTAATGTTTCATCACCAAATAAAATCGAGTAATCAATTTTTGCTAATAACCCTTTTTTAACTAGCTGTGCAGCTAAGAAATCAGTACCAACTCCAGCTGCCGCTTTATTATTAATTAAAGCATTATTAAATTCATTAATTTCACTAAATTGAGTATATGTAAATTTTTCTCTGAGTATGTCTTGATTATCTTCGGACATATATGATTTAAAGTTGTAAAAAGCAGGCTTAAACGGTTTATCAATCTTATATCCTATGCTAGCACCGAGAATACCACATATTGCTACTACTCCAGAACCTATTAAAAAGTTACGAAGTAATTTTTTCATTATTTTTTATTTTTCTTTACAAGTGTATAAATAATATTAGAAACAATTGTGATAAATAAAATTATTGTTCCTAATACAAGACCTCAAGGTTCAAATGAACCTTCATATAATTTGGTTCCTAAAGTTGGAGTATTAGATACGGTACGAGCAATAATAAAATCATCAAAACTTAGTACAGATGAAACAACTGCAGCCATTATGATTGAAGGAATCATATATACAAAATAGGTTTTGAATCATGAACGGATTTTTGAATATCCTAAATCCATTGAAGCTTCAAACAAATTATTATTGAATTTTTCACTTCTTGGAAGCATTAAAGAAATTCCATACGGTAAAGCCATAATACTATGAGCTACTATAACACGACCAAAACCTTCATTTTCAGTTTGTATAACACCAATAAAAGCCGAGAATACTAATACTAATCCAATGGCTGTAATGTTATCTGGGTTTATTAGAGGAATATTTGAACTAGAAGATACAAATGTTTTAACTGTTTTACTTTTTTGTCTATAAAGTGCATATACAGTTACTAAAGATAATGAACACACTATAACAGATACAATTAAAGCTAGCAATACTGAATTTACTAATGCAGATAATCTATTGTTATCAAATAAATGTAATCAGTTATCTACTGTACCTTGAGTTCAAGTGGTATTAAATAAACCTTTTGGAGTTGCTTGGTTAAAAGTAAAAATTGCTCCAAAAAATAGTGGAATATAAACGATTGATAGAATTATGTAAATATAACTTTGTCTTAAAAATGAACCAAATCTACTCATAGTGGGCTCCTTTTTTAAGTTTGAAAATTATTCTTGGAATAATAAGCACAAATGCATATACTGATATGAATAATAATGAAACAACTATAACTAAAGCTGAACCAGCTGATAGATCAAATTTATTTCCGGGGTTAATTTTTGAATTAATTATATCCCCGATTAATTGGTGTTGCGATCCATCAGGTAGCAATTTAGACGAAATAATAAATGTTGTAGCTGAAGCTAAAAATATCATAGCTACACCAGATAAAATTGCTTTAGTTCCATAAGGAATAATTACTTTAAAAATAGTTTGTACATTATTGTAACCTAAATCATTACTTGCTTCCACTATGTTTTTAGGCATATCTTTAAACACAGTGTATAAAGGCATAATCATTAGTGGTAAGTTTAGGTAGGTTAAACCAAAAACAATAAACATTTCGTTATTTAAACTTTTTGGGTCTGATGCAAATAATGCGAGGAATAAAGCTTTGATTGAATAAACTCTAGCAATTGTAAAAATTGCCATTGGAGATAATATTAAACTTAAAGCATAAATTCTAAATATTTTAGATTTAGCAGTTGAAATAAAGTATGCATACGGGAATCCAATTATTAAGCAAAATAAAGCCGATACTAATCCGATTCATAAGCTACGCCCCATTATTCTTCAAGTGTTAGCACTATTAACTAATTCTCATGAATTAAAATTATTATCTCCAACACTAAATGCTGAATAAATAATCATAATTAAAGGAAGAATAATTAAGAAAATAGCAACAATTATGTAAGGTAAAGCTAAATAAATTTTTTTATTTGAAGATAATTTATCTTTAATTTTGGAAATCATTATTTTGGTAATCTCACTTAGGATCTTTTTTCATTAAGTGAATTGTATCTTTAGTTCAACTTAAATATACTTTTTCATTCAAATCAAATTTTTTAGCTGTTTCTACATAAATATAAACATCTTCTTCTATTTCAACTTTTAAGTAGTAATATGATCCACGATATGAAATATCAACAATTTTTCCAGCAATTTTATCTTTCTTAGTTGTTGGATTGGCATTGATATCAATATCTTCAGGACGAATTAAAGCATCTAGCATTTCTCCTGGTTCGAATTCATCTAATTCATGCACAGTTTTAAATTCTTTACCAAGTAATTTAACCTTACCTGTTTTTGGATTAAACTTAGCATTGAAAATATTAGAATCACCAATGAATTTAGCAACTCAAATATTTACAGGGTAATCGTAAATATTTTTCGGAGTATCATATTGTTCAATACGTCCATCACGCATAACTGCAATTCGATCTGATAATTCCAAAGCTTCATCTTGGTCATGAGTAACAAAGATAAAAGTTAGACCTAATTCTTGCTGCACACTTCTTAATAAAACTTGCATTTTTTGTCTAATCTTAGCATCAAGAGCTGAAAGTGGTTCGTCTAATAAAAGAATTTCCGGTTCAATAACAAGTGATCTAGCGAGTGCAACACGTTGTTTCATCCCACCTGAAAGAGCACTAATTGGTTTAGTAGCATTTCCGGTTAGTCCAACTAAATCAATCATTTTTGCTATTTTATCATTCATTTCTTTTTTAGTCATTTTACGTTTAAAGTAACGATTTTCAAATGTTTCCGATTTTAGGTTAACATAGTTTTCTCAATATGAATATTTAAAGTCAGAATCATCAAGTCAATCTTGACGCTTTCTATATTGATATGTACCAGGTTTTAAAGTTTCAAGTTCATTTTCATATTTTTCTTGAATTTCATCAAGCTTTTTCATCTTAGCTGATGCTTTAGCTTTTCATAAAGCTAATTTCTTTTGATATAAAGCATTATATTTATCATTAATAACTTCACGTGGAACACGTTTTAGTTTAAGTCCGTAAGCAATATTACCTTCAACATTTAAATGAGGAAATAATGCGTAATCTTGAAAAATTGTAGATACATTTCTTTTGTACGGTTCTAGATCTTTAATATCAAAACCATCGAATTTAATTTCACCACGTGTAGCTCATTCAAAACCACCTAGTAATCTTAAAATGGTAGTTTTTCCTGAACCAGATGGTCCAAGTAATGTAACAAATTCACCACGTTTAATTTGTAAATTAATGCTGTGAAGAACTGTTTTATCTTGGAATTCTTTAACAACATCAATTAATTCAATAACTGGCTGTTCATTCTTATTGATTTTTTTCTTTGCCATTTTAATTTCTCCTTTCATTTAAAAATAAAAATAAATTTTTAAATTACAGGGAGACAGTATCATATAAGTTTTCAGAGTACTCTTCAACTAAATATTGCATAGTTGAATATTCAATATCATTAAAAACACTAAAGATATTTTTTATCTCTATTATTTGAATTAACATTGCCTTATTTTTCATGATTTATATTTTACTAAAGTAAAATAAAAATCAGTACATTTTTTAATGCTAATATTTAGCTAAAAATAACTGATTTTTTAAATATCTAATTAGAAAATAAGATTGTATTGGGGATATTTAATATTAGGTAAAGAAGCGAATTTTTCTTCAAATTTAGCAATATCTTCAGGTGTTAATGTAAGCGGATTTTTCTCCATCATTTCTAAGACTTCTTGTGCTGAAGGTGGATTATTTAAACTTGCTCCTGAGAAGAAGATAATTTCAGGTGATAGAATTATTTCATTTTCACTTGATACATATATTTTAAGGAACATTGTTTTAAATCTTAAATATAAAACTTTATATCCTTGTTTTAATGGAGAATAAATTAATTCTGAAGCTTCAATATTTTGTGGCTTAAGAAGTGAAGAGATTTTCACATCATTACGTTGGTATCTAAAGTGCTGGTGAATTGCTTCATTTGCTGAAGAATATTCGTTTTGTACATTAGCAGCTCAATGAAGGTATCTATCCGAATGCTTTGGCAAATCATTTTTTGTTCTATTGAAAGTTAAAAGTCCATAATCATAAAATCTAGCTTCAAAATAGTAAATATATTGTAAGAATCCTAAAATATTATCAGATAAAATATCTTGATTTAACGTTAGTAATTGATCTCTTTTGGTTTTTAATGCATAATATTCATCTGAATATTGTGCAACTTCTTTCATTTGTGCATTGTATCCAATAATCTTATCAGTATTTTGTTTTAGATTCTTATGCATTACTGCATAGGAATTGTAGTCAAACTTCTTAAGGTTTTCTTCTTGTTTTTGAGAGAAATTTAAATTATATTTAGACATAACTTCTCTTAGTTTTTCTACATAGGAAGGTGTAGTAACTTTTAATCGCGAATCTCCTGTATCATAACATGATACAGCACTAATTGTTGGGATTATAACTGCTGATGATAAGGTTAATAATTTAAAAATCTTTTTCATATTATTTAATATCTACTGGTGAATATTGCAGTAGAACTCCTCCGTAAAAATCTTTATATAAAACTTCATCTGTCTGAGTTTTATTTGAATTATCTATATTAAATGAAGCAAATAAACTTACATATTTATTTAAATTAAACATTTCATTTTTATATCTTGCTTGTAGTAGTCTTGGAAATGTTTTAATATAAGGGAAAATATTAACTTGGTTAGCTTTAACTTCTTTTGTTTCTTCATCAATATCACGATATATATCTATTTGTATTATATAACCATCTTTATTTAATAAATAAAATCTAATGTCATTTGAATTATTTTCAACTTGTTTAACATATTGAATAAATTGATTTGATTTAATATTTGAAAATATTGAATAAAGCAATTTATTTTCATTATCACGTAAAGCAAATGAATCTTCTGATTCATTATTTGCACGGGTAAATGTATCATTTTGCATATAAGTAAATTTATTGATATTAAATAGACTTCATAATCAATTATTTTTAAAAGCAGAATTTATTACTTGATCAGATTCCTTAACTGGATAAGGATATGATTTTGCAGCAAAAAATGAATATGGATTAGAGAAATCATCATAAGCAGAAGATTGACGAGTTATTAAATTAGCGTACTTTAAAGCAACTGATAATTGTTTATTGTAATCAGTATCAACTAGTTCTTTTTGACTAGCAATATATTGATTTTTCGCTTCGATATTATTACCATATATTTCGCTAAGTAAATCAGCAATTGCATTTTGATTAATAAAGTTATTTCACTGCAAATCAACATTATTTGCTTTTTCTTGCATCTTAATTTCAGTATGTGTATTTGTTCCACATGAAATTGAAATTAATGGAGATAAAGCAATTAGTGAGCTAAGTGAAAGTATTTTGCTAAGCTTCATAACTTTCCTTTCCAAACGGAAATACAAATGCTGGATAACCATATCTTTGCTTAATTGGCATATCTATTTCAAATTGCTTTAATCCCGATTCATAACCATGTATAAATCCGCTGTGTATTGTTTGCGAAATTAAGTTTAATGAAATATTATTATTTTTTGAATTACCGTAATATATTCCCATATAACTTAATTCAACATTAGAAATTTCATTAGATATATTTCTGATTAATATTCTAAAAACCAACTTGTCTTTTTTTATATAATAAGCTTCATTATCTCCAATTTCAGGACTTTCATCTCCTAATTTAATATCATCAAGAAAGGTATTTTTAAAATTAAGTATTGCAAATTTTTGCTCTTTATTTACATTATTTTCATAGTCTTGTGATACTAAGTGTCCACCTCTAGCTGGGATATATGGATCTAAAACTCAATCTACAAATTTTCAATCAAATTTATCTAAATTATTTAAAACAAAGTATCAATTTTTAGATAAGAAATTTTGATATTCTTCTAAATAAGTTATTGCTTTCATATCTGTAATGCTATTTTTCGCTTCTTGAATCTGTTTTTCTAGATTTGCTATTTGTAGTAAGGTTTCTTCATATTTTGCTTTATTCGATCTATAGAAAACTAGTATTTGTTTTAATCTAGATAATTGATCTTCTAATTCAGTAGTATCAATGTTTTTATATATCTTGTTATATTCTTGTGTTATTTTTTGAAATTCTTTAAGTATTGTTTTTTCATTTTCTTTTTGATTATGTAAGTAAATTTCTTTTTGATTTTGAGCATTTGTGGTGTTTTTATAAATTGTATTAAGTAATTTATTCATAATATCTTGATGTAATAATTCTTCCGATGAAATACTTTGATATGAAATGTCTTTACTATGATCAATATATTGATTTAAATCAGATTCTTGCTTATAATTAGCACAAGATATTACGCTTGCAACAAGTGGTATTGTGCTAAACAAAGCTAAGGATTTCAATATTTTAATCTTCATTTATTTCTCCTCATGTATATCTTAGTAATTGCATTTCATTATTATTTAGTAGCATTGTAGCATCATAAAATATTCCCGAATAATTATTTGGTTCATACATGGTAAAAAGTTTTTTATCACTAAATGCTTTATATGCATTATCCAAAGCTTCTTGTTGATTAGAACCTGTTAATATATCATAATTAGTTTTATTTTGAATTCTTTGATTTAAAGCTGTAATAAAGCTATCTTTAAATTTACTTGTTATTTCTTTAGCTTCTTGATTATTAATAATTAAGAAGACATCAGGAATAATCAAAATATTATTTTTATTATCTTTTGAATAAGTAAAATATAGAATAAAAGTATTATTGTCGAATAGAATAAAGTTTATTTTTTTATTTTGATAAATATCAAATTTTTCATTCGGTATCTCATATGAGATAATATCCTGTATATTTGCATTTTTCATATCTATTGCATATGTTTTATTTTTATTTAAAACATATTGAAAAATAGATTTAGTATTTTTTGGATTATTTTTAGTTTCTTCTAAGTTTGTTATATCACTATAGTTTTCATTAAATGGATTAAGTACATATTTATTTTTATTTAAGTTATTTAAGTATCAATATCAATCCTTAGTTAATGTATTTGTAATAGCAATAATTGCATTTTTCACTTGATTATTAAGTACACTACTTGATTTTTCTAATACTTTGACATTTGATATATTAGCATATATCATTGAAGCTTTAAGCTCAGTGATAATATCATCAGGTATATTTTTTTGTTGAGATATATATAAATCTCTTTCTTGATTATTTGTAATTAATTTTGAAGCTATTTGATTAATTTTCATTTCATTATTTGTAACTTGTTTTTTAGGTTTTAATTTAATTTCTTCGTCAGCTTTTTGATAACAAGAACTAACTGCAAGAATTGGAAGAGATATAGTTGATAAAAGTAATATCTTATTGATTAATCACTTTTTCATAAAATATTTCTTCAAGTGGTTTATTTTTAATTCCGGAATCAACTATTTTACCTTTATGTATTAAAGTATAAGAATCTACATATTTATCAATTTCACTTAATACATGCGAAGAGATAAAAATGCTTTTGCCTTCATTATGTAATTCTTTTAATAAAGTAAATAGTTGATATCTAGCAGTTGGATCTAAATTAGCTGCAGGCTCATCTAAAATAATTAAATCAGGATTATTTAATAATGCTTGAATCAAAAGCACTTTTTTCTTTTGACCTGATGAAAAGGTATATGGTTTTGAATTAGCAAGGTTTTGGATTTCAAATTTATCAAGTAAATTATTAATTTTTTCTTTGGCTTGACTTTTATTGATGCCACTAAGTAAAGCTAAGGAATATAAATAATTTCAAGTGGTTAGTTCTTTAGGAAAAATAGCATTTTCAGGTACATAACCTAATTTAGCTTTTGATTCAGGATTTTTAGCATTGATTTCATTAATAACTATTTCGCCATCATAATTATGATATGAACCTATAATAGATTTAATAGTAGTGGTTTTTCCTGCTCCATTTTCTCCTATAAAAGCATGAAATGAACCTTTTTTAACCTCAAAATTAAGGTTAAAAATACCACGAGTTTCTTTTTTATCAACATAATGCTTTGATAAATTATTTACTTGTAATATATTCATTATCTATAATCCTTTCTAATATATAAGATGTTATTAATCAATATTAAAATTATTCCTAAAGTAATTCAAATTCCGATAAATCCATATTTATTTATAATCTGATTATTTCTTGCTAGTTCGTACATTTGTTCAACTGGTTGAAATAAGAAGTTATTTGAATTTTTCAAATCGTATCTAATAATTACTTTATTATTTTCAACTTGTTGTTTAGTGGCGTAACTTGCATATCCACCTATATTATATGAATAATTATTTATCTTAAATGAGTATGAATATGGTGTGTAATCATTAGTTGTTGGGTTATATAATAAAGCATCCGAAATTAATTGTCCATTGTATGCAAAGTAAATGTAATAAATTAATGCTGTAAGAAGATAAATTTGCTTTTCTTCTTTTGATTTAATTAATTTATTTTTTATTGATTCATCATTAAGCACTATAACATTGTCATCTAATAAATTATTTAACATTGAATCAGGATTACTAATTTCATATTGTATTTCAGTTAATATTAAATCATTGAAATAAGGCATATCATTTTGGTCAGGTTGTTTAAATTTATCAGATGTTATAATGTCTTGAATGAATTTTTTACCATATGCATTAAATACTTTTGAATTTAATAATTGTTTAATATTTTCTCAATTTAATTTACCTACAAGAGAACTCCCAGTTGTATTAGTGTAAGAATCTTCTGGGAATGAAACATTAAAATCATTAGCACCTTCGCGGACATAAATAATTGAAGTATTAATAATTTGATCGCCTAAAGTAGCATTAACATTATTTTTTAAAGCACCTGGAACTAAATAAGCATTAGTATCTTGTGGATTTTTTAAATTGCCAATATTAACTTGATATTTCTTCATAACATTGTTATCTTTTAGTTTATATGAGTATGAAGAACTATCTAGGTGGTTGTAATATAAATAGTTATCTAAATTACTTGCTGTATCATTTGAAAGAGAGTTAAATATATTCTTGTTATCAAAGTTAAATATATCAACCATTTGATATGGAGTTATTAATCATGAATAAGCTTGTCATTCAGTAGAAGATGAAGAAGAATATTTATATGCTTCATTTATATAATTAATTTGATTTAAACTAAATTTATTTGCATCATAACCGTTTGGAATAATATAGAAATTATCTTTATTATCATTGAGATAAAACATCTCAACATTTGCTTTATTTCCGGCTGGTTGTAAATCTCTTTTAGCATTTAAATAATAAGCCATATTATCACTTGTTGAGGTTGATTGAGATGAAATTACTGTTCCCCCAATAACTAAAGGAGTAAATATTACAAGCGGTGTAGCTAAAGCAATTTTTCCATTTAACTTATATCCAATAATTGAAGCAAACATTCCGAATAATATAAAAGCAAATATAAATACCACAAATGATAGCAAGGTAAGTGCTAATAAATAATTAAAATGAATGCTCATACCAATAATTAAGTTACATAACATTATGATAAGTGATCATAATGTTCCGATAAGTAAAAATACAATTAATTTACCGATAAATATATCTCTTCTTGATATTGGCTTTGAATAAATTAATAATTCAACACCTTCTTCTTCTAAATCCTTATAAATATGTAAAGCTTTTAAACTTGCATAAAATATAGTAATTATTAATTCAACAAATACAACACCATATACAATAAAATCATTAACATTAGGTTGTATTGTAAATGTTGTAAATACAATTGATAAAATAATAGCTATAGCTATCCAAAACAACGGCATGATAATGGTTGATTTTTTCTTTTGTATTATCTTCGTAAGAAAAGATACATAATTACTCATAACTTTCATAATAACTCCTCTAAATATTTATATTACTATATAGTGATTTATATTATTATTTTAACTCCAAATTATTTTTTAACAAGATTGCAAAAATAAAAAATATCCCTAAAAAATAGGGATAAATATATTTTTTTATTAAATTAGTCAATATTTATATAACTAATTAGTAATATAATGAAGTTTATTATTAGTTATTGTTAGGGAGATATGAAAAAATCACAACTGGTCAAGTTGTGATTTATTATCTAAAAGTATATATTAATTAGTTGCTTTTTGATACACGAGGACGAACTACGTGGTAAGGCATTAAAGCAATAAATCTAGCTCTTTTAATTGCATTTGCTACTTTTCTTTGGTGTTTAGCACATGTACCTGTTGATGATTTAGCTTTGATTTGTCCTGTAGCTGTTACAAATTTGTTTAATAATTCAACATTTTTGTAATCTACATATTCCATGTGATTATCACAAAATTCACATGATTTTCTTCTTCCAAAACCTTTTTTGTTACGTTTGTTAATGTAAGCCATTTTGTCTCCTTTATTCATCTAAGTCGCTACCAAATTCAAACATTGCAGATAAATCTTGTTCTACTTTTGGTGTTTGAGTTTCGACTATTGTATTTTGTTGTTCAACATTTGGAGTTGTATTTTCGTATGAATAATCAAAGTTTTCATTTCTTTGATATGTACGTTGTTGATTTACATTATTTGCAGGTGTATTGAAACTTGGTGTAAAGCTATTGTTATTTGCATTTGCATTATTTGTGCGCATTTCACGAACAGCTTTAGATTCAAGTGCTACTACACGGTCAACTGTTACATCTAGTGAACGAACTAATTGATTAGTTTGATTACTGTTGTATGTTGATGAATGTAACGAACCTTCAACAAGGATTAAAGAACCTTTAGCAAGATTATTTGTAATGAATTCAGCTGATTGTCTTCATGCAACAAGCGGAATAAAATCAGCAATTTCATTACCATTTCCACTGTAATTTGGTCTATTTACAGCAATTGTTAGTCTAACATAAGGTACATTATTTGAAGTACGTGATAATTCAGGTGTACTTGTAATACGACCTACAAGTGTAATTTTGTTATACATATAACTCCTTAGAATGTAAAACTATTTTTCTGAGTTTTCTTTACGAACTCTAGGTTGACGTGGTTTTGAAAATTTAGCATCAGCTTCTTTTGTAACTCTTTTTCTTCCACGTGATTTTGCTTTATCATCAGCTTTTTTATTAAATCCTTTTTCTGTGTCAAGGTTAATAACTAGTACTCTTCAGATATCTTTAACGATATTTGAACGACGTGTAAATTCAGCAATTGCACTACCTTCAGCTTCAACTAAAGCTAAAACGTATTGAGCATGTTTTGATTTGTTTATTTCGTAAGCAAGTTCGTTTCTTTCAAGTTTTTCAACTTTTGAAACACCTTTACCGAAAACTTCTGTTAAAAGATCGTTTAAAACTTTAACATCAGCTTTAGGGTTTACGATTGTCATAATTTCGTATTTGTTCATTGTTTCTCCTTATGGTCATTTCTGGGCTAAATTAGCCAAGGAGTATTGCTATATACTCTTGTATATTATACAAGAGTTTTATTTCAAAATTAATTTACTACTTGAATTTTGATATCTATGAGATAGTAAGAGAAAACACAATTATATAAAAAACAAAATATAGCACGATTTTGTTGCTATATTTTGATAATTATTGTTCGTTTTTAATCTTAGCTAATAATTCATCGATTTTTTGTCCTGTTTTTGAAACTTCATCAAGGTAAAAATGAACATTTGGTACCTTTCTTCAATCAAGTGATTTTGATAATATTTTTCTAACATAACCTGATGCATTATTTAATGCTTCTAGTCCTTTTTGTTCATTGCTTAAAAATGTCACATAAACTTTAACATGTGATAAGTCATTTGATAGCATCACATCCATAACTGTAGGATCAACTACATTTACATTTGTTATATCATTTGCAACTATATCAGCAATTAATTGTAATAATCTTGCTTCTTTTCTTTTTAAGTTAATTTCATTCATAGCTAAATTATAAAACCTTTTTATTAAATTCTTGAATAAATATATTTATTCAAATACAACAGTTTGTTTAAATAATTTATCACCCTGATCAGCTAATTTGTAATAAATTATTAATGTTTTTGTTTCTTTATTCAGTGTAGCTTTGAGATATTTTTGATCATTTTTATCTGTTGTAGTAAGAATAGAATCTAAAGTAAGTGGTGATATTGGTGTAAAGAATAAATTAGTATCTTCAACTCCACCACCTGAAATTCCAATAAATGGTGTTTTTGCTTTTGTGTATTTTTGCAATACTCCAGGTTTTCTAAATAATCCTTCGCCTTTGGAATCTCACATTATAATGAATTTATCTCAATTCATTGCAGTAGAAAGTTGAAGAACTTTTCTTTCTTCATAATCAGATTCTTTAATTTCTTTTGTTATCTTAAACCCTGGTATATTTACATTAAATGTTGCTGTAGCAAAATTATTTATATTTTGTGATTGTCTAATACCATCACCTAGATAAATAACTCCATTTTCATTTTGCACTGGAATGCTATCAAGAGTGAATTGAACAGTTATAACACCTTCGTATTCATTAGGTGTAATTTTTGAAATTCTTACATTTGATTTCTTAATAAAATCAGATGTTAAATCAAATTTATCTTCTGGTTTATTTGTTTTAGAATTTACTAAATTATGATTAATTCTTAATCCTTTATTTAGTGTTTCGACATTAACATCATTTGTTGGTATTTCAATTAGATTTTTGCCTAATTCTTTTTTAAGAATGTTTTTATCAAAAGAAAACATTCGATCAATTTGATAATTATCTACTATAGCACGAGCAGATAGTGCTTTAATAGGTAAATTGTTAAATGTTATTGTACTTGTTTCATCTGGTTGTGATTTACCGCTTCCATATATAAAGAAGTAATTCATACTTGGTGTATCGAAGTATAAAAATGGTTCAATAAATAATGTTTGTTTATCTGGTAAAGCAATATTTTTATCATATTCAAATGATACTTTAACTACATCATCTTGAACTTTAGGAGTAATTGCTTTTTCTACTGAATGATTGTAATAACTTCCTACAAAGAATTTATATGAGTTATTATATCCTTTGCGCGCTTCTTTATCAATATCAATTAATAATTTACTTTTATCAATTTCAAAATTTGATGCCTTAGTTAAATCTAATTTAGATTTTAAAATGTCTTGATATTCATTAATTCCAATATATCCATCTACTACATAGGAATTACTAAATTCCTTAAAGACACTTGAATCACCTTTAGAAAATACTTTGAATTTATAGTCAAATTTCATTTTTCCAAATTGTAATAAATCGTCTCAATGAGCATTTCTGTTTTCTTCTGCTATTGGTTTAATAGAAATGATTTCAACATTTTCAGTTTCACTTGGTTTAAGCTCTAAATCTTTTAAATCGTTTTGATCAGCTAAAAATGCTGTTTTTCTTAATCTAATATTATCTTTTAAAGTTGGATTAATATTAGAAACATATTTAGCTAATAATTCATCATTATTTAGATTTAAAAAATCTTTATTTATATTAATAGGTTTTGGTTCATCAATTGGTTTTGTAATAGGATCAGGATTTGGCTTTTCAATAGGTTTTGTGATTGGATCTGGTTGTGGTTCTTTATCTATTGGTTTTTTATCATCTTTACATGATATCGCAATAGCTGGTAGCATAGTTGCACTAGCTAGTGAAAGAGTAATTAATAATGTTTTAACTTTTTTCATAATATCTCCGTTTAATACTGCAATTATTATATGCTTTTCCTAGCTTGATATCGCGAAATGAATTAATATACAAAATAAAAACAGAAACCATTTGGTCTCTGTATTGCATTATTATTTATTTCCTTGTTCTTGTTCATTTATGATATCTTGAACAATGTGTTCTAAACTATGATATTGATCTGTTTGTAATTTTTCATTAATTAGTGAATATGATGATATTCCTTCGTATTTACTATTAATTACTTTACTATTACTAATAGTTTTTCTATTAACAATTAAAGTGTATTGTGGTGTATTGCTTAATAATTTAACATCATCATTACTTAGTTTAGCATTATCATATTTTTCAAAACCATATTGGATAATATCTTGGGTTTTTACTGAATCGTAATCTTGTTCATCACCGTCTCTTTTGATTTCAACGACAAGATTATGATTTCCTATTTTAATTACATAATCAGGGAATGATTTCGCTATTTTAGTGCTTTCTCCTAGATATTCAAATGAAACACCATTCATTGTAGGATTCTTGAATCATACTTTGATATTTTTATCAAAACTCTTTCAAATCTTTTCTTGCTTATCTTTGAATAATTGATACATTTTTGGTTTTTCTTTAATCAATAGAGAAAGAATGTCTTCTAAAGCACTTCTTTCTGGATCACTTTCTGTCATAGTGATATCATTGTTATTTTTATCTAAAATATCTTTAGTATCAAATGCTGATAAAACATTTCCTTTAGATATTTTCTTATGAGTATCACTTTTACCTTTAGGAGCATAAATTAATTCATAAGCATAATGATTATTTAAGAAATTTAGCTTTTCAGATTTAACTTCAGCAGCATTATTATCATTTGTTGGTGGTTGATATAAATATGATTCTGGCAGTTTCATTTCGCAGAATTCATATGTTTGTTTAGTTGATTTCATTTCTTTATTATAAATATCAGCTATTTGTTGAGCTTTATATTTAAGAAATACATAATAAAGTAAATAATATGTTAAATAAGGATGAGTATCTTTAATTTGTTCCAATATTTCTTTAATTTTATTTGATATTTTTGCTCTAATTGTGCTATTTCAATAATTCTTTTGTCTATCAATTAATCTATTGCATCAAATAGCTAATTCAATAGAGTTTTTGATAGTTGATTTGATAATTCATTTAAGGCTATTATCAGAAGCTGTTATTTTTTCTTTTTCATGAATTATTACACCATTTGTTTCGAATTCTTCAATTAAATCCTTAGATCATTTAATTAATTCATCAGCTTTAATTAAATTCAGAATTTTATTATGATAGTTTTCTCTATTTTTAAATCCATATGTTTGTTCTCTATTGATTTTCCCAGATAAAAATACTTCATTTCTGTATTCATCTTTTAATCTAAATGAATAGAAATTATCATCATATTTAGATTCATGATTTGAATAAATATAGTATTTATAAGCTGGATTTTTTTCATTTCAGTTTTCATCATTAGTATAACTAGGAGATGGATTTCTCATAATACGACCAATAGTTTGAACACTTAAAGCTTCCGAACATACACTTCTAAGTTGTACCAACATACAAGCTCTTGGTATGTTTCATCCAACAGCTGGACCTACTTTAAAAATAACAACATCACAACTTTGCGAATTATTGTTTGAGATATCTTGCAATGTAGCTACTCCTCTTTGATCTGAAAGAATTTTTTCATCAGAGAAGTATTTCGCATATCTAAGTCCATTTTCATATAATTTAGCTTCTATTTCATCTAATTTTTGATCAAATTCATCAATTTTATCTTTATTTTTATCGCTTATTTGAATAAGCATAGCGGGTTGAATAAATCTTAAACCATATTTATTTTCCGAATCTGTATATTGATTTCTTAATTCTTTGAATTTATCTATAGCAACTTGTAATAATTCCATATCTTTGATATCGTTTTCAGTTACATATTCAAGATCTTCATTATAAACAAGTTGATGTTTTAATAACTTGACATCATCTTCTCTTAATTCATCTAATGTTATTTCTACTACTTTATTATTAGGATTATTAGGAGTAGCAGTCATCTCTATAGTAAAAAGAGCATGTTGTCTAAATAAGGCATCTGCTTTTTTACTATCTTCGTCAAATTTAGATGAACCTTTATGTGCCTCATCACGAATATATACTAATTTAGTATTTGTTTCATCAAATTTAAATTGTTGTAGAAATTGATCTAGTACACCTTGCTCAGTAAAGATTCTGTTTTTACCAAATGATGCAAGTCCTAGTACCAATACTTCATTACTATTTACTGTAATATTAGCTACATAATCTTTAACTTTTAAACCTTTTTTATTAGATGAAGGTGATTGCATATATTTAACATCTTTAATATTATTACTTGTAAAATGTGGTAAATATTGCAATAAAGCATTTTGCATTTGTTTAGGTAATTCAGCATCAGATAATGTAGCTACTACGAAAACTAAATTAATATTGTCGTTTTTAGTATTAGTTATTAATTTATCTATTACATTAGCCATCATAAAGGTTTTACCAGAACCTGTCGGAGCTTTAAAAGTAACAGCATTTTTACCTAATTTTGCTGTAGGGTCAAAATATGAAACTATTTCATCCACTGCTTTTTCTTGAACATTAGTTAGCTTCATTTTCTTCCTTTTGTTCTTCAGTTACTTCTTCATTAAAAGCATATAGTTCTGTTAATAAAGCAAGTGCTTTATTGATATCTTCATCAGATAATGAGACACCAGCTAAATGTTTAATTTCGTTAATAAATAATTCAATAGGTTGCTCTATTTCATCTGTTACATTGATATCATAATAAACTGTGTCATAGACTTCTAGGGATTTTTCGTAAGGCTTATTTGATTTTAATCAATTAAAATCTTTTTCACCTTTAGTTCCTATTCCTTTTGAAATTCTATGAAATCTTTCATATGTAACTGGAATAGCTATTTTTTCTTTTTCGTTAGTTACAATTGTGAATGTTCTATTAGAATTGTTGTTTTTATTAATAGATCATACGGAGTGTCCAGTTGTTCCGCTACCAGCATAGAAATCTAATACTCTTGCATTTTCATTAATATTTAAATTAATTAAATATGCAATTAATTCATATGGTTTTGTGAAAGGAAATGTTAATTTTAAATCATTCATTGTTTTTGCAGATGAATCTGTGGTTTTCTCATCATAATATCTGTCAGTTACAGCAACATTTGATTTGATTGGTAAAAGCTGATGTTTTTTAGGATCATATTTAACTTTTGTGTACATTTTTCTATAAGCTTCTCATTTACCATTTGATGAATTTCTTTTAATTTCAATTAGTCCTAAGCTATTACCTTCATCAAAAGTTTTCTTGTTTCATGTGTAGCACATTCATTTCGAAGGATCTTTATGTTCATTTTGTCAAATTTTAAATTTCGTTCCATCTGGTGCTTCAATTTCATAATCTAAACTTGGATTATATTGAAACGAAGATCCTGAATTAGAATGTCATAAAGGAGTTAGTTTATAAAAACCGCGTTCATTAAAGTATTCATCTTTATTTATATATTTCTTGCTATTTAATTCTTCTTCACTAAAGAAATAAGGTGTTAATTCTAATGTATCAAGATTTTTTGCATAAACAAGTATAAATTCATGTTGCTGATCAATTGTTTTTCTAAATCCGGTATTTCCTGATGGCTTTCTAGTTTTTTGTCATAAAATATTTGAAACAAAATTTTCTTCTCCAAAAATTTCATCCATTATAACTTTTAAATATGCTTGCTCGTTATCATCGATTGAAACAAAAATTACCCCATCATCCTTAAGGAGTCTTTTAGCTTTGAGTAATCTTTCATACATCATATTTAGTCATCCGTTGCGGGAATATTTGTCACGATAGATGAATTTTTTAGCTTCTTGATGTTGCTTATCATCTGCTGTAGAGTTTTTATCTTCTTTAGCAGCTTCTGTATTATAAGGAGGATCAATATAAATTACATCGTAATTATATTCGTACCCTGCTCTCTCTCTCTCTCTCAATTACTAATAAATTATTTAATACATCATAGTTTTCACCTATGATTAATAAATCTTTATTTAAAGCATTAGTATTAGAATTTTTACCTTCAAAAGATAATTCATCATTTCTTTTTAATAATGCTATTTTACGATTATTGATATTTTTAGCATATGGTGCTATATCAAAAGTAAATCCAATTTTAACTCTTTGCACAAGTAATTGGAATATAGATTGTAATTTTGTATCTTCATCAACTAAATCAATAATGCTTTTAGCTAATTCTTTTTGATCTTTATTAAATGATTTAGGTGATAATTCATCAATTTTATCTTTATATTTTTGTTTTAATTCAGCTAAACCATTATTTTTGTTTGTTGTACCATTCATTTTTTCCTCCAAATAATATTTATATTTTGATTATAAAACAGAATGAACCATTACATAGAAAAAATACGGAAATTAATTAGATTTTTTTAAGTGGGGATAGTTTAATAATATTAAATAAAAACCCACTCTTAACTGAGCGGTGTTTTTCCTCTTTTTTGCTAACTTAATAGCATAGTTATTGTATCAAAAATGATAATTATAAATTGCTGATAAATTTATTTTTAAGTACTATATATAAGCATAAAGAGTACCATGAGAAATATTTTAATTGCACTCAAATGTTATTTATTTAAATATTAAAAATTAAAAAGATGGTCTTCCACTAAGACTACCATCTTTTTTGGTTCCGTTGTAAAATTTAATTGAATATACATCACGAAAGGAACCATTTTTATTATATGCTAACCGATAAAAAATTCAACAATAAAAATATTATTTGTTTAGAGTACATTAAAAGAGTTGATAAAACTTATACCACACAAAGTCAAATTCCAAAATATTCACATTTTATAATCAGACCTTTCGAAGATAAAAGAAAGCAAGAAGAACTCAATAAAGAAATGAATCAAGCAAAACAACAAAATATAAAATTTTTGATGATAAAATAAATGGATTTCAATTATATCCACGATGATATGAAGAGAGTTGAAAAAATTATAAAACAAATATTCAAGATTTTTACTCGTTTGCTTTAATTTTTTCAAATTTTGATACCGAAATTAAGAATGAACATAAAGAATTTCAAAAGTCTAATGGATATAAATGAAATAAAATATTATTTAGTGATTTTAGAAATGATTTGCCATATGAGCGAAATCTAATAACTAAAAATAAAAGATCTTTAAAATTACCATGATCAAATGAAATTGTTGAATATAAAATAAGTGATCCGAATTTTAAACTACCATATTATTGTTTTTATTATGACACAGCTTGAGATGATAATAGTCCCGGACCAGATATACTAGACTCTTTAAACCTTGATAATAATTTTAAGAATAAATAAAGTCCTTCAGTTTCTTTAATTAAAGAAACTGATTTTTATAAATGCAAAATAAAAGATTACTATATTGCTATAGTAATCACTTTTATTATATAGAAATGTATTCTAATATTAAATTAGCAGCTTGTTCTCTAGTAACATTAGCACCGTCTTTAGTTGCTTCTTCAAATTTAACTAGAAGAGCTTGAAGTTTTTGTTTAGTTTCAGTATCTTCTTCTGATTGAAGTCAGTTTTCAATTTGTGTTTTATCAGCTTTTAATCTTGTAATTGTTGAAGCAGGTACTTGTTCATTTTTGTGTGCTTCACGAATTTTATAAAGTTGAACTTTTAAAGCTAAATTGTCTTCAGCAGCTGTTTCTTCTTCATCTTCAGCAGTATTTAGTTTAGCAAAAACTTCATTAAATTCGTTTACATCTGAATAAACATCTTTTAATAAAATAGCTTCTGAAAGAATATTAGAAACTAAAACTTTAAGTTTTTCTTCATTATCTTTAATTGCTTTGGCAGCTTCTTTTATTTTAGCTTTAGTTTCTTCTTCATTTTGATTTTCAGAAGATAATTTAGCTAATTCTTCAGCTGTTTTATCTAAGTTGTCTGAAATTTTATCTTTTACTTGTTTTAAATCTTTTGATAATGAATCATTTAATGTATCTAATAATTTAATTTTATCTTGTGCTTGTTTTAAGTTTGTTTGTAAAGTTGATAATTCAGAATTCTTAGATTCAAGAGTTTTTTCTAATTCAGCTACTTTTGCTTCTTTTGCTTCTAAATCTTTTTGTAATTGAGCAACTTTTAAATCAGCTTCACTTTTTTCTTTAATTAAATTTTGAAGTTGAGCTTTTCTAACATTAACTTCTTGCATTAAATTATCATATTGACTTTGTTTAGCTTCTAAATCTTTCTTAGCTTTTTCAATTTCTTTATTTTTAGCATCTAGATCTTTACTTAATTTAGTTACTTTATCATCAGATTGTGATTTTTGTGTTTTTAATGATTCAGCTTCTGTTTTTTTAGCATCTGCTTGAGCTTTAAGAGTCTCATATTCTTTTTGTTTAGCTGCTAAATCAGCAAGAGCTTTTTTAGCTTCTTCGACTTTAGTAGTTAATTCTGTAGTTTTGCTTGATAATTGACTTGTTATAGTGTTTAATTCAGTTGTTTTAGCTGCTAAATCATCTTGTAGTTTTTTAATTTGATTATCTTTTTCAGTAGTATCATTACATGCAACAGCTAAAATAGGAGCTGTAATGGTTGCAATTGATCCCATAGATAATAATATTTTTTTAAATTTCATTTTTAATCCTTAATTTAAAAGTTTGTTTTATTGAGCAAGATGGTTTTAAAATTTACTTCTAAAAGAATCTTGGAGAAAAAATAACTCATAATTATTATATATATATATATATATATATACCAAAAGGCTTTTTATCACTATAATATAGTGGTAAAACTAAATAACTAATAATTAAATTTATCTAATTCAGGTACAAAATGATTTTAAGAAAATAATTTAGTTGCTAATAATAACCTTTAAAAATGGATATAAATGTAATTATGATACCAAATATATGCACGATACCTTTTAGCTATTTTATAATATAATTGAGTTATGAAAAAACTAGGAATTATATTAGACTCATTTTGTGGTTTGTATGAAAAAGAAGCACATGAAATGAATTTTAAATTTATCCCATTACAAGTGGATATTGATGGAGAAGTATACCAAGATGGTTTAAGTGATAAGATTGAAGTTTTAAATAAAATGTCGGAAGCTAAATCATTAAAAACTTCAAGTCCAAAATTAGAAATCATTAATAATGTTGTAAAAGAAGCAAGTGAACAATACGATGAAGTTATTTATTTGGGAATTCATCCAGCTTTATCTTCAACATCTAATCATGTTAGAACAGTAGCGAATGAATATAAAAATGTTTATGTATTTGAAAATCATTGAAGTGGATATCAATTAGTGAATGCTGCAAAATATGCGTTAAAACTTCGTAAAGAAGGATTGGATTTAAAAGAAATCTTTACTGAATTACAAAAAATTGATACACAATCAGCAACATATCTTGTTCCTTTTGATATGAAATACATGATTCAAGGTGGAAGATTACATGGTGTTAAAAAATTCATCATGACTACAATTAAAATGATACCTATTTTAGAATATACATATGAAGGCAAAGTAACTCCTGTATTTCTAAAAAGAACATCATCAGGAGCAATTACTAAAGCAATGGAAAAAGCTTATTATTTCCCTGATGATGTAACTCAATATGAATTTAATTGAATGCATGGTACTTCACAACAAGTGAATGATGAAGTAATCAAAATGGCTAAAGATTTAGATATCACTCTTGCTCATGAACAAATTACATCTAGTGTAATAGCAATTCATACCGGTCCTGAAGCTTTTGCTATTACCGTAATGCCTAAATTAAATCTAGACTAATGTCTGCTAAAAAAACAAAAACCAAAAAAATAAAAGAAAGTAAAAAAACTAATACCATTAAACTTAATACTACTGCTCAAAATGAAAAGAGATTCACTAAATTAGTTGATAGTATTATTAAAGAAAACGAACAAGATGAATTCGAAATAAAAAAATATCGCAAGAATAAAGTGGCTTATGCTCTTGCAATATTATCTGTAATAGTTATTTTACTTTTAGTAATTTTAATTATTTGTGCAATTGTATATGGATGAGCACGTTAATGAATGAATAATGCTGAATTATGACTAATTGGCAATATTATATAAATATATGATACTATAGCTGTTGAAACAATATAAACTAATGCAACAAACATTAAATAAAGTGCATTAGTTTTTCTTTTGCTCTTATTATAATAATATGAGACAATAAATGAACCACCAGATACATATATATTAGTAGGAAACGAAAAACGAAGCATTCAAGAAGCACTTAGCAACATACATAAAGTTAAACCACCTGTATAAGTTGAAGACAAAATATAATTATTTGTTTTATGGTTAATAATATATTGAATAATAAAAGTTAATAATGTAAAACTAAAAATAAATCCAGAGTCTCATAATAGTTCTTTAGGTTTTATATCTTTAACATTTTTATATGAGTTATTTAAATATTTTTTATTTCTTTTAATGCGAACTCAAATTAATCCTCCTAATGTTCCCCCGATAATATGACCTAGAATAATAAGCCAAATATTAGCTATATGTATTTGTGTTTTAATTGGATTAAATGCATATGTAAAGACATAAAATAATGTAACCATCGGATTTACAATCGGAGGAATATTGTTATTAATCTCATCAAATTTATCGGGTTCAAATATTTGAGCCAAAATACGTAAAACAGCAAATGAGATTAAAGCTGCTGTTAAAGTCGCACAAGCATAGAAAAAGGGATATAAGAAATTACGTTTTGTATATTTATGTGCATAATGGGTGCATAAAAAAGACATAAGTGTTAAAAACCCGACACTCATGAGTTCAGCAATAAAGAATTCTCAGATAAAGTCTTTGGTTAATAGATATTGCACTTATGTCTCCTATATTTAAATTATAAGATAATAGGTTATTTTTTAACTGTTGTTTTTGAATTTTGTTTCATTTTTTTAGATGCTGAAACTACATACATTACACCTGAAATAATACTTAAAATTAATGCTACATAAATAGGTAAGTTAATTAAGTACATAAATCCATATTGAGTAGCAAAATTTGTATATGGTAATCAGATAATGATTAGGAACGTTACAACAATACCGATTGATAAAACTAATGTTTTAATTTTACCTAATTTACCAGCAGCAACACTTCCGCCTACTTTAGCTATAAACATTCTAACACCATCAACAATAATGTCTCTAAGAATGAATAAAGCTACAGCTCAAAATGGTAATACATTGATTACACCAAAATAAATAAGCACTAAATTAGTCATAGCTTTATCAGCAATAGGATCTCAAACTATTCCAAAGTCAGTGACTAAATTATTTTTTCTTGCAATTCTTCCGTCAAAAAAGTCTGTAATCATTGCAATAACAAATAATATAACAATAGCAACATTAACAACTGTAAATCCTACTTTATATCCTGTGTTAGCTAGTGATACCACAGCTATATTACCACCAAATTCATTTCCTTGTGACATTGTATAATAACTAGCAATCATTAATAGAAATACTGGTATTAATAACAATAGTCTAATTAGAGTCAATTTGTTGGGTTTGTTCATGTTTTTCAAACTCATTATAATATACCTCCTGCATTTGCTCTCTTATTATATTCTCATCTCTTAATAATGAATCAATTTCAGTCTGATTATATTTTTCAACTCTATTTCTTAAATTATCAATGTTTTTATTGAAAAAGCCAGTAAAAATCGATGCTTTTTTATCTCATAAGTTTGCATTTAAATCTCTTAATGCTTTAAAATTTTCATCAATTGCAACAAAAAGTCTTAAAGTTTCATTATCTTCGGCTGCTGAATTACGAATAAATTCAAC
The DNA here is from genome assembly GCF_033546915.1 of Mycoplasmopsis verecunda. Lineage (NCBI taxonomy): Bacteria > Bacillati > Mycoplasmatota > Mycoplasmoidales > Metamycoplasmataceae > Mycoplasmopsis > Mycoplasmopsis verecunda. The sequence goes on from NZ_CP137850.1 coordinate 470,796, forward strand.
ATATTCTGGTGATTTATATATAGCTAACATAATATTTCTAGTATGTTTATTAATCTCACCCATTGAATATTTTCCAATACTTGGAACAAATTCTGATAATGTTTTATTATTCAGTGCAAAAAGCTCATTCATTTTTACACATAATTCATAAGCATATACTGTTGCATTCTTATTAAATTCAACCATTTGCACTCTTAGCTTTCTTTTATTTCTTTTATCTTTAATGTACTGATATGAAATTCATACAATGAAAAAGAATAAAATAACAGCAAATAGTATTCAAATTCCTAATGTTAAATCCATCTAGTTTCTCCTTATTTTGTAATTTTTAATGCTCACTTAGAGTCTTTTTTAACAACAAATTGCTTCATAATTTCATCAAGTTGTTCTTCTGAATATTGTTCGCCTTTAAGCATTGCGGTATATAAATAATTTGAATATCCTTTAAAATCAAATGAAGCTCTTGGTGTTACTTCAGTATAAGTAATTCTTCCACCTTGAGATAATGGCTCAGAAATACTTACTTCAGTACCTTCAATTTCTTCTTTAATTTGATTAAGATATTGTTTCATTTCAGCTTTAGCTTCTAAATATCCTTCGGCTAAAGTTTTAACTCTTTCAATATTAGCTGTTTTCATAATTCTCCTTTATATCCAATTTAACGCATGAGCTGCTGCAAGAACACCAATATTTAATCCAAAAAATATTAGTGTTGATATAGCATCACTTAATGTGGCTAAAATAGGAGCAGACATAACAGCTGGATCTTTCTTAAATTTAATTGCTACAAGTGGAATAATTGTTCCTAAAAATTTGGCAAAAATAACTACTACAAATAGTGATATAGAGCTAGCTATAATAATAAATGATATTGGTCCTCAGTCAGCTTGTGTTCCATCGCCATTATCTCTAAAACTAGGTATTGCAAAATAAATATACAATCTAGCAACATTAACTATGAATAATATCATTCCAATTAATGCCCCAACACTTATTTCTTTTCGTATAACTTTTCAAATGTCTTTATGTTCAATTTCTCCTAGTGCACTAGCACGAGTTATGGTTGTTGAACTTTGTGATCCGGCATTACCTGCTGAACCTGAAATTATCGGTATTAAACCAACTATAATACCAGTTGAAACAGTTATACCTAATCCAGTAATAAAGTTTTCTGAAATATTAGAGAATTGTTGAATAATATATTGTGAAAATGTAGCTGATATCATCAATATAATTAATCAAACAACACGTGATTTAACAATTTGAGTTATTCTAGTTTTTAAATAGTTTTCTTCAGCAGCTTCTGGATTAATACCAGCTAGCTTATACATATCTTCAGTTGCTTGTTCTTGAATAACGTCAATAACATCATCTGATGATATCATCCCAATTAATCTATTATCAGCTGATACAACAGGTAATGTAGATCTATCGTGATCAGCAAAGATATTAGCTGCTTCTTCTTTGTTGTCATATGGATGAACTGTTGCAACAGCATTATATAATTCATCTAATGTTTCATTTTCATCATCAGCGAAAACTAATTCTTCAAGTGTTATATCACCGATTAAAAATCCATTTTCATCAGTGATATAAAAGTTGTGACTAAGTTGGATATTACTTTTATAGTCTTTTTTGATCTTTCTTATGGCTTTTTTAGCAGTTCATGTATCGTTAAGAACAGAAAGGTCAACTGACATAATGCTTCCAACATGTTCATCATCATAAGAAAGTAAGTTATTTAATTTTGCTCTTTTATCATCTGGTGTTTGAGAAAGTATTTTTTTAGTAAAGTTAACTGGAAGATCCTCTAAAACGTCAACTAGTTCATCACTTTCCAAATCTTGAAGAATTTTCATTCCTCATTCTTCAGTAAATGATTTTGCTAGTTTTACTTTAGTATCATCATCTAAATATGAAAATACTTCAGCGGCTTCAGTTGTCTTAAGTACTCTAAGAACATAAAGTTGTTCTTCAATACTTAAGGATTCTAAAGCTTCAGCAAAGTCGGCATAAGGATAGTCTTCGCACAATTCCCGAACAGCAATAATTTTTTTATCTTTGATTAAAGCGGATAGCTTATCAAGTAATAATGCTTTATCAATTTCTGTAAATTCCATTATTATTGTTCTTTCAAGTATTTAATTAATTGCTCTTGGAATTGTTCTAATTTAACAGGTTGTATAATGCTTCCTTTTAAAATCTTAATACTTCCATCTTCTTCAGAAACAACAACTGTGGTAGCATCACATTGCTCTGAAATACCCATGGCTGCACGATGACGTGAACCATATTTCGGATCAACACTTTTACGTGTTATTTTATAAAATGTAGCAGCATAATAAATTTTATTATCTCTAATAACTACAGCTCCATCATGTAATGGACTTGTTTTATTAAAAATAGCAATCAATAGTGAACTTGAGATATTAGAATTAAGTACAACTCCATCGGTTCTTAAGTTATCAATATTATCATTATTTTCAATTGTTATTAAAGCACCGATTTTATTTTTAGAGAAATATTCAACGCTTTCTCTTAATTGGTTAATTAAACGAATTTGACTACTTTTACCGAGTTTCTCGTATCTAGTCTTTTTAATTTTAGAAGAAATAAAACTATAAATATGTGGTCATAAATAAAGCATTAAGATACTCAATGCAATAACAAGAATAAAAACAGCTAGTATTATTAATGCTGTGATTGAACTACTTGATATATTATTATTTGTTTCAGCTGCCAAAGTAGTTGAAACTTCTGGTGTTTGAAATAACTTTATCATTAAATACCTTTAATTAAGTATGCAATTAAAATAATAAGTATCATTATTAAAAGTGCAACACCTGCTCCAAAAAGGTTAATAAATAAATCTCTTTTATATCAAGGCAATGACTTTTGCTCAGTGTTATAGTTTTGTTTTTCTTTTTCTTTTTTTGCTAAAAGGATAGCATGTTGAATTTCTTTTTTTCTAAATTCAACTAAGTCTATATATTTCTTTTTTTCTATATTATTTTTTGTTTTTTCATCTGACATATTTGCCTCCTTTTTTAATTACTTTAATTTTAAATTTTTTTATCAAAAATAAAAATAATTTAAAAAGAAAGTTAATTGGTAATTTATTGTTGGTTAACCACTTAAAAAATGATTTTAAAGTTGTTTTATTATATGAAATATAGATTGTTTTTGAAGTACTGTAAAACACTAAAATACATTATAAAATGATAATATTTCCACATTTCCACATTTGGATATATTTCTAAAAATATTTTATAATTTATATAGATATGAAAATATCTTAATATGCTATTAATTAATAAGTAAAGGAACTTTATAAATGAAAAAATTTAAAACACTTTTAATTACATTATCAGGAGTATCAGCTGCTATTTTACCAGTCGTTGCTGCATCATGTGGTGGAGGAGGTACAGAAACTAAAAATCCTGAAAAACCAGGTGATGGAACAAATTCAACTCCAGTAGTAAACCCTACACCAGTAACACCAGGAAATGGTGACGGAACAAATCCAACTTCAGTGGTAACCCCTACACCAGTAACACCAGGCAATGGTGACGGAACAAATCCAACTCCAGTGGTAACCCCTACACCAGTAACACCAGGAAATAGTGATCAAGGAAAAACACCACCTAAGCAAGATCCGGGAACAGGTGGTGATGATAAAAAAGAAGTTGCTAAACCAGCATTAGATATCCCTGCACAAGATTCTTCTGCCACTAGCGAAGTACAAGCAGTAAATGAATTAGGTAGAAAATTAATGGAATCTAAATTTGAAGTAACTTTAAATGCTGATGAGACAGCTAAATTCCTTAAGAAAGTGGAAGCAGTAAGCACCAAATATCCTACTCCACAAATTAATTATGATTACATGTCATATAAACTTACAACTGGAACAGGTAAAGCTTCTGGAGATAATGTTATAGGACAAGAAATTCCTACATTAAAAGATAATAAAGCACAGTTAGCTAATGCTAAAAACCCATTATATACTAATAATAAAAATAAAACTAATCCAAGTGGTTTTCTAACTGTTGAATTATTCAAAGATAAAGGTTATGCAATTGTAACATATAAATTAGCTAAGTATGAAGGAAAAGACAAACCATATACTGTATCATCATTAGAATTTAAATTATATGTAAACTTTGTTAAACCGGTAGAAAACAAAAAAGAAAATGATGATACGAAACCTGGAGCCACACCTACAGTAGAAGATGCAGTAGTTAAAAAATTAGATCAAGAAGGAGCTAAATTTGTAGCTGAAAAAGTTTCAGTAACATTAAATGCTGAAGATTCAGCTAAATTATTAGAATCAATCAAATCTGAAGAAACTAAAAATAAAGTTGGATACGATTATAAATCATATAAATTAACAACAAAAGTTGATGGAAGAAATACAAGTAATTATAATATTGGTGATGAAATCGCATTTTTCAAAGACAATAATGTCCAAATGGTTAATGCTACAACACCACACAGAGTAAATTCTGAAGGACAAACAAGATATCAAACAATGGTAGATGCTATATTATCAGATGATGAATCAAAAGTTACAGCAACATTTAAATTCGGATCTGGAAATGGTGCTAAAGATGATTGAAAAGTTTCATCTAATTCATACCAATTAGAAATTAAGCTAACTAAAGCAACCGCTTAATATAAGTTTTAAACACTCAGCAATGAGTGTTTTAATTTGCAATACCAATTGTTATGTTTATCGCATTAGAACTATAACCTTTAATAAAACTATTTACACAAGTCAATTTGTGATAATGTATTTGGATACATTCTCCTGACTTTTGCAGAATCGCATTAGATATCAATTGTGCATATACGCTGAATCGTAATCCTAACTGCAACACTTTTTAATAAAATAAAGAGTGGTGCAGTTTTTTCCTGAGTCTCCAACTTGGAAACTCAGGAAAAATATCAAAAATTAAAAAGATGATCTTCCACTAGGGATACCATCTTTTTAATTTTTTTCAATTGTCGCACAGCATAATACAATTCAGTTCTATGAGACTGTTTCTCGGTTATTTATTATTTTTCTGATTTAATAAATTCCTTAAAGAATCATGGAATTTCATAAGTATTTGGCGCAAAAGCATTAAGGCGCATTATATTTCTTGCTAATGAATGATTGTTAATTAAGCTAAGCGGATCTTGGCCTTCTTTATTAATTCCGTAATAGTTAGCTGATTCAATACCGTTATCAAAAGCTCCTTTTTGACCAACTAGGTATTTTAATGGTGTTCCTGAATTAATTGTTGAAATGTAATCTCCTGTATCATTCATAACTCCAGTTCCTGAATTACCTTGATTATAGAATGAAGGGATATAAGAAGTTTGCGCTCAAAATCCATCAACATTATATCCATTTGACATTCTATGAATTATATAACCAGCTTGTTTACCGAATGGGAAACCATTAAATAATCCATGTTGAATATTTTTATTTCTATTTAAGCTTTGAATTAATAAGAAATCGGATAATTTTAAATCTTTTAAATTAAATCAATTTTTATATCATTGAGCCACATAAATATTCCCATAACGTAATTGTTTATCAATTATTTTGTTAACATCAATAATTGCAACAGTAACATCAAAATGTTGTCCTTTTAAAATAACATCATTATGTAAATCAGTTGTTTCATCTCTACGAGAACCTGTTTTGGTTTGATTAATTCCTGATCATATAATTTTAGCAGGTGCTTCTACATTATATGGAGGATTTCAATAACTAAAACCTTTATCAATTTCATTTTCAAAATTTAATCCCGAAACTGTTTCATAAGTCCATCTGCCATCTTGGCTATCTTCTGGATTATTTTGTGTCGAATCACTTGCGATAACATGGTGGTTAGTGAAAATGTAAAATCTTCCATCATTAGGGTCTTTATTTACTTTTGCAACCATCATACCTGAACCATAAGTAGTTGCAAAAGCACGAGAGACTAAATCTTTTCCAATTGCAGAATTTCTATATGCATCATGTAAATATTCATTATCAAATTTATATCCATCATGCAATTTATATGACAACATTTGATTTGGATTATATTTAAATGGATCTGTAAGTGAATCTTGATTATACAATACAATAGGAACATTTTCTTGTGTAAATGACATGTACTTATACGAAATTATATTTGTGGTATTAGCATTACCGAAATCTTCATTAGCTATATCATTTTCATACTCATAAGTAATTCTTCCAGCAAAATAATCAAAGAAGAAAGCTTTTTCTGGATCAAAAGTATTTTGCAATTCATTTGGTACATCGAAATATGGTTGTTTATATAGCTCGGTAATTGCTTTTTCTTGTATTATCTTGTAATTAGGATTATCTAGTTTAAACTCAAAATGCATACCTTCGTCTATTAAAGTAATTATTAGGGTATAAGCTACAGAAACTTTACCTGTTTTACTATCGAATTCATCGGTTTTTCTTTTAATTACAAGTTTACCATTATCTTTTAATTCTTTGTAATTGAATTCAAAGTCTAATCCACCTTCTTTTCCTGTGGTTAAGCCTTCAAAGACCCTTCCGTAAGTATAGTTATCTAAAAATCTAATATTAGCCGATAAATGCAATTTGACTTTAGCATAAGTGTTATTTTGTTCTAAAACAGGCTTAAAGTAATCATTTTTCAAGGTATAGTGAACTGAGTTTTTATCTGCGCTAGCTTTTCAATAATTATCTTTTTGTGTTGTTTCATTAGTTCTTAATCTAATTACTTTTCCATTAGATTTATAAACTTTTTTCATCGATTCATTAAATTTCAATGTAGATAATAAAACATGATCTGAATAATCTACTTCATTAGCTTGATTATTTGTTTTAAATCCATCTATTACATACCAAACATCACCAACAAATTCTTTGTTATTATTAATTCCTTGTCTAACTGGCTCTTTGTAGGCTAATCTAATTAAAAGTCTACCATTTTTATCATCGGGTTTAGCAACATCCTTGATATAAAATCCATTAGGATTTAAATTAATACGTTTATATGATGGAGTTCTAACAGAAACTTTTCATGGGTTATTATTTTTGTTAGTGTTGTAATCTTTTACAAATTCAGATGGTAAGGTTGTCTCTTTACTTTTTAGAATATTATTAGCATATGGATTAAAGTTATCTACTTGATAGTCTAATCTAATTTCAGATTTTTGTACTCTATTTAATATAACATTAGGATAAAAATCTTTAAACATATCGTTTTTTAAATTAATCAATGTTATATCGCCAGATGTATATCTTTCATTTAAATCCTTTTTATATATGAATCCAACTTTGAATATCATTGTTCAGCTCATATTTCTAGGATCAAACATTTCAATAGTTTTTGGAACTTGTTTGTATTGACCTGTGGTTTCATCATATTCATATTGAGTTGTTTGTCTTGTAAATCTAACATCATAAAAATACATATAGAAATCATTATTTAATCTACTTCCATCGATATTATTTGTTGGAGTATTTCTTGGAACTAAAGTATCTTTATCAATAATTGGAGTTTCTTCAATTTTAGGTCCTTCTTTTCCTAAGTGTTCATCACCATAACTATTTTGGTCATTATTGAATCCATTATTTTTCTCATCATCTTTCGACTTATCACTTTTTGATGCTTTAAGTTTTAAAATGTAATTTATTTTATCATATGATTTTTCTCGCATTATGGCATCAGCATCAAAAACTCTTTTTCCTCATGATAAACGATATTCAAAATTATTAGCATTTAACCCTTTAACCATGTCTGAAATTTCTTTATTATGTCCTGTTGTCTTAAAGTCCTCAGCTGTAAATCATTCACCATTAATTGGTTTTACATCACGATAAGTACGTGGTTTGAAGTAATTAAGTCTGAACTCTTTACCTTTAGCTCTTCAATCAGACAGTACTTTTCCATCTTTCATAGCAGCTAGTTTAATGTTGACAAAACCATTTATATCATCAACAGAATAATCTGAAGGATTTTGATTTAAAAACACAATATCATAATCTTTGTATTTAGGTAGAGAATACATTTCATTTAACTTTTTAACACCTTCACTAGCAATAAATAAGGTGTGTGTTAATTCTGGATTATTAACAATCAAGTGAGATAATATTTCTTGATAGTTATTTAAATAATCTCTTAAGGCTCATCATTTTTGATCGTTTTGAATAATTTCATCAGCATCTTTAGTCTTAATTTCTAAATTATAGTTATATTCCGGCCTTTTTTGGCCTGTTATTTTTATTTTAAAAGTTGCCGTTCTCTTTCTGTCATCATACTTAAAGATGTAATCTTTATCAAGATTTATAATTTCTCATTTATTGTATCCTTCAGGTAATGAAATATTTAAGTATTTATTTAAAAGTTTTGTTAAAAATTTAACTTTTTCAGCATAAGTATATTTATTTTTATTTCAAGGAGCTTCTCATGTTTGTTGAATATAATTTCAATCACTTTCACTTTCGTAATTAAAACTTTTTACACTAGAATTATCGCTATCTTTAATAGCTATATATCAAACATCTTCAGAAATTAATTTAATAAGCCCGTTAGATTGATTGTTTTGTCATTCTTTTTGTCTTGTTAAATCTCATTTATATGTTATTTTTGTTTGTTCAGCTAATATATTTCTTTCTTTAAAAACAACTGGTTGTTTACCTGTTAATGTTAATCTTTTAATAAATTGACCTTTAAAACTAATAATTACATTAAAGGTTATTTTATTATCATCAGTTAATGAATAAGTATTTGGCTCAATATCATAATCGAAGTTTCATTCAAGATTTCTGAATTTTTTGTTAAATACATTATTTAAATTCGTATTAATATTCTTAATAAAATCTTCTTTATAGAAATGAGTAAAGTATGAATAATTAAAGTTAAATAAATCTTCAATATTACTTTGATTTATTCTATTAATAATATCTTGAGTTTTTGCATCAAATTTAACATTTTTTAAAATATAAGTTGAAACATTATCTCTAGTGATATTGTATTTAACCTCTAAATCATTAAAATCATTTGAATTTAATTTCAATTCTTTTGAGTTAATTTGAATGTTATTAGATTTATTTTTTTGTCTTAAGTATAAATCAAAGTTTTTATTATTAATTGAGATACTTTTAACATTTAAATCATAATACATATCATTTCGGTTAGTTACTCTTTCATCTAAAAGAACAGATATATTTTGTTGAGCATCTTCTTTTAATTTGATGATATTTTCTGGATAAGTAGTATTTACAGTATTAATTAAAGTTTCAAGATTTTGTAATCCAGTAGATTTTTGTTGATTGTTTAAATTTACATATTCAGTAGGTAAATAAGGAATTTGAGTCTTATAATTAGCTCCATCTATTTTAGTAGATGGTAATGCTTGTAAACGAGTTAAAGTAGCATTTAACTTGTTATATTTATCTTCATATAATGAATCGCCTTGTTTAATTACTTGAATTTCTCTTTGAAACCCTAATAATTTATTAGCAAAAACTGTGATTTTTTCACTAATTTGATCATTAGTTAAATTAGTATTATTATTTTCTAATTCTGTAATAATTTGATCAATTTTTGATATTTGCTCAGAGTAATTATTAGATAAGGTATTTTTATATTGTTCTGCTTGATTTTTATTAATAATTAATTCACTTAAAATATTAGTTCTTTGTGAATCGTAATATTTAATTGTATTATTCTTAAAGTTGGCAACAGTACTATCAAATGATTTTTCTATTTGTTCTAGTTGTGTAATTTCTAAAATACTATTTTCATCATCAATTTGTTTAATATAACGATTAATTAAGCTATTTCCTTGTTGCTTAATTGGTTCATAATATGCTAGTAAAGCATTAACCTCACTTTTAAATGTATTTATCTTATTCAGTAATTCATATTGTTTATTAGCTTTTATTAAAAGATTATTTGCATTTTGGATGTTACTTTGTATAGTAGAAATATTATCTGGAGTTATATCTTTACTTAAAAATGGAGTAATTGTATTGGTTAACTTATTATTTGTATTTTCTTGAATTAAATTTTGCGTAATTAAACTATCTTTTTGAGCAATTAATTGATCTATTTGAGATATTAGTTTATCTCTTTGCTTACCAAATTCAGCATAATTGTTTAATTCTTGTTGAATTAAAGCTTTAATTTCATCCGATTTTGCAATATCTTCTTGTAATCCAACTAAATTACCTGTTGCGATATCATTATTTGATTTTTCAATATATTTATTAATTATTTGGAATGATTCATGATTTATATTTGATAAATCATAATTATTAATTTCTTGTAATATACTTGATAAGTGTGTTATTTTTGAATTAATTAATTCTCTTCTTGCTTGCTCTTCTTGATTTTTCTTTGTAATTCTATTTTGAGCTATTGTATGTAATTTAATTAATTCATTATAAGTATTTTGTAATTGATTTAAGTCTCAATTACTATTATTTTGATTAAATGATGATTCTAATTCAGCAAATTTATTTTTTTCTTCTTGTTGTAAAACACTTTGAACATCATTGGCTTTTAATTGATTAATTAAATTTATAATATTATTTTTAATTTTTGCTAACTGGATTAAATGTTGTCTTTGTTGTTCGTTATATTGTTCAATTGCACTATTTATCTTATTAATTAATTGTTCTAATGTATTCTTGTCCGATAATAAGACTTCTTTATTTCTAGCACTTATATGTTTATCTAATGTAGATAATACAGAAGAAACTTCTGATTTTAAATCATTTGATAAATCGTTACCATTAGCAGAATTAATTAATTGAGTAACTTCATTTTTATAAGTGTTTATTTCACTAATTAATTGATTAATATATCTTTCATTATTATCATTAATAATATTTAACTGTTTTTGAATTTCATCAATTAAGTTTTCTAAATTTTTGTTATTAGCTTTTAATAAATCTAAATCATTACTATTAATAGCTTGATTACTATCTTTTTCAGCTTGAACAATTTTATTATTTTGCTCATCACTTAATCTATTTAATTGTTTAAGAGCTTTTAATTCTTCTAATAATTGAGAATTAAGCGTTATAAATTTCTTAATTTCTAATTGTCTTTTATCATATTCCTTAGCTTCTTCTTTAGCTTTTTGTAATAGTACAGTCAATGATTCTTTATCTTGAATTAATTCATTAATATTTTTGTGGTTATAATCATCTTGATATCTTCTAACTAATGCATTAAACTTATTGTTTGTTTCTAGGCTAAGCTTATTTTTTAATGTTTCAATTTGCTTAGTTAGTACTTCTAATTCACTATAAATTGCTAATGATTGCTTTCTTTTTTCTACTTCTGCTTTATAATCTTGTGCTGATTGTAATTGAGAATTAAGTGATAGTTTTACTATTTGCAATTGGTCTAATGAAGAAGAATTTACATTTAAGCTAGTTAAATTATTAATAGATTTAATGATTTCATCACGTAATATTATTAAATCTTGACTTTGATATGGTTCTTTTATTAATTCATTAATTTGATCAATTATTTTTTTATTTTGTTCTATTAAATTATTTTTTTCTTTAATAATTAATAAAACTTCATCATTTATTTTTTGTTTTAAAGAATTCAATTTAACTATTAAATTCTCAAACACTTCGTAATCAGTTTCGTTATCAATTTGTTCTTGACTTAAAATAAATTTTGATAATTCATCATTAGTTTGCTTAGAAATTTCATTTTGATATTGTTTTACATCATTAAGTAATGCTTTGTATCTAACTTTTAAGGAATCTAAATATTTTTGCTTTTCATTATTAATTCTTTGCTCATATACATCGGATCACTTTTTAACTTCATTATATTGTTCGTCATTTATAGTTTCTTTATTTTTTAACTCATTTATTTGCACAATTAAATCATCAATGCTATTTACATTAACATTGATTTTATTATTTACAATATATTTATCATTCTTTAGTTCATTTAATTTTGTTGCTAAATTCAATAACTTTTGCTTTAGTTCAGCAGTCTTTTTTTCTTGTATTGGATCTTTAACTACAGGCGGGGGGGTGACGGGGTTGGTTTCCTTAGTATTTCCACAAGCTATAGAAATAAGAGCAATTGGAGAAATTGCTAAAATACCAGCTAATTTTTGTAATGATTTCTTTTTCATAATAACATCCATTCTTTTACAATAGGTAAAAAACTCATCAGTATGATAATGAGTTTAAATTTAATTATTTCATAATTAAATTATATATTTTAAAGTTTTAAAATATCTATTTTATGTATTGCAACATAATTAATCTATTTTTTACTAATTTAATTATATTTAAGATTTAGAAAAAATAACTTACTTGTAATTTTTTAATTTTCATTTATAACTCATCAACTAATTACATATCACTTCAATTATTAGTGAGTTGACTAATTAGATAGAACCCTAATTAAAATAAAATATCCAATTTCTGGATATCTTATTCATTAGTTTAATTATTTTGTTTATTTCTTGCTCTTTTAGCCGCTATAGTAATACCAACTAAGAATATTATAGTAGATAAAACAGCTAATGCAATTCATCAATAGAATGGATATTCATTTTTAATAGAATTATTTGCATTATCTAAAGCATTTTGAAGTGCTTGTGCTAATTGAGATATTTTTCTATTATTGATATTATTTACAAGCACTTTATCTTTAGTATTGTTTAAAATACTTTCAACTTGAGCTACAGTATCGCTTAATTCTTTATATTCTTCAGGTTTCAATTTGTTTTTGTAATCAATTGTATTAGCATATACAGTATATCGATCATAAACATTTGTTAATTCTTTAGTTTTATCTTTTAAATCAAGAATCTTGTTTCTTAATGTTTCAGCATCAGATAATGTGTTTAATTGAGTAACTTGATCATGTAATTGATCTTTTGCTTGTTCAGAAGATAGATTTAATTGGTTAATTAAATCATCTAATTCATTAATTGTTTCATTACCTGATAATTTCATTGCATTTTGCAATTCTTGAATCATTTGAGATAAATCATCATTTGATTTGCCAGCATATTGTTTATTTAAAACATCATTAGCATTATTTAATGTTTTATCAAATGTTGATTGTTGTAATAAACTTGATAATTTGTAATCTTGTGAGTTTTTATCAATTTCATTAGCTTGAATAATTAATTGATTTAATTTAGCTGTTAAAGTATCTTTTACCTTAGCATCTTGCATTAAGACATCGATTTGATTAATTACATCATTTTGCACTTTGAATAAATTATCTTTAATTACTTGTTTTTGTGTATTGGTTAAATGAGTTAAAGCATTTAATTCAGGTAATACATCATTTAATTTATTAGCTTTTGCTAAAACATTTGTTACGTCTTCATTATTCTTAGCTTTTGCTAATTCAGACAATAATTGGTCTTTTTCATCTCTTGATAAGTTAGGTAATTTTGAAATTTGATCAAGAGTATTATTTTTAGCTGTTTCAGCATCATTATTTAAGTTATTTAATTCATCAGCTTTTTCTTGTAATGAATTACTTAATTGTTCTAAATCATTCAAATTATCTTTTCCACTTCTATTTGCTACTTGAGCTAATAAATCTTTAGCATTTTGTAATGAATTATTAAATGTAGCTGTTTTATCGTTTGATTGATATTTAGTATCATTTGCTTTTACTAATTCATTACTTTTAGTAACTGTATTATTTAAATTATTTAATGCTGTATCTAGATTTGCAGCTTTATTAACAATATCTTGGATTTGTTCTAAATCACTAGCTTGATTAATTAATTCATTGAAGTTATCTTTAATTTGTTGTGGTAAATTACTTAATTTTTCAATTGAATCAATAGCTTCTTGTTTGTGATTTTGTAAATCATTTGCATTACCATTTAATGCTTCTGTAGCATTGTTTAATTCATTAGCTAATGTTTCAATTGCTTTAGCATCTAAGTTAGCTAAATCTGATTTAATAGATGCTTGTACTTGTTGTAATTTTTCGTCAAATTTTAATTTTACTTGTTCATCTGCTAATAAATAGTCATTTGTAGTTTTATCAATTGTATTAGCTTGTGTGTAAGCATCATTAATTTTTTTAGTGGCTTGATCAAGTTCTTTTGCTTTAGAAACAATTACATTGATTTGAGCAATTGTTTTATCATTTTCTAATTCCGATGTAGCCATTAATTTTTGATAATTATTTAAATTAGGTAATTTATTAATTTGTTCTTCAGCTTCTTTTCTAGCTTTTTCAAAAGCAGAAATTTGGTTATTAACACTCTCTGTAGATGTAGATAAATTATTAATTACTTCTTGTAATTGTTCTAAAGTTACTTGATTGTTTAATTTAGAATTATTTAATAAACCATCGGCTAAATCTAAAGCATTGTTTATTTGTTTTTTAATTTCAGGATCAATTGCATAAATAGTTGTTTTTCTCTTAGCTTCTTGAACTGATGGAAGTTTATCTAATAATGATTGAGTCAAGTTATTTAATTTATTTGCTTTATCTAAAACATTATTAACATCTTGGACTCTATTTTGGTTATTAATTTCATCTTTTAAGCTTTGTTTATAAGTATCTGATAAATTATTTAAACCATCAATCTCTTTTAAAGCTTTATCTTTAGCATCTTTTAACTTTAACTCACCATCAAGAGCTTCTATATCATTATTTAAAACACTAGATTTGTTATTTAACTCTTTAACTAAATTATTAATTTTATCTAATGAAGTTAAATCATTATTTGCTTTCGCATTTAATAAAGTAGTTGAATTATTATTATCAGCTAAATTAAAGTTATTTTGTTTACTTTCTTCAGCATCAAGGTATTTAGCTTGTTTTTTAGCTTCTGATGCTTTAGATTCAGCTTCTTGAGCTTTTTGTAAAGCTTGATTTAAATCAGAAGCACCGTGTGATAAATCAACGACTTGATCAATATCACTAGCATTTGAAATTAAATCTTTTAATGCATCTTTTTGAGCTGGAGATAAATTAATTAAATTATCAATATCTTGTTTTGCTTTAGAGATTTGATCTTCTAATTTTTTACCACCATTTAATTTACTTTGAGCAGATTTTAAATTATTTGTTAATTGGTTGATTTGATCGAAAGATTTATCTGCTAAGCCTTCTTCTAGAGCTTGATTAGAAGATTGTAATATGCTATCAAAATCTTGTTGTTTTGATTCATCTGATAACTTATAATCATTTGATTCTTTGTTTAAATTATTTCCTGAATCAATAGCATCCTTAAAATCTTTAGTAGCTTCATCAAGTTCTTTAGCTTTTGAGACAACTGCATTTAAATCTTCTTCAGTTGTTTTAGTATTTAATTCATTAATTAAAGCTTCTTTTTGCTGTTGTGTTAAGTTAGGTAAAGTGTTAATTGTATTAGCTGCTTTATTATAAATATCTACTAATTGATTAATATGTTTTTTAGCTTCATCTAATGATAAAGTTATAGGACGAATTAAAGCATTGGTTTGTTCTTTACTTATTCCAGGGATTAATTTATCATCCTTTAATACTTTTTGTGCATTTGCAATCGCCTGGTCTAAAGCATCTTTATGCTCTTTAGTAGCATATTTATATATATCACTTGCTTGTAATTCTTCACCTAAAGTAACTTGTTTTACTAATGCTTCAGCTTGAGTATTTAATCCTACTGAATTAGAAAATACTTTTAAACTTTCCGATGAATTTGTAGCATTTTTAAGTTGTTCTTTAAGTTGTTCTTTAAGTTCTGGAGTTAAATATTCTGAATCATCAATCGAATGTAACATTCTATTTAATTGCTGATCATATTTTTCTTTACCATCTAGTTTATCAATTGATTCTTGTAATTTGTTAACTTCAGAGTCATTTTGAGTTTTTAATGCATTAGCTTCTTGAACATTATTAATTACAGCATTTTGTACTTGTTGTAATTGATCATTAGCATTTTTTATTTCATCTACTAAAGCTTTTTGAGTGCTTTTTGAAGAATATAAGAATATATTACCTTTTTGTGTTTCTTCAGCTTTAGTAATTTTATCTTTAAGTTCTTGAATAGAAACATTTAATTTTGAAGTGATATCTAATATATTAGTAACTTCATCTAAAGTAGAAGCATTTTGTATTAAATCTTTAAATTTATTAATTTGATCTGTAGATAAATTAGAATTTTTAGCAATTTCTTCTTTAGCTTCATTAATAGCTTGTTCTAAGTTTTGTTGACCATTTAATTTAGCTGCTTCAGTATCTAGATGTTCTTTTGCATTTTGTAATGCTTCAACCATTGTGCTAATAGCTTGTGTATCATTTAATTCACTATTTGCATTTAAAGCTTCAGTTGCACTAGTTAATGCATTATCTAATGCATCTTTATTAGTTGAGTTTTTATATTGTGGTTGTTGTTTTGAATTTGTTTTTTCATTAATATCACTTGCTAATTGTTCTCTAGCGCTAGCTAGCGCATTAGCTTGTGATGATATTGAATCAACATCATTTAATGTATTTTGTTGATCAACTAATTTATTTAAAGCGGTTTTTTGTGATTCAGTTAAATTAGGATTTTCACTAATAGCTTGTTTTGCTGCTTGTTTCTTATCAGCTAGTAAAGTATCACCGTTTAATGCCTTATTAGCATCTTGTAAATTAGTTGTATTATCTACTGTAGGTTTGCTTAATGTTTCTGCATTTTGAGGTGTTATTTCAACTTGTGCTTTTAATGTTTCAAGTGCTTTTTGTAAAGCATCTTTATTTGTATCAAAATCTTGTTTATTTGAAGCTTGTGTATATTTAGTTTCATTTGGTACATTAGCTACATCATTTAATAATTTATTTGCATTAGCAATAGCTGTATCAATACTTTTACCACTTGTTAGATAATTATTTACTTTATCAATTGAATCTTGATTATTTATATTTTCAATTAATTTATTTTTTTGTTCAGGTGTTAAATTATTTAAATTTTTTGCTTCTTCTACAGCTGCTTGTTTTGCATCAGCTAGCGATTTTTGTTGTTCTAAAGCTTTAGTATTTTCAGATATAAAATTATTAATCTTTTCAATTAATTGATCCACTTTTACTTTATCATCAGTCGCTAGAACTTTATCTAATCCAGCTGCTTTTTGTTCTTCGCTAGGTTCAACTAAAACAGCATTATATTCGTTTAATAATTCTTGATATTCTTGTTGTTTATCTGAAGCTATAGCTCCATCTTGAGCTAAAGCATTTAATTTATGATTTATATCTTTATTATTAATTGAGTTATAAAGCTCTTTAACATTATTTAATTTTTGAGTTAATGCTTGTGCTTGTGCTTGAGTGGTGATTTTAGATTTTTGAGCATCATATTTATTCTTTAATTCAACATTTACTGGTAAGTTTTCTTCAGCTGTTTCTAAAGCACTAATAATTGGTGCAGAATTTTTTCTAAGTTCAGCTACTTTAGCTAAAGCATTTTTTTGGATATTGGTAAAGTCTATACGAGATTTTGTAGCATCAATATTATCTATAAAATCTTGAACTTTTTTAAGTGCATCATTAATTCCTGCTTGTGATTCATCATCTGCATACTTATAAGAATCTAATTCTTTTTGTTTAAGTAATGAATCTTTTAAAGAATTTGCTAATTTTAATGCTGATTCAGCATTTTTACCGTTTTCTATTATATTAGCTGAATATTGATAATGTAAAGGAGATAAATCATCAATTTGTTTTTTTAGATTTTTCTTAAGTTCTTCCGGTAAGTTTAACTTATCAATTTCTTCTTTTGCTTTATTTTTAGCTGGAACTACTGCTTCAGCAGCTTTAGCATTTATTTCATCAGCTAATGCTTGAATTTGTTCAGGAGTCTTCTTAAATGCTTTAGTTTTAGCATTTTCTTCTAATGCTTTTAATTGTTTTTTAGCTTCATTGTCAATTTTATCTGATGTTAACAATTCGCTAGTATTATGAGCTTCAGAAATAGCTTTTAATAAGTTTTCATATGCTTTTTCTTGTTCAGGGGTTTTATCTCATTGTAATGCTTTATCGATAATTACATCAATATCATGTAATTTTTCAGCTGCAGCTTTTACTTTATCATAATCATATGAATTTACAATTGTAGCTTTAACATTATTATCTGAATTATTATCAGGAAATGCTAATAGTTCTTTGGCTTGCTTTAAAGCTTCTTTAACTTTTTGTTTTTCTTCTGGATCTGTAATTAAATCATCTAAAGAAAGTTTGGAGTCAACAAGTTTTTGTTGAATTGAATTATATGTGTTTAATAAAACACCAGCATTTTGGTTAAAAGCTTCTTGATTATCGATAACTTTTTTTAATTCAGAATATTTATCAGTATCATTTATTGCATCTTTTAAAGAATCTTTAGCACTTTCAGAAATGTTTGTTGAAAATGAATTAACTTTATCTATAGCTTTTTCTTTATTTTGAGAACCATTTAATTTATCGTATTCAGTTTTCATTTCTGTCTTCAATTGATTTAACTTATCAGTTGTTAATGAAGGATTCATAGCAATTAATGAATCATCCTCACCCTTGAAGTATTTTTCTCTAATTTGAGTCATTTTGGCTCTATAAGCTTCTTGTTTATCTAAATCACTTAACTTATATTGATTTTCATCAAATTTTTCTGAATATGAATCAAATGATTCTTTTAATGATTTGTAATTATTGAAATATGTACTTGTATTATTAATAAATAAATTTAAATCAGTAGCATTGGTTTTTGAGTTAGCTTCTTCAGTTAAATTATCAAGAATATTTTTAGTAAATAAACCAGAATCTTTCATTTCTTGAAGTTTAGCCGCAATATTTTGTTTTGAAGTTTGATAGTTTCTTGCTCCATTAGCTTGAGCATTATTTATTCTTTCAGTATTTTGATCGACATAATTTCTATCTCTTCCATTTCAATCAGTTAACAAGTTAGCTGATTTACCACCATCTTGTTCTAATTCATGTCCATTTACACTTAAAGTAATAACATTTTGATTTTGATCAATTATTTTGTTAACGAAACTCATTAATATATCAAATTGTTGTTTTTCATCGCGAGTAATAAGATTCTTGTAGAAGTCAGTATTATAATAATTTTTTCTATTTTGTAAAACATTATTATCTTGTAAAACTTGAAGTATTTTCTTGTACTTGTTAATGAATTCAACTAAAGGAGTTATATCATCAGCATCTCTAACACCGACAGCTCAATTAGCTCCACCGATGTTACCTTGCATACCCCCTCTTATTCTATATCATTGAACAACTGGGCCAACATGAGTATATCCATTTAAATCAACACTTGTATCCGGTGTATCCATTAATGTATTCATATCTAAAAGTTTTTTTGATAATTTATTAAATTTATTACCATCATTAGGTGATATAGGTGATCCATCTACTATAGTTTTTAATTCTTGAAATTTCTTGTTTCACCAATCTGTATTATTAGCTCCACCTCAAGCTGGTGAAGAAGTTCAAGGATAAAAGAATCCAATTTTTTCTCTAACAGGTCATCTTAAACCACCAAGTCAACTACCATTATATCCTAATCATTCACCACGGCCTGGATTTAAACCTCAGCCTAATAAAGGGTCTCCTGTAGCATATGAAGACATTGCTTGATAGTATTTAACAAGGTTATTATAAGTTTTTTGGATTTCAGTTTTTAGGTTATTTAATCCTTGAATAGTTGTTTGTTCATCAATTCTTTGTTTAAAGCCTTTGTAATAATTTGGAGAATCTGCTTTTGGATATTTTCCGCCATCAATATCAATGGTTCTTAATCCACCAATTCCATACTGAAATTTTAAAGTATCTACATATTGTTTTAATTGTTGCTTAGCTTGAGTTAAGTCATTTGATAAATTAATTTCTTGTGCTGTAGCTCATGAAATCATACCTGAAGCACTAGCCGCTACTGGTAAAGTTGCTAATAAAGGTAATAATCATTTTCTTCTTACTTTTTTCATAATTTCTCCTGATTTAATAAAAAATTTATTTTGATTTAAAATACAAAAATATCTCAGCATAAAGCTTAGATTTTTACTTGTATTAATTTCATAATATTTAATGCAATGTAAATATTTACAAAAACTATACTGATATATATATATATATTAATATAGTTATTATAACATAAAAGTATTTTGTTGAATTTTAAAAGAAAAATAACACTAAATTAGTCTTTTTGTTTATTTTATAGATATAAATCAGTTTAAGATTTTTGATTTCTTAATCTTTTTTGTAATTACTAAATAGAAATTTAATGCCAATTACACCTAATTGAATACGCATTTTTGAATAGAAAAACTCACAACTTTTTACAGTTGTAAGTTGATTAATTTAGTATTTCGTTTTTCTAGTAAATGCTAGAAGAGTAATCCCTGCCATAAAGATCAATGAGGCTGAAATTATAATTCATGATCATCAAGGCATTGCATCTTTTGCACTTCTAATTTTTTGTACAATAGTTGATTTAATTACTTCTGGCATATTATTATATGCGGATGATGTAATAACATTATTAAGCTGTTTAGCTTCTTGAGATGATATTTCTTTTTTATTTACTATGTTAAAGTAATTATTTTGATCTAATACATTTTTGAAATCATTGTAAATTGAATTACCTTTAGCAAGAGAATTAATAGCTGTATTAAATGCTGTTTGATTATCTTTTTGTAAAGCATTTACTACATCAATAGTATTTACAGCTTTATTTGTTAATTGTTGGATTAAGCTATTTTCATTTTGAATTACTTGTTGTAATTGTTCACTAGCTGAAGTAGGCACTTCAATAGTTTTAGCATTAGCTATAGCTTGTTTTAAGCTACTTAAAGTTGAATCATAACTAGTTGATTTAGTTGAAGTTTTTTGGTATTTATCTAAAGCATTAATTAAATTAGAAATATTTTCTAACGCCACATTAGCGTTTGCTACTTCTTGCACTTTTGTTGCATTAGCATTTTGTAATTTAGCTAGTTTATTAGTATTTTTAATTGCTGTATTTATATTGGTTGTAGTATTATTTAGAGAATTTAATGCTTGAGATACACTATTAATTACATCGGATAATGTTTGACCAATTTGATTATTTAAATCATTTGCTTGAACAATAACTTGTTGTGATGCATCATATGAATCACTTGCATTGTAATTAGAAATTACTTGTTGTTGATATTTATCTGAAACATTATCAAGTTCATTAGCAATTACTTGAATTTGCGGTACTTGTTTATCATTTAATTCAAATTCTTTATCTGAGAATTTATTAATTTCAGAAATTTGATTATTTAATTTAGTTAAATCATTATTTAATTGATTGATTTTATCTGTATCAATTGAAGATAAATTATTTGAGGCATTAGTAATTTCTTGTTGTAAAGCTTCTTTAGCTTCATTATATGATTGTTGCATTGAACTTGGAGCATTAAATAATGAATTTGAATTTATTTGTGCAACGCTTTCATTTAATTTATTATTAATTCCTACAATAATTCCTTGTGCATTTTTTACACCATCTAAATTATCATATGCTTGTTGTAAAGTATTAGACATATCTATGATAGCTTGTGGGTTGTTATTATCAATTACTTGACCACTACCTTTATTTAATACATCATTAGCATTGTTGAAAGCATTAACAAATGCTTCTTGTTTATCTTTCGTTGAATATACATAATTTAATTGTTTAATAGGTGTAACTTTATATCCTGCTGGAATATTATTTACTGTATTTTGTAATGTTCCCATTGCATTATTTAATTCAGTAGCTTTTTGAACTATTTCATTTACAGAATTAATTGTTTGGGATGGTTCTTCAGTATTTTGAGCTTGTAGAATTTGGTTATCTAATGCTAATTTTTGAGCATTATTTAGATTTTGCATCTTAGCAATATTAATTAATCCATTTGCTTTAGCATTAAATACTAATTGATTATTTGTTTGAGTATTAATTTCTTCTTCAGAAGCTATTTGTTCTTGCAACATTTGTTGTGAACTAGCGGTTGTAGTTATATCAAATCCTTCAACATTAGGAATTTCACTAACTGCTGGAGCTTTTGCAACTGCATTGTCTAAAGCATTAGCTTTTGCAGCAAATGTTAATTGTTTTGTAGCATCTTGAACATGATAAATAGTACTATTTGTATTTTCAACTACAGTTTTAGCATTATTTAAATAAGTGTTTGTGTAATTAGATAAGTTATCTGAAGGTATTTCACTAGCTGAAGTAATTGCTTTATTCAATGCTTCGTTAGCTTGAGTCATCATATCTGAAGCAGCTTTAATTTGAGCTTCTAAAGCTTGTACTTGTTGTTGTACATCTTGTTCACTTGGATTTGTTTGTTGATATACAGTATTAGCTGTTTGTAAAGCTTGTTGCATTGATTGTAATGTCTTATAAGCTGGTGTTTGTCTAATAGCATCAGATTCTTGATCTGGAGTAAATTTAGTAATTCATTGCTTAATATTTTCAATAGCTACATAAAGCGGATTTTTGTTAGTTAATTCATTTAAAGTATTTGCTGTTGAATTATTTAAGCTTGGTAAATTATTGTATGCTTCTTTATTTAGTTCATTAGCTATTGATAGTTCTTGACTTAAGGCTTGTGATCTATTTGCTTCTGGAATTGCATTTGCTTTATTAATTGCATTTTGTAAATTACTTGTTGATACTCATCTATTTAAAGTATCAGCTTCATTGTCAAAGAAGCTTTGATCTTTATCAACATATTGATTTTCTGTATCATTAAGCATTCCTAAAGCTTGTTTTTGTGTTTCACTAGCTTGTTGTGATAATGGTTGAGCAGCTGATAATGAATCATTATATGCAATATAAAGTTTTTCTTTCTTAATTGCTTCTTGTAATTGATTATAAACATTAGTTAAATCTTGAGTAGATGCTTGAGTATTATTTAAAGTATCACTAGCTGTTTTTAATGGTCCAGTAGCAAATAGTGGAACATTTTTAATACTACTATCTAATGAATTAATTAAGTTTTGTAACTTATCTTTAGCACCTAAATGATTTAATTCCTCAGCTGTTTTATTCATGTCAAAAGCATTAGGATTTTGTGATGAAACTAATGTTTTAGCTTGTGATAAAGCTGTATTTAATTGTTCTGAAGCTGGAGAAATTGATTCAGCAGAAGCTATAGTATTATTTAATGTATCTAAGTAAGTTTTTTCAGTTGCATGAGCTGATGCAATAGCATTATCTAAAGCTTGCTGTACATCTTGATAATCAGCTGTATTTGAGCTGTTTGTTGCAATTTTATCTTGAGCATTTTTAATAGCTTCATTTAATGGATTAGCTACATTATCAATAGCTTGCTTTACAGTTTGATATTGAGAATCAACATTATTTGGTGTACTTAAAACTTGTGCTAATTTTTGTCCTTGTGTAATGGTATTAATTAAATTATTTTGTACATAAGCAATTTGAAGGTTTTTAGCTATTTGATCAATTAATTCATAAGGTTGATCTTTTAGTTTTTGAATTTCTTCACTAAATTGTGAAGCAATTGAATCAATACTATTAATAATTAATTGTTGATTACCAAAATTAGTTGAAATTCCAAATGCTTTGACTAGTACCTTAGCATCACTTATAGCTACTTGAGCTTTAGGCGATAAGTCTATATTAGGTTGATTAAAGTCATTTAATACTTTATTAATATCATAGTAGTATCCATTTGCAACAATTTGTTTACCTAATAATTCAGCATCAGCTTTTTTATCATCACTAAAGGTAAATGAATCATTTGGTACAACTGAATTAATTTTTTGTGCTAAGGCATTAGCGGTATTTTGGAAGAAAGTATGATATGGAACTAAACTTTCAATGTCTGTAGAAGGATATTGTGCTAGTGTTTTGTTAGAAAGATTTACTAAATCATTTGCATTTGTATTAGTAAATACATTACTTAAATTGCTTGATACATCTTGATTAAATTGATCTAATTGTGTCTCAGAATTAAGATTAGTGTTAGCTTTAATTAACGGTTCTCATTGTGAAATGAATGCATTGGTTGTTTTTAAAGTCTCAATTAATTGAGTAGTTCTATTTTGTTCTTCTACTTTAGTTTGTGAGGTATTTACAGCTTGAATTAATTTATCTAAACTAATTGTATAAGTTAATTGGTTAGTTGCACTATTTATTGATTCCACACTAGCTTTAGGATCATTTAGTGCACTTGTTGCACTATTAATCATATCCTTTAGGAATCCATTATTATTACCATTTTGTTTATTAGCATCATCAATTAAATCTTTTAATTCATCTTTAGCAATTTGTAAACCAGCTACTTGTTTAATAATGTTTGTTAATGAATTAGCTGCATCATTTACTTGCTCAGGGGTTAAATTATTTTGTGATAATGTTTCTTGCGCTTGTTTTATTGCATTGGTTAATTCTGGATTATTAGCTGTTTGATTTACTTTATTTCCTATTTCTATTGCTTTATTTAATGGTTCTTTCAGGATTGCATCATTTAATTTATTAATTGCATCTTGATATTTAGCGCTTTCTTGGTTATTCGCAACAGTTTCTCCGTTGCTAATAGCATCTTGTAGTACTTTTGAAGGTCTAGCAATATTTTTAGCACTAGTTATATCATTTTGTAATTCATTAAGTTTTAAAGCATTTTGTACTTTAGTAACTTCATTATTTACATCAGTAGAACTAGGAGCATTATCTGAGTTATATCAATTTCTTGCTGCTTCAGCAGCTTGTTTAATAATATTTTGTAAGTTATCTGATTTAGGAGATACAGTAGCAGCTTGTTCAAGTATTTTTGATAATGGTTCAATAGCCACAACATTTTTAGTTTGTTGAAGTATTTTATTTAATTGATCTTGACTTAAAGAATTAGGATCTGCTATTTGTGATTCAATTTGTTCTTTATAGTTTTGAATGTGTTGTGAAGAATTAGAATTAACATCTTTTAATAAATCTTTAATTTTTTGAACTGTAATATCTTTATTTAGTAGTAATTGTAAGTCTTTAAGTTCTTGAGTTAAATTATCAGCAGTAACTTTATCAATATTTTGATTGTTTGCTTCTTGTTCGGAGTATTTTCCAAATACTACTTGAGCTTGTGCGAGAGCTTTAGCAAATTTATCTTTATTGCTTCCTTCTGTATCAGGTAATTCATCATATGCAGTTTGATTATTTGCTACTAAAGCTTGTGCATTATTATAAGCTTCTTGTAATGCTTGCATGCTTGTGTTTAATTCTTGTGCTTTGGTAATTAAAGGGACAATATCATTAAATTGAGCAGTATTAGTTAAAGCTGAAACTTCTTGATTCAAAGCATTTTTCTGTGCTTGATTTAGATATTGTAATTTATTAATATTACTATTTGTTGAAGTAATTAATTTATCTAGTACTGAATTGTATGCATTTTGATATGCTGTAGCATCAGGAATTGATTTAATAGTTGAAATATTTACATCATTTTCATAGCTATCTGGGTTAAATGTTTTAATTAAAGGATTAATTTGATTAATTTGTTCTTGTAAGTAATTTAAATATCCATTTAAAGCATCATATTGTGTCTGTAAATTATTGGTTAATTTTTCAATTTCACTTGGATCAATAATTGAGAAATCACTCAAATTGCCAATCGCATTATATGCTTGCATAAAGGTTTCTTTATTTGTAGCATATTGTAACATTGGACTAATATTTGAAGTTCCAATACCCAATGTTGTAGTTACTTTATTATATAGAGTATTTAATGCTTGTGTATCAGCTATAACTTTGGCTAATGTTTCCGGGAATTGTACTAAAGTATCATTGTATAAAATCTTGGTTGTTTCTTCAAATGAAGCAGGTAAAGCATTTTTCAATAATGTAATATTAGTACTTTGTTCAGAGTACATATTAGCATTTTTAACTTGCGCTAATAAAGCTTGTTTTTGATTTTGGGTTAAAGCTTGAGCGGATGTAATTGAAGTATTTAATTGTCCTTTTTTGTCTTGAATTTGTCCTAATTGATATAGGATCGCTTGCACTTTTCAAATTCATTGTGGTTGAGTTAAATTAAATGCTCTCATTGTATCAAAATCAATAGTATCAGCTCCAGTAGCTAGTTGAGTTTTAGCATTATTGATTTCATCTTGTGATAAATTATTTAAAGCACTTGAAGTTAAATAAGTTTCTACAGCTTTAATAATTAATTTATTATTAATTTCTGTGTAATATTGCTTATCAGCATTATTAGCTCATGAGAAATCTTCTGCATTTAGATTTAAAGCACTTAAAACATCCTGAATTTGTTTTGCGCTATATAATGAAACATTTTGTGCATTAATATCTGAGAAGTATTTATTTAATACATAAGCAGGATATTGATTTACAGCTTCATATCTACCTTGCAGTTCAATAGCTGCACTTGTAATTGCATTAGCTAAATCTTTAACTTGTTCTGTACTATAAGAATATCAAGTATATGGTGTAGCTTGAGATAAAGTTGTTAAACTTAAAACATAAGGTAAATTATTCTTGCTTTTAGCACTATATTTATCTCTTTCAGAAGCTGATGAAGCAGCTAGCTTATTAATTCCATTAGGAACTTTTTGTAATAATTGGTAAGCTGTTGAAATTAAAGCAATGAATTCTCCATTAGCTTTTGGCATATTAAAGTTATATACATCATTACTCAATGTAATGTATGGATCTAGATTTGAAATTCCATAAAATTGACCATTGCTAAATACATTAGATGTATTTGTATTTGATGTTAATGATACATAAGTGTCTAAAACTGAATTAAGTTTTTGCATTGCTATTTTTAATACAATAACTTCAGCAGCTATTGTATTAATTGCTGATTGCACTTCACTAGCATTTGTACTTTGAGTGAATGCTGATACATATTTAGAAACATAGTATTCAAATTGTGCTTGATTTAAATTACTGTAATTTGGTTCTTCAATATTATTTAAATCTTCTTTAAAATTGGTTAATATTGTTACTAATCTAGTTACATAATTCTTTCAATTTGTCACGAATTCATTTACTGCACTAGCATTTGCAAATTTACTTTGTTCTAATTGAGTATTAAATCCTTGTACCAATAGTGGTGGAATGCTATACGTTGTATTTGCATTAGTTAACATTTGATATTTTGCACTTGGATATGTAGTATTTGAAGTTTCAAATGCTTTAGCATCACTTTGTCATGCATAGTTAACTGAAGCTGAATCTAATGTAACATTGGGGAAAATAAATACTTTATTTTCTCCTTGCATTACAAAAGGAATATTTGAATGGTAATCATTACTTGAAGCTATTTTTGCATTATCAACTGTAATTGTTGAATTTGTAGTAACTTTATCAATACTATTTATGTAGTTTGTTTGAGTAAAGTTAGCATAATTTTGAGCTAAAACACCAATTTTAGATTGTTGATTCAAGTAATCATTAAATTGTGCTTTTCCAACAACTAAAGCAACTTGAGTTTCTCTAGGAATATAATTATTTAATAAAGTGTAATTTGTTGGAGCTGTAACTTTTACAATGTTTCATAATTCTTGAATATAACCATTTTTTGCTGCTGAATTAAGATTTAACATTGTATTAATTGTTGAAATTGCGCCTGTTATATCAGTAGTAATTTTTGCATAAGCATCTACAATATTTTGAGCAACTAATGAATTATTTAAAGATTCAATTTTAGCAATATTGGTTAATTCATTGTTAATATTACCTTGAGAAGCATATGAAGCTACTGTAGTCAAAATACCGTTAATTGTATTCATCACGTTGCTAAAATTATTAAATGTTTTATCAGCTCTATTTGTTACTTGAACATTTTTATAAGTAGGATTTTTAAGTACTGGTTGGTATTCATCATAAATAGTTTTTGCTGGAGCATATTTTTTATCAAGTGAAACAATTGCATTTACATAATTAATAACATCAGTTCTTGAAACTTGTTGTAATACGATTGTTTTAAATGTTTCTTTATAAGCATTGCTATAAATACTTGTTGCATCGATTAAATTAAAGGCATTTTGAATAAATTCTTGTGATGTTTGTTGTTTATTATCAAATCCATTATCAGTTTTTGTAGTTAATAATTGAACAGTTGTGTTGAATTGATTTATGATATTTTGAATTTTTTCAGCAGATTGATTTGTATCAGTGACATTACTTGGATTTGAAATATCATAATTTGGAGTTGATACATTTTGTCAATTCATTAAATTTGTAAAATCATTAACATAAGCTTCTTTTAATGAACTAGGAGCAAATGAATAATTAATATAATTGCTTAATGTATCTTTATTTGTTTGATTTGTAGTTTCATAATTATTATAATTTAAGAATTCTCTAACTGAATTTATAGTATCAGATGTACCTGTAGGATTTTCATTATATTTAACTATTTTACTTAAATTTAAAGCATTGCTTGAAGCTTGTGTAGCATTATAATTTGCTTGTTTTAAATCATTATATTGATTTCATCAAGTCTGTGGGTTAAAGAAGTGTGACGGATCTCAGTCATCATATACACCTTTTTGGAAAGCTTCTTTTTGTTTAGGAAGGAATGTAACATTCTTATAATTATATGTTTTGTAATATGATAATGTTGATTTTGAATTACCATTTTCTGATGTACTTTGTTGTGTTTTATTTAATAAATAAAGTTTATTGTAACCAGTATGATCGGTATTTGATGCATATCATTGAAGTGTTGAAACAAATTGAATTTGTTGTTCTTGATTTAATGATGCTGGATTAAGATATGTTGTACCTAATTGGTATTCTCCTAAAGTTGGATCATCTGGTGTATATCCATCTCAATCATGCACTCCTTGTTGTGTGTAAACTGACTCAGCAAAGAAACGTGCTACTTTAGGATTATTTCATGCTTTTCTCAAAATCAATTTATTTGGATTTATAAATGATCCATGACTTTGTTTCATTTCTTCAGGTCACAATGTTACATCTGAGTTGAAACTTAAATTAATAGTAAATTCTTTGACTCCTTTTTCATATGTCTGTGATTTTCCTTGTCCAATAACATCAGAAGGAATTGAAGCTATTGTAGTTTCTACACCCTTACTGTCTCTGTAAATTAAATCATAACCATAAGCGTTATTAGGCAAGAAGTAATTTTCTTGCTTATTTTTAATTCCAAATCAACCATTTATTGCTTGCTCTTTAATTTGAATATTTATAGTTCTATATTTACTTCTGTTATATGAAAGACTATGTGTTGCCACAAAAGTTCCTGAATTTTGTCATCCTGATAATAGATATAACCCTCTATAAAATGATGTTACAGCTGTAATACCACCGTTTGATTGGCCATTGGTATACATATATTTATTTCCATTATTATCAACATTGATAGTTGATTGGTTATCAACTGTTTGGAATTCAAGCACAACAGCTGGTCTATATTTAGTGTCTCTGTATCATCAAGATCCTGTTGATACTTGTCCCATAAAAACCGAACCAATATTATCAGTGTTATTATCATAAGGACTACCAGGAACTTGATTTAAGAATTGAGTATTAAGCTCTTGTCAATATGGATCTAGCGGATCACCGGATTGATTTCTATTTCCTTGATATAGCTTAAACATATTGGTATAGTTGTTTCAAGTAGGGTCAACTGTTTGATATTTAACATTATTTAGTAAAAATGGTTGGTTATAGTTACCATTTTTTGCTCATCCACCGTTTATAATAACTTGATTTCAATTTTGCTCATATCCTTGGTTTCCGATATATAACACTTGAGGGATTAAATAATCTAAATCCATAATAGTTGAGCCAAGTGAACTATTTACATTTTTAGGAGGCACAGTTACATTACCTGTGATCGCAGGAAAATCTCCCTTTTTGTTTAAAAGGTAAGTAATATATCCTTGCATTGTTCCTTGGCCAGGAACGCCTGTTTGATTTCCATTATTATCTCTTGCTAATACTGTTATTCTAACTGAGTTATCAACTAATTGCATATTTCTAGTTAGCATAATTCCAAATGATAAGTTACCATATCCGTCTGGTGTTCAACCATTTCCGCCTGCTTCAGGGAATGCTGTATTTCCCGGATTAGCTGGCACAAAGTTATTATTAAATGTTGCTCTTCAACTTCTTACTTTAGCTGTTGATATATCATATGCTGATGTATTTGAATCTCTTGGGGTTGTTTCTTCAAGATAAACAACACCACCGTAATATGGATTGACTAATTTATTTCCGTCAGTAGCTGATGTCGATCTTCATCCATAACCATTTTGCCAAATATCATATGATGAAGCTACATTATTTCATTCAACATTAATTGAAGGCATTAATGGATATAAGTTACCATAAATAGCAGAACTTGGTTGATTTTGACCATTTTTAACAATATTGATAACTTGGTTAGTTATATAACTACCAATATAATCAGTTTTTGAATTACCAAAATTAACAGGTTTTACATTATAACTATCATAGTTAACATCTGTATCTGGATTTTGAGAAATTAAACCGATTAAAGGTAGAGTTAAAAGTGAACCTGATGCTACAGGCAGTAAAATTCATTTTATTTTCTTACTCATTGTTTCGTCCTCTTCTATAAAATTTTTTACTTACTTGAATTAATATATTAAATATATTACTAATCTATTAATATTTTATAGGAAAACATTTGCACATATGCTATAGAAAATTATTTCCATATTAATTTCCATAATTTAAAAAATAATTCAAATTAGTTTATTTTATAGGATAAGAAAATATTAAAAGCCCTTATTTTTGAACCAAAAAGTAATTTTATATACTTAAATAAAGTAAAAATTTTATTTTTTGTTTCATCTTATAATTTACTTTCCGCAAATAAAAATTAAAAAACCACTAAAACTAATTAGTGATTTTATGTAATTTATTATTTAATTAATAATGAATCTTGATCCATTTCTTTCGGTTTAGCAACATGAATATAATCAAGCACAGTTGGAGCAACATTAGCTAATTTTCCATCAGCTAATTTAACAGATTTATCTGAACAAATTAACATCACTGGAGATGATGTATGTTTAGTTGCTGGTTTACCATCTTTATCCTCAGTAATTTCAGCATTTCCATGATCAGCTGTTATAAATACAGTCACATCATTTGCTTGTGCTCATTCAATTACACGAGCAATTTGAGTATCTAAAAATTCTACCGCTTTAATAGCTGCTGGTAAAACTCCTGTATGACCAACCATATCTGGGTTAGCATAATTCATAATAGTTACATCATATTTTGTACCATTTGCTAATAGTTCATCCGTGATTCCTTGAGCTGACATTTCTGGGGCATCTGCATATGATTCAACTTTCAATGAATCAACCATAATACGTTTTGAATTCTTGAATTCAATATCATTTCCACCATCCATGAAATAAGTAACATGAGCATATTTTTGAGTTTCAGCAATTCTTAATTGTGATTTACCCGCTAATTCTAATACTCTACCAATTGGCATAGTAATTTGCATTTCTTCAAAAGCAATTATTGTGTTAATTCCTTCATATTTCATCATTGAAACAAATTTATTAATTTTTCTAGGATGTGCAGGTTTATTTTCAAATAAAGGTGAACCAATAAATAAGTGAGTTAATTGTCTTGCTCTATCTGGTCTAAAGTTAAAGAAAATAATTGAATCACCATCTTTAACAAAAGCATTTTTATCTAAGTTTTTATTAATTGCAGGTTGGAAGAATTCATCAGTAATTCCTTGCTTATATTGTTCTTCAACAAAATCTAACGAATTATCAAAAGAAACTTCTGAGTCTCCTAAAATAGCTTCATAAGCTTTTTCGACTCTATCAAACATTCTATCCCTGTCCATCGCATAGAATCTTCCAGAAATAGAAGCTATATTGTATCCATATTCATTACATAATTTTTCTAATTTTTCAAATGAAGCTTTAATTGATTTAGGAGCAACATCTCTACCATCTCCAAAACAGTGAACAGAAACATTTTTAACACCATGTTTATGAGCAGATTTTAATAATTCAAATAAATGACCTTCAAGCGAATGCACTCCGCCAGGTGAAAGTAATCCCATTACATGTAATGTGGCATTATTTTTCTTAACATCATCAAAAGCTTCTAAAAAAGCTTTATTATCTTGGTATGAGTGATCATCTAAAGCTTTTTGAATTAAAGAAAGTCCGGTATAAACAACAGTTCCAGCGCCAATATTTAAGTGTCCGACTTCTGAATTTCCCATTTGACCTTTAGGTAATCCAACATATTCTCCTGAAGCTTGGATTAAACTATTAGGATATTCTTTAAATAATTTATCAAATGTAGGTGTATTAGCAAGAGCAAAAGCATTACCTTGTGTTTCTTGTCTAAGACCTAAACCATCAATAACGATTAATACAGTTTTTTTCATTATTTCTCCTTTTTATTAAATGAATTATATTAATTTTTATCTTATTGATAAAAATTAATTAAATATTTTCTTCTTATTGAATTATCCTGCATTTCCAAGTTAAATTAGAATTCAACTTGGAAATGCAGGATATAACATTTTTAATAAAGAAAAACACACTTTTTATACAAAAGTGTGCCATATTATATTTTTGAATGATTATAGCACTTTAAGATATTAAAATCTCAATACTATAAAATAAATTTTTTATTTTTTTATGTGAAAATACTTAGTGATAGCATTTGTTTGAAATATTTAGTTTAAAAATTTCAAATTTTAATAATATTTTCAATTCTATTTTTTATTCTTTTTCTTTGTAATTAATACATATGCAAGATATCCTAATCCAAATGTAGGAATAATCATAAGTAATCATAATCAATTTAATGCACTATTTGATTTTTTTACCTCTTGATCATTATTATTACTATCTCCTGATGTAGGTGGGGTCATTGGTTTTTCAGGTTTGGTTTCGGGTTCAATTGCATTTTTAGCATTAATTGCATCTTGATAAGCTTTACTTAATCCTTGAGCAATCTTATCTAATTCTTGTTGGTTAAAATCAAATTTTAATGTTGATTGTAATTCATTTAATTTAGTTAAATATTCTTGCTTAATATCACTTAAATTAGGAGCGTTAAATTCTTCAGCTTTAGCTCGATATGTTTCAAATTCTGTTTGTAAATTATTGTAATCATCAACATATGTAGTATCGGCTTTAATCGAATTTAATAATGTTTGATAACTTTGATATGCAGTATTTAAATCATTAAATGTTGTAGCTTGTTGCATACTATTTAATGCATCATTAAGTTGTTGTTGTACTTTTTCATAAACCGCTTTATAAGTATCATTATTTACACTTACAATAGTATCTTGTACTTCTTTAACATATTTAGCTTTTTTATCGTTAAATTGTGTGGTTATTTGTGTTTTTTGTTCTACTGCATTTTGATATGTTCTATCTAATTGGTTTTGTAAGCTTGTTAAGGTATTTGAGTCAAAGTTTAATGTAAGTTTAGATTTAATAGTACTTAAGGCATTTTGATATGTAGTTTTTACATTAGTATAATTTTCTCCATCAAATTCTGATGCCTTAGCTTCATATTGTGTTAATTTCGTTTCAAATGCTTTGTAATTATCAACATATGTTTTTTCTGAATTTATACTTGTAACCAATGAATCATATTGTACTTGTAAAACGTTTAATGCACTAGTTGCAGTTACATCATTAGCTGATTGCAACAATGAGTCTAAGCTAGATTTATTTTTTAAATATACTGCATTGTATTGTTCATTATTAATACTTGTTATTAAAGTATTTACATTTTGAATGAAAGTTTGTTTTTTAGCTAATAAATCTTGCAATGCTTGTTTTTGTGCAATGGCATCATCATAAATACTTTTAGCTTGCACAACAAGATTATTTAATGATGTTTCATTAGTTGTATATATCGTATCTGAATTATATGAATTTAAAGTTGATATAAGTTTATTAATACTTGTGGTATATTGAGTTTTAATAGAATTTAAATCAGTTCCTTCAAAACTCGAAGCTTTTTGTAAGTAAGTATTTAATTCTTGACTTACTGTAGTCATTACAGGAGATAATGTTTTAATAGTATTAATTTTAGTTTCCAATGGAGTTAATTTAGTTTGAATATCTTGTAATGCACTATATGTGACATCTTGTGCTTCAGCTTGTGTTTTTAAAGTTATAAGCTGTTGTGAAATACTTTGTTTTGGATTTGAAAGTAAATTATTATTTATAGAATTTAATAATGTATTTAATTCTTCAATTTTGCTTAATACTTGTTGTTTTAATTGTGCAAGTTTATCAGCATTATCAATAGCTTCTTTATTTGATTGAATTTTGGCATATTCTTGTTTTAAAGCATTTAATTTTGTTGTCATATCATTAATATCTTTATCATTGTATTTAAATGATTTAAGATATTCTAGTAATGCTGTTTGAATAGTTTTATATTCTGGTTGCTTTAATGTATTATTTGCATAGTTAGTAACCGTTTGTACTAATTGTTCCAATTCTTGTTTAGTACTACTTAAAGCATTATTGTAAGCTGTAATAATATTTTGCAATTGTGTGTCATAAGTATTTATGGCTTGTTCTAAAGCAACTTTACCTGTTGCAGTTGTTAAAGCAGCTTTTGCTTGTTGTAAAGCATTTGTTAAATTACTTTGAGTTTGAGAGTCAGCATACGATACAGCTGCTGAATTAGAACTTTGAGTATTTTCAAGTTGTTGTAATCTGGTTTTTTCAGTTCCTATTAAAGTGTTAAATTCTTTAGCTTTTTCTAAATGTTGTATATATTGTGTTTCATTTTCTGAATCATTTAATGCTCTATATCAAGCTTTATATTGTGTGTCACTTAAATTATTAAGTTCATCCTTATCTTTTTGAGGCAGATTAAGGGTTTCTTGTTTTGTAAGCTCAGTAATAAAGTTTTGTAATTGTTGATTGTCCAGAGAATCAATTGAAGATTCAATATTATTTAATTGATCAGTTAATGCTAGTTTTTGATAGTTATACAATTTAGTAGATTTTTCTATTTGGGTTCTAATTTCGCGAATTTTAGCAGCCACTAAATCTTTGATATCTTCTTCAGTGCTTGTAGCTGTTTCAATAGCTGATTGTATTTCACTTAATGAAATAGAAGTATTTAATGTATTATTTAAGCTTTCAAAAATTGCTTGATATTTGCTAGCTTGTGTTTCATTAGCAAAGACACCTAAATTCTTATATGAATCAAAAGTTCCTAAATTGATCATTATTGAACGGAGTTGTGTAGTTTTTTCACTTAAAGCGTTAATATTATCTAATTTAGTTTTGAAATCTTGTACATTAGTAACACTTTGAATTTCAGTTACTAAGTTTTTTTCATTTGCATTAAGTGTATTTAAGAAGTTTTCACTAGTGATATTTAATGGATTTAATGCTTCAATTTCTTTTGCTTCATTTAATACAGCTTCAGCTTGAGAATTATTATTTTCAGATAAATATTGATCAATTTGTTTTTTGAATTCTGTCTTTTGTTCATTAAATATTGATAAAGCATCAACTTGTTCATTGTATGAAGAAGTTTCAACTATTTCATCACGAATTGTATTAATTTCAACTAATTTTTCTACTAAATCTTCAGGTGCAATAGGGTTAGAAGCATCATTAATTGCATTATTTAATGCAAGAATTTGTGTTTTATATTTATTTTTTAATTGTGTTGGCTTAGATGCAAAATTGTATTTAACTTCAAAAACTGCTAAATCTTGCATTAATGTATTAGCTTTAGTAATATCATTTGCATAAGCAATAATATTTTGTTTAGATGTTGTTAATTCCTTTGGGGTTTCTATATCTTTTTTAATATCTGTTATAAAAAACATAAGTTGGTTATCCTTTAAATTGTATTGTTCTTGTAGTGCATTTAAATCAGTGATATCATTTTGAACTATTTGCAAGTTATTTTTTAATGTATCAATGCTTTGGGTAATATTTCTCGAAATACTATTAATATTTAAAAAACTTTTATTTTGGTATAAATTAGCAAAATCAACTAGTTTATTTTTTACAACTTGTTCTTGTTGTAGTCAATATGTTATTCCATAGTCTTTGAATTTTAAATTTTCCTTTAAATAAGCTAAATATGTACTTAAACTATTATCAAAATAGAAAATGTTATCTTTTAGCTTATTTAAGAAATTTAAATATTCATCAAAATAATCAAATAAATCATCGTAATCAATTGCACTACTTGTAATTGATGTATAAATTATATTCTTATAATTACTAAATGTATTATTTAATGAATTTATTAATGTTTGATTAAGTATTTTTAATAACGAATCGTTATTCTGTGCAATAAATGTAGATACATTTGTTTTAAATTGATTAAAACTTTGAATTAATAAATCTAATTTGGTTGCTTCTTTATCAAATTGCATTGATAATGTTCTTATAGAACTTGCATTTTGTTCTGATGGTCTAATATATTGTTGCAACTTATTTAAATATTGTGCATTTAAATAAGTACTAAATGTATTAATTCCAAATGTGCTTTTTAATTTATTAATATATTGAAGCACTTTACTTGTTAGTTCTTGAGATTGTTGATTTTGTGTTGTATTTTGAATTTTTGCATTGGTAGTTATAACATTATATTTTCTTGATGGGTAAAATCCATTTTCTATGGTTTTTCGATATCCGGTAACTGCTAAATCTAAATTCAATGGTAAATAATACGAATTTCCTAAATCAATTGTTTTTTGTTTAACATTTTCATTAATAGTTACAGTTGCTAATTTATTATTTCCTTCATTTACTTCAATGGTATAACCTTGTAAATTATCTCCATAAACTGTAATCTTATTATCGTTTACTAAAGGTTTAGAAATGGTCAATTTATTATTTCATGGTAATTCATATCCATGTTTTAATTGTTCGTTAGTAACATAATAATTAGTCTTAAAAATATTTTCAATTAGTGAAGGTCCAGGAAAATCAGCATAGACCAATCCCATTTTATGATATTGCTGATTATTAATAAAAAATTGGTTAAATCTAGGATTTAAAGATTCAGCTGTTCAAGGTGGTCTCATTCCGTTTGCTACTGATAAGAAATTTATATAGAGATTTCTAGTATCAAACGGGGCATTATTAGGATTAGGCATAAATGCAGTAGCATACTGATATTTTTGTTCTTCAGATGAATTGTAATTATCTTGGGTTCGATCAGGTTTTTTACTAAAAGCTCATCAATAATCAAATCCTCCTGATCAAACATTTGCTTTAAAGTTTTTTTGTAATTCAACCATTTTATCTTGTATTGAGTGATATCAAAAATTTGCTATTACAATTTTTCCACGTAAATTATCTAGTCTAAATGATTCAGTTGAAAGATTAGGAAAATTAATTCCAGTTGGGTTAAATAAATATGGATAAATTTCATCACTACTTAAAATCGCTAAATATTTACTTGCGGCTTCTAAAACATTTTGCTGATTTTTAACATCAAATCCATCATCTTTAATTCTAAAGAAAATGAATTCACTTGGGTTTTTCTTTAGAAAATCAACCATTTCAAGTAAAGCTGATTGGAATGAAGCATCCATTTCTATAGGTCCGTGAGCTAGTTTTAAATTAGCATGCGATCTTAAATCAAAAGCTCTAATACCAGCATTTAGCTGTTGAGTAAAAGTCATTGATTGAGTTTTAGTTCAAGCTCAAGTAAATGCATTTCAATTACCAGCATAAGCGGCTGAATCATGAGTACCGGGTAAACTCATTTGAAATAAGGTTTTTTTACCATTTACTCCTTTCAATCATTGATTGAATTGATAAGGAGCCATTTGAGTGTTATATTGAGTTTCGTAATAGAAATATGATTTATTTTCTTTTCATACAGTTGTGTTATTAACTGTGGTATTTTGTATATCTGATGCCGATAATAAAGCTATAGGAGTTAAAATACTAGCTTTGATACTTAAAGGCAACAATAACTTCTTGTACATCCTTTTCACTTTTTACTCCAACATTGTTATTTTATATATCTTATTTATTATTTCTTGTTATTAATATTATAAAAAAAAACAAGCTAGTTAGTAATTACTAACTAGCCTATAAAATAGCTCTTTTAGTTTGCGTTAAATTTAATTTATGAAATATTTGTACATTTATATTAAATTAAGTTAACTATTTTTTAGATTTTTTGAATTTAGCAATTCCAATTATTCCTAATAAGAACATTACAGCTGACATAGAAGCATAATATGGTCATAATCATGTAGGTTGATCATTTTGATCTGGAACTGTGATTAATGATTGTAATGCTTTTGAAGCTGAATTATATGTATTTGAGTTAACAAATTCATTCATTACATTAGGATCATTGTGTTTTTCAGCATAATTAATTTCAATTAATTTATTTCTAAATTCATTATTATTTGATAACGATTCATCAAATGTTGTGCTTAATAATAATTGATCCTTATTTTTTTCTTTGATTGCTTTAATTAAGGTTTTTAATGCATTAGCATTATGTTTAATTGAATCTAATTTCTTGCTATATTCCATAGCTACATCATTAAAGTGATTTCCTTTAATATATTCAGTACCATTTGCTGAATTAATAACATTGTTTAGTTTCTTATCAAATCCAAATGCTGTAGCATTAGAGTTCAATACCTTGTTAAGCTTATCTTGTAATTGCACTAATGAAGGTATTGCTTTAATTACTGATAATAATTCAGTTGTTTTAGCTTCATTAGCATAAGGTTTCATATTCTTAATTTGTGCAATAACATTTTCTAATTCATTATCTTGACTATTTGCGATGATGTCTTTTAATGCTATTTTTAATACATTAATTTCATCATTTGCTTTGTTATTTTGAGCTTGTAATTCATTTAATTTGCTTATAGCATTAGCATAAGTCATTTGATTATCAAATTCATCAAGTTTATTTTTGATAAATTTATCATTTAATGCATCTGAATTACTATTTGCAAAATCTTTAGCTTGAGTAATTGAATTATTTTGCACATCTCTAAAATCATTTGAAGAGAATTTGTTAATTTCATCATAATATCTTTTTGCATTAGCAACAAGACTTTCAAGTTTTTCAACTCCACCTTTAGAGCTAAATGCTAAAGGATTATCTTTAACTTCTTGCATTGCTTTGATTTCATCAAGAACCTTGTTGAATTCTTGACTTAAAGCTTTAGGTGAGTTTTCTAACTTATTAGCATTAACATTTTCAAGTTTTGTAATTTCAGGTATTAGTTCTTCAACTCTAGCAGCATCATTAAGAGCTTTATTTTTTCCTGAAAGATTGTTAATAGCTTCTTTTATTGAATTACTTAATGCAGTTATTTCGCTAGCATCATTGTTTTTATATACAATACCATCACCATTTACTAAAGCTTTGACGTCAGAAATTAATGAAGAAACTTTATCTTGTTCAGCTTTAGTTGAATTGATAAATGTAGCTGAATTAATTGGCTGTGTTTTATACTCAGGTTGTATTTCATCATTAGCTTTGTGTAATGATTTCATAGCTTCATTTAATATAGTTGCGGATGAAACAAGTTTATCTATATCACTTATTTCTTTAGCATTTGATACATCAGCAACAAATTTATCTTTTTGTGCTTTGTTTAAAGCATCAAAATCATAAACTGAATTGATTACCTCAATTTGTTTATTATTTAATCTTTGTTTGTCTGTTGCATCATTTACTTGAGCTTTGGTTGAACTTGTATTATTACTAATTGCTTGTGATTTAGGTAATTCATTTGGTGTTATATTTTTATAAATACCTTCTTTAATTTCAGGAGCAGCTTCGATTACTTTATCTAAATCATTTGTATG
This sequence comes from Mycoplasmopsis verecunda, assembly GCF_033546915.1. NCBI lineage: Bacteria > Bacillati > Mycoplasmatota > Mycoplasmoidales > Metamycoplasmataceae > Mycoplasmopsis > Mycoplasmopsis verecunda. The sequence continues at coordinate 510,596 of NZ_CP137850.1, forward strand.
AATTTTGTGAATTAAATGATCTAAAGCATCTTTTTTAGCTTTATTAGAAGCATTTGGGCTGAGAGCTTTAGCTTGATCAATTGATTCTTGTAAAGCTTTTGATTTAGAATCCATTAATTTTTCAGCTTGTTTAATTGTTCCGCTTAATACATCATCAAAAGTTGATATATTACTAATTGCATCTGCAATAGCTTTATTAATTTCATCTGATTTATCAAGTATTTCTTTTGTATTTACTTTTTTATCTGAATTAATTAATTTTTCAGCTTCTTTAATTAATTTATCAAGTTTATCTTTATCTTTTTGGAGTTTTTTATCTTCTCCGCTAGCCAATTTATCGTTAATTTGTTTAATTGTTTCTTTAGCATTTTGAACTGATTTATTTAATGGTTCTTGAATCATTAATTTATTTAATTTATCAATCAATTCATCTAATTTAGCAATAGGAGTAGCTTTATTGTTTAGAGCATCATTAGCTTGCACAATTGCACTTGTTAATTCATTACTAAATGGTTTAACAATTTGATTATTAATTTTATCTACTAAAGCATCTAATGATGAAGCTTTAGCTAATCAATTTAATTTATCAGCTTGAGCATCGTACTGGTCTTTTGTAGATATTGTGTTGTAATCAAGCATTTCAAGAGCTTTTTGTTTTTCTACAGCTAAATCATTATTAAATCTATTATTTACAATATCAACAGCATTATCATAAGCATAAGCTAATAATTCTTTATCAAGTTGATGAGTTAATTTATCCAATATTGCTTGATCTTGTTGAGCATTAAATGCTTTTGATATTTCATCATTTGCTTTATTAATTGAATTAGTAATTCATGATGGTGATTTTTGAAGTTTTTCAGGAGCATTTAGAACTACATCTTTATATTTATCTCTATATGGTATTGCTTCTAGAGTTCTAACATTATCTAAAGCTGTATTTAGATTAATTGAATCATTTTTTAACTCATTAGCTTTTGCTTGAGCAATAGCTTTTAATGCTTCATCATGAATATCATATGTAGCAGCTTTATCTAATATATTTGAAACTTTTGCTTTTACTTTGCCAATTGTTTCATTTGCTTTTGTAACTGCTTGAGTTAATTTATCTTTTAAGTCTTTATAAGGTTTAACTTGTAAATCTTTAGATTCATTTAATTTAGTTACTTCAGCTTTTAATGATTCTAGTTTTGTATTAGTGTTTGCAATTTCATTTAATAAATCTTGTACAGCTTGTAGATTTTCGCTTGTTTGTGCTGGTTTAAATCTATTTGCTAATGAATTAATATTATTTGATAATTGAGTAATTTCAGGTACATATTTATCAATTTCTTTAGCATTAGAAACAAGATTATCGAGTGCTGCTTTATTATTAACTTTATCTAATTCAGCAGTAAATTTATCTTTATGTTCTGAAGAAAGATTAGTTAATGAAGCGATATCATTTTGAGCTTTTGCTAAATTATTATTTCCGTCTAAATCACTTAGTACTTTTGAAATAGCTTTAACTTTTTCTTCAATTTCATTTGCGTTAATAGTTGAAATTTTTTCTTTTTCATTATTTGCTAATGATTCAGGAGTTGCTAATTTATCGAATGCTTCTTTAGGTTGTTCACTAGCTAATGCAACATCTTTGCTATCTTGTTTAGCTTTAAGATTTTTTATTGCATCTTGTAATTTCTTCATAGCACCATTTAATGCTGAAGCTTTTGTAATCACTTGATCAATATTTTCTGAGGTTGCAGCTCTAGATATTTCACCTAATAGATCATTCTTTTGTGATTGTGATAAGTTTTCTAATTTATTTAAAGCTTCTTTCTTATCACTCTTATATTTATCTAATGTATCAGCACCTTTATTAATTGAATTAATTATTGCATTAAGTTTTGCTTTGTTTTCATCAATTGAATCAATAGTTACATTATCTTTTAATTTATTATTATCAATTAAATCTTTTGCATCATTTAATACTGTTGGAATCGAATCCTTAGTATCTTGATCTAAAGTATCAACTTTATTCGTTTTTGCTAATGAATCTAATGTAGAAATTGCATTTGCTAATTCACCAGCCTTAGTATTTAATTTAGAAGCATCATTTTTAATTGCATTAACTTTTTCAACTGTATTTGTGTTTGCATCTGATAATTTTTTCTTAATTGTATCTTTAGCTTCATCACTTAAGTTATTTAAGTTATCTACTAATTTATTTACTTCTTTTTTAGCTTTATCTAAAACATCATTTCCATCAAGTGCTTTCACTTTATCATTAACATCACTTGATTTTTCATTTAAATCATTAACTAATGCATTTATTTTTTCAACATTATTTAAATCAGTATTTTCTTTAGCTTTAGTATTTGCATCACTTAATTGTGTTTCTGATGTATTTAAATCTTCTTTATTTGTGGCTTCAGTATAACTTGGTTTATCTTTTTCTTTATTAGCTGAGTCTAATTCTTTATCTGCTTTACTTAAAGCATCTTGTAATTTATTAGCAGCATCAGATAATTTTTCAGCATCTTGAGGGGTATTTGCTGAATCAATAGAATTCTTAATAACATTTTTTTGCTTGTCAGATAATTTATCTAGTTTTTCAACTTTGGCTTTTTCTTCAGCTTTTTTATTTACTAAATTACTATCACCATTTAAATTATCTTTTGCATTATTTAATTTTGAAGTTAAGGTATCTATTTGTTCTTTAGTATTGCCAGCTAAATTATCAAGTACTTCAGTTGCATCTTTTTGAGCTTTATTGAATTCATTTTGTTTATCTACATCAGCTAATTTGTAATTATTAGCATCTTTATCAACATTATTAGCTGATTTAAGAGCATCTTTGAATTCTTTTGTTGATTTATCTAGCTCTTTAGCTTTTTCTAGTTCAGAATTTATATCATCTTTAGTTGTTTTAGAAGCAATATGAGATTTTATATAATCTTTTTGTTTGCCTGTTAAGTTATTTAGTTTATCAACTTCTTCTTTTGCTTTAGTAATATCATCTGATAAACCATTAATATCACTAATAACACTAGCAATATCATTTGTTGCTTTTTGCATTACTTCTACAGTTATTCAAGGTTTTATGTATTTTTCATATTGTAACAGTTGTTTACCTCATGATATTGCTTTATTTAATGCTTTTTGTTGTTCTGGTGTTGTATATTGATATTTTGTTTCATCAGCTATAAGAGCATTAGCTTCTGCAAGTTTACTGAGTAAATTATTACCTGCTTTATCTTGTTCTTTAGCTGTTAAAACAACTTGATTTATTTCAGCAATTGTATTTTTTTCATTTATAGCTCTTATTCTTACACCCTTATCAGATGATTCTAAAGCAGTTAATTTATTTATTTCCTCTTTAGCTTTTGTTTGTACTGTAAGAAAATTAATTTCTCCATTTAGATTACTTTTCGCTTTATTTAATTTATCTTTTGAATCATTAATTGATGTTACTAAGTTAGCTATATCATTTGCATTTGTGAAATCATGTTTAGCTTTAGCTTCTGAAGAAACTGTATTTGAATCTTGCAATTGTTTATCAAATACATCTTTTACACTATTATCTCCAGCTGTTGCTTCAGTGTAATTTTGTTTTGTTTTTTCTTCATTAGCTTTCTTTATAGAATCATCTAAATTGCTAATTGCGTTAGTTAATTGTGAAACTTTTTCAACAATTGACTCAATAGTATCTTTATTAGTTGCATTTGTAATTAATTCATTGATATTATCTTTTTGGTCTTGAGATAAAGTTGAATTATTAATGGACTCCTTAGCTTCTTTTTGAATTTTAGCGAGTTTTTCATCACCATTTAGTCCATTGGTTACTTCACTTACATCATTTGCTTTCTTATTAATTTCTTGAGGAACAATTGAAGTTTGTTTTTCTTTATCTAATTTGTCTAATTCGTTACTGTTTGCAACTGTATCAAAAGCATCTTTTTTATCTTTTGTTGCATAAATGTAAACATTTTGGCTTTGAATAGATTTTGCTTTATTAACAGCTTCAGATAATAAATTCATTGCTGTATTTAAATCAACTGCTGTTTTTTCTGTTTTATCTAATTCTTCAATATCATTATTGCTATCTAGTTGTTTGGTTAAAGCATCTCTTTGTTTTGACGAAAGATCTGAAAGTTTTTCAATTGCTTTAACTTTCATTTCTTTATGAGTTAATCATTTTTGATAATCAGAATTTATTGCTTCTTTTGCTGGGGTTACATATTGACTTAATAGGTTAGATAAATCTAAATTACTTGTAACATTTCCAGAAGCTTTCATTGCTTCACTATCAGAATCATAATTAGTTATTAGATTATTTATATTTTGAACAGCAGTATTAACTAATTTTTTAGTTTGTTCTGTGGCTTTTGAGTATTTTGTATTATTTGCTACTGTATCTTTAAAATCATAAATATCAACTGTTATTTCTGACATTTTATCGTTAATTTGTTGATATTTCTTGAAATTATTTGCAATATCATCTAGAGTTAATTTTGTTGTGTTGAAATCAATATTTTTATATGGTTCCCATATTTTAGCTTTTAAGTCATCACTAAGAAGACTTAATGATGCATTAGCTGATTTCTTTTGTTCTTCAATAGCATTTTGTAATCTTTTTATACCATCTAAATTATTGTGTGAATTAGATAAATTATCTGCAAATGTTGTAATTTTGGTACCTAATGTTTTTATATCATCTAATGAATTTACTTGTTGAGCTAAAATAGTAGCTAAATTTGAATCATAATTTTCAATATTGTTTTTATATTTTTCTTTAGCATCTGAATTAGCTTGAGTATAATTACTTGATTTATTTGTATATGGGCTTGTTATTGATTCTTTTGATTTTTCTAGATTTCCTAAAGCTTTTGAAATTAGTTTTACAGCATCAATAACTTGAGCTAAATTTTCTTGTGATTGTTGTGCTAAAGCTACATTAATCACTTGTGTCTTAATATTTTCAGGTAAATTTTGAAAATCAGGTTGAGTAAATAATTCTCTTACTTTTGATATTCCATCAAGTGAACTAACAGCTGTATTTAAACCACTAATTAATATTTGAATTAATTGAGAGCTACCATTTTCAGTATATTCAGTAAGGTATTTATTTGATTTTTCAATAGCTTTATCTAATGCGTCTTTTTTCTCTTCAGATGCATTAAAGTAATTTAGTGACATTGCATTTTGAGCTTTTTTAGCATTTTGCAGTGATTCACTAAATTTAGTTTTTAATTGTGCTAAAGGTTCTTGGATGCTATCTAATGTAGTTTTTAATGCACTAGCAAGTCTTGATATTTCCTCTATATTATTAACATTTACTTTATTATCTGACAATAAAGGAGTAATTGATTCATTATATGTAGCTAAATTAGCTTGAACAGTTTTATCAACAAAATTATGATCGGCTGACGAATGTAAGTTATTGTATTTTGTTAATTGCTCTAATAATTCTCCAGCTTTTGTATTCAATTCTTCAGCACTTTTTACTTTAGTATTTATTGCTTCTGAATCAGTTAATAATTTTATTTCTTCAATTATTTGATTTTGTAATTGAGTTGATAAATTAGACAATTGTTTAATTTTTGTAATAGTTTTAGCAATTTCGTTTAGATAATTGTCTTTACCATTTAAGTTTCCTTTTGCATTATTTAAAGCTGTATCTGCTGTTGCTGCTTGAGTTGTTAATTTATCTAATTCTTTAGTTGTGGATAAATCATTTTTCTTACTAAATTCTTCTAATAAATTACTTGCTTCATTTAACTTATCATCGAAAGTTTTCTTGGCTGCTTCATCAGCTTTGAGATAATCTGTCTTATTTTTTAGTTTTTTAGATTCTTCAACAGAGTTTTTAAGTTGTTGGAATCCATCAATTAAAGTATTTACATTTAATGAAACATCTTCTATATCTTTCTTATCATTGGTTTTATTAATTTGATTAATTAATGATGATTTTTGTTTTTCAGTTAAAACATCAATTTGATCAACTTTAGTTTTAATTTCTGCCTTAAGTGATTCAAGATTGTAGTTGTGTATACTTTCTTTGGTATTATCTAGATCTGATATTAAATGTTTATATTTAGATAAATCATTCAGATTAGCTTTGCCGCTTGTATATAATTTTTCTAATTCTTTAATTCTATTGTTAAATCTATCTTTTAAGATTGTGGATGATTTATTAAAATCAGATTCTTGATTATTATCATTTGCAAATTGAATATGGTTTTGTAATTTATTATTAATATCAGATACATTAGAATTATATGTAGTCGCTTCTGATACAACTTGATTAATATCAGATAGATTAACCATACCATCTAATTTATCTTTGTATTCTTTTTTAACATCATCAGTTATGCTATTTAAATTATTAATATTCTTTTTTGCTTCTTCGATAGCTGCATTTATTTTATTGTGACCAGATAAATCATTATATGCAGTCGTTAGTGAATTTTCATATTTTGGAATTGCTCTGGTTGCGATGCTTTTTAATATTTCAATTTTTGTTTCTTTGGATTCTGTCGCAGATTTAATATATGTAGGTAAATTATTACTTAAAAAACCTTCAGCTTGTGTAATCGCATTATCAAAAGCGGCTTTATTGCCTTGATTATCTGATTGTTTATATACATCTGTTTCTTTTTGTTTTTGAACTATTTGTAATTTATTGTATAGCCCATTTAAAGCATCAATTAATGCAGAAATAGATTCTTCAGCTCCATTTAAAGCAGAGAAATCATTTGAATTGTTAATTCATTGTTTAAGTGATGTGGCATTTTGTGAATTTTTATTTAATATTTCGGAATTATCAACTTGTTCTGTTAATTTTGCTTTTAATTTATCTAGTTTAAGTTTTTCACTATCTTGTTTTTCGATAAATGCTTCTGATGGTTTATATGTAACTTCAACTTCAAATCTATTAGAAATAGGTTTTAATTTAAAACTTGTAGAAGTAGTTGTTCATTTATCTTGATCGTCTTTTGATTTAATTATTGGAACCACTTTTAAATTATCATAATCATATATATCAGTGGTATTCATTTTGAAATTTTTTAACAAAGTACGATATGTTCTTGTTTTTTCATTCTCAGGTGTGTTTTTACTACTTTCTCAAGGGATGTTAATATGATCAACTTCTTTATCTTTATACATAATTTTATAACCAGTTATTTCTGGAAATTCATCTTTTTTATTAACATCAAAAGTTTGTTCATATTTTTCTGTTAGTTCAATATTAATTGTTCTATTAAATGAACGATTAGCAAATTGGAAAGCTACCCCTGTATATTGATTTTTGGTATTTCCTAATGAAGCAGTATCTAAATCAACTTCATTAGAGTTTTTCTTTCAAATATTATCATGATTTTCGTACTTATCACTGTGGAACATACCTGCGACAAAAGATTTTTCTGAATAATGTGAATTAGCTTTATTTAAATAAGCATTTTCTTTTTGTTTAACTTTTGAAAATGTTGAATCATCTGAATTAACTAAAACATCGGTATATTTTCTTCTGGTTTTAAATTGCATTGTGACAACCGGAATTGGTCTAAGGTTATATGAATATCTATTTAATTCCAAACCAGTTTGATAATGAATTAGAAAAGCTGACCCAATATTATTATAAAATGGGTTATATCCACCGTTGGCTTTGTTATATCTATCAGAATGTTCATTCATTAAATTACCAATACCTATACCAAAAATACGTCTTGGCATTTTATCATCTGTTGTTTTAGTTCTAGATAAAGCATCATTAATTTCAGCAGGAGTGAATGCTTTTTGTTTTTCTCTAAATGCAACATCTGAAGTTATGTATTCCACACCGTTAATTCCAGGTAAATATTTACTTTCACCATCATCTGAAAATCCAGAATACTTAGGAATTGTATATAAGTGTAATGGAGCAGGAGCATTGGGATCATTACTAAAATCGGTAAATAAATCACCACGAGAATTTGTTCCATTATTTGTATCAAAATTTTGAGTTATTTGAATATAATCATTTTTATTATCATGAGGGATTGATTGATTATTGAATGTTTGTTCAGCACTTTGATCAAAATTGCCATAAGCATCAGCAAAACGAACATAAGCACCAAATTTTTCATTATTTCATTCTTGCCCATTATCATAATATTGTCCAACACCATTAGCAAATGGTTCTCCTTGGATACCATATTTACCATTTCTTCTGATACTTTCATCAATAGCATTAACATCTGATATTTCTTTTTCAGATCCAGCATTTTCAAATTTAACAGAAACAGTACCCGGAACTAATTCCAAGTCATCACTAAGTGCAAATCCATAAACTCTTTGACCAAATGGATATTCATTGTGTCAGAATTTACCTTTTTCATAATATTCATTATCAAGCGCTCCAGTTTCAAACATTAATGTTCAAGTTTGTTCTTCATTATTTCATTCATCTTGAGTAGGTGTTTTAATAAATTTAACCAATTTAGATGTTTGATTATTCGGCATTGTTTTATACTTATAGTGAGCAAAACCAAAAAATGTTTGTGGTAAATGTTCATATTCTGTTCTATGTTGAAAATCATTGTTAACATCATAAGTTTTGTCAGGATTAAACATAAAGATTCTATTTTCTAATGTGGATGAAGCAGATACCAATAATGGTATTGCTAAAATCGGAGATGAAGCAACCACTGTTAAAATCAATTTACTTCTATTTAGACTTTTGCGATTTTTTTGCATAATAAATCCTTTCGATTTTTTATTAAAGCGAATTCGATAAATAAAAATTAGGGCATAAATTTTATTCTAGAAATCCAAATTAATAACTAACAAATTTCAAAAAAATATTTTGATAATTAAAATTAATATAATTATTTATATTAATTATATAAAAATCTATTTATGGTATTCTTATTTGAATGTATTATAATAAATAAAACATTCATCACTACAGTATAGGGATATATATATATATATATGAAATTTAAATAAACATTTTTATTATTATTTAACAAACGAATCTACTTATAACAAAAAATATTTTTATTAATTTTAATTAATAGAATATATTTATTTCACTTTTTTACTAAATATAAAAATAATTAAAGATTCATAATCCAACACAGATAATAATGTTGTTATCTTATAAGATGAACTGCTTTATTATTTAATAATTAATTAACAAAATTTAATATCAATGTAATTAAGCAATTTTTAAGCTGCATAAAATCAAAAATATTAATTTTTAATTTTTTTATATAAATTAAAAAGCTGTCAATCCACCTAATCGTGAGCTAACAGCTTTTTTTGTAGTTCCTTGTATAATAAAATTGCAAATCTAAAGGAAGGAACTAACTTAATTATAATGTTAATAGATTTGAAGTATAACAAAAAAAGAGTATTTTGCATAAAAATTGAGGAAAAAGTATATCAAACGGTTATATCAAAAACTCAAAGAGAAGCATATTATCATTTTGCAATAATGGATTCACTAAATGATAACGAAATAAACAAAATCCATAAGGACATAAACAAACTCAGAGAGCAAAATATAACTCATTTCAACATGGAAAAGCTAGCTATTATGTTTAAAAATTTCGCAACACATGAAACACTGAATGATATTTCAAAAACAATGAACGTATCAGCTAAAGTTCTCAAGCAAAATTTAAAACTAGCTATGTGAGATCACACAGCAGAAGACTCATACAAATTTTGCAGTAATTGTAAAAATAGACTAACAACAATTTTTAAAGTTTCACATCGTGAATGAGTTCAGCTCAAAATGCAAAATGTTCAAAATCCAGTTCAACAAATTCATGAAAACACAATTTCAAAATGAGATGATATTGTTCGCTTCTGAAGGTTTTGAAGTAAACAACACAGAATCGTTAAGAGAAAATTATCTAAAGGTATTTTACTTTCAGATAATGAAAAGAAATTTGAACCACTAATATCAGTAACGACATTCTTGGATTACTATAAAGAACAATTGAAGGATAAAAATGCTTTTATACCTACGCCACAAGCTTTTTTTATTACTTTATGGATTAAGAATATGTTAAAGATGTTGATTTCTCTATTTTTATTTTGAAATCAAAAGAGGTATTTCAAAAATCTAATTGAGATAAACTACGTGGCAAGAAGAAAAAGCCTAAAGGAGTGCAATCTAAGAAAAATTAACTTTGGTATTTCTATTCATCTCGCACCATTAACAATTAGAAACAGAGAAGAATTTGGACATTATGAAATGGACACAGTAATTCTTAATTTAAGAGCTAAATATTGCATTCTTACCTTGCTAGAAAGAAAGACAAGAATGTTATTTGGGATATTAACTCGGCGAGATGCAGATTCAATAAAAGAATCACTTCTTAAATTGATTAATCATCACAATTTAACCATTTTATCTCTAACCATAGACAATGGTTCGGAAAATGTGAAGTTAAATGAAATAAGAGAAATTCCTGTTATTTACAAGTGCGATACATATTCATCATTACAAAAGGAAGCATAGAAAATGCTCATAAAAAATCAGAAACTTTCTACCAAAAGGCAAGTTTCCGAGATATGTTAATTTTGAATATATTTCACAAATGTTCAACGCAATAAATGATCAATATCGTGATTTTATTGATGATAAAACAGGCAGAATAATCAGGTTAAAAACTTCTAAATATTTCAACAGTTTCGTCTAAATAACAAAGAATTTTAAGCTCAGGCTTTATTTTTCTTCACGCTTTTGGAACATTTTTGTAAAATTTATACAGCAATATTGAGGAACTACTCAATTTACCACTTAGGTGGACTTTCAACTTTTTAATTAATATTTAATTTTTTTATCATTCAAATAGTTGAATTACTAAATGGTAAAATTGAAATATAGGAGAATTTATGAAAAAACTATTATGACCTTTATGTATATTAGCATCAGCTTTGCCAATTATCGCAACTCAATGTAATCATAAGGCTGATGATATTGTTCCTAAAAAAGATCCGGATGAAAACCAAAGGATTATTTTAATTCGGAAATATAATGATTATTACCAACAATTAAGAGAAATATCAAATAATTACAGTAATAATAAACCTTTTAGCAAGCAATATGCAATTGGCAAATTAAATAATAAAAATCAAGATATTGATTTCTTACAATTGTCTGATATTAATAAATTAATTGAAAAAATCGAGGCTGTTATAAAACTACTTACTAGTGATACATTCAATGAAATTAATGAACAACTAGCTCTTGTAAATTCATTATTAACCAAAGAGTTTGAATCATTAATTAATAATCCTAATGTTATTGTTGAAATAAGTTCTAAAATAAATGAATTAAAAACACTAACTAATAATTTAAATCAGCTATCACAAACTTATCAAAATACAGATAATGATAAAACACAATTAAGCGAATTTATCATAAAAAGTAATAAGTTGATTCAGCAAATAAATGAAACAAGTGAAAAATTAAAAAAATATTATCGTGAATTTAATAATCACTTGAAAGAGCTTAATGAATTAAAAGATAAATATCTAAAAGAAAGCAATAAAAATCATTTTACTACACAATATTTATTGGGGCAAATTAATAAATTTAGTGTATTTAATTTAACAGAGAAATCAATGAATGAAATTTCTATTTTCTTAGAAGAAATTAAAAAAGTTCAACATAATTTAGCAAGTGATGAATTATTAAAAATAGATAAATTGTGAAACAATGTATCTGAATTAATTTCAAAATATCAAAATAATGTTAAATACACAGAAGTTGAATCTGAATTACAAAATATTACAAACTATTTAAATAATCTTAATTATGAATCTGATTTAGATTTTAATCAAATACGTAATGATGTAACTAATAAATATGAACAAATATTAGCAAGTATAGAAAAAACAGAGACAGAAGATAGTAAAGAGCCTTCTTCAGAAACATCGTATAATCCTAATCAAATGGTATCAGATGATCCGACTGAAAAGCCAAATGACGATAACAATAGCTCATCAGATTTCGAAGATAAAAAGCAAGAAAATGAATCCGATTCAAATAGCAACAATAATGATTTACAAACATCAGATTCAACGCAACAAAATCAAAACGATAATAAACAATCTGCTCCTACAAATATTCAAAATGATAATAAAAAAGATGATGAAATAAATAATCCTACTAGCTCAGATGAAATAACATCTGAAGAAAAAGATGATAATACAGTAAATCCAATTTCATCAGATAAACAACAATCAAAATCAGATAGTAAAAATAATAATCCTACCAGTGATAACAATAATAATGAAAATAATGTTCCAAATAATTCAACATCTGAATCAAATAATGAAGTTTTACAACCTACTGATGGCGAAATAGAAAATCCTAATAATATATCAACTGAACCAATAAGTCATCCAGATAAAAAAACTGATACAAATATATCATTAACACATTCAAAAGATAATAAAACGGAATCTAAAGATTCAAGTGAAATTAATAAGCAATTAGATGATGATATTGCATCAAAACCTTCTGATATATCTAATGATGAAAAAAATCAAGATCAAAACAATAATACTAATGATAAAGAATTATTTGATACTGGTAATGATAGGAATAAGAAACCAGATGCTTCTTTATCTGAAAATACATTAAATGATAATTCAGAATCGAAACCAAAGGATAATAATAAAGATAACGAGTCTAAAGTTATATCTAAACCAATACAGCCAACTTTTGATATCTCTCAATCATTTTTAAAAGATTTAACATTAACAGATAGTGAAATAAATATATTAAATATCATTAATAATTCTAATATGAACTTTTACAATCCACCTATTAGTGTAAGCAAATATTCTACATTTATTAATCCAAAAGATAAGATAAATTCAAGCATTGATACTAATTGAGGAGATGTACCACTTGTAAAAAAATCTGATGATAAAATCACACACGAAGATTTAATAGAAATGATGACATATATCATTGGCACGAATAAACAAACAACATTTTCATTTGGAAATAGAAAAATAAGTTCAAACTTACTTGCAAATGCTTATAACATATGATTTAGAAAATATTGAAAATACTTCCCATCATTCTCCGTTTCAAACCTTGCATTAAGATTTGTTATGAGTGATGATAAACAATATGTTAAATCAATTGAAAAACCACTTTATGTTTTTGATTGGCAAGGAAATTCAACATTTTTTGAAAGTTTAGATTCATTTATTAATGATGGATTAAATTTAATAAAACCAGGAATGAATGATTACGATAAAGCACTTGTGCTTTGAAGATATGTAATGTATTATTTAGACTACAATTTAAAAGATGTTTTAATACCAGCTAATCTAGCAGTATTATATCGTACAGGAGTGTGTGCAACATATGCTCATTTATACTCTTTAATGCTTAATTTCGCTGGGATTGAAGCTTTTCCAATGATTACAGGACAAGATGTTGAAGGAGTTGAATTAAATCAAGAAACTCATGAAGTAGCATACTTAAAACTACAATTACCAGGTCATAATAAAGCCATGTGATTTGCTTCGGATCCAACATATGCAAAAGGAAATGATGCTTCATTAAGATATAAAAATAGTCAATTAGCTTATACTCCAAAAAATGAAATTTCATTCACTAGCTTCTTATTTCCGGTATCAAAATCATATAATGAACCATTAATTGATGTACAATATCACTCAAGAAAATTCTTTGATTTAGATTGACATGATTTCTTTAATTCTAGAAATGATAATAACGAATACTTTACAGCATCTGATATATTTAAAATAGATGATGAAAATCATAAGGTTATTTCGCCAGTATTTAAAAAAGGATTTATGTATGATTATTTACTTCGTAGACAACAAGGAATTAAAAGCGATGAAAGATCTTCATTTGAATTTTGAAAAGGAAAATACTATTCTTTAGCCACTAGAATTAATAAAGATAATAATATTGAAAAAGTATTATTATCTCAAGATTTAAATTCTGATACCCCTAATGTAGTTGATTGATATTCTCTATTTTATGATCAAAATATTATTAGTGATATAACATTATCAATGGTTTCAAATAATCCAACTAGACTATATAACTTATTAACTTCATATCAAGATAAATTGATTTTCATCGGAAGAAATTTCAACTATAAAAATAGAGCTAATCCTAAAGTCTTTTATGTATTAAATGAAAATAATGAAGTTATAAATATTGAAATTCCAGATTCAGGAAATAAATTAATTACTAATTTTTACGCAACTAGAGATGGTATATTTTATGATTTTAACTATGAAAATAAATATCATAAATTATTATTAAATGATGAACAATTGAAGTTTTACAATACATTTTCACAATCATATGAACATAATTTAATGATTAATAATTGAAAATGAATGCAAATTAGAATTAATTCATTTGAAACAGGAAGTTCAAATGGTCAAATTTCATTCCAGGATAAAGTTGAATTTAATAAAACAGTTGATTATGCTATCTTAAATTATCAAAATAAGGATTTTGATTTTAATGCCTATAATGAATTAATTACTAAATCATATGAATATCTAGTAAATAATGCTACAAATATTAATCAATTAATTATCGGCGATTTCCTTCGTGATGCAAAATTACCAAAAGATAATTTCATCAAGCACGGGCTAACATTATCTCCAATTTTATATGAAAACTTATCACAAATTACTCACTATAAAACTTCATTAGTTTATGTAGATGTCTTAGCATCACAAGATAATAATAATTTCGAAACAATAATGCAAAATCAACCTATTGATAGATTAAAATTAACTAGTGATGTAATAACTAATGATTTAACATACATTAAATTAAGATACAAATACAATAAAGACACTAAATTAAATGATTATTATGAAAGTAATGTATTTAAATTAGATTTATCTACTGATAAATTTGGAGATGATAATAAACTTAAACTATATTTAAATGGAACTTATTTAAATTCAAATTATGCTAATAAAAATAATTGAATGCAAACTGATATTACATTACAATTACCACTATTATCTAACCAAGATATAGTAAAAAACAATTACAAACTATACCACATTGATTCTAATAATAAGATAACTTCAATTGATATAGATTCTAATTTAATTCATATTGGTAAAATATCAAAAGAAAATAAAGGTGTATATGTTGTAGCAGGAAATAACCAAATGTCAAATTTCTTTTTTGCATTAAATCAAGATGATATTGCAAATCCACAGCAATCAGCATATTGGGCTAAAGTGCTTAAGGATTTAGCGAATTCAAGCATTAAATTAAAGTAAATAAAATCCGCTATCAAACATAATTTGATAGCAGAAATATTATTTATGTGTTGAAATATTTAAATTTTGATATTTCTCATAAGCATCTAGTAGGAATTCTCTAGGTGCTTGATTTTTTATTATCTTATAAGCACGCTTAATAGAGAAATACTTTGCTTTTTTAGATTCACCACTTACATGTTTAGGTACTTCATTATCATGTGTATAAGCAAGAAAGTAAGTTACTTCCTTATCATTTCCAGTTGATGTAATAACATAATTATCTACATATTTTATATCTGGAATAATATGAAAGTTTTTAATTTTTGTTTCTTCCATTACTTCGCGATGTGCTGTTTCAACAGGAGTTTCATTTCCTTCTATATGGCCTTTCGGAAATATTCAAATGTTATTTAATTGTTTGACTAGAAGTACTTTAGTTTGGAATCTAAATTTTCTAAATATTATTGCACCACAGGACTTTTCAAGCATTATTTAGATAACTCTTTAACTTTGTTTTTTAATTCTTCAACTTTATTTAATCTTTCTCAAGGAAGATTTAAATCACTTCTACCAAAGTGGCCAAAATATGAAGTTTGTAAGAAGATTGGTTTTTGTAATTCTAGTGCTTTAATAATTCCTTTAGGAGTTAAATTGAAAATTTGTGATACAGCTTGTTCAATGATATCTTCATCAATTTTATTTGTTCCAAAAGTATCTAACATAATTGAAACTGGTTTAGCAATTCCGATTGCATAAGCTATTTGGATTTCAGCTTTATCAGCTAATCCAGCAGCTACGATATTTTTAGCAATTCATCTAGCAGCATAAGCAGCAGATCTATCTACTTTGGTAGCATCCTTACCACTAAATGCTCCTCCACCATGACGAGCAGCTCCACCATAAGTATCAACTATTATTTTTCTACCGGTTAGTCCAGTATCTCCAATCGGACCACCAATTACAAAGTTTCCAGTTGGATTAATTAAAATATTTTTAGGTTCTTCTAAGTTATATTCTTTTAATACAGGAAGAATTATATGATTCTTGATAAATGATTTAAATTCTTCTTCATTGTAATTTTTAGAATGTTGAATACTCATAAGCACAGTATCAACAAAGACATGTTTAGGATCTGTATAATCAAGAGTAACTTGCGATTTCATATCAGCTTTAGCATATTTAAATTCTAAAGTAGTTCTTAATTTTTCAGCTCTTCTAACTAAAGCATGAGCTAAAGTAATACCTAAAGGCATATATTCAGGTGTTTCATTTGTAGCATAACCAAACATTAGTCCTTGGTCTCCTGCTCCAATTTCATCATTATCAAGCTCTACACCCATTGCAATATCTTCACTTTGGCGTTTAATATCGGTAATAAAACTTGTTTCAGTTGTATAGTATCCTAGTTGTTTAAGGATATTTTTAGCAATTTCAATTACATCAATATCGGCTGATGATTTAACTTCTCCTGCAATAAAAATGTTGTGCCCTGAAGCCATACATTCAACAGCTACTTTAGAATTTGGATCAAGTGTTAAATATGCATCTAATATTGCATCAGAAAGTTGATCACATACCTTATCTGGGTGTCCTCTTCCAACAGATTCACTAGTAAATAGTTTTCTCATATAATTCTCCTTTATTAGGTTATAAAAACAAGGTTTCCCTTGTTTCTGAAATGTATTTAAATTATAAATTAAATATATAATAATGCAAATTTTAAATATTTGCAAATAATTACTCTTTGCACTTGTAAATAGTATTAAAAATACTATCTAGTTTTAGTTTCAAAATCCTTATCTAATAATTTGACTAAAGATAACAATTTTGAGACAAAATCAGTTTCATCAATTATTTTATCTTGAATTACAACTTGATTATAATCAACAAAAGTATCGAATAATATCTTACCTTCTTTGTATCAAAGTGAGCGTTTTGAACTAGATAATTTCATTAAATCACTTGTACGATAAGCTAGTGTTGTTTGACGGTTATTAATTTGAATTTTATGTAATTTGATTTTAGCCGGAAATTCTCTTTTAGAAACATTATTAAGTAAATATTGATGATATGAAACTTGATTTTCATTTTCTACTAATTCTCATCCTTGCATATCTTTATTTCAAGCATATATTTCGCGGAATATTGTTCATACGACTACACCAGAAAAGAAGCAAGATAAGATAAGTAACACTAAAGGAATACCAGTATTAACTACTTTACCAATATTATCAATATCTTCATTAACAAATTTAAATGTTTGATAAACAAATAGAATTGCAATCGGAATATAAGCAGTAGTTATTACAACCAATAAGATTGTTAAAGCTGTAAAGATTCAATATCTAAGTTTTCAATATTTCATCATATAGCTATTTAAAATAACTTTTTGAAATATTTTTTCATTATTATGTAAATGAAGTCTAATCATTTTAACATGATTAATAAAACTTGATTGAGATAAAACAATTACTAAGAATAAAATAAGCGGTAATAATCCAACTGCTCAAATAACAGCAATACTTATCATTTTTACTCCTTAAATTATAAATATGATTTCTTAATCGGAAATTCCTTAGTTAATTGTAATACTTGAGCTTTAAGTTCTGATAATTTACTTTCTCCTTGTGGTGATGCAAGGAAATCATGATTTCTTAATGCATAATCAATAATGTCACATAATTCATTTCATTTACTAAATCCACGACTAGTCATAGCAGCTGTTCCTAAACGAATTCCGCTACCTAAGGTAGGAGATAATGTGTCAAATGGAATGGTGTTTTTATTAATTGTAATATTGATTTTTTCTAATAATGTTTCTGCTTCTTTTCCATTGATATTATATGTTTCTAGCACATTAACCATAAATAAGTGATTATCAGTACCATCAGAAATGATTTTTGCACCTTTATCTTTAAAAGCTTGACAAAATGTTTGAGCATTTTGCACTATATCAGTAGCATATTTTTTAAACATAGGTTGCATTACTTCATAAAATGCAACAGCTTTTCCTGCGATTGCATGGAATAATGGACCACCTTGATATCCAGGAAATACTCATCGATCTATTTTTTTAGCTATTTCTTCATCATTAGTCATGATAATTCCGCCACGACCACCACGAAGTGTTTTATGTGTAGTAGAAGTAATAATATCAGCATATCCAACTGGAGAAGGATGTAATCCAGCTGCAATTAATCCAGCAATATGAGCAATATCAGCCATTAATTTAGCACCACATTTATCAGCAATTTCTCTAAATTTAGCAAAATCAACAATTCTCGAATATGCTGAATAACCACATATTATTAAATCAGGTTTTTCTTGCATTGCTTGGAGTAATATTGCATCATAATCTAAATAACCATCTTTAGATAATTCGTATGAAACTGAATTATAAAATATTCCACTAAAGCTTATTTTATAACCGTGTGTTAAATGCCCACCACAATTTAAAGCTAGCCCCATAATTTTTCCGCCTGAAGGAACAACTGAAGCAATAGCAGCCGCATTAGCTACAGATCCTGAATATGGTTGCACATTAGCATATTTAACACCGAAAATAGCTTTTAATCTATCAATTGCAGTTTGTTCAACAATATCTACATTTTCACAGCTACCATAATATCTTTTGTAAGGATATCCCTCACCGTATTTATTTGTTAGCACAGATCCTTGTGCTTTGAGCACATCTTCTGATACATAATTTTCAGAAGCAATTAATTCAATATGATCTTCTTGACGCTGTAATTCATTATTAATTGCATCTTGGATAATTTTGTCATTTAATTTTATATTTGAATACATTTTAATCTCCGTTTTTAATTATTCGCCGGTTACTTCATCTTCAGAATTTAATACTAGGCTTTCATCATTAAGGTATTTTTGTACTAGGTAATAAATAATGCTTTACGATTTAGTTTTAAGGTTTTAGCTTTTATTTTTAATGCATTAGCAACAAAATATAATGATTCCATATCTAAATCTTGTAATTTAGCACTTAAATCATTTGCAGATTTTTCTAATTGTTCGTAATTACTTACTTCTTTAGTAAATAGATTTACAATATCATTCATTTTGGTTATATTTGTTATATCACTACTATTATAAGAATCGGCATAAATACTTTCATTTAATTTTTTAATTGATAATGATACTGCTACTATACCTAAAATTTGATATGAAAAAATTATTATCATAACTAAGGAAAGTAATGTACCAGCATATGGATTAATTACATATAATTCTTTTTCTACATTTGGGCCAATATTATTGTAGTATGGATAACCTAATTCACTGTTAATATCTGATGCACGTTGAGTACCTAGATAAACATAAATTTGATTTTTTTGAGTTTGAATAGTCATAGCGCAAATATAAGCTACAACAGATAGAATTAATAATATTATAAGCATGTTTCTTAAAAAATGCTTATCTTTAAGTATAGTTTCAACTTAAGAATACATTAATTAAACTTCTTAATTATTTTTTCGATATTAGCATCGCTTGCTGTTATTCTTAATGTAACATTATGTGAATTTTCTTTTTTATAATCATCAATTTGAATAATGTCAAATACTTCTGCAGTATTCTTGATTTGATTGATTTTTTCAACTAAGTAATCATTATTGTCTAATTCAAATGTTAAATCAATAAATTTAAGAGGTTCTAGATCAATTGTACTAAATTTAAGTTCCTTAGAATCTTTATCAAAGATTGATGTGAAAATTTCAGCATAAATTGTTCCATTAGTATTATCGAATTTAGGGTGTAGTTTTCCAATTCAACCAACTACATTATCATTATAAATAATTTCAGCAGAAGCATTAGGATGAATCATTTCATTATCGCTGAATGGAACAAATTTTAATTCTTTTCCTATTAAGTTAATTAAGTCAATTTGCATTTGTCTGAATGATTTTGTACTTGAGGCAACTCCATATACCATAACATTATTATTTATCATTCCTTTTTCAAAAATATTAATGTTACTCATTTTGCGTTTCATATTGTACTCGGCAACATCAGATAATGAAGTTATGATTGAATTTCTAACAACTTCTCTTTCTTTTGAAACATAAGTTTGCAATACTTGATTTGTTTTAAAATCAAAAGGATTAAATTTTGCTTTTTCTTTTGATACTAGACTAAATGTTCTAACTTCACTATATCCTTGAGCAACAAAACGATTAGGAATTGTATTTGCTTGCATTGTTTTTAAAGGTATTGAAGCTAATTTTTGTTCTTGTATACTATCATAAGAATAAAATCTCAATACTTCTTCAATAATATCTTCAAATAATTCAACATCATATCTATATTGTGGAATAGAAATAACATTATTTTTAGTATCTAACTTAAATCCTAAAGCGTCTAGTGATTTAATTGCTTTATTAAATTGTTCGTGATTTAATGCTCCACTATATGTAGCTAATTTATTTATGTCTCAATTAATTAATTTAGCTTCATGACAATCAAAATCATTTAATATAGTACTATGTGGTAAATTAGATAAATAATGAGTTACTAAATATTTAGCAGCTTGCTTAACAATATATTTTGATATTGGTCTAGATGCTTGTGAAGAAGAATTAGTATTCATTTTAACTTCACGAGCAGAATGCCTAATTTCACTTGGATTAAATGATCCAATTTCAAATAAGAAATTATTACTTACTTCAGTAACTTTATATTTTTCTAATCCCATAGTAGCAGCGATTGAAATAGGTTTGCTATCAATACAAATACATAATGTATCTTGGATTTCAATTTCTTTATCACCTAAAATAGATACTTTTCCGCTGAATTTTTCAACAGATAATTCTCCTTTAGGTAATTTATCTAAATCATAAACATGAGTAGGAGTACCCATTGTAATTAATAATAAATTAGTTAAATTTACTGCTCAAGGTAATTTAGCATCAATTCCATGTTTAGCTAGTAGCATTTTTTCTTCTAGAGATGTAACACCTTTGTTTTGTGAAGCTATAAAAAGAACATCTTTAATCACTTCATTCTTTGAATCAATTTCAATGTCGTAACTTAGATTAGATTTAACATCATGAATATCTAATAAATCAGTAACTTCTGTATTAAAATAAGCAGCTAATTCATTAGCTAAAACATAATATGAATTTGCATCATTTCTATTTGCAGTAATAGAAATATCAATAATATAATCGTCTAATCCTAATTTAACAATTGGATCATCTTCTAATGTTGCTCATTGCTGTGAAAATCTAGCTATTTCATCTTTTTCACTTAATAATGTTCAATCATATCCAATTTCAGATCATGAAGCAAACATTCCTTGTGATGGTAAACCTTTTAATTTAACTTCATTAAAGACAATACCATCTTTTGAAGCTCCTACTGGAAAACATATAGTTAAATCACCCGGTTTTAGAATTCTATTATTAGTTTGAATTGTGTAATTACCGTTTTTTGTTTTAACTTCTACTACATCTAATCTATCAGAGTTAGGATTTTGTGTAACTGAAATAACTTCAGCAAATAATAATCCTTTAACAGCACTAAAAGGTTTAACTTCTTCTACTTCAAAACCAATGTTATTTAAAGCAGTTTCTACTTCTGCTGTACTTAAGTCTTTTCCTTTTAATAATTTATTTAAATGATTTAATGATAATAACATTATGCCTCCTTTTTAGATGTATCTCAGTTAATAGCAGTAATTCCCTTTTCAATTAACTTATCATTAATTCGAGCAAAGATATGAGAATTTTCAAAACCTTTTTTATAACTATAAGGACTTGGGTGTGATGTAACAATTAAATTATCTTTATTAATATCTAATTTTTTCACAAATGATTCAGCTTGTTTACCTAATACTACTACAATTACATCTGGATTTTGTCTAACTACTTGATTTAACACTTCAGTAGTAAATTTTTCTCATCCAAAATCTTTATGAGAATTTGCTTTACCTTCTGAAACTGTTAAAACTGTATTTAAAAGTAACACTCCTTGTTTTGCTCATGATATTAATGAAGTATCATCTAATTTTGCATCTGGATAATCTTTTTTAATTTCATTAAAGATATTTCTTAATGAAGGAGTGATTTTACCATTGCCAGTTGAAAAAGCTAATCCATCTGCATAGCCAACTGTATGATATGGATCTTGACCTAATAAAACAACTTTAGTTTCGTGAACTTGAAAATAATCAAAAGCTTTAAACATATCCATTTGATGTGGTAAAACATGTGCTTCTTTTTCAGCAATTTGAAGTTTATTGATTATTAATTCAAAATAAGGTTTCTTACCTTCTTGTTGCAAAATATTTAAAAAACTATCTTTCATTTCTAAATTGCTCCATTATTCTTAAATCATTTCTATATAAATCTCTTATATCATTGAATCCATATTTAATCATTGTGATACGTTCAATTCCTAATCCAGCAGCTAAACCATTAAATGAATTGTCGAATCCAGCCATTTTTAACACATTTGGATGTAACATACCTGCACCTAAAATCTCAATTCATTTATTTTTGTATAGCACATCAACTTCAACGCTAGGTTCGGTAAATGGGAAATAACTTGGTCTTAATCTAATTTCAACTTGTTCTTCTAGTACATATGAAAGTAAATCTTTTAATGTTCAAATTAAGTTACCAAACGAAATGTTTTTTCCAACTGAAACGAAATCAACTTGTGTAAATTGATGTGAGTGAGTAGCATCATCTTCATCATTACGGTAAACTTTACCAATTGCAAATGTTGAAAATATTTGATTTGGATTTTCGGCCAGCACTTTAGCAGTTATTCCAGTATTATGAGTTCTTAATAATGTTGTTGAATTAAAATATAAAGAATCATGCATTGCTCTAGCTGGGTGATCTTGTGGAATATTTAATCTTTCAAAATTATATAAATCTGAAACAATTTCACCTTCTTCTTGTTGATAGTATCCATGTTGGTAGAATCATTCTTTTAATCTGTTTTCAACAATTGTAATTGGATGTAAGCTAGCTGGTTTTGGTAATGGAGCTGTTACATCAATAAATTCAGAATTCACTTTTGCTTGTATTTCTAAATTTTTAATTCTATCTTCGGCTTGTGTAAAGAAATCATTGTATTTTGTTTTTAATACATTAATTTGTGAACCGATATTTTTCTTTTCTTCAACTGGAGCTTTTTTTAATTCTATTTGCAATTTAGCAATTTCTCCATCTGCACCAAAAACTTTAGCCTTTGCTTGTTTTAAGTCTTCTAATGTATTTATGTTTTCTAATATTAAATCCATATATACTCCTATTTCTTTTTGATTAAATTTCAGTATCTAAGTAATTTGTTCTCATGTTCATTATTTTGTGGCCAGTAAAATACCTTGCTTTTTATTTCATCCGGTAAATATTGTTGTTCAGTTCAATTATTTTCGAAATCATGCGGATATTTATATCCAATTCCATCTCCTAATTTAACAGCAGATCCATAATGCGAATCTCTTAAGTGCTGTGGTATTTGATAAATGCCACCAGAAGCAATTAATTCTGAAGCACTTTCTAAAGCTAAATATGTTGAATTACTCTTTGGTGCTAATGCTAAATCTAAAATCGCAAAGCCTAGAGGTAATTTCCCTTCCGGTAACCCTAATCTTTCATAACATCTGATTGCTTCAGCAACTCTTAGTGATACATTTGGAGATGCTAGGCCAATATCTTCATATGATACACAAAGCATTCTACGAAATAGCCCATCAATATCACCTGATTCTAATATTAACATTCCATAATATAAAGCTGCATTAGGATCACTTCCACGAAGTGACTTGTGAAATGCTGAAAGATTATTATAATGAGCTGTTGAATTTAAATCACTATAAAAATTAACATTTGGTACTACTGTTTTTATAACTTCATCCGTTATTTCATCATTTTCATCAACACAAGTTGCTAACATTTGTAAATTATTAATACTAGAACGTAAATCACCAGCTGATAATTTTGCTAATGCTAGTAACTGAGCACTAGTTATTTTTAAATTACTAAAATTTTGATTAACTATGCTTCTTAATTTTTCAACAATATCAGCTTCAGATATTTTATGAAATTGTAAAATTTGCATTCTGCTTCTAACAGCGGGAACAACTCTAAAGTAAGGATTTTCAGTAGTTGTTGCATAGACAATTATTTTGTCAAATTCTAAATATGAAAGCAAAATATCTTGCTTATCCTTATTTAAACGATGTATTTCATCAATAATAATACAATCATTATTTTCCAAAATTTCTACTAATTTTGCTTTCGAATCAACAGAGGCATTAAAGTAATCATATTTCAAAGCTAAATCATTTGCTAATGCTATGGCTGTGGATGTTTTTCCTGTTCCAGCCTCTCCAAAAAATAGAAAACTAGAGGTTACTTTATTTTTTACAACTTTATTTAGTAAATTAATAACATGTTTTTGGCCAACTATATCATTTAAAGTTTCCGGTCTTAAAGCATTAGCAAGATTTTGTTTTATCATTAAATACCCCATTTAATTAAATATAAATATTTAATTAAATTATACACTATATAAGGTTATACATTATAAAATCAGGTATATATGCATTGAGAGTTTTACATCTACTACATAGAGCTAAATGTATTTTAAGTCATTAATGGATAGTGGATATTAGATAAGTAGAATTGTGCATATTTATCTAATATCAAATTACTTTTTTCTAGGTTCACAACTTAGTAAAAACACTTATTTTCAAATTAAAATGCTTAGTATAAGAAACTAAGCATTATCAATTTCTAATTAAAACTAGTTTGAATTATATTTTTGTTGAAGGTTATGATAAACATATCTTATAGTGCTTAATCCTTGATCAGGGTTTTCAAAAAATGGATGTAGTTTATAGCTAAATGAAAAAAGAAAATAAAATACTTTTGTCATTTCATCATCTTTTACACCTAATTTTTTTCATGTTTTAGTGTTGAAAGATAATTTTTGACATTCTAGTTTATTTCTTTTATAAAATTCAAAGTATGGTTCATAAATTTTAATTACAAACGAATATTTTTTCTCCTCATTAACTTGCGAGATAATTTCATTTGAAAATGTTTCTATTTGATTTTTTCCTTCTATTAATTCTTGATTAGGAAGATATTTTTTAGATCAAAGTCATACACGATATATATCTCCGATGTATCCAAGGATAAGATAAAAACCTATTCAGCAAAAAACATTAATATATGATATGTAACCATCAATAATAGCTAACGCAAAAGATGTTGATTGCATTACTGCATATAATAACCTAAAACTTGTGTCAAATGTTAAAATAGAATAAAATTTTCTTTTAAAACATCTTCTAATTATTTCATATCCTTCATTGTATTTTTTAATATTACAAGTAATTGGATAATTAAATTTCATATCTGATTCTTTAGCTGCTAAAGAAAAAGCATAGAATCTGTGCATTTTGTTTGTTCATATACCAACGAAATAAAAGTCCTTAATAAGAAATAAAATACATAAAAACAGAGCAAATCAGAAAAATGGAGATTGTATATTACTTGTATAATGCATTTTATCCTAAATTATCTTTCTTAGTATTATTAGGTAATGTTTTAATATATCATTCATTTGTTTTTGAATTGTATACCTTTGTTAATCCTTGGATATGAAGTTGCTCATAACTTAAACTTAGCAATTCATTAAGTGTTTTTATTTCTCCTGTAATTAAATTTTTAAATATAAGATTTTTACCACCGGTTGCACAAGTATCATAATCATCTCCATAAATAGGTGTTTCGTTTATAACAACTCATCTCACTCATCCAAGTGATTTCATTCCATCAATAATCTCACTCATTGTATTTCTTAGATTAGAAGTGAAATTATTTATTTCATTAATCATTATATCAGCTCTATTTATATCTGCGGCAGAGGTGTATATAGTATAACCGTCTAAAGCAATTCCTGCCGCACCTAAAACAAGAGATAAAGAGCCAGATGGAGTTTTAAAGTTCTTTATAATATCTTTTTTGAATTTAGCAAATTCCTTTACACCCCCTTTAGGTAATGAATATAAATTATTCAAAAGATCAATTTTTCCAACTATTACACCAACACCAAATGTTAGTAAATTATCAAGTAATGGTGTTTTAGTTATTTTTGCTTCTTCTATTGCTTTTGATACATTTTCAAAGACTTTATTTCTGCTTACAAATATTTCGTATTCCTTTTTAAAGTTTTCTAGTGTTATCGTAAGTCCTATTACTGTTGCTCCTGCTGCAATGCTTCCGATAGCAGCAGGTGGTCAAAAGAACACAAAAATAGTTGAAATTATTGATACAGCTGACATTCCTATTATTGCACGATTTAGCTTTATAATAGTTTGCTCATATGATTTTAAAATTTCTAAATTATTTATTGAAATTTTCTTCAATGAATCTAATTGTTTTTCTAATGCTAAGTATTTAATACCAATTACTTTAGAATTTTCTTCTAATTTATCTTTATCAACACTTATATTTACTGAATAACCCTTTTTTTGGTCAGTAACTATTTGTTGATATTTTTTACTTAATTCTTGCTTAATGATTTTTTCTTGTTTTTTCTCTTCTTTTAATTTTGCTTGTTGTTCTCTAATAGTTGTTCTAAATTTAGCCTTAAATGAAGCCACATATTTATCTAGTTTAGATATTGCTTTATTATATTGTTCATCATTTATAACTTTTTTATCTTTTGCTAACTTTAGAAAATTAGTTAGCAATAACTTGATTTCAGAGTCTGAAATCTCATCACGCATTATCTTAAGAGATGAGTTATTTGTATTTTGAATTAAATTAGATAACTTTTGAAATAATTCTTCATTTTGCTGAATAAATTCAGGAATTAATAAATCGCGGAAAATTATTTCTAGTTCATTTAATTCATTGGAATTACTTTTTATTACTTTGTTTTCGATTATTTGATTATTATTTGTTGTCCCAACAATACCAGCGCCAAAGTTTCCTACGGCATTAATTGGTTCTCCTAGTTTTAAAAATAAGTTCTTCATATTTTCCATTCATATTCTTTTTTATATTTTAATTAATTTACACTATATTAATTTTAATATATTAGATTGAAATTCACTTAATTTTGCAAATAAAAAGCACTCAAGGTGCTTATAAATTGTGATATGGCTCGTCTAATTCTTTGACAATAAAGCGATACTCAGGAAACATTTGAACCAACATTAGATACATATGATATGCAAATACTTGCTCATCTAAATGAGGCACTTCTAAGATGTTTATATTATTTTGATCAAAGACTATTCAATCACTTCATCTAAAATCACTTGAAATTATTAAATCAACATTTTTAGATAAATCTACTATTTGGCCTATATATCCGCTTCCAGATAAAACAGCTACTTTATTAACTTTCTTATCATAATCTTGTGGATTTATATTTGTTCTAAATGAATTAAATTTTAATTTATCTATAAATAACTCTTTTAATTCATTTAAAGATTTATTTGGTTGAAATACTGCACTAAATATTTGCGATGCATTTCAATCCATTGTGTTTTCAAGCCCTAGAGCTTTTACAATTTGATATGAAGTTCCATAAGGATCGCAGTCATAATTAGTATGCATAGAATATGCAGTAATTTGATGTTTTCTTAATAAATTTAATATTTCTCTTTTATAAGGAGCTTTATTATCTTCATCAATTCATCTAGCTTCAAATTTAAATGGATGATGAGTTAGAATAACATTACAATCATTGTCAATTGCTTCTTGTAAAACTTCTTTAGTTAAATCAATTGCTAAAACTGCACCTTTAAATTTTTTAGCTTGTACAGTTTTAACACTGTAACCTGATGGATCTCAAATTTCTTTATTTTCATTTGGATACATTGAGTTAACAACCGCTATAAAGTCTTTTATTTTCAAACTTTTTTGTTTCATATTTAATTTTTTAAATAATCCTTTAAGTTTTTACCATGTTTTACATTGCTTTTTAGCTTACGTAAAATTTTGTTTTCGATTTGTCTTACACGTTCTTTTGAAACACCGCCACGATCTTTAGATAATTCTTCTAATGAGTGAACTTTATATCTTTCACCGTTTTCATCTGTCCCAACTCCGAAACGTTTACAGATTAATTTTTTATCTTCAGGATCTAATTCGTTAATCATATCCTCAAGAATTTTACTTAATTCTTCATGTGAAGCATAATCAACTGGGTTAACTATGTTTTCGTCTTTAACAAAGTCACTAAATGATGAGTCATTTTCTTTCCCAACTTGTTTATCAAGTGAAATTGGATCGATATTAATTTTTCTAATGTAACGAACTTTAGCTGCATCAAATCCATTCCCATATTTTTGTGCAATTTCATCATCACTAGGTTCTCTACCTAATTCTTGTTGTAATTCACGTTCAATTTTAGAAATTTTATTAATTGTTTCTACCATATGCACTGGTACTCTAATTGTTCTAGCTTGGTCAGCTACAGCACGTGTGATAGCTTGACGAATTCATCAAGTGGCATAAGTTGAGAATTTAAATCCTTTATTAACATCATATTTTTGAACAGCTTTTAAAATACCTGAGTTACCTTCAGAAATTAAATCAATAAATGAAAGACCTCTGTTTTTGTATTTTTTAGCATTATTAATAACAAGACGAAGGTTTCTTTGGATTAGTTTGTCTCTTGCACGTTTTCCTCTAAATCCACCTTTTTCCATTTGTTCAGCTAATTTACGTTCTTCTTCTACTGTAAGTAATTCACCATACTTACCAATTCAACGCATATATCACTTAACAATATCATTTGTTTCAGTTAACTTATTTGATAAATCAGCTTTTTTCTTAGGAGCATCGTTTAAATCAACTGCTTCTACATAATCAAATGATAAGGCATCAAGATTAAGATCTAATTCATCTGAATCATCAAAAAATGATTCATTAAGTTTTTGTTCTTCCTCTTCGTCTTCTTCTTCCTCAGGTTCTTCCTCTTCTATTTCTTCGTCTGGAATTTTGTAGTATTCTTCATCGATTTCGTCTTCTTCTGAAAATTCATCATCACCGAATTCGTCTTCATCATCTGCTGTTTCAAAGTCAATATCCATATCATCTAAGTTAGGAAGTTCTTTATCATCTTCTTCAAGTTCTATTTCATTCTTTTTAGATTTCTTTTTGCCATTAGATTTATCTGCTTGAAGCTCTTCTAAGAAATCTTCTTCAGTAACATCTACATTTGAATAATCATCTTCATCATCTGCAATAATGCTATTATCTTTTAATTCTTCTAGGAAGTCATCGAATTCAGCATCTTCAATAAAAAGATTTTTGGCTGCAAGGACTTCAAGTAATTCATCTTGTGTAAAATAATCCTTATGCTTATGTTTTAATTGTTGTTTTAGATAAGTGATTACTGTGTTATAGTCGAATTGTTTATCCATTACAACCTCCTTTATTTATTGTTTTTAAATATTAATTTTCTATTTTTGTATTTGTTAATTAGCAAGCTAATTTGATCTTGTATAAATGGTGGTACAGCATTTGCATTAGCTCCTGCATATAAGATATTTTTGTATTTTTCTCACTCAGCTACTTGCTCTATTGCATATGGCTGAAGTGGAATGGTAAAAGAGCTTAATTTATTGGCTTCTAAAACTGTATCATTTACATACTCTTTTATTATTTTTGCATTGATTTCATCATTGTAATCAATTGAATTAAGCATTATATTTAATTCAGGATATATCATTTTATATATCTCATTTGGGTCTTTTACTTCATTTAATTGAATAGTATATTCATATAAATTTTTAATACTATCTGGCTTAGTGAATAATAAAGAAACATCATTAGTTGCTTTAATTATTTCTAAGATATATTGATTACTCATAGCTCTTATAAGTAAGCTTAAACGGTTTTGATTTGCTAATAGTTCAATTTTGTTTCGATATCATTGAGTATTTCTAAAATCTATGTTTTGTTTCTGAGGTATCTCATGATAAATATTTTGATTTTCTTTCAGTTGATATTTTAATGAATAATTAAATTCTTTACTTAATAAGCTAGATATATATTCTTTTTGCTCATCGTTAAATAAATTAATATAAGCTTGTAATATTTGAATAAATTTAGAAAATGACTCATAATCCTGTATTTGATCAACTTTATGTTTAGCTTTTAACTTTTCATAAATAAAGTTGACACTCGAAACTTGATTATTATTAATTAAATCAATTAATGTTTCTTTACCATAATTATTTAATATTTCATCAGCATCTTTTAAATAAGTATTATTTATAACTGAAGCTGAAAAACCATTTTCCAATAATAATTTTAATGTTCTTAAAGTAGCTTCTATTCCAGCTGTATCATTATCTAGGAATAATATTACTTTATTTCGTTTGATTAGATTGAGATGTTCTTTAGTTAAAGCAGTTCCCATTAAGGCAACTACATTATGAATACCTGCTTTATCTAAAGCTATTGCATCCATAAAACCTTCAACAATAATAACTTCTTTTTTGCTATTAATATTATCTTTAGCATTATTGAAGTTATATAGAATTTTAGACTTATTAAATAAATGTGTTGCTGGCGAATTCACATATTTGCTAGTTGAACTAGAATCTAAAGTTCTACCTGAAAATCCAACTAAATCACCATATTCATTTCTAATCCCAAAAGTTATTCTATCTCAAAATAACTCATTAAGTTCACTATTAATCAAACCAGCTTTTAACATTAAATTTGAATCATACCCAAGTTTTTTTAAATAATCGACAATTTTATTTTTTGGTGCATATCCTATATCAAATTTTTCTCTTATATTTAAATCATCTAATTTACGCTTTTTTAAATATTCATTAGCAGATGTCGATTTTAAAACCTCAACTTTGTAGAAATAATTTGCTATAGATAAAATATCAACTAATTCAACTGTTTCTTGTGAATAGTATTTAGTCTTATCATCATTTTTAAAAGATGTAAAATCAAACTCAATACCTTGTTTTTGAGCAAGAAACTCTAGTGATTGAATAAAGTTTCAATTTTTTATTTTTTCAAGGAAACTTATTACATTTCCTGAAGCTCCACATGGGAAGCATTTAAATATTTGTTTTTGTGGAGATATAGTAAAACTTGGAGATGAATCTTCGTGAAATGGACATAATCCAATATAGTTATTTCCTTTTTTACTTAAAGAAATAAATTCAGAAATAATTTCTACTATATTTGAATTAGAAATAATTTGATTCACTAATTCACTTGGTATTCTCTTATTCTCCATTTTTACTCCACTATTTATTGTTTTTTAAAAATTCTGCAAGTTTTGATATTTCTATTCTTACTTGTTCCATTGTGTCTCTATTTCTTAAAGTTACACAATTATCTTCTAAAGTGTCATAATCAACAGTTAAACATCAATATGTTCCGATAGCATCTTGACGACGATATCTTTTTCCGATTGAACCAGCTTCATCATAAGTGACTGAGATTCCTTGGTTAATTAAGTTATCAAAAATTTCTTTAGATGTTGTTGATAGCTTTTTAACAAGTGGTAAAACAGCTACTTTATATGGGGCTAAATCATATGTGAATTTTAAGACTACTCTTGAATCGTTTTCTGATAATCGTTCTTCAGCATATGCATCAGAAACTATAGCTAACATTAAACGATCAAGTCCCATACTTGGTTCAATTACATAAGGAACAATTTTGGTATTAGTTTCTGGTTCTAAATAATCCAATGATTCACCAGTTGCATTCATATGAGATTTTAAGTCATAGTCAGTACGATTAGCAACCCCTAATAATTCACCTCATCCAAATGGGAATTTAAATTCAATATCGCTTGTAGCATCTGAATAATGAGCTAATTCTTCTTTTTCATGTGCTCTGATTCGAATGCTTTCAGATTTAATACCTAATTTTTGAACAAAAGCATAAGCTTTATTTATGTAGTAATTAAATCATTCGTTAGCTTCTTCTGGTTTTGAGAAAAATTCTAATTCCATTTGTTCAAATTCTCTAGTTCTAAAAATGAAATTTCCTGGTGTTACTTCATTTCTAAAACTTTTTCCAACTTGTGCAATTCCAAATGGTAACTTTGTTCTCATAGTTCTTTGCACATTTTTGAAATTGATAAAAATCCCTTGAGCAGTTTCCGGTCTTAAATAAACTTTTGATTTAGCTCCTTCGATTACACCTTGTGATGTTTCAAACATTAAGTTGAATTTTTTAATTTCTGATCAATTAGTTTTTTCGCCATCATATTCAAAAATGTGATCTTTAACAAATTGTGCCATTTCTTCAAATGACATTTTTTCAGGAATAATGCTTTCATCAAATTCTTGAATTAATTTATCAGCTCTATATCTTTTTCCATTTATTTTATTTTCGATTAATGGATCTGAAAAGTTAGATACATGTCCTGAAGTCACTCAAACATTTGGATTCATTAAAATTTTAGAATCAATTAAGAAGTTATTTCCTTCCTTGATAACAAATTCTCTTTTTCAAGCATTCATAATGTTATCTTTGAGTAATGATCCAAGCGGTCCATAATCTCAGGTGTTAGATAATCCACCATAGATTTCACTTCCTTGAAATACAAATCCACTATTTTTTAAATGATTTACGATTGTTTGCATGGAGTCTTTATTATTTAGCATAATGGAATTTTACCACATTATTAAAAAATAATATTTTTTAATAGCATATATTTTCAAAAAGTAAAGTAAATTTTTAATTTTCTTTTAAATCGCGACAAAAAAAGCACAAAAGTGCTTAATTTTTAGTATTAGTGAGGAATTACATTGATTCCTAAAAGGATACATAATGTAATTAGAATTCCGAATGATAATGATAGTAAGAAGATGGCAAATCAGTTAGCTGTACTTTCAGTTCTTGCTGGTGCTTCAACTTCTTTTACTACTTCTACATGTTTTTCTTCTGCAGGATTTTGGAAGACCATAAAGTGTTGTCTTTGAGCATCATGTCCAATAAATACAGCATAGTGATATTTATCTTTTGGTACAAATCCAACATGTTTATCATTAAATAAAACATATGATGTTTTTTGTGATAATTTAATGTTTCCATTTAATGTACATACTGAGTATAATGCATTTTCTGCTGTATTAGCAATTTCAGGATTTCCAACAATGTTTTCATCAAATATTTGAACAGATTTTGTTAATGAATATGTAATAGATGCTAATAATTCTTTTAATTCTTCATTGTGTAAATCTTTTTCAACTGCTTTAATACATTCTAATACATTTGCAAAGTTTTCTTCAATATCTTTTAAATCTTCAACTGATGTTTCTGATTTTTCTAATTTTGAAGATGTAATGTGCATTTTTCTTGCATAAATAGCTAAAACTTTAATTTGTTCTTCTAATGGTAAGTCTCTTACATATGCATATTCTATAATTTTATCTTCTACAACTGTTACAACGGGTAAAACAACTTCTTCTTTTTCAAGAATAACTTCTTTAGTTACTTCTTTTTCTAATCTTTCTGATTTTTCTTTTAATTCTTCGATTTCTTTAAGTAATTGTTCTTTATCTGAGTTTGAATCTTGTAATTTCTTATAAAGTTCTTCTAATTCTCTTGCATAGTCATCAGAATGTTTTGATGATAGTAATAATGATAATTCTGCTAATTTTTTGTTAAGCTTTTCAATTTCTAGGTCTTTTGCTGATTTCTTTCTTTCAATTTTAAAATCATCGTCAACTGGGAAATATGTTTCAGGGTCTTTTAAAATTTTGAAATCTTGCATTTCTTTTAAGTATTTTTTAGCTTCTTTATCGTTTCTTAATCCTGTTTTTCCATCAATCGCAAGTTCTTCAGCTGTTGCATCGTAATCTAATTCACCGTCAAATTTATCAACGTTGAATTCATACATCATTACTTCTTTACCATCTTTATTTAATTCTTTTTCAGCAATAACTAATCCACCTCAGATTTTTTTATCTGTTTGGAATCAAGTTGCTGAATCATATTCTAATGATAAGAATCATGTCATAGCATCTCTACGAGATTTAAATAAAGCTAATGCACTATCTACTTTTGGGTGTTTTAACATTCATGGATAGTTTTTATCCTTATTAGGTCTATATAAACATTGTAAACGTTTCATTTTTCCTCTTTCTGATAAGTTAAATATTTATTGAATAACTATTTAATCAGTATATTAAGTGATTAATTATTTTATATATAAAAAATTATAACTATTTAACACGATTTAGTTAAAATTTTCATAATTTACTTTTAACTCTATATATAAGAGTTAAAAGTATTTAAAATGTGAAAAAAAATAAAAAAATAAGGCGATTTTTAACACAAAAATACTTTTAGCTCTATTACATAGCATTTTTTACTCGAATATTTGCACTATAAATATGTCTGGATTTATTTTGGTATATATATTATATTAATAGATATAATTAAATTATATATTTAATTTGATTGAAAGGTGCGAAGTGATTTCGCAAATAATATGGAAAATAAATTAACATACTATAATGGTCAAATCGTAACTGCAAAAGTTATTAGAACTGGATCAAAATTCACATTACTAGAAGATAAAGATAAAAATAAATTCATCATATATAAAAATGAAATAACTGATTTTAGAAATATACAAATAAATGATATTTTACAAATTCGAGATATAGTAAATTTTGTAGTAATTGGTTATGATCAAGATACAAAACAATATATAGGTTCATTTAAGAAAAATCACCCTAATTTTTTAAGAAGTGAAAGATATTATTCATTAGCTAGAAGTCCTAAAAACGAGCTTAAAGAAACAAAAAATGGTTTTAATAATCTAATTAAATTTACTTTAAGTTATATTTTACCTAATGAAGAAAATAATAATGATAATGGCGATTTAGATAACAATAGTGAAATAGAAAAACCTGAACAAAATAATTAATAAAGGAATTTTTTTATGTCCTTAATAACAATAAAAACAAAATATTATCAAGAAAAATCACAACTAGAGAATGAAAATAATATTTCAAACGAGATTATAAATAAAGTTAAATCATTAAATTTTAAAGGTTCATCATTTTTAGGATTTGATGATATTGCATTAAATTTTAAAATCAATGGTATTGAAAAAATAGTTGAATTTTGTAACAAATTATATCGTAGACAAACTAATACTCTTATAATTTGGACTCAAAAACAAAATCAATTAGCTATTGAATCTTGTTTACAGTTTATTTTTGGTAAAAGTGATTATCACAAGAAACAAAAAATTGAATTAGTTTTTATTAATGAACAATTACCTGAACAAAATGTTGTTAATATAATTAATTATTACTTAAATAAAAATAATCAAGATAACATTGCTTTGCTATTTTTAGATTCCTTAGGGCATGACGATAATCAACAGCAATCTATTAAAAACTTTATTTCGAAATTCAATTACCAATCTAGTGAATTCTTAATTAAAAAATCGGTGTATTTTATAGGCAGAAAAAATATTTTCGGAAATGTTGATAATATCTCAATCCCAAGAGAAAATGCTTTTTTCGTTTCAAATGATATTCATCCGAATTTTTCACTATTAAGCGAAATCGGATTGATATTATTAGCAACTCAAGGTATTAATATTGAAAAATTAATTAATGGATATACTGAAGCAAACAAAAATGTGCTGAATCCTGATATTTATTTTAATAATGCATTAAAATTAGCCTTATATTTAAATGAAAATGATATGCAAAATCAACTTGAAGGATTTAATAATATCAATATTGCTTATGACTTATTTTTACAAAAATATGTTGAATTTTATAGTTCAAATTTAAATCAAATTAGTTTAATTCAAAGTATTTTAAATACTTCGGCATTATTCCCGAATGATATCCCGGCTCAATCAGAAAATATTCTTTCGGGTAATAGAAATAAATTCGTTATTTTTTGAATTTTAAAACAGAGATATTTTGATTATCAATTATCTTCAAATATTGATAATGATGACTTAATCGATCAATTAAAAAACTATACTATGAATCAATTTAATGAGAAATCATATGATGTTTTTCAAAACTATTTAACAAGCTTTAATGATGATGTTAAATCAATTGAAATACAAATTGAAAACAATTCTGAAGAAGCTTTAGGTGAATTGATTTCATTAGCTTACTGAAGTAAAATATTTTATTGCATAATGAATGATCTAGATGCATTCAAATAATTAAAAATTATTAATTTTTAGTCGCATTACAAGAAAAAGTATTGCGACTTTTCTTTTAAATTGACTAAAAGCGCTAAAATATAGTTATTTTAAATATAGAAATGTTTCCATATAGCAAACAGAAATAAAGCTTATTTTATGGTACTATTTATTTATTAAATAAATAGATACATAGGAGATATTATGAAAAAAAATAAACTATTAGTATCAACTGGACTACTTGCTTTTATTGGAGCTAGCGCACTGCTAAGTGCTTCATGTAAAGCACCAGGTTCATCACCAGCTATTTCATCTAGCGATCCATTAAATCATCATTTAACTAAACCTGGTTCTATAAACCCAATTAAACCAAAAGAACCATCAAAAATATTACCAGGCGACAAACCAATTGAATTACCATTGCCAGTTCAAGGTGATGATGTAATTACATTAAGAGCAAAATCACCTAACTTTATTGCAAAGGACCAAAAAATTAAATATGTTGCTTTAGGCGATTCAATTACCGCTGGTTTTGATGGCGGATTATTACAAGATTACCCAGGTTCATTAAAAGATGGAAAAATTGAAGGAGCTTCATATCCTGCATTTTTATCTCAACTTCTTAATCAAGATGGACGTGTTGAAAGTTTCCAAAACTTTGCGGCTAGTGGTTCAAGAGCAATTGACTGAATTAAGATGTTTGATGCTCAATATCAAAATCCATTTAGTGATGAACCATCATGAGACAAACTTGACCATACTTTTGCTGGAAGATTAGGTTTTGGTAAATTTAAATCAGGTTATGCACAAGAAATAGCTCAACAAAGTAAGCAAGCTTTAGCTGATGCTAACTTAGTTACATTTTCTCTAGGTGCGAATGATTTCTTCTTCTTATTAATCAAACATGTTTCCCAAAATAAACCAATGGAAATTATTAATGAATTGAAGAAACCACATCCAGATTACTTAAAAATCTATAAATTTGTGCATGATGCTTTAGATCTTACTATTCCTGAACTAGCTAACCGTGTACAAGTTTTAGCTGAAAAAATTGCTGAATTAGCACCAAAAGCTAATATTAACATAGTTATGTATCCAATGCCTATGTCTGGTATTAAGAAAGCATTGGATGATTTCATCCGTAATCTAGTTAAAGCAGATTTACCAATTGATCCAGTTGTGTTATTACTTGAACAAATAAATCTCCCTTATAAACAAATTGCTAGTGCTTTTACTCAAAAGTATGGTAAAGATAATAGAATTAGTGTAGTTAACGCTTATAATCCAACTTATTGATCTGCACACTCAGCTGATTTATCAGATGTGTATTTTGATATCCACCCAAATACTTATGGATACAAAAAACTTGCAATGGATATGTATCTAAAATTAACAAATCCTTCTATTTTATTAAAAAACTATGATCCTAATTTTGATTTCACTCAAGACTTCCTCGAAACAGATGCTACTATTTTAAAATACCAAATTGAAGTAGATAAAACTCCTGCCGAAGTAATTGGTGCAAATACCAAACAATATCTTGATAATAATGATGCATTTTTAACTGAAATTAATAAAACTCGTTCACCATATAACTATGGAGAAAGAGTACTTAGAATGTCTCAAACATTTAAAAACATTTCTACTGAAGTTATTCAAGCAGTAACAAATACATCAATTTATAAAGAATTAGATCCAGAAGGTAAATTAACTAATGTTATCTTAGATCCTGAAAATGATGGAGCTAATGGATTTGGTTCTATTGTTCAAGAAATTATTAATGAAAAAATACTACAAAAAATTATTGGTGATTTCCAAGCTGAATTAACCGAAAAGAACAAAAAAGGCGAACTTGTTTTAACTGATATTCCTAAAATTCTTATTAAACATGTTATTAATGAAGAAAACTTATTCAAGCTAATTAATGCATTGGCTAAAAGTAAATTCATTAATCACAATAAAGAAAGATTATCAGATGGAATTACTACTGTAATTAATAATTTATTCAAGAAATTCCAAGATACCATTGCAAATGGCATTGTTTCTGCATTAAACACTAATTTAGAAAAATTTGGAATTAATCCTGGTGATGTTAAACTATTACTCATTGATATTATTAATTCATCAAACTTGAATAATATTTTAAATGCTTTAGTTACTACATTTATCAGACAATCCGAAAGATTCCAAACAGTAAGTAATTACCCTGAATTAGTAAAAGCTTTCATTTCAGATGATGAAATGATTGAAAAATTATCTAACTCATTATCAGATTTTGTTTGAACTACACTAAATAATCCAGCATTAAAATCAGCACTTAGAAAAATTGCTTGAGAACAAATTACTAAACATCATTTAGATCATAATTTAACTGAACAAGGTTCAGATAAATTAGTTGATTCAGTACTTGATAATGTAATTAATTTTAGAGGTGAAAAAACCGATAAGTTTATTTCAGACTTTATTAAATTCTTCTTCTTAAACATGAGAGAAACTGAATTTAATAAACTTGATATAGCTCTTGTAAATGCGCTAAACCAAGCATTTAATACTTTAGTTACTGATGGTGATGGTATTTCATTATCTCCATTAAAAGTTATTGATATTTTTGCAGATACTAAAATCATTTCAAATAATGTTGCTTTTATTAAGCAACTAGTACAAAACATTATTGATCAAGCTCCAAATCTTAATCTAGCTGATGTTATTGTTAAATTATTACCACCTAGTGTTTCTCAATATGTACCAGCTGATGGTGTTAAAATACTATTCAATATTCTTGTTTCAAATGAAAATTCTCGTGCTATCTTACGCGAAATTTTAAATGGTGTTATTGATAGTTTTGATACATTCCAAGGCTCAAAAGATTTCGGTGAATTATTCCAAAAATTACTCAAATCAATTAATCTAGATACTATTAAAACTAATGTAACTTCACTTGCAAATGATTTATTAACACAAGATACAATTAAAGATACTATTATTACTTTATTACGTAAAATACTGGAAAATCTAAAAGAACAAACCAGAATCACAGATAGTGAAATATCAAGTTTCTTGACCGATTTCAAAGCTGAAGCTTTCCCAATTATTAAACAGCTAAATACTTTAAATCCAATTATTGATAAATTATTTGAATTACTAGAAGCAATTAAAAACTCAACAAATCCTTTAGTTGATTTCAATAAATTACCTAGTGAATTAATTGAAGTTGCCAAAAAAGCTGTTTTCACAGATCCTTGATCTTTAATTAATAAGGTATTAGATTCTAATTTAATAACTCACAATAAAGAATTCGTTAAGAAATTAGCTAAATTCTTCATTATACAAGCTAACCAAGATAATGCTTTAATTAAACAAATTAAATCATTACTTATTAATGCTATTTCAGCAGCTAAATTAGATGATTTAATTGATAAAGATGAAGTTATTACAGTTTTAGGAAAAATTTTAGATAATCAACAAACAACTAAATTACTTCCTATAGCAATTGATTTCTTAGTTGATAATTTAGATATTGTAAAACTTGCACAAAATCCGAAAGAATTAGTGGCTAAATTACTTCAAAATAAAGCCTTTAAACAAATATTAAATCAAAACATTAAACCTATTTTAATTAATTTAACAAGTGATTTACAAATTAATAAAACATTAGCTAAAGTTATTAGAAAATTAGCTACAGATAATTGAATTAACATTGAAGATAACTATCTACCTGTATTTAATAAACTAGTTTCACACACATGAAATAATGTACTTTGAAACAAACAAGGTGCAATTAATGTTATTAATGCTGTAGTTGATTTTGTTGCTGATAATAACTATAATTTAGAAGAATTAATTGCTAAATTACCAAGTGTTGTTTTAAGTAACATAAATATTGATGCATTCTTATTAACTAAAGGTCTATTTACATTACCATTAGAAAAGAATGAATATAAGTTATATAAAGAATTTCTTGATTCATTATTAAATCAATTACAAACTTTAGCAAGAAATAAAGATACATTTGTATCCAGGTTGGTTGAGAAAATACCTGTTCCATCACAAATTGCAAAGTATCAAGTTACTGCACAAGAAATTCAAGTATTAGCCCTTAGAATCCTACAATCTGATTCATTAAACAAATTTGGTAAATCATTTACTCAATTTGTTATTGATAATCAAGACAAATTTAAACAAGCTCAAAACTGAAGCGATTTTGTTTTAATCCCATTATCTGATGTTGAATTTATTAAAACAATTAAACCAATTGCTGTTTCAGCTATAAATAAAGCTAAAAACCAAAGCGAATTTGGTGTGATTAAAAAGACTCTTGTTGCTTATGGAAATGAATACTTATTAAATAACGAATCTATATCATGATTATTTAAATCAAAATCATCTCCTGATGCAGCTAAGTTAAAAGAATTACTAAGTAGCTTATACGACTTAGTAATGCAATATGAAACTGAATTAAATATTATTGACACATTATTTGTTGGATTAGAGGAATTCGCTAAAGATGGTAATGCAACAACTTTTGAAGCTTTAGGTCAAAAGGTTATAGCTGAATTTAAGAAATTATTTGATAAACAACATTTAGAAACAAACATTATTAAATTACTTCACTTATTTGGAAAAACATTAATTTCTAAACACGGAAGTTATATTGAAGAAATTATTCAAAACCTATACAATAAACTTGCTACAGATGAAAAATTTGTAAAACAAATTTATGAAGTAATCCCATTAAAAACTAGAGATAATATAGCTAAATACATTACATATGAACAAATTAATGATTTTGTTAAATTCCTTTTAAACAATAAAGATTTCAAAGATGTATTTAATAAAGAATTAAAAATTGTTCTTTCAACTTTAAATGAATTTAAAGCAATCAATAGTTTCGAAGACTTATTAAAAGTTGTTATCAAGAAAATAGATTTTGATTCTATTCATCAACAAATCCAAAACTTTATTCAAGCGACTTTAAATGATGCTGCAATCAAACAGCACATTAAAGATGTTACTATTAACATTATTAAACGTCAATTTAGAGATATTTATGTAAATCAAAAAGCACAAGGTAGTGAATTAAATTACACAGAACAATTTGTTTCTGATGTGATTGATAACATTTTACCTTTGGGTAAAGATTTGGATTTATATAATCCAATTCTTTCATATATTTTTACGGCATTAAATAAGGCAAAAGAATCAGAAAATATTATTGAATTTGTTAAAACAATTCCAAATGAAATTCTAAATATTGTAAAAAGTAAATTTAATAATAATCCTAAAGAATTTATTATTAAAGTTTTAGATAGTCCAATTATTGTAAATAATAAAGAATACTTAAAAGTAGTTGCTAAAGCATTATTAAATAAATATATTGCTACTCCTGCAGTTAAGAATTTAATTTCTAATTTAATCGATTCTAAATCTAAAGAAATTGAAAAATATGCAAATACAGAGCATATTAAATCACTTATATTAGATATAGTACAAAATGCAAATACAGCTAATTTAATTTCTAAAGCAATTGATAGTGTATTAAGCATTCAAGACTTAAAATCACTAGTAAATAATCCAT
Organism: Mycoplasmopsis verecunda; assembly: GCF_033546915.1. Classification (NCBI taxonomy): domain Bacteria; kingdom Bacillati; phylum Mycoplasmatota; order Mycoplasmoidales; family Metamycoplasmataceae; genus Mycoplasmopsis; species Mycoplasmopsis verecunda. Next base: position 552,615 of record NZ_CP137850.1, read on the forward strand.
TAAATACAATATTTAATGTGTTAAAATCTTCAGAAATTCTAAATAGTAATAATGAAATTGTTGCTTTAATAAAACTAGCTTTACAACATAATGCAATCAGTGATTTATTACAAACTTATGTTAATAAATACTTAATTAATCAAGGATTTTTAACTGACGAAAATAAATTACCAATCGGATTTTTCGATGCAATAAGAAAAAGCTTAAACGACTTTATCTTTGATAATCCTAAATTCTTATCTCAAATTATTTCATTAGCTAAAGAATCAATTTTAGCCTCAAATAATTTTGCAGAATTTGCAAATAAATTCGCAGCTAAAATTCCATCATTATTTAACTTAAGTGATTACTCACTAGTTAAATTATTATTAAATTCAAATATTTGAAATTATAAAGAACAATTACTTGCTATAGTAGATAAGTTATTTGATAAGCACAATGGATTATATGATTCAATTCTTCCTAAGTTGCAAACTTTAATTCCTGTTGATAAGCTTGCTAATGCATTACAAATTCAAAATAAAGAGCAAGTAAGCAATGTTATTAACCAAATTATTTCTTCAAGTGATTTTAAAGCAATTGCTCATGAATCTCTAAAAGCTATTGTAAATAGTGTAAATAACGATAATAATGAATTATCATTAGCAAAAGCTGATAGCTACAATGATTTAGTAAAAGCATTAGTTAAAAATAATACATATGTTAGAACAATTAAACCCTATGTTATTAATCTTGTTAACATCGGAATTAAAGAATCAGGATTATTAGAAATTATTCAAAAAGTAATTTCTCAAGCTTTACAAAAAGAAGATTTAGCATTTATCTTTAATGGTATTTCTTCAGAAGAATTACAATCATTAATTAAAAATATCATCGGAATCTATGATGTAATTGATAAAAACTTTGGAGTTTCTGATCTAATATTTGAAACTTTAATTAGTCACATTAGAGTTAATGGAACTAACTTCACTAAATTAAATATCTTTGGTGTATTAAAATCGCTATTTACTGATAATGCAAATAATCCAGAATTTGAAGCAAAAGTTGCTAAAACGCTAGCTTCAATAGCAAGTTCAGAATTATTTACAACAAATAAACCACAAATATCTAAAATTCTTGATAATGTATTTGGAAACTTATCTAAATCAGAAGACTTATCTTCAGTACCTGAATGAGTACAAAGATATGGAACTAATGGTCCTAGAAAAGCAATTGAATTAGCTAATTCAATTATCAAGTTAATTCCACAAGGAACTAGAGATAAGATATTTAACAATGTAACACAAAGTAATTTTGAAAAAATTCTTGTTTTCATTTTAACTAATAATAATTTCCAAACAGCAGTTACTCAAGGAGTTAGAAATGTAGTTGAAAACATTAATCAATACTCTTCTGTAACTTCTTATGCTGATATTATTAAAACAACTGTTTCAATGGTTGATCTAGATACTTTAAAACAAAGTATTATTGGATTTAGTAATGATTTATTATCTAATTCAACATTAAAAGATCTCTTAGAAGATACTATTTATAGAGCTTTAAGAAATATTGGTGTAAATGTAGATTCATATTCAGAAGCTAAAAAAGCAGCTATTAAGGCTCTTTCACAAAATGCTAAAGCTATTGTTGATAATTTAGAATTATTAACACCTATTATCGAAATAATCTTTAATGGAATTAAAACTGCTTCAGCACAAGAAAACCAAGAACAATTATTAGCAAGTTTAAGCTTAATTCCACAACAAATTGCTAAATTGGTTGATACCAATGTTAAAGCAAATCCTAAGAAATTTATTTCAAGAATGCTTAACATTCAGTTTGTTAAGAATAATTACACCAGCTACATAGAAATTGTCCAAGATGTCTTCTATGCATTAAGAAACAGCGGACAACTTCAAGAATTAGTTTCTAATCTAATTAATTCACTTGGTAATAATGCAGTATTTAACTATATATCTAAAGACAACTTAGTTTCACTAATTAATTTAATTATTGGTAAAGTAAGTAAAAATGGTGATACAGTTTCAGTTGATAAACCATCTGATTTCGATACTTTATTAAATACATATCTAGATGAAATTAAGAAACCTGAATTCTTTAATCAATTACATGTTGAAAATATCTCAACATATCAACCTATTAAATTCATTTCAATTATTAATGATAATGAAGCCTTAAGAAATACATTTACCAAGAACATTAGTTCAATTATTGATAGAGTAATTAAGTCAAATGAATTTAGCGATGTAGTTACTGATGTAACAAATAATTTAGCTAAAATCTTTAGAATTGATTTAGGAGATGTTGATAGAACTAAATTAACTAAAGAATTAATGACAGATCTAGTTTCATATCTACACAATACTCATATACTAGAAAGCACAATTCAAAATATCTTATTATCTATTCTTGAAGTTTCACAATCTGAACATCAAGATAAAGGGTTTAGAGAAAAACTTCAATTAGCTCTTGAACTATTTGGTCAAGAAATGAAGAAATTAATTAACTTCAAGAAATATAAATATGTACAAGCAATATTCGAAAATGCACATAGTCTAGTTACAAATAAAACAGACTTAATTAAAGTTGTTGATGTGATATATGATGATATTTCACAACGTGATGAAGTTATTAATAAAATAATTACCGTTTCTGGTTTAGGAAATATTTTAGATAAATTTGATATTTCATACCAAGTAGCTAATTTAGAAAACAATCCACTTGATACTTCTGGTGAGGCTATTGAATTAATTAAAGAAATCTTAAATCTTCCAGATGCTAAAAACACTCTTCATATTGTTCTTCAACATGTTTTAGAACAAAATAATTGAGCTAAATATGAAGCTATAAAAGTAACTACAGATGATAATGATTCTGAATCTAGTGCAGCTGATAAAGAAGCTTATTCTAAATTAATTAAAGTATTAGTTTCAGATAACGAATTTAAACAAAGTTTAATTTCATCAATTAGAAAATGAATTTATCAAATTAATAAGAGTGATAATTTCGCTAAAGTTCTAGCAAAAATAGCTCATAAAGTAATTATTAATATTGATTTTGATAAAATGAAAGCTACTTTGCCCGGAATTCCTTTAGCTGATGGTGAATTAGCAACAAGTGCTCCAGATATTACGACATTCCCAATTAAAGATTTATTTAAAGGAATATCAAATCCAGAAGCTTTAATAACAACATTAATTAAAAACTTTAATGAAATTGATGCAGCTTTAGATTTAATACCTCAATTATTTGAAGGATTAATTGAAACAGTATCACAAAATGGTATAGATACAAATGGAAGTAAAATAGCTTCAAAATTACTTTCAGTACTTAAAGAAATTGCATTTAAACCTAATTTCCAAGCGAAATTAATTCAAGCAATGAAATCAAATATTAATTATGTTAATGAACATAAGTTAAATAATGATGTTAAAAGTTTCTTTACAAATCTAACTAAATTTGTTACTTCAAACATTTCCTTTGGAAGCTTAATTTGAAAAGCTGTACCTAAAGAAGCAAATTGAATGAAACAGCTTATTGAAAAACTTCAATTAAGTGAAAACGATCTTGTTGGACTTGGTGTTAACTTTATTTATTTAATTGATCAATTTGTAAATCACCCAAAAGTGCCTGAATTAATTAATAAATTATCTGAATGATATTTAGCTAACCCTAATGAAATAGATGGTGTTAATGACATTTACACAGGATTAAAGAAATTCTTAAATGTTTATGATAACTCACAATTTATTACTCAAAACATTACTGAATTAGCTAAATCAATCTTTAATGATAATAAATATGCAAGAACAATTGCTCACTTTATTGTAAATAAATCACTTAAATTCTTAGGTCTTGATTATAGCAATGATGCTGAAAGTAAAGCTAGATTAGATAAAATTGTTGATTTATTTGTTAATAATACTGGTACATTATTAGATGAAACAGAAACATTTAAATCTATTTTCACTTCAATAGTGGATACAATTAAGAAAACTAATAATTTAGATGAATTCTTATCGCAAGTAAGTGGAGCTATCTTTAAGGGATTAGGATTTACTGAATTTGCTACAGCTAAAAAATTCCTAAAAACTTCAATTATTAAAGATAATAAGAATGATATATTTACTATAGTAAGTGAATTGATTGATAAGATATTTAACACTGGAATTCAAGGTGAAAAAGGCAAAATCAAGGAATTAATCTACACCTTTAATGTTAGTTCTATATTAATGAAAGCTCTTGTTCCTGCTGAAAGATTAAATACAATTGATTCAAGCAAGAAACAATCAATTATTAATAATATTAATGCTATGTTAGTGGAAGCTATTGGACAGCCTTCATTAGCTAAATTATTAACAACATTATTAAAAGATATCTTTGATAGAATTGATGTTTATACAAATGATAATCACACATCATATTCTTCTATGTTAAATGAATTATTTAAATCTCCTTCAGAAAGAGATATTAAAGCAAGTATTAAGGAATGATTTACTTTAATATTAGCTAATACTGATAACATAATTTCAAACGGTGCGGCTGAAATCTTACAAAGTATGCTTATGAAATCAGGATTTAATTTCAATACAGGTGATGATTTAAAAATCATTCAAGAAATTATTGCTGGATTAATGAAAACTTTAGCTTCAACAACTGAATTAGAAGAGATTATTGATGGTATTTATAAAACAATTCAAGCTACTAACTTTGAGCAAAGTTCTAATACTTCAAAAGATTTAACAAATGCAATTATTAAAGGTATATTAAGTGTTATCACAACACCTGATGGTAGAGATATTTCTCTAATTAAGATTCTTAACAAAAATGTTTTCTTACAAAAATTATTAATCAATATTCAACCTGTAACTTATGTTAAATTTATCAATAGATTATTTGAATCTTCTTCATTAGAAAAAAATACCGGAATGTATGCTGCCTTAAAATCTATTTTAGATATTCCAATTCCAGGTCAAGAAAATAAACCTAATAATAATGCTTCTCAACCCGCAGTTGATGATGGAAAACAACTTCAAAATGAAATTAAATTAGGATTTAAATTTGATGTAAGTATTTTTGATGTTGTAGGTAAATTCAAAGGATTAATTAAAGAAATCTTTTACCCAATGTTTGTATATCAATTACAACAAGTTTCAGATGGTAAAATTGATCCAGATGGTAAAGAATACTACCGTTCAGAAGGATTTAAAGCTATGTTTAGAATGAGTGGTATGTTATTATCAATTATTAAACATAAAGTAAATAGTAATAGTTTATTCTGAGGATATAGTCCTGTTACAATCGAAAGAATGGTTAATGATGGAACTGGGGATGCTTACTTAGCAATGATGTCTAAATTTAATGCACAATATTCAAAACTAAATTACAACCAGAAAAAAGCAATAGGTTCAGATGGTGGTCGTGGATATAATAAAGAATATGTATTTGGTAATACAAGTAATGGTACAAGTGCAAGCAATTATTGAACTGATCAATTACTAGCATATATTTATTGAGGAAATGACACAAATATTGATCGTCACAATAAGCCTACAAAAATTCTAGATATATACTTTAAAGCATTAGAAAACGGATACTTAAAACCACATGGTTGAAATTTTAAGAACAAATAATAAAAATTCCTAGAGTCCTAGCTCTAGGTTTTATTATGCCCTGAGGCCTCTAGTATGCAAGTTACTAGAGGCATAATAAAAGCAGTCTTGCGACCGCTATTATTATTTATTAAAATTATTGTATGCATCAATTTTGAGAAGAGCTTTCTTAAGCTTGGTTTCAAGTTTTAATTTTAAAACTGAATTATTATGCACAGCTTCTTCTAAACGACGTAAGAAATCATCTCTATCGCGTAAAGCTCTTTGAATATCAATATTTTTTACATTGATAATATCATCAGTAATAATATTGATTTTATTGGCATCAGCATAAACAAGGCCACCACCGATATAACAAGTCATTGTATCAGGTTTTCCACTTCATCCAATAGTTAGATTTCCAATTTCAATGTTTGAAAATAATGGAGTTCTACCTGCTTGTAATCCGATGTAACCTGAAGCAGTTTTTAGTGTAACTATGTTTACATTACCTTCGTAAAAGATTCCACTAGGTATTGTAATTGTTAAATGAACATTATTGTCGCTCATTAATTAGCTTCCACTGTATCTTCTACTGCTTCTGCTTGAGCTTCATCAGCATCTACTTGTTCTTCTTCTTGTTTACTTAAAGCAGATTCTTTATGAAGCTTTTTGTATCTTTCGATAACATCATCTATGCTTCCCGCATATCTAAAGATATCTTCAGGGTATTCATCAAGTTCTCCTGATAAAATAAGTTTAAAACTTCTTATATTTTCACTTAAAGGAACATATGTACCTTTAATACCTGAGAATTTTTCAGCAACTGTAAATGGTTGTGATAAGAAGTTTCTAATTCTTCTTGCACGGGCAACAATTTTCTTATCTTCTTCAGATAATTCACCCATACCAAGAATAGCAATAATATCTTGAAGTTCTTTAAATCTTTGTAAGATAACAACAACATCTTGTGCAACGTTATAGTGTTCTTGACCAACGATTAATGGGTCAAGTAATCTTGAAGATGAGTTAAGTGGGTCAATAGCAGGATAAATTCCAAGTGAAGCAATTGACCGATCAAGAACTGTTTTAGCATCAAGGTGAGTGAATGTTGTAGCAGGAGCTGGATCAGTTAAGTCGTCAGCAGGAACATAAACTGCTTGAACTGAAGTAATTGATCCTCTACGTGTAGAAGTAATTCTTTCTTGTAAAGCACCCATTTCTGTTGCTAATGTTGGTTGATATCCAACAGCAGAAGGCATACGTCCTAAAAGGGCGGAAACCTCAGATCCAGCTTGTGTAAATCTAAAAATGTTATCAATGAATAAAAGCACATCTTGATTTTGTTTATCACGGAAGTATTCTGCCATTGTTAGTCCAGTTAAAGCTACCCGCATACGAGCCCCAGGAGGTTCGTTCATTTGACCGAATACTAGTGCTGTTTTATCTAAAACACCAGCTGCTTTCATTTCATGGTAAAGGTCATTACCTTCACGCGTTCTTTCTCCAACTCCAGCAAAAACTGAAAGTCCGTTATGTTGTGTAGCAATATTGTTAATAAGCTCTTGAACAAGAACTGTTTTACCAACTCCGGCTCCACCAAATAGACCGATTTTTCCACCTTTTGCATAAGGAATTAATAAGTCGATAACTTTAATTCCTGTTTCTAGAATTTCTGAAGAAGTTTTTTGTTCTTCATATGATGGAGATGGTGCATGAATAGGAGCTTTTTCAACTTTTTTAGGGAATGGTTTATTATCAATAACATCACCTAAAACGTCAAACATTCTTCCTAAAACTTCGTTTCCAACAGGTACTTCAATTGGAGCTCCTGTATCTAAAACTTTCATCCCTCTTTGTAATCCATTAGTTGAAACCATAGAAATTGTTCTAGCGGTATCATCACCAATGTGTTGAGCAACCTCAAATGTGAATTTTTGCCCATCGTGTTCCAATGTTAAAGCATTAAGTAAGTGAGGTAATTTACCTTCGTCGAATCTAACGTCGACAACAGGCCCTAGAATTTGTACTATTGTACCTTCGTTTTTAACCATAATTATCCTCCTTTTTATTATGTAGCATCTGCTCCAGCTACGATCTCATTGATTTCTTGAGTAATATTGCTTTGACGTTTACGGTTGAACTGTAACATCAAGTCTTTTACTAAGTCATCTGCATTTTTTGTTGCATTTTCCATAGCATTTCTACGAGAAGCCATTTCAGAAATTTTAGAACTTGTACCTAGTCCAAAAATCATACTTCCTAAATAAAGAGGTATTGAGTTTTTTAGAACAACTTCAGAGTTAGGTTCAAATTCAATTGTGGCACTTAATTCTGGTTTTGAATCCTTCATTTCAGGGATATCAAATGGGAATAATTTTAATACCACAGCTTCTTGTAAAATATTGTTAATAAATTCTGTGTAATAGAAATATACTTTTGAAATTTTCTTATCTAAATAAAGTTCTAAAGCTTTTCTAGAAATAAGTGATCCGATTTCATATGAAACTTTTTCACCAATTTCAGTGTATTTAGCAATAATTTGTTCGCCAGCCCCAATTGAGCTTATCATTGAATAACCTTTTAATCCAATAACAATAATTTTGTCTTGCTTTCTTAATTTGGTCTTAAGCAATTTAATTATGTTGTGGTTATATGACCCACATAGCCCTAGGTCACTAGTCATTACAATATGGAGGTGACAATCTACATCTTTATTTTCAGGGAAGATATTAAAGAAATCTCTTGGCTCAACATGGGCCATAAGTTCTGTAAAAGTATCTTGTAATAAGTTTAAATAAGCATCAACACTAGCAAATTCAGTTCTAATTTTTCTTAATTTAGCTGTAGAAACTAATTGCATTGCGTTGGTAATTTTTCTTGTATTTCTAACTACTGAGATTCTATTTTTTAAACTATTTAAATTAGCCATTTTTAATTAGTTGTTTCTTCGTTTAAGTATTTTGATGGAAATGCTTTGTACATTTTTGGATCATAGTTAGGGATACCTGCAATAATATTTTTAACTATCTTAACTAATGCTTGTTCAATGGCTTTAAAGTTTTCATCATTAATAACTCCATTGTTTGCAACATCGGCATAAATTCTGATTCCTTCAGAATCATTTTTTAGGAATGATAATACATTATCACGGTATTCGTGAATGTATTGTGCAGGAAGTGGGTTAATAATTCTTTCTTTAACCCCTACTAAAATAATAGCTTGTGCTGGTTGTGAAATAGCAAAGTATTGTTCTTGTTTTAACAATTCGTATACTTTAGCACCGTGATCTAGAATTGTTTTAGTTGAATCATCAAGATCTGATCCAAATTGAGCAAATGCTTGCATTTCATTGTATTGAGCAAGTTCAAGTTTTAATGAACCAACAACTTGCTTCATAGCTTTAATTTGTGCAGCTGAACCAACACGAGAAACTGAGAATCCAATATCAACAGCAGGTCTTTGTCCTGAGTTAAATAATGATTCCTTCGTAAAGATTTGTCCATCTGTAATAGAGATAACATTTGTAGGAATATAAGCAGAAATATCCCCTTGTTGAGTTTCGATAATAGGTAGAGCGGTAATTGATCCTCCACCATTCTCCTTGTTTAATCTAGCTGCACGCTCAAGTAATTGAGAGTGTAGATAGAAAACATCCCCAGGATAAGCTTCACGTCCAGGTGGTCTACGTAATAATAGTGAAAGTGTTCTATATGCGATAGCATGTTTAGATAAGTCATCATACACTATTAATACGTCCTCACCACGTGACATTCAGTATTCAGCAATAGTTGCTCCTGTATATGGAGCAATGTATTGTTGAGGTGCAAGTTCGCTAGCTCCAGCAACAACAATAGTTGTATATGATAAAGCACCGAACTCATTTAATTTGTTAACGATTTGTGCAACTGTTGAATTCTTTTGACCAATAGCTACATAAACACACTTAACATTTTTATCTTTTTGGTTGATAATTGTGTCAATTGCAATAGCAGTTTTACCAGTTTGTCTATCACCGATGATTAATTCACGTTGACCTTTACCAATAGGAATCATAGTATCGATTGCAATAATTCCTGTTGCAAGTGGTTGATTAACTTCTTCACGGGTCATAACACCGGGAGCAACTTTAAAGATTTCGCTAGTTACTGTATTAGTAATTTGACCTTTACCATCAATTGGTTGACCTAGCGCATTAACAACACGTCCTAATAAAGCATCACCAACATTTACCGAGATAACTTGTCCAGTTCTTTTAACTGTGTATCCTTCTGATACAGAGTTAGCATCACCGAATAAAGCAACCCCAACTGTTTCTTCTTCAAGGTTTAAAGCAAGACCATAAACTCCGTTTTGGAATTCAACAATCTCACTGTTTTTAACTTTGTTTAACCCTGAAACAACAGCGATACCATCACCAATTGAGATAACTTGACCAATTTCTGATCTATCTGATGTTTTACCGATATTTTCAATACGGTCTTTAATAATTGCAGATATGTCATCTAATCTAATAGCCATTTATTACACCTCCTTTTCTTTTTCTGTTCTAATAATTTCGTTTTTGATTTTATTTAAATCATGAAGTAAATTCATTTCTAAAACTTCTGTTTTAGAAACTATTTTTATTCCACTAATTAAGTTAGGAACAACTTCGTTTTTTAGTACAACAGTTCTACGTGTAACACTTTGAACTTTTTGTCTAATTGCATCAAGTTGTTGTTCACTAAGTGGAAAAGCAGATTGGACGATAGCGAACCGAATTTTTAATTCGTTGTTAGACAATTTTAAGTATTCAACAATGATTTTAACAATGTAAGAAGTCATTCTTCTTTGAACTATGACTTTTAATAAATTTTGAATAATAATGTCAAAATTTTTAAAAGCAAGATCGATTGTTTTAAATCTTTCTTCTTCAGGAATTAAATCGTTTCCTAAATAGGAAGCAAATTCAGGATGTTGAACAAATAAAGCTTTTACATCCTCGAATTGAGATTGTACTTGCTTAAATTTATCTTGTTCTTTAACTAAGTCGTAAATCGCAACAGCATAAGCTGAAACATTTCTTTTTACATACATTTAATTAAAGTTCCTCAGGGGTTTTATTTGAATTTAAAAATTGATCAATAATTTCGGTTTGCGTTTCAGGAGTAATTTCTCTCTTTAAAATCTTTTCTGCTAAGTCTGTGGCAACTGTCACAATATATTGTTTGGCATTTGAATCAAATTGACGTTTTTGTGAAGCAATATCTTGAGACGTTTCTTCTAATAAACGTTTTGATTCAGCCTTTGCTTTCTCAGTATATGAGCGTGATACTTCACTAGCTTTTATTTTTGCTTTAGTTATTATAATATCAGCTTGCTTATGTGCATCTTGAAGTTTATCATTCGCTTCAAGTTTAGCTTTTTGACTTAATTCTTTCTCTTTGATAGAATCATCAATATTGCCTTGAACAAAGTCTGCTCTTTTCTTCATCATCTTTTTAACTGGTTTGTATAACAATCAAGTTAAAATTGCGAAAACAATAGCAAAGGCAAGTATTGTTGCTATCATCATTGGGACACTTGGAACTAAATTAGAGAATTTGTCAGTAATCCCATCTTTTGCAGAAGTTGGAGCATCAATTGCTTTGCCTACTTCATAAGCAACATTTGTAAGTAAATATGTCATTAGATTTATTATTTAGTGAATAGTAATAATAAAGCAATAATGAAAGCATAAATACTAGCAGTTTCAGCGATACCAGCACCGATAATTAACATTAAACGGATTTTTGATTCAGCTTCAGGGTTTCTTCCAACAGCTTCAGCAGCTTTACCAGCTGCAAAACCTTGACCGATACCTGTTCCAATAACACCAACAGCAGCTAAACCTGCCCCTATTGCAGCTAATCCATTTATAGATATGCTACCACTGTTAGCGGCTTGTGTTACTTGTTCAGTAGCTGATGATGCTGTATTTTCTAATAATTTAACAATTGGTTCAATCATTTTATTCTCCTTCTAATATATAGCTTGAGCTGAAGTTCATTCCTCAGCTTTTTGAATAAGTTTTTTCTTGTCTGTCTTATTACTTAAATCAGTTGATTTTTCAGGTGTAGAAGCTTCTACTACTCAGTAAACAGTTGTAAGTAACGTGAATATATAAGCTTGCAGCGTTGATCCAAATATATCGAAATAGAAGTGTAATACCGGAGATATTACCATTGCAAGGAAATATCATTCATGATTATTTGCTCCTATTCCAGGGATTTTGGTTCAGAAATAACCAAATAATGAGTAGACTAAGAAAATAACTGTAGTTCCACCTATAACATTCCCATAAATACGGAAACTTAAGGAAACAAGAGGCGAAACTTTTCCAGGTAAATCTAATGGATTTAAGAAAGATTTTAAGTATTTAGTTCTTTGATAAATAGCTCCAACAATGAAAATTCCAAGTCAACTTGCTATTGCAAGAGTAAATGGAACTGAATATGAAGTAACAATCGGTTCTAATCCAAATACGGCAGTTAAGTTACCAATTAAAATAAAGGTAGCTAATGTGAAAATATATAGTCTTGATTTTTGAACTTTATCTCCACCTGTTGTATCCTCAAATGTATTATCAATCATTCCGACATAGGCTTCAGCTATTTGAGCTATACCTTTAGGAGCTTCATTTTCTTTAACTTTGCTGACTTTGATATAAACCACGATACTTATTATTAAAATAACAAGAACAGTTACCAATAATGAAAGTAGCTGAGGTTGATTTCAAGCCATAAAGTCGAATTTTTTCATAACAAGCCTCCTTCCTTTTATTTTTTCAAGTTTTTATTCATTACTCAATTAGTGAGTAAAATAGCAAAAAAACTTGTTAATATACCACCACAAAACGCGAATATATTAATAGGTTTATTAAATACTTGCAATGTAGTGAAAGGTTTGCTAGTCTTTAGATGTTCCAAATATGAATAGTTGATTTGATACATAAGAAAAAGTATTAAAGCAACCATTCCTAAATATAATGTTGTTTTCAAAATAAATATTGCATACAATTTAAATTTTTTGTTTCTTAAAAACAGGTAAGAAACAATTCAATTTACTTTAAAAAAGAAATACATTAATAGAGCACCTAATGCATATCCAAAAACTAATCCAAAATTAACAGGAATTAAACACAACATTATCAAAATTAATAATAAAAAAATTGCGATAAAGAAAATATCATATAGTTGTGTAAACTTTTGATTTTTGATTAATTTTCTTATGAATTGCATATTTCTATTTTAATACTTTTTTGCATTAGCATATATATTTTTTATCTTTTACTATTAAGATAAAATATTTATCTTAATAGAACAAAAAAGCTTATTTTAAGGGTAATTAATTCATTATTAAGGAATTCTTCATTTTTAATAAAAAAATCACCATTTAAATTGGTGATTAATATTTAAAAATAAAATCTTTTCTCCATGTTGTAATTGGCTTTATTTTTAATAAATAATGAAATGAATATTTAGCCTTTTCATATGGTAAAACTAACTAATTGTAAGTATTTCTAGCTCTATGTGACTCAATATTAAAATATATTATTTGTTTATTTTACTAAGAATATTTTTGTAATAAGTAGAGTTAGAAAAGTCATTGGAAATTTCTATATTTCAATCATATGTAACATCAAATATATTTTTGACATCTCTATTATATCAATACCATAATATGTTCTTATTAGACTGATCATTGCTTGCTAAATTGTCTAAAGATAAATCTTTTTTACTTTTAAATTGATTATCAATAAAATCAAATTCACCACTGATTATTCAATGATATAAATTAGAATCAAAGTTAAAAGTATTTAGAAAAACTTTTATTTCTCCATCCTTTCTAATGAATAGAACAATAAATTCAAAAGTTTTAACAGGGTTTAGAACATCAATTGTTAAGTTTGATTTTCATTTATTAAATGTTGAAGAAAATGAATCAATAATTTTATTTATATATGTTTGCTTTGTAGATTGTTCTTTTAAGCTTAAAACTCTTAATGCCTGTTCTTTAAATAATGGAGTGAAATTTTGTTTCTATCATTCATAATCATTCTGTGGCTTAAATTCTTTCAGTTTATTAAATTCACTTCTATTGAATTTTTCAGGAAGATAATTAATAATTAAATTATTTGCTTGTCCAAATGCAATATTTAATTGTGGTTTTGCACCATTATAAACATTTAAAGGAATTTTAATTTTGTAGAAATCAATTATTTCATTTTCATTTTGCTCAACAAAATTCTTAAAACTTTGTTCATTGGTAAAAGCATGATACCATTCATTCTTTTCAACAAAATAAACGAAGTCATTATTTGTATATTTTTGACTAAAATATTCATTACCGTGTCTTTATGCTTGATTTAGTATCAGTATTATTTAATAATTCATCTAAAGTATAATCATTTTTACCATTGTAATTTACTTTTGAAATTTCAATATTATTTATAGCATTCGTTTTATTAGATAATGAGTCTTCATATTTTAATGGAACTAAATATTTTTCTTGTTGTAATATTCCGTTTAGCAAATTATTATTAGAATTGTAAAACGGATTAAAACCGATATTTTGGTAATCTTTAAATATTGTTTTGTAATGGTTATTTTCAGCTTCTCAGAATTTTTTATATAGAATTACTTTTCGTTCTTTTTCTTTTTTAAATCAAAGTACTCTAAATATAATGAAATTAAATTGTCAAGTTGTAGCTCGGGGTAATTTTGTAAATAGAATTGCTTTTTATATTTTGATATTGGCTCATAATGATTATTAGCTAATTCTATTAAATATTTATCGCTATATTTAGATAAATCTAATAATCACTTATTGTTTGTTTCTGTGACGAAGTAAATTGTTCTTCTGAAACAGTATGATATCTGCTAACTGTAGGTACATTTGTGTATATAACTTCTTTTGTAGTTTATCTATTGTTGCTACATGTAAAGTTAACGATTTAGGATCTATAAAATCGTATTTATTAAGCTTCTCAATTGCGTTATTAACTATATTTATATTGGCTCAATTTGAACTCTTTTAGTCAATATTATTTGATTCCAAAAAAGTATTTTTTACCTTAATATCATCGATAATCGGCTTAAGCAATTTTAATTTATCATATAAAAGTTCATAGTTACTATTTAATAATTCGCTAATAAATTCATCCAGTTTCTTTACATTATATAAATTTGAAACATTATTGCTGATTTTTGCATTGATTCCTAATGGTGATAGTTTTTGATTTAAATCAAAAAATTTATTATTCTTATCATTTTTATCTTTACTGCATAATATATTCCTACAGCTGATGATGATACAATAATAGGAATTCCAATAATTAAGGTTCATTTAAGTAATTTTGATTTCATATTATTCATTCAGTTTCTATTTTAGTTATTAAATACCCGTCATATTTTATTTCTTGTTTCTAAAAAAATATAAGTTTTATATCTATAATTATTATATCTTTTTTAAAATGAAAATTTTAGAACACTATACAGAACAGGAGTAAAACATGGACAAAAAAGAACCCATTATCATTAGATGAAATACATTTAAAAAGGTGTTTTATAACAATCCTGCAATGATATTTAATACTAATGATATACAAGATAGAATCATCCAAACCGAATACAAAAAATACTGAGGATATAGTCCTGAAGACCATCAAGCTATATTTAATGAAACTAAAGAAGTAGAGGAAGATGAAAATCCATACGAAGAAGTCGAAGTGGACGAAATTGATGAAGCAGATGTTTTCTTCAGTATAAATAATGGTCAAGTTGAAGCTAATGTCTCTCAAGAAATTGATTTTGAATCATTATCTGAATCATATATTAATATTAAGCTTGATTCATATGTTAAATACAAGCAAGATGCAATTAATTGGTATATAAAAAAATACAACATCGATATAGATAAAATTGGATTTATTAGAGCTACAGATAAATTAGAAAATAAATTAAATGCTACAGATTTAATGATACAAGATAGCAATATAGATTTAATCATTGATCCAAGTTGATCATATCGAGTTGTTTCTAACGGAAATACTTACGAATTTATTTCTGATGGATTACTATATGATAAAAAATTAAATAAAATGGTCACTTTAAGTTATGTTAGTAAAGTAAAAAATACTGAGTTTTATCATTTTTGATATTTACAAAAAATATTGAAAAGAAACAGAGTTTCTTTAAATGATTGCTCTACCATTATTATTGAACCTTCCAGTGCTGTTTTAAAAACTGTTGAAAAAAATAAAATCGATTTTTATGAATCGTATTCTGCTCATACATTAAAAAGTATATCTAAGTCAAAAGCGACAAAGATTCCGGATTATGTTAAAGATTTAGAATATATCCTTAAAAGAGCAGGCGATTCTACTTTAATAGCTTATAGTGGTTATTATGATAAAAATAACATGTTTTCATTTGTAAAAACTGCTAAATCAGGTTTAATAATTCAACAAGGTATTAATATAGATAAAAAAGAGCTTCCTAATGAAGATGATGAAGAAAGAACTGATATTTCTGTTCCGTTTAATATTTATAAAAATCCTTACACTAGTGTTTTACAAACTAAATTACCTTTAAAATTCAAAGGAAAAGGTGATATTGATATTAGACAATTAAAACTATTTGAATTTTATGTTGAAGTAATGATTAAATCTTATGAACAATTTAATAACATAGATTCATTAAATTATAATGCTATTAGATATTTTTATGCAGTAAATGATAATCAAGACGAATCTAAAGTTCAACAATGAATACAAAATGGTTTTGTTCCAATTACAGATGATTTTTTAATATCATTCCCTGATTATTTTGCTACTTTAGATAAAGCTGTAATATTAAATTATTTATTAGGTAATAAATATGATTATTATTCTGGTAATGCTTTTAGAGATGAAGAAAGAAAATCATTAGAAAAAATGGCAAACAAAATAGCTCGAATTAAAAATAATAAAAACTTCTTTAATATTAATGCTTTAAATATCATTAAAGATATCCATAAGAAAAATGCGCGTATTTGTTGATATGATTACGAAGGATTTATGGCACTATATCCAATCATTGATAATGTTCCTTCATATAACCAAGTGATTAATCAAGTTTCTATAATTCTTACTCAAAATGGTAAAGAATTACATAAAGAAAATATTGTTATTGATACTATGGATCTTAAACTAATAGATATAGTCAAAATGATTAAAGCTATATACTGTGATAAAGCTGATGGATATGTTGTTTATAATAAAAACTATGAAAATACACGTAATAATGAAGTATTAAATTTAGTTGCTAAAAAACTTGCTTCTACTAGTTTGGATAGTGAAACTCTAGAGTTTAGAAAAGAATTTAATAAATTATTCCCTAATGGCCTAGGTGAATTTAGAATGATTATTCATCATATAAATGGAAATACCATTGATTTAGCTGATTGTTTTAAGAAATATAGTTCAACTAATCTACCCTGCGATTTTACAAGTAATGGATTTGATGAATATATCTTCTTTGAAAATGATGAAACAAATCATAGAATAAATGTTTTAGAAAATGTTTCTTATGAAGAATTCCAAACCTTTACATCCTTTAATACTCATATGATTTATATTGATTATTTGATGTATTATTTCTCAATTAAAAAGATAGAAAAATATATTACACATCTAGGATTACAATTAAAAACTTTAATTACTCCTTATAAAGATTTAGAAATCCAAAAAGGTACTATGGCAATGGAAAAAGCTATGCAAAGACATTCAGGAATCATAGGGAAAAACTTATGAAATAATATAACAGTACCTGCTTTAAAAAAATACTGCGAAAATGATGTTAAAGCTATGATAATGGTTTATGAGCTTATTATGTATATAGCTAGATTAAAATTCAAATCTGAATTAGATCAATATGAATATAATGTTGAACTAGATGATTTTGAATATTATGTACAAGATAATAAATTACAAATTAGAGAAAAATAATTTCTATATATTTGAAAATAAAAATTTGGTATTCCGTAAGGAAAACCATTTTTTATTATCTCATTTGTCGATTTCTATGTATGTAATTTTCTGTGTAATTATTTTAGTAAATATCAATATTTAAGGGTTAAAAGTTATTTCAACCTATGATTCTTGGAAACTATTTCCGATTTTTTGAATGTAACCAGTTTTTAAATGCAGGACTATTATATTGAGTTTTTTTATATTTAAATCTTTATAACAATACATAGATTTTTAACTCAATATATCAATATAATGATTATTATCTGCCTTATCAATTTACTTACTAAGCTTTAGACTAAAATAAAAGTCAGCAACTAAGCTGACTAATTATTATTTATGAATAAGTAAATATTATAATTTTGCAAAGTGTTCAACAGTTCTAACAAGTTGTGAAACATATGACATTTCATTGTCATATCATGAGAATAATTTGTACATTACACCATCTTCTGTTTCTTTAACTGATGTCATTAATGAGTCAAAGATTGATCCGTGGTGTTGTCCAATAATATCTGATGATACAAGTGGTAATGTTGAGTATTCAAGTGTTTCGTTTGCAGCTTTTCTCATTGCTTCATTAATTTCTTCAACTGTTGGTTGTTTATCTAATGTAACTGTTAAGTCTACTAATGAACCTGTAATTGTAGGAACTCTAACTGCAACACCATCTAATTTACCTGCTGCTTCTGGCACTACAAGTCCAATAGCTTTAGCTGCACCTGTAGATGTAGGTACCATGTTTTGAGCAGCTGCTCTAGCTCTTCTTAAGTCTTTGTGAGGAGCATCTTGTAGTCTTTGGTCAGCTGTATATGAGTGAATTGTTGTCATGTATCCTGATTTAAGTCCAAAGTTGTCTACAAGTACTTTAACAACTGGTGCTAAACAGTTTGTTGTACATGATGCTGCTGAAATTAATTTATCTTCTGAAGTTAATAAATCGTGGTTAACATTGTAAACGATTGTTTTAACATCTTTGTCTGATGGTGCTGAAACAACAACTTTTTTAGCTCCTGCTTTTAAGTGTTTTTCTGCACCTTCACGTTTTGTAAAGAATCCTGTTGATTCAACAACTAAATCAATTCCCATTTCTGCTCATGGTAAGTTTTCAGGATCTCTTTCTGAAAGAACTTTAATTTCTTTTCCGTTTACAACGATAGCTCCATCTTTAACTTCAACTGATACTGGTAATTGGTGGTAAGCTGTATCATATTTTAATAAGTGAGCTAATGTTGCTGGATCTGTTAAATCGTTAACAGCAACAACTTCGATATCTGTTGATTTTGTTTCAAGTAATCTACGTAGGAATAATCTTCCGATTCTTCCGAACCCGTTAATTGCTACTTTTTTCATAATCTTCCTTTCAAATATAGTTTACAAACTATATAAATTAATATTTATAATGTTTGTAATATTATAATAGTTTTTTGAAACTATATAATGTTTTTTTCAATTCTTTTACAATAAATTAATTATTATAAAAAATATAAAAAGTTAAAAAATGCATTAATTTTATATATAAATATTACTTTTTATATAATTTGAACTTTTATAACCTTTATATATAATGATTAAATTTAATAGATTTATTACAATGCATTTTAATTACTAAAATCATTAAAAATTATTATTTAATTTCTAGCATTTAAATTTGTTATTAAGTAAAAAAATCTAATTATTTTACTTAGCTTAAGAAGTTAAATTTCTTAACCACTATATTTTAGAACTAAAAGCTCTGTTTTTAGAATAATTACCATCATATATAAAAATTAGTGTTTTTTCTAAAAATAGTAAAATATAAAAACTATGAATAATACAGTTTTAAATAGTAAATATGATGCAATTGTTATAGGTGGAGGGCATGCTGGTGTTGAAGCCACTTTTGCTTTAGCAAATATGGGACATAAAGTGGCTTTAATTAGTTTTGATTTATCTCGTATTGCAATGATGCCTTGCAACCCTTCGATCGGAGGACCTGCAAAAGGTATTATTACACGTGAAATTGATGCTTTGGGTGGTGTACAAGGATATTTTTCTGATCTAGCAATGATTCAAATTAAAATGCTAAACGAATCTAAAGGCCCAGCAGTTAGAGCAATGAGAGCTCAAATTGATAAGGAAAAATATTCTCGTATCATTCTTGAAGCATTACAAAATCATCCAAATGTAACACTAATTGAAGGTGTAGCAGAAAATATTATTGTTGAAAATAATTCATTTAAAGCAATTAAACTAGAAACTGGTGATGTTTTATATGCTAAAGAATTAGTTATTACTACTGGTACATACATGAACTCTCGTATTTTACGTGGTGATGAAATAACTATTTCAGGTCCTGATAATCAAAAAACTACTCCGAAATTATCACAATCACTTGCGAAATTAGGATTTGAATTACAAAGATTAAAAACTGGAACACCAGCTAGAGTTTATGCTGATTCAATTGATTTTTCAAAAGTTGAAAAAGAAAATCTTGAAGATACTTATTTAGCATTCTCATCTCGTTCAAATATTAAATTAGATAAACAAATTTCTTGTTATTTGACTTATACAAATGCAGAAACTCATAAAATAATCAATGAAAACATCAATAGATCAGCTATGTATTCAGGTCTAATTGAAGGAATTGGTCCTAGATATTGTCCAAGTATCGAAGATAAAGTAGTGCGTTTTGCAGATAAACCAAGACATCAAATTTTCTTTGAACCAGAAACTGCAGATGGATCAATCATTTATGTTAATGGTATGTCAACATCTATGCCTGTTGAAGTTCAAGATAAAATGCTTAGAACAATTCCAGGGCTTGAAAACTGTAAAGTTCAAAAATGAGGATATGCCATTGAATATGATGCCTTAAATCCTTTACAAATATCTCCTTCATTAGAATCAAAAGTTGTTGAAAACATTTTTACAGCTGGGCAAATTAACGGAACAAGTGGGTATGAAGAAGCTGCTGCTCAAGGATTAATTGCTGGTATAAATGCTGGATTAAAAATTCAAGGTAAACAGCCACTTATTTTAAAAAGACATGATGCTTATATTGGTGTTTTAATTGATGATTTAGTTACAAAAGGAACTAAAGAACCATATCGTATGTTAACAAGTAGAGCTGAATATAGATTGCTACTTAGAAATGATAATCCTGATTTAAGATTATCTAAATACGGAAATGAAGTCGGTTTAGTTTCTGATGAACAATATCAAAAAGTTATTAACAAATACCAAAGTATTGAAGATAAAATTAAAGAATTATCAAATAGTTATTTATCTTCAAAAAGCGAATTAGCTAAACGTTTAGGTATTGAAAATGGAGTTTCGCTACTTAGAGTACTAGCCAGACCAGATGTTGAGGCTAGTGAAGTAGTTGGTGATTATGAATTCAAAAATGAATTAACTATTGCTGTTAGATTAGATGGTTATATTAAGAAACAACAAACTGAAGCTGATAAAATGAATCGTTTAGAAAACTTCAAAATACCACAAGATATTAATTATGAAGAGGTTGCTAATATTGCTACTGAAGCAAAACAAAAACTTTCTCAAATTAGACCATTAACAATCGGCCAAGCATCAAGAATTAGTGGAATTAATCCAGCTGATATTCAAATGTTAATGTTTCACATTGAAACAAGAAAGAAATAATGAAATTAAACATAATTTGTGTGGGTTCATTATCAAAAGAATTCAAAGTTCTTTATGATGATTATGCTAAGAAAATTAATTACTTTTGTAAACTAAATGTAATTGAAATCAAAGAACAAAAGATTGAAAACATTGAACTTAAAAAACAAAAAGAAACTGAATTAATACTAGAAAAAATACCTAAAAATTCAAAAGTATTTTATCTATCACTAAGAGGCAAACAATATTCTAGTGAACAATTTGGCGGATTATTTCTTGATATTGATAATGTTACATTTGTTATTGGCGGCTCTAATGGTGTAATTGAATCATATTTTCCTAATCAAATTAATTTTTCAAAAATGACATTTCCGCATCAATTATTTAGAGTAATGTTTGTTGAACAAATCTATCGTGCTTTTACAATTCGAAATAATATTACATATCATAAGTAGAATCTAAGTATTCTGCTTTTTTATATAAAAAAGTCGCTTAGCGACTAATATGATAATTTGGCTCTTTGGATTAATATTTTCTCTTTAAAGAAAGTTAATGGTGATGAAATCATAATTAATAAAGCTGTATAAACAGGAATAGAAATTAATGACCTAAATACAATTGGCATCATAAAGTAGATATATTTCTCTGATGTCAAATATCCACGACCATTAAAGTAATTTAAATATTGAATATACACATATGGGCCATATATCCATCTCATTATAACAATTACCGTAACAACTAATCCTAGCGAAACTAGTAATTTTTTAATAAATAAAAGTTGCTTATTTCTTTCTAACTCTTTTGATGTTAATCTAAATCCTTGTACAACTAACATAATTGCTAAAACAGTAATTATGATTAATAAGATTCCAGAAAGAGATAATATAACAAATAAAGTTGCATCTGAAAGTACCGAAACTCCAAATGTTCTTGTTATTCTAAATCCTTGAATTCCACCATTTTTCTTATCTGTTCCGAAGACATCTTTTAAAAATCCAGCACTTGGATCTGTATTATGTAAATAAGCTGCATATATAGTTACTGAAGCTAAAGCAAGAAATATGATTATAAATAATACGACAGTTGTTGTGGAAGCTTTAATAGTATTTGTCTTATACATTCATAAGAAAAATTTAGCTATTAAAACGACACATATTGGAACTATTGCATACATTCAGAATCAACTTCAAATTGATCCGGTAAATAATAATCCAGCAAAGTCAGCTAATAATCCTAATAATATAGCTTTGAAAAATGGGAAAAAGATAGCAAAAATTATGTAAAAGACATATTCAAAGCTTAATCCTAATTTCGATAATCCAGTAAACTTGGTTAAAGCCGTTATTATTAAATATAAACCAAGTAAAGCACTTGACATTGTTAAATCTATAATTGAGAAACTAAAGTTTATTTTTAATCATTGTGAAAATTTACTATCACTTGTTAAATTTAAAAAGTGATTTATTGTTTGAATATCTTTTAATGAATTTATATATTTATAAATAGGCCTTGTATATTTCAAGATAAAAAATCATCTATAAATGAAATCAATTAATACAAAATAGCTAATTACATTATTTAGTTTTAGTAATTTATAATATTGTTTTTTATCATAAATATCAGTAGTTAAATAGTTTGTTAAACGATAATTTAACTGTGTTGTAGTGGTAAAGGTTCAAAATAAATAGAATAATCCTACTAATATAGCAGAAACTAAATACATGTATCAACCAGAGTAATTAGCTGGATTAAATTTCTTAACATCGTTTAAGGCTACATATTCATAGTAATATTTAGCATTTATAATAGCTACAATAAGCAGTGATACAAAAATAGCAAAATAAATAAATTTAGCCAATGAAATAAAGAATTGCTGTTTAAATAAATGTTTTTTAAATAGATTCATATTTTTAGATAAGAATCAAACTTCATCTACTTGATAGGTAGATTTTTTTCGTTTAAATAAACCTTTTTTAGCATCTTTTACAGTTATTTTAGTATTAATAAATTGATTAATTGAATATATGTTTTTTAATATATCAGTATATTGATCCTGTGGTCTAATTTTTCTTAATATATAAAAATATCTATATGCGAAACTAAGTATTGGAAAAATATTTAGGTGTTTATCAATTTTTATAAGTGTTTTAATTTTTTCTAGTGAATAAGAATCAATATGATATATATTTTTTAATCGAAAATAAAATTCCTTATTTCGTTTGTAAATAAATATATTGTAATATACAAAAATTATTAATGAGGCTATTATAAAAATAAATCAGTAATATTGGTAGCTAGTAAATTCTAATTTATGTACAACATTATAAGAATATTGAGAACCAAATACTATACCTAATACTAATAATATTAAAAAGATGCTTTGTAATAATAAATGTGAAGCAAAAATAACAGCCTGTTGCTTGAAAACAGACTGATGAAATAACTTAATTCTTTGAGAAAGCAGTCAAACATTAGAGTTCTGATTGATTTCATTTCTTACATTTCTATTCTTATATCATCTTTCCATATTCATCAATAGAATTTTAATACAAAAACTCTATTTTTTAACATTTTTGTTATTTAGAATCTATATTTTTTCTAAATGTGGAATTTATGGTAATAAGCCTAGTATTCATTAAATTTTCATTTACACATTGCACAAATGTGTCCAATATTTCAAGTTCATTGATTTCAGAAATTTTATCTCTTAATATTTCGTGATTTACATTTTTAAAATACTGATCAAAATCAGTTTTGGATATTTTATAAATTGTATTCATATCAATTAGTAAATTCGTGATTCGACTAGATGTAAAAATAGGTAATTGTTTAGTTCCGGAACCAAAAAAAGCTAAAGACTTGCTTATTACTTCACAAAATAATATTTCATCATTCGAACTAAATATAGGTACTGCATATCTGGAATCACAATTGCTTTTCTGAAAAAGAACGTGTTTTAATTCATCATTTATTTCATAAATTTCAAATAATTTTACTTCATTATTCATTTTATCCCCTTTTTATTATGAATATTACTTTTGATAAAATAGAACTAAAAATGAATTTTTAAAGAAAATTTCCGCAAAAATCATATATCACAGAAATTAACATTTAATCCTTATTTTTTATAAAAAAATAAGGGAATTTCTATATAATTTAAAGCAATATTAAATTAATAATTAAATTCAGCTAATTTAAAGGAGAAAATATGATTAATGTTAACGAATTCAAACCAGGAATCACATTTGAAGATGAAGGTGAAATTTTTGTAGTTCTTGATGCTCAGCACTCAAAACAAGGACGTGGTCAAGCAAACGTTAAGGCAAAAGTTAAAAACTTAAGAACAGGATCTACAACTATTAAATCATACACAGGTGGTGATAAAGTTAAACCAGCTCACATCGATAAAAGAAGAATGAACTTCTTATATTCAGATGGAGAAAATATTATTTTAATGGATAATGAAACATTTGAACAAGTTGAAATTCCAGTTTCACATGTTGAATGAGAATTAAACTTCTTAAAAGAAGGACAAGATGTTCAAATTAGAAAATTCCAAGAAGAAGTTCTTGATGTTGAATTACCAGCTAATGTTGACTTACTAGTAACTGAAGCTCCAGACGCAGTAAAAGGTAATACAACTACAAACCCACAAAAGAAAGTTGTTGTTGAAACAGGATTCGAATTAGAAACACCTATGTTTATAAAAGAAGGTGACGTTATTTCAGTTTCTACAGAAACAGGAAAATACGTTGGAAAATCAAATAAATAATGAACTGAATTACAGTACCATATAACTCAAATCAAAGCTATATCGTTCAAGAATCAGCAATTGTTGATGTTGTAAATAATGCTATAGCAAGTACAAAGTATGTCAAAAGTAATCCATCAAATATGAGATTAAGTTTTGATGATAATCACTCTAATGTTCAAATATATATAGATGTTAAAATTCGCAATTCTCAAAAAAACGATATTAATCCCTATGCAATAATTAAGGAATTAACATTTAAAATTGAAGAAGGTGTTAGATCTTTAATTGATAAAAGACCTAAAAATGTACAAGTTGTTTTAATGGATATATACTAATGTCTAAAATTCAATTTCCTAAAGACAAAATGCCTTTATATCGTAAATTATTTGCTAATGAAGTCAAATCAGAAATTGAAAAGTGAAGTCAAAAGAAATATAAAAAAGATAAATATAACACTCAGGAATACTTAGTTCAAATTAATAAACTTTATGAAGAATTAAGAACGCATCAAATTAAAGATGCTGATTTAATTTCAAACAAAGTACTATTTCGCTCTTTAAAAAGAAAACATTCTTTGCTTACAATTAGACCATATGTTATATTATTAGCTATTTTTATCGTTCTAGCAGTTGTTGGTTTAATAATAGGATTTAATATATAAATAGAGGGAAAAATGAAGAAAAAAATCTCAAGTTTTTTTAAGAAATATTTCGGACATTTTACTGCACAAGATTGAGTAACTTGAACTATTGGGCTAATTTTAATTCTAACTTATATAATCGTTACATTACTAGAATGGCATTTTAGAAGTTTATGGGTTTTAGAAGCTTACAATTTAAAAGGTGCCGATGGTCAAAGCATACTTCAAAATATAAAAGAAATAGCTGATACAAATAATCCTGATACTAAACGTGTGATTACAGAATTAGTTTATCCGAATGCTACATATTTATTTTGAGGTGGTTCAACATATTGATTCACCTTTATGTCAAATGTTTTAATGGGAGTTACATTATTTCTATATCCGATATATCAAAAATCTCGTAGAGCACAAACATTTTATTTTGCTTCAATGGTTTACATAATTATCGTTATGTTAGGTTATTGAGGAGGTGTTATTTTTGATCACTCAATTATTACCTCTAATCGTCCGTTTGAACTTGGTAAAACTTTAATTATGCATGCGGTAGCTCCATTTTTAGGATTATCAACTTTATTTATCTATGAAAGAAAAAGAATTAGAATAGCAACCAAATCAATATGAGCCTTTATGGCTTGACCTATTGCATATTTATTATTTACAGTTGCTATATATTTCATAGGTTATAAATTTATGCAACCTTTTGGTGGAACTGAATTACAACGTGGGGTAACTATTTACGGAGTTGTTTCATTTTATCATCCATTAGGATATCAAGGGAATTCAATTTTTGTTGTAGTTGTGCTAGATATAATTATGGTTCTTTGTGCTATATTCGCAGGACCAATTATAGGATTTACATTAAGAAAAATACTAAGAATACTACAACCTAAGCAAAGAAAACTTCCTCCAATTTATTTTATTCATCCAAGAACAAAAAAAGATATATTAAAAACAAAACAAAAAGCTAAGCTTGAAAAAATGATATTTAAGAAAGTGAAAAAAAATAGCAAGGAAGAAATTCTGGCTAAAAATTAAATAAATAAATAAAAATTATAGCAAACTAAGTTATTAGTTTGTTTTCTATAACTACAAGAAATCGGAGATAAAATGCAAGATAAAGAAAAATATATTGCTTCCTACTTTCACAAAACTAAAGAAATTCTTGCTACAAAAAAACCACATAATACAATCATTATGCAGTTTTTCCAAAGAAAAGATGATGCAATTTTATGTGGTATGAATGAGGTTTTAGATATTTTAAAAACTCAAACAGATACATCTAAATACATTATTAGATATTTACCTGACGGTACACATATAAATAATTTAGATATTGTATTAGAACTTGAAGGTCAATATCAAGAATTTGGTATTTGAGAAGGGCTGATTGATGGTATTTTATCTAGAAATACTTCAATTGCTACTAATGCATATCACTGTGTACAAGCTGCTAAAAATAGACAAGTTATTTTTATGGGTGATCGTGCTGATCATTATATCAATCAAGAAATTGATGGATATGCAGTTAGATTAGGTGGAATTAAATTAGTTTCAACTCTAGCACAAAAAGATGCTAATCATCAAGAAGAAACTGTATTTGGTTCAATGCCTCATGTTTTAATTCAAGGTTTTAATGGGGATGTTGTTGAAGCAACCAAAGCTTATCATGAATTATTCCCAAACAATAAACTAATTGCTTTAGTTGATTATCACAATGATGTAATTGGAGATTCACTCAAAATATGAAATGCTTTAGGTAATAAAGTTTGAGGTGTTCGTATTGATACAAGCAAAAATATGGTAGACCATATGTTTGATGGCGAACAACCTCAATATGGTGTAAATCCTGAACAAATATTTAGATTAAGAAAAGCATTAGATGAAGCAGGAGCTACAAATTACAAAATTGTAGTTTCTTCAGGTTTTAATGCTGACAAAATTAAAATGTTTGAGGATTTAAATACACCTGTTGATTATTACGGAGTTGGTCAAAGTATTTTTAAATTAAATAATTCCTTTTCAGCTGATGCAACTATTTTAAATGGTCAAAAGCAAGCTAAAGAAGGTCGTAGTTATAGAGCAAATCCAAATTTAATTACTTTTAAAAATTAAGTCAATGACTTGATTTTTTTATTAGTAAATATTATAAATTTAATATAATTATAAAAAGTTAAAAAAGGAGTAAAAAATATGCAAAAAATAACACTTTTAGACGGACACATTGTTGCCGAAGGTAATTCAGTATCACACAAAATTCTAGACTTAGTACAAGAATATTATCAAGCTGATGCAAATAATGAAATTACTAAAATTGATTTAAATACAACTAAACATGCGCAAGTATTTATGACTGCAAATAATTTTGCTACATATTGAACAGATGTTGAATCAGATAAATGAATCGAACTTATGAAAAATACTGATATTTTAGTTATCACAAATCCTATGATTAATTTTTCGGGTTCAGTATTAGTTAAAAATTTCATTGATTCAATTGCAGTAGCTAATAAAACATTTAGCTACAAATATTCACATAAAGGTGATGCTATTGGATTATTAACAAATCT
Organism: Mycoplasmopsis verecunda; assembly: GCF_033546915.1. Classification (NCBI taxonomy): domain Bacteria; kingdom Bacillati; phylum Mycoplasmatota; order Mycoplasmoidales; family Metamycoplasmataceae; genus Mycoplasmopsis; species Mycoplasmopsis verecunda. Next base: position 580,825 of record NZ_CP137850.1, read on the forward strand.
CAAAAAAGTAATTATTATATCAACTCAAGGAGCACCAGAAGGATGATATCCATTCGGGGATCACGCTACATGGCTTGAAGGAACATTTAAATTTCTAGGAGCTCAAGAAGTAAAACACATCAAATGATATGGAACAAAAGTAAAACCTACTGCAGATATTAAATTAGATGAATTACAGGAACATCTATCTGATAAATTATTAGAAGCAGTTAAATAATTGCAAAGATGACAGAATATTTTTATTTAATGACTGTTGTAACAAGTATCAAAATTACACTTATTTATCAATATACAAGTATTAAACATTAATATATCTTAGTCTTATAATTGGAAGCGAAATGCTTCCAGTTTTTTTTTTTTTTTTTTCTTTACAATTCAAATAATATTAATTTTAATCAAAAGGAGATAATATGAAAAGATGAAAATTTTTATTAACTTTAGGCACAATAGGAACAGCTACTTTACCTATTGTTGCCGCTTCATGTGGTGGTGGAAATAAAACTCAAGAGTCAAAACCTCAAGATCCAATAACAACACCAACACCAGTAGTTAAATCAGTAAAGAAAAGCATTCCTGCAAGTACTTTAACACCAGCAATTAAAACTTTAAAACACAATGTTACTATAGCAAGCATTGGTGATTTAAATAAAGCAGTAAATAATTATAATGCTGATGTTGCTAAATTTGAAAACGACCAAACATACAATAACCTTAAATTAGTCTACAACATAAATTTAGGTGATTTTAAATTCAACGATACAATTTTATACACGAGAGAACAATTTGGTAAATTAAAAGATAAACTTGATAAAACTAAGATTGATACAAATGTTGATTTAGGGGTTTTAACTCTTGATGCAAATAATCAAGAAGAATTAAAAAAAGCTGAAGAAGTAATTCAACATGCATTTAATAATTATTATGTTAATGCAAATTGATTTGAAAGCACTTTAAAAGACAAATTCAAAGCAGCAGGAGCAAGTACATTAACAGGATCAGTTACTCTAGAAAAAGCAATTAAAAATGGTAAGCAAGCAGAATACAATTCATTAGTAAATGAAATTAAAAAATTCATGTTAGATAATGCTAATTTAAAACTTGCAGACGATTTAAAAATTACTAAATTAGATCAAAATATCCACAAAGGATGATCATTAAATCTAACTTTACAAAAAGGTGATTTAAAAGCTAAAGGTGTGAAATTAGATTTCAAAAAACCAAAAGCCGATTGAAGTGATAAACAAATTTTAGAAGAAAACTTAAAAGGATCAAAATTTGAAAAAGTTAAACAATCTGTATCTCAAAAAGTTTTTAACTATAAAGAATTTATTTATGCAATGTCACCTAAAGGTGCAGAAATAGTTAAACCACTTTCAAATACTTTAATTGCTTTATCTGTTGTTTTATTATTTAAACAATTACCATTCCCACTTAGCACAATTGCAGTAGTTACAATGGCAAAACCAATAGTTAAATATTTAACGGAAGTGTCAAATAAATATATTGAAACATTCTTTCAAAATACACAAAAATAATATTTATACCTAGTTTATTACTAGGTTTTTTTATGCTTTTGTAAAATAGTTTAAATATGAAATATTTAAATATGATAAAATTAAATTATTAAATTTTGAGGAGCAAAAATGAGATTATCAATTATTTCACTTGTTGGTGAAGATGCTACATATGTGGACACATTTTTATATTCATTAAAAGAACAAGAAACACAAAGTTTTGAAATTATTTTATGCATTAATAAAAATTCCGAAGCAAAAAATATCTTTAATGTAGCTAAAAAATATTATGAATTTTTCGGTAGCAGATTAGTTATTATTACTAATTCAAAGGATAATTCTTATCAACATAATTTAGTTAGTGCTTTTAGAATCATTAAAGGTGATTATGTAACAGTAATTAATTCTGATTCAAGTATTAAAAAATATTTTATCGGAGATATTATTGAACAAGCACAACGTTTCAATGTCGATGTATTAGAATTTAAACCTAGACTAGTTGGAACAATTCGTTTTAAACCAAAAGAAAGAACAGAGCTTGATAAGATTTTAGACATTTCTAAAAATCCAAACATTATTGCTTACACATATCCATTTATATTTAATAAAGTATTTAAAAAATCACTTGTTAAAAAAATAACTAAATATAAACCAAGAATAACTAATGATTCAATTGTTTGTCTAGAATTAAATTACTTACTTTTAATGGAAGCTAAAAAATACAAATACTTAGACTTTAGAATTATTCGCCAATACATTCCATCAGACACCTGATTTAATTCAAAAGTTCTGCTAGATTCTTTTAATGTAGTTGATGATAATGCAAAACGATTGGAGTTAAAAATTCAAGAAGAATTAAAATATGCTAAATACTATTTTATTAAATTACTTCTAACTGGATTTTTATCTGAAACATACTTTGTTTACAGACACTTTTCGAAAAACGATAAAGAACAATTAGAAGAGAAAAGAAGCAAAATATTAATTCAAAAACACGATGAATTATTAAAGAAAATTGAAAGTAGCGAAGAATTTCAAACATTCTTACGCACCAATATATATATGATGGTTGATTCACCAGAAACACAAATGTTACGAGAAGATTATAAAAAACTAGTTAAAACTAAGATTTTGGATAATCTAGAGTAATGTATAAAAATGCCAGTTTTTTCAAAAGGTTTTTTTCTAATTTAATTGATTTTGTTATCTTTTTTGCTTTTGCTTTAGCGATATTTTTTACAGTTAAACCAACATTAATTACACAGCAAACATCAACAGGTTATTATTATGCTTCTATTTCATTAATAACTATATGAATGAATTGTTACTATATTGTTTTTCCACTTTTATGAAGAGGAAAAACAATTGGGATGTTTGTTTTTAATCTCAAATTAATTTCCTCAAAAGATAAAACTTTTCATTATTCCTTAATTTTCAAGCGGAATATGTTTGGTTGCTTATTTGTGACAATTAATTTTATTATTATATTATCAGCTACATCAGCAACAGATTTATCAAATTTGCGAAATCATACAGATAATGTTAAAAACCTTGATTATAAAATTCAAGTTGTCACTGCTATTATTACTGCATTAATGGGGACTTGATTTTTATTACACACACTCGATTATGTGATATTGATCTTTTCTAAGAAAAAATTAACCATTATTGATATTGCATTTAATTCTCGTATTGTAGAAGATAAATTATTAGAAAAAATATCTTCAAAAGATGTTATTCTAATTCCTTATTACTACACAGAAAGAACATTTAAATATTTTAAAGAACAAGAAGGAGAATAATATGGATTTAATTAAAGTAGATTTACTAAGTGACTTAAATAAAAAACAACGTGAAGCTGTTAAATATTTTGATTCACCACTTCGTATAATTGCAGGAGCTGGTTCTGGTAAAACCAGAGTTTTAACTCGTAAAATTGCTTATTTAATTAATGATTTAGGTGTTAGACCTAAAAACATTTTAGCTGTAACATTCACCAATAAAGCAGCAAATGAAATGAAGCAAAGAGTAATCCAGTATACTGATAAAAGTCTCAAAAATGAATTAAAAATTTCTACCTTCCACTCTTTCTGTGCAGAATTTTTAAGAAAACATATTAGATTACTTGGCTATCATAACGATTTTTTAATCATTGATGAACCTGATAAAAATCAAATATTAGGTAATATTTATAGAAAATTAGATATTTCATCACATGATATAAGCTATAAAACTATGATTGAGTATATTTCATATGCTAAAAATATGGAATTAAATTACAACGATCTTTGCGAAGAACTACAACGTGAAGGTCATTCAAAAATTATTGCTGATGTGTATCAAGAATATTTAAATGAACTTACTGCAAAAGGTTCTCTGGATTTTGATGACCTTGTAATTTTAGCTAAAATGCTGCTAGAAACACATCCTGAAATTACTGCAATTTATCAAAAACAATTTGAATACATTTTAGTTGATGAGTTTCAAGATACTTCTCACTTACAATACGAATTAATTAAACTAATTATAGGTCCAAATACTCACTTTACAATAGTAGGTGATCCTGACCAAACTATTTATAACTGACGTGGAGCTGATGTTAATTTAATTTTAAATTTTGATAAAGAATTCAAAGATGCAAAAACAATTGTGCTAGATATTAACTATCGGTCAACACAAAAAATTTTAGACTCAGCTAACAAACTTATTTCTCAAAATACTAATAGATTACATAAAGATTTAGTTACTTCAAACGAAGAAGGTGATGACGTTGAATTCTATCATGGATTTTCTCCAGAAGCAGAAGCTAGATGAGTTATTCAAAAAATAAATGAACTTAAAAAGCAAAAAAATCAATTAAAAGGAATGGCTATTTTATACCGTTCTAATTATTATTCTCGTCCATTTGAAGAAGCTCTAATTGAAGAAAATATCAATCACAAGATTTTCAATGGAACTAAATTCTTCGAACGTTCAGAGGTTAAAGATGCTTTAGCTTTCTTAAGAGTTATAGCTGAACAAAAAGATATTGCTTTAGAGCGTATCATTAATGTTCCTAATCGCGGTATTGGTGATGTCACATTAGGTAAATTAAAAGAATATGCTAAAAAACAAGGCAAATCTCTATTTAGAACATTACATGAAGATATTAAAACATTACCAATTCCTGCATCAAAAATTAAGGAATCTATCTATCCGTTCATGGTATTAGTTATTAAATATGCTAAAGCATTACAAAATAACAAAATTTCTGTTACATTAGCTAAATTCTTAGAAGATATTAAATACTTTGACCATATTGCTTTGAATGAAAACCTTCGTGGTTCAGCAGAAGATAATGTTAAAGAATTGATTAATTCAATTGCTAACTGAGAAGAAAAAAACAAAGATAAAACTGTAACCGACTACTTAAATATGGTTTCATTAATGTCAGTTTCTGATGAATATGATAATGTTCCTAACTATGTATCTTTAATGACGATTCACTCAGCAAAAGGACTAGAATTTGATAATATTTTCCTTGTCGGTCTTTCTGAAGGAATTTTCCCTAATAGACGTTCATTAGATAATAATGGAAATAAATTTTCCGCAAAAGGTAGATATTCAAATACACTAGAAGATGAAAGACGTTTAGCTTATGTAGCCGCCACTCGTGCTAGAAGTAAACTTTTTCTTTCGGATTCACGTGGAAAAATTATTGGAACTGATATTGATAAAAAACCATCTCGATTTATAACTGAAATGGGACTAGATATTCATGAAACAATTATTAGCTCAAAAAATGGATATATTAGTAATTTTAATGATGAAGAAGATAATGTTTCAAATAGCCAAATTCTGGTTGGTGATATTATTAGCCATATTATGTTTGGTGATGGAGAAGTTGTTGATGTAACTCCGAGTGAAATTGTAGTGGAATTTATTAAAGATAAGAAAACAAGAACACTTAATAAGAATCATCCATCTATAAAGGTGATTTCTAAATAATGGCTATTTCATCTATTATTGGAGTAGTAATAGGTGTTTTTGTTGCTATTATTTTCCTTACAATTTTATTCTTTGCTGTTCTATATTACTTTTATGCTCGTTCTTCATCTGGAATAATTCTTTTTCGTTTAGATCCAGCTAATAAAAGAGTGTTAAGATTAAGTGAAAAAAATTATGTTTTCTCTACTGTTTTCGATGCTAAAAAACTTAAATTCAAGGAATTTACTTTTATTCCGCAAGATTCATTTTTAAACATTATTGATCCTGAATCTTCAGCATATATTAAACAATTTATTGACGAGGGTAATAAAAGAAAACAAAGAATTTCATTTAAATTTAATGAAAAATCATTGAAAGGATTACTATCTCCTTTTGAAAAATTAATTCATTATTATGACAAGATTTCAAATGCAGAAAATAATTTTATATTAAAAATTTATCCGATGGATAATGGTGAATATAATTGTAGTATTACTTGAAAAAGAACTAAACAAAATCCTGCTTTAATCAAGAAAATATCTGTCGAAGAAAATAATTTCTTTGAAGTACCTTTTAAGAATGAAAATAATATTATTATTGCATTTGCACTTAAACCATATTATATTAATCGACATATTGAAACTGATTTTCTTGAACAATTATTTGAATCTTTTGATTTAAATTGAAAAAACACACCTATTTTTAAACAAAATGGCTTCTTATTTATTGTTCTAAAAGATAAAAATAAATATACATATAATAACTACTTAACCAAAATTAAAGAAATTAATGTTGGTATAAACTATAATAAATGTTTTATAGCTGCTACTATTTTTAAAAATACTAGATTATCAACTGAATATGCTAGAGAAATGCTAATAGCTAAAATTTCATATTCATTATTTAATATATTGAACGATTGCAAAAATTCAGATAAATATATAAATTTATCTCTTGATTTCATTAATACTAAGGAATTTAAAGAATTTAATAATCAATTAATTCGTTATCGAAACGAAAACTCTTTATTAAATAAAGATTTAAATAATATGCATATTGATTATTTCCCAATTCGTAATTATCAATCATATAAACCATCTAATTTAACTGTTGCTTCAGTATCAAATGACTCATATGATGTAACTGATAATAATTGAAATACATTTTTTAGAAATATCCCTATTTTAAATTATGAATACGAAAAATATTGATATCAATATGTAGAAAAAACTACTGATAAAAATAATCAAAATCTACTAGTTAAAATTTCACAAGAAGTGTATCTTAATAAAGAATTGCAAAATACTAAAGATACTCCAATTTGTTTAATATATGCGTATAATAATGTCTTTGATCACTTAAATTTAAAGAAAAAAATTGATGAAAACTTCAGAGATTCAATACCTACAGCTCTATATATAGATGAAATTGATAAAGCTTTAATTAATATTATTAATGACACTAAGCTAAAAGCAATTGTTATTGGAGAAAAAATCACAAAACATCTAAATAGCACTAGAGTATACTTTGATTGCATTAGTATAATTAATTTAGCTGCTAATAATAATATTAAAGTTATTTACGAAAATCCACCAAAAAATTTAGATAACTTAATAATAGAAAAAGCTCGTGTTTTTGCATGTTATTATACAGATGAAAACACTAATAAGTAAATGTAATAATTACTTTATTTTACATATGCAAAATTAGTGAAATCTAAGAAAACTAAAAAGTTCAAAAAGTACCATTTTTTAAGGTATTTTTCGCTCATTTTAGTTTTTTTTTTTTTTTTTACAAGGCAATAAAAGAATTATAATTATTAATATCAAAACTTAGTTATATAAAGGGATGTATAAAACAATTATTTTATGATAAAAGCAAGAAGAAATAGAATACTAAAAGCAGCATTAATCCTAGGAGGTGTGGGTATTTTATCTGCATCATCTTTTGGTATTGCCTTTGGTGTCATTAATAAACAAAATGGTGATTATAACTATACACATAGTGATATTAATAAAGCTAATTTAACAAATGTATCCATTAAACTAGTTCCACAGCAAGCTTCTAGCTCTGATGCTAATACAGATAGTGGTAAAAAAGATGATAATGATCAGTCTACAGTAAAAACTGTGCTTAATTTCGTTGTTTCTTCCACAGGAAAAACAATTAAAAAAGTTGAATTATATACTTCTGATAATAATGTATTGCAAATGCAAATTCAAAATTTAATTCCTAACGGATATAATTTTGACCAATCTCGTTATAGTGAAAATGGTGAAATTACAGCTTCATTGGGTGCCGAAAATAATATTTATATTGTTCCAGAAATTAAATCTATTAATAAAACAACATTCGTGTTCTACACACAAGGGGATGATGGACAACAAGTTGAAATTGAAACTGTTGAAAAGAATAATGATGAATTAGATTCAAATTTTGATATTTCTGCCATACTTCCTAAAGGATATACCTTTGTGGATAGTCAAACTCAAACATATCTAGTTGGTTACACAAATAGATACAATGTTAAAAAAATTATTAATAAAGTTACCTTTAATTTGAAATTCGTAGCTAATGGTACTCAAATTGGAGATTTAGTTAAAGTAGAAGCAAGTGAAAATGATGTTGTTAATATTCTTAGATATGTACCAGAAGATTATAAACTAGCAGAAGGACAATCTGAAACAGTTACAGCAAGCAGTAATACATTTGAAATACAAGTTGTTAAAATTCCTAAATCAGTTACCACAACATTAAACTTTGTCGAAAAGCAAAATGGAGCAAATGTTATAATCAGTCAGCAAAAAGTCACTACTCAAGATGATGCAGTTATTAAATATCAAGATTACTTGCCTGAAAACTATCAATTAGCTGATGGACAAGATAATTTGGAAATCAAAGTAGGAGAAGTTAATACAATTTATGTAACTAAAATCAAGAAATTAGTTAGCACCACTATTAGATTCATTGATTCTACTAATGGCCAAAATATTGGACAACCTTTAACTATTCAAAGTTATGATGATGAAACACTACAATTTTCTCAAGACTGAATTCCACAAGGATATAAAACAGTTGAAGATATAGATAAAATTAAAATTAATGTTGGACAAATTAATAATATTTCAGTAGAAAAAATATCTGTAACAGCTACTGCCACAATTATTTATAAATGACAAGGTAGAGCTGTAGATACAAGAACAGTAACCGGAGAAAAAGGAACTGATATTGATTTAGGTTCATCACAATTTTTACCAAGCGGTTATGAAATTGATTCTTCCTCAAATCAAAAATTAATTGTTCCTATTGAAGATACCACTTACGAAATTAATGTTGTAAAGAAAAATATAGTAACCACATTTAAATTTGTTAATGTAGACGGAAATCAACAAGTAGGATTAATTCAATCAATTACTACAACAGCTGATGGCACAATTTCTATTCAACAAGTTGAATCATTAATTCCTAATGGATACAAATTAGTTAATAAAACTATTTCTATCAAGTTAGGCCAAGAAAATGTAATTCAAATTCAAAAAGAAATCCAAACCATTAAAACAACAATAATATTCCAAGATAATGGAAATCAAATAGGAAGTCCAGTTGAAATAACGACAACATCAGATGACACTAAACCTATTGATTGAGAAAAACTTGTACCAAACGGATATCATGTCACAACTCAACCAATAATTGTTAGAGGAAAAACGAATTATATTCAAGTTGCTAAAGATAAAGTTGAATATACATATAAACTAATATTTAAATATGATGGAAAAATCATTAAAGAAGTTAGTGGTACATACTATGATGATTCAATTCCTAATATTATTCAATTTATACCAGCTGGATATAAATTAGTTAATCCATCTGAAGCTAATATTGTTCCGCAAAATAATGAGCGTGTTTACCAAATTACACCAATTGAACCTGTTAAAAAACCTTTAGTTACTAAACCTAATTTAACTCCTGAAGAAGAAAAACAAGTTCAAGAAATAATTGACAAAAAACAAGGTAAACCAGTTGATGTTAATAATTTAAATATTCCAACTAAATCCGAAGATCTTCCTGAAGTTCCAAAAGGAAGAGTTCCTGCTGAAGTAGTTAAAGATGTAACTGCAAGAGTTAAGAATTATGATAAATTAATTAATTCAAATAAAGATCTTACAGCTGATGATTTAAAAGATGTATTTAAAGAAGTTTATGAAAAGAACCCTGATTTACTTGAAGTATTTGCTAAATATTTAAATGGACAAATTTCAATGCCTGGCAGACCTTTAATTCCTAAAGAACAAATTAGACAAATTGTTAAAGCTCAAATTGCTGCTGCTGAAAATATTATGCAACAAGAATTGCAAGCTGGTAGAATTCCTGTATTTGAAGTCACAGGTAATACATTTGGATATGATGTAACAATCAAATTTGATTATATGGATGATAAATACAATCCAGTTGTGCAAAGCAATATTCAAAATAATAAAAATAGAGTTCTTGGAAATGATGGTAAATACAATAGACAACCTAGCGGTATATTAGATGGTGATTACATTGGATGAAAGAAATTTGATATTTCTGGTTCTTACAAAGAACTAACTCCTGAATCTCAAAGAGGTAAAACACAAATTGATCCTAAAACAGGACAAAAAGTTAGTCTTGATGATGGTTTAAGAATATATCAATATTCACCCGATGGAAAAGATAATTACACCAAAGATAAACCAAGTCAAAAGATGTTGGTGGTTGATGCATCTAACAAAAATGGATATGATAAATTCTTACAAGTACTTAAAGCTCACCCAGATATTACAATGGTTAGAGTAGATAAAATCGGATATAGCGATAAAAACGAATCACTTAGAAACTTATTATCACAATTACCTTCTTCAGTAAAAGTAGTTAACTTATTCTTTGCTTCAAGAGACACAACTGCTATTGCCGGATTAGAAAACTTAAAACTTGATGAGGTTGGTATATATACAACTATTCCGAATATTGACAAGAGAAATGATAGGCTTGATTGAGGTATTGATCCAGTTGGACTTAAAAATACCAAGTTTGTTTCATTTGAAGGCGGAACATTAGAATCATGAGAAGATACAGCAAAAGGTCAAAGAGCCGCTTCAATTTACTTCAATACAATTCGTCCCGCAAAACATAGTAATTTCAAAGATATACAAGATGGATTTGAAATAGCATTAAAAACCAAAGCTTCATGAAAAATATTTAACGGTAATTTTGGAGCAGGTGGTTATCCAACTGGAATTGATTTATCCCTAAACCATAATCTTAAATCATTAAAAGGTATTCCATTATATGAAAGAGTATTTAGAAAATTAACTCTTCATGCTGATGGTGAGGAATTTAGTTTACCAATTGGCGAAATTGTATCAGGACAATTTGGTTCTCTAGTTGTTCAAGGTCCTGATAGAGCTAAGATGTATTTTGATAATCCAACAACACATATTTTACATTTAACCGGTAAAGCAAACGATATCGGTGATAATTATGGAATTCACTTATATGGATTACTTGAAGCAGGAAGTGCTTCATTAGATACTTTAGTAGTGGATTCATTAGAAGTTAAACAATTAATACAAAATTCACAAGCTTGGGGTCAATTTGGCTCAAAATTTGGAAATAAAATAATTGTTAAGGAAGGAAATAACTAAAATGAAAAAATATCTTAAACAGAATACTTTATTCTTCTGACAAAATGTTTTTAGTTATATCTTACTTGGCATTCTTGTCTTATTAACTTTATTCTCTTTATCTAATGTATTAGGATGAGAAATTAAAAATACAGGATTAGAAACACCAAAAGCTTTCATGCCAATTGATAAGTTTCTCGATGTTTCCACTCCTGATTTACAAGGACATAATTTTATAGTTATATATAACTTTGTCATACTACTTGTTCCAATGATTCTTTCGGTTTTTTGGATGTATCGCAACAGTACTAAAACTACATTAAGTTTTGCGAAGTACTTACCATGAACAATAAGTTACTTAGGAATATCAATTCTTTCAGTTATCTTATTGTTTAATAATCAAATTACTGAAGAGAATTCGATAAATAGAATATTAATTAATACAATTCCGTTTACTTTATTGATGTTAATAAATATAGGATTTGATATTTATTACTTATTGTATGTAAGAAAAGTTTATAGCATTACACAAACATATACTTGAAACTTCATTATTGCTAATATTTCAAAAATATTACTATTAATATCTGGATGTGTCTTACTATTAGTATTCATTCTAGGAAATACTGCTGAAAGCTTATTTACATCAGCTAATTTATTAAAAGTATGATTTAGAGACTTATTTGTTAATAATATTTTGATTGCAATCTTATTGCTAATTGTATGGAGTACATTATTCACATTATATTTAGTATGTAAAATAGCTAATTTATTTATCTTAAATAAAGATAAAAAAGATGTTAAAGCTTTATCTAAACAATATTTTAGCTTCTCATTTTGAGTATTATTAATATTTACATTATGAATGTTTATTAATGTATTTATGATGAAACTTAATGATGGACCATTATTGGATAGAAAACCAGCTCATGTTTTATGAGCAACTACCTTAGTAATAGCTTTTGTTCTATTAATTCCTATTTACTTTATTTTGAAAAATCCAACGATTAAAAACTTTAATAAAGCCACTCGTGGATTTGGATTAATAATTATAAGTATGATTTACTTAATATCACTACTTGTGATAAGAATGTTAAATGTGGATAAATTTAATAACTATATGGTAGTTATGATAATAGTATTTTCATTATTATCTTTAATGATATTGTGAAGATTACTAAATTATAAAGTTTCATATATTTCAAGATATACATTAATTGTTATGTTATCATCTTTAACTATTGCAATATTCTTCGCTGTTTTAGATGCACAATTACAATCTGCTGGAAATAATTTAACCGCTTCAATTCCATTTAAATTTACTCTAGTTGATACATTTATTATTATTCCAGCTGTCGCTTGTTTATTACAAATTATTTATCAAGGTTATATTTGAACAAGAGCAACATATATTATTTATAAATTTAATAAAAACAAAGGAGTTAGAAATGAAATCTAATATCTTATGCAAAATATTTCATCCAAATAAAAATAAATCAATCAGTAATGATCAACAAGCTTATTTTGACGTTATTGCTAAAGATTTTTACGAAACTAAAAATAGTGCTGATTTCATTTCTTATGAAGCCTTTACTAATCAATTTCTTATCATAAATAACATTAGTAAAAATAATGCACAATGAATTGAACTAGTTGGTCGCAGAGATGCTTTTGTATCTAATAAAGATCAAATTGCGTATCGTGATTTTACTCTTAGTTGAACTATTAATCCTAGATTTAGTTTAACTAATCTAGTTCCTACCTTAAATAAAAATATTGATACTAATGTTAATGTATTAAGCTGAAAAATATCTAATGATTTAGCAACTGATAAAATACTAAATCTTTATAATGATTTCTTAACTAAATATCTAGTTTTAGATAAGAAAGCTGTTGAAATCATTCCAAATATTATTATTAAATATAATGCTGATTTAAGGGTGTTTAATATCTTCTTTAATCCAGGGATAACAAATTATGCAAATCAAGAAAATTAAGCAAAAAGCGCAATCTCTTGAAAAAATTCTAAAAATTGTTGAATCACAAAAAAACATGGTCTTAATCAATATATTAAGACTATCACAACAAATTGGGAGTTATTTTCAAAAAGCTAATCAATCAAAACTATTTATTGATTACTTAGCTAATAATTATTCATTATCAAACCCTTTAATTCAACCAGTAAATAATCAATATTATTGAATCTTTACAAAACTTTTAAACAAAAAAACAAACTCAAATAAAACTATTTGAATTTATGTTACCGAAGAAGAAAAATACGAAACTAACTCATATAAAAAATATGAAGATTATTTAGCTAATAATGTTAATAAACATGACTTGTTTATTTGTATCGGAAAAAGAGCTATTAATTTTGCTACACAAAATCAATATTCAGTCATATTTGAAAGTGAATTTAATGATGTGCTTGCTTTAACAGATATTTTGCCAGATTACTTACTGGCTTATCTTGAAGCAAATGGATTTTACAACATTAAATTTGTACTTAACTCTGCTAAAACCAAAGAATTAAGTCTAAATATTGTTCCATTAAATGATTTAAACTTCGAGTTAGATGTTTATCAAAAGAATACACAATATTTAGATTTAGACAATAAGCATATTTATCCAGATGTTGAAAACTTTGTTCAAGCTGAATTTAAATCATATTTAACCTATATGTGTTTAGCATTACTTAGTGAATCTAACTTGATTTATCAAAAATACTCACTTGTATCCTTGAATCAAAAAATTAATGATCTAGAGAAGAAACAGAAGAGATATAAATTAGAAGTTCTTCGTGCTAAACGTGAATTAGAAGTGGAACAAACTTCAATTCTTTCTAAGAAAAAAGACTTATTACACGAGAATTCTAAAGGAGCTAGTCATGAATAAAATTAAATGCATTTTAGCTTCGCAAAATTCTCAAAGCACACTATATATTTCTAACTTAGCTTTAAATATTAATTTACAAGACAAATGAGATAACATTAAATCAAATTCTGTTGGAAGTTTTAATAAAGTTTTTATCAAAATTAAACTAGAAGATGATAACAATATATATTACATACTAGATAATGCTTTTATTACATATTTAAATGATGAAATTAAAATTTCATATCGTGGAGCATGTAGAAAATACAGGCAAGTTGCTAAAACTAATGAATTTATCATTCAAACTGAAAAACTTCTTAGACAACAAGAAGAAAGATTAAAATACCTTAATGCTTGCGAGCAACTTAATGTTAGCAACATAGATAAAATAGAAATTTATAAATTAAGAAATGAAATATTTATTAATAAAGCCATTGTATTATTTAATCTAAACAAAGAGGAGACATCATGCGAAAAATAAGTAAGTGATTATTGCTTGGTCCAGTTACCACAACTGTTCCATTTGCATTAATGTCTGCTTCTACAACTTCAGATTCAACTAATAATAATAACAATGGTGATAGTGGTGAAAATAATAATATTTCTCCTGAATTTGACCAATTTAAAGGCATTAAAGATAATATTCAAAGCGAGCAATTAGGTAAAATAATTGATCAAGGTATTTTAGATTTACATAATGAGGCTAATTCCTATTTATCTGATTCAGCTAAAGAAGCTGCAGATATCTTAAAAGGTATGTACATTAAAAAAGTAGCTACTTATCTTGAAAAAAATAAAGCAGCTATTATAGCTAACCCAAGAGATAACGGATTCTTTATGTTTTATCCAGAAATTCTAGCTACTTCTAAATCATTTAAAAGTATGGTGCTTAATTTTGATTCTCAATCATTTCAGCAAGTATTAATAAATTCTGATACTAATGCACAAAATCCTTATCTAAACTTACCATTAGTACCTGAACAAATAAGCGATTTAAAAGAATATACCAGTGAAGTGTTGACTAATACATTAACCAAAGATCAATTCACAGCAAAAATTGATGATTATTTTAAAAACTTGCAAGGTGAATTTACAGATATTTTTGATAATGATGATGATATCCCAACTTTTGAAGATACTTCTATAACATTTAATTCTAATGGAGATTTTAACCTTAATAATCCAAAAGGATATTCTTCATGAGATGATTACATTAAATCAAAATTTAGTCAAAGATTTCTAATGTTTGACTTATCACAGAACTCAAAAGAAGATGATAGCCAAGACAAACCACCATCACCTATAATTCCGCCATTACCACAAGTAGTAGATCCAGCTATTTCTAATAATGAAATTGAAAATATCCCTTCATTAAATCCAATTATTTCTTCTACTGTATTTGATACATATACTTCTTTAACTAGTGCTGGAGCAAAACAAAACTTTATTAATAAATTTAATAAAAATCCAAACAAAAATTCCGATAATTATTTCTTCTTCTATAACTCAATTAATACTAGATATAAATATTCAGTTACAGAACTTAAATTAGTTAAAGATAAATTAATTGCTGATGTTAAAATACAAGACCAAATAGCTACAAATAATATTCGTACTTATAGCTACGAAGTAAATGTTTTGCCAAGTAAGCAAGATACTCTTGCAACTCAAGCAGCTTATAATTTAATTAAAAACATTTTTATTCAACTATATAATGCTATGGGTGTTATGGCTAAAATTGATTACCAACAATTAGTCGATCAAGAACTTGCTAATGTGCTATTTAATATGATTTCAAGAGCTGTAAGAAACTCATTCCAAGCGCAATATTTAAAAGATTTAAATGAAATTATTGCAACTTATGGATCATCAGTTAGCTCAATAAAATTAGAAGATAATTTAGATTCAACTTTTGGCGAAAAAATTAATTATTTTATATTATCAACTTTAAAAAATACTTTAATTAATAATGTTTATTACTTTGCTCTATTACCAAATGCTTTTGTTAATACTTACAATTTAATAGTTCAAGGACTCAAAAATAAACTAGATATTGTTAAAGCTAATATCTTAGTGCTAAATGAATATTACAAAGTTAATTATTTTGGACTCGATTGAATTAATCAAGGGTTAGATGTTTTAAACGATGATATCTCATTTTTAAAAGGTTTAGCTATTAATAATTCATTTGACTTGTATTCACAATATCAAGAATATACGAATTTAACTCAAAGAATTAATAAAACTTTTAGAGATTTATACATTATTCTAAATCAACAACCACTTGCAAATTCGGCTGATTATAAACAACAAATTACACAATTAAGAGATTCAATCTTTGCAATGCCACAAATTCCTTATACTCAGCCAGCCGCGAATAAAACATTGTTATATACATTTGCAGGTATTTCATTAGGATTATTTATTCTATTAAGTTTAGCTGGTTCTACATTAACATTAACAAATAAAAAATACAAGATAAAAAACACTAAAACAAAAATTATATTATTAGGATCATTAGCTTCGCTATTCTTAATTTTAGCTATTATTCTATTTACAATAGGACTCGGAGGTCTATAATGAGTAAAACTATATATCCAAAAATTTCAGGTATATTTGACTATGTTGTCGAGGTATCAGGTAAATATCCATATTTTCAAAATCAAGTATTTAAACTTGACTCAAATGAAGAACTTAATCTAATTTTAATTTCAGCCACCGAGGGTAAAGCATATTTATTAGCTGAAGGTAAAGTTGGTGATTTCTTAGTTGGACAAAGTGTTATTCCTTTTACTAGTGAAGATAAAATCCAAACATCACTTCGTTACTTTGGGAAAATTATTGATATTAAAGGACAAGTTCTTTTCCCAGCTAATGTAAAGGATTCTGATATTAAATTATCATATACATCATTAGCATTTAATAAACCAAATGATTTATTATCATATCAGCCATTAGAACAACAATTAAATACTGGTTATATGTCAATTGACTTATTAATTCCAATTGGAAAAGGTCAAAGAGAATTAATAATTGGAGACCGTAAAACTGGTAAAACATTCCTTGCTTTAAATACTATTATTAATCAAAAGAATAAAAATGTTAAATGTATTTATGTAGGAATCGGAAAACAACAAGCTGATATTGCTTCAGTATACAAAACCTTATATGATAATGATGCTTTAGATTACACCATTATTATTAATGCTTCAGCTGAGCAACCTTATGATCAATATTTAGCCCCTTATATCGCAATGGCACATGCTGAAAACTTATCTCACGATAATGATGTTTTAATTGTATTTGACGATTTAACATCACACGCTAATATCTATCGTGAAATTGCTCTCCTAACTAATAAACCAGTTGGTAAGGAAGCTTTTCCAGGAGATATGTTCTTTGCACATGCTAGATTACTTGAACGCAGCGGTAAATTTAAAGGTAGAAAATCAATTACTGCTTTACCAATCTTGCAAAGTGTTGAAAATGATATTACATCATTAGTTGCTTCAAATGATATTTCAATCACTGATGGTCAAATTGTAATGAACACCGATTTATTTGCACAGGGTAAATTGCCTGCGATTGATATCGATCTATCAGTTTCTCGTATTGGTGGAGCTGTACAAAAACCTTATATCGCTAAGGTATCAGGAAAAATATCAAAAATTTATAAAGCTTATAAAAGACAAATTAAGCTCGCATCATTGAAATATGATTTAAATGATGAAACTTCTTCATTATTAAAAAATGGTTCATTAGTTGAACAAATGTTTATTCAAAAAGGAGTTTCAATTTATTCTGAATCAATCATGTTTTTAACAGCTAAATTGATTTCATGAGGAATCTTACAAAATGTTACAAACATTCCAAAAGGATTAAAATTCATTGAAGAATTATGTGAGCAAAACGAAATTGCTAAAGATACATTAAACAGAATGTTAAACAATTTACCATACGATGATAAAATGGCAAAAGAATTCTTCGCATTTGCTTTAGCACAATATGCTAGCTATAAAAACTTAGATTGAAAAGTTAATACAACACAACAATTTATTGCTTTAGATGAAAGAATGCTAAAATCAATCGATCACAAAATAGGAGATAAATAATGAATAAAGGTACAGTAACGAAAATTTGAACAGATGTTATAGAGTTGAAATTTACAAATGATGAATTACCTAAAATAAATAACATTCTTTCATCAACACAAAACGATACTCATTTATTAGTTAAAAAAATAATTAATGAAAATGTTGTCTATGCAGTTATTATTCAATCTAATAAGCCTGTTACTATAAATGAAGAATTCATTGATAGTAAAAAACCATTTATGGTACCAGTAGGTAATAGTGCTAAAAATAATATCTTTGATGTAATGGGGAATTCATTAAATAATCCTGACACAAAATTCAAAACAGTTGAAATGGATTCAACAATTATTGCAAACCATGATTTTGAATTTAAACCAGAAATACTAGAAACAGGTATTAAAGCTATTGACTTCTTTATTCCTATCTTAAAAGGTTCAAAAATCGGAATCTTCGGAGGAGCTGGAGTTGGTAAAACAGTTTTAATGAAAGAAATCATTTTCAACCTATCTAAGAAAGCTAAAAATACTTCATCAATTTTCATCGGTGCAGGAGAGCGTTCTAGAGAAGGTGTAGAACTATATGATGATTTAACTAAATCTGATTTAATGAAAAACTCAATAATGTTTATTTCTAAAATGAACGAAAGTGCTGGAGCTAGAATGAGTATAGTTCCTGTCGGAATTACAGCAGCTGAATATTTAAGAGATAGTGAAAAAGAAAATGTTTTATTATTTATTGATAATATATTCCGTTTCTTACAAGCCGGAAACGAAATTTCAGCTTCACTTGATAAAAAACCATCACTTGGTGGATATCAAGCAACATTAAATACCGAAATTTCTTCAGTAGAAAATAGATTATTCTCAAATGAAAATGGTTCTATTACTTCATTCCAAACTGTGTTCTTACCAATGGATGATTTATCAGATCCATCAGCTTTAGCAGTCTTTAACCACTTAAATGGTTCCCTTGTTCTTTCTCGTGATGTGGTAGCTAAAAATATTTATCCAGCTTTTGATCCATTAGAATCAACTTCAGCAACAGTCGATGTAAATATTATTGGTAAAAGACATTATGATG